>CASWRE010000034.1 GCA_949471785.1 uncultured Lachnospiraceae bacterium | reverse complement strand
TTCCGTACATCCACTTTTTCCATATCCTGCACTACCACAAATAATAAATGATTTTCCATTTTCTATTGATTCTATACAACTGTCAAATTCTTTTCTATCTATCAATCCTTCTTGCAAAGGCTTAAAAGTTTCTCTGTATTCCTGATTAATTTCATTTATCCTTGGAGCAATCCTATCATCATTATCTCTTAAACGGAACTCAATTTTCTGATTCCTGAAGTAATCATATAACATGGGTTGCGTTATTTCTTTTCCCAATATATCTTTTGTAACTACCAAAGATACCAAAGCGTTATATACCATATCCTTTTCACTTATAAACAAAAACTGTATACTTTGATTTATAAGTTCTAAAAGCGTATATTCCGGCATAGGTTTATAACTAATTCTTCTTAGATAATCTATACTTTTTAATATATCCATATCTTTCTCAAAGTTCAAACCCATTTCCGTACAAAAGTCTTTATAAAAATCTCGAAACTCCTTACCGCTTTCCATAATCTGAACCGCATAAAAATCTTCAGCTTTACCACTTGTGTTATTCGCCCGATCGTTTAAATCGACTAAAAAAGAACACTCCATTGGACTAATTAACGCAACCTTCCTACCATCATCTCGATTCAATTGTTTTTTCCATGCACTAAATATATTTTTTGCTCTTAAGTCACAAATCCCCCAACTTTTTTTACTGGCATTTCGTGCTTTACACTGCTGATGTTCTTTTATACCTTCAAAAGTTGTTACAAGAATATCTGTTCCTATTTCATCTACACCAAGTGCCTCTATAACAATGCTATAATTTTTTTCGTCTAAAATTTTCAGAACCTCATAAATAATGCAATTTATTTCATATTGGTTACCTTTTTTGTCTGCTCTACCACCTTTTTCTAATGGCATATTATCCTCCCAAATAACAATAATTTTTGATATTCAAACCGCAATGCTCTGTTATAAATATTCACCTGAGCAAAAAGAAGTCTTTGCATAGGGCAGTTTTTCTCTTAGGATGTAGATATGAAGACTGCCCTCATGCAAAAACAACACAATGTAATCTCAGATTAGCAAAATATCAAATCTTAAAATATATAACTACTTTCAAAAATAACTATTTTTTGTCTCCCCACACCCCACATCAACCACCGCCGAAACTTCAAAATACTTCTCCATCCTCTTATTCCGATTCCCTTCCTCATCTTCCGTAAACACAAAATGCTTATAAAACTGCTTAAAATAAAGGATTTCTAGATATGTTTCCTTTGTATCAACACCACACATTCTGTGTGGCATGTTTCCCCAAACATATCCACGCACCTGACTTTTTCCACCCCATATCCCCCTTCTCCCAGTATTTTCACATCCCTGGCCATGGTTGCGGGGTCACAGCTGATATACACAATCCTCTGCGGCGCCACTTTTAGAATAGTATCCAGTACCGCTCTGTCGCATCCTTTACGGGGCGGGTCTACGACGACGACGTCCGCCCGCATTCCGTTTTTCTCATATTGCTCGGGCAATACTTCCTCGGCTTTTCCCACGAAAAATTCCACATTCTCTATACCGTTCAGCGCTGCATTCCGTCTGGCGTCCTCGATGGCCTGGGGAATGATTTCCACACCCCGGACCCGCCCGGCACGTCGGGCAAGAAATAAGGAGATCGTACCGATGCCGCAATAGACATCCCAGACGGTCTCCTGGCCGGTCAGAGCTGCATATTCCAGCGCCTGCCCGTACAATTTTTCTGTTTGGCGGGGATTTATCTGATAAAAGGACAGGGGAGAAATCCTGAAAGATATACCGTCAAGCATATCGGTGATATAGCTTTTCCCCCAAACCGTGCGCACGGTCTCTCCCAAAATCACATTGGTTCTCTCCCTGTTGATATTCAATAGAACTGCGGCCATGCCGGGAATCTCCTGAAGACGGGCCGCCAGGATTCCTTCCTCCGGCAATCTGTCTCCGTTTACCACCAGACAGACCATGATTTCTCCTGTGGAAAACCCGCAGCGGATCAGAATGTGACGCACCAGGCCGCTGCCCGTCTTTTCGTCATATGGAGGAATCCCGTATTGCTCCATATAAGCCAGCACCGTGTCCAGAATCCGGCGGTTTACCTCCGCCCCCAGCAGACAGTCCCTCTGAGGGACAATGGAATGGGTGCGGCCGGCATAGAATCCGGCGATGAGACGCCCTTTTTTGTCCCACCCCACCGGGAACTGGGCTTTATTTCGATAACGCCAGGGGATCTCCATACCGATGATCGGCTCCATAGGAGGATTTTCTATACCGCCGATACGGATCAGATCCTGCCGTACTTTATTTTCCTTGTACGCCAACTGTTTTTCATAGGAAAGAGCCTGGAGCTGGCATCCCCCGCAGGCTCTGGCACAGGAACACGGCGCATCGACCCGGTCCGGCGACGGACACAGAATTTCCATGAGCCGTCCGAAAGCATACTGTTTTTTTACTTTCATCAGTTTCACCCGTACCCGATCCCCGGGCAGGGCGTCCTTGACAAACACGGTAAAACCCTCACGGGTTCTTCCGATACCTTCCCCCTCATTGCCGAGAGCCGATATCCCCAGCTCAATCTCCTGATTTTTCCTGTATTCCGCCATAATCCCTTTGCCCTCTCCGTCTTGTTTCCGTCTATAACGCTTCTGTCATTCGACTTTACGATTCCGCCAATATCATGCGGCCCATTTTAATCAACGTCTCCCGCTGTGGTCTTCCGCAAATTGCTCTCAAAAATCCTGTTATACCCCAGCCAGTCCTTTTTGTCTCCCGCGTCCAGGAACACTTCCCGGAGCGTCTCCATCCGGGCGTCCGTATTATCCGCCAGATTCAACGCCATGGCTTCTGCCAGCGCCGGCTTCTTTGGTGAACCGTACTCCAATTCTCCGTGGTGAGCCAAAATACAATGCTTAAGTTCACTCTCCAGCCGGGGCGGAAACCCCGGTATCCGCATCGCCGCATCGTGCACCATCTCAGCTCCCATCATAATATGGCCGAGAAGCTGCCCGTTGTCCGTATAATCATTAACCGGGAAAGGAGACAGTTCTCTGGTCTTTCCCGCATCATGCAAAAGAGCCGCCGTGATCAGCAGATCCCTGTTCAATATCGGATATGCTTTGGTATAATATGCGCACAGCTTCGTCACACTCAGCGTATGTTCCAGAAGGCCGCCTACAAACCCATGATGGACGGTTTTGGCTGCGGAGCTGAATTTGAAAGCTTTGATAAAGTCCGCATCCCTCATAAACCAGCCGTCCAGCAATTGCGCCAGCCAGGGATTCTTCACCGAGCGCACGTAAGCCAGCAGCTCCGCATACATTTCTTCTACATTCCGAGTGCTGACCGGCAGGTAATCGCCGGGATTATATTCACCCTCCCGGGCCTTCCGGGCTCTTTTGATATTCAATTGCAGAGCTCCGGCAAAGGTGATGATATCACCGGTCACTTCTATATAATCCAGATCCTCAAAATCCTCAATTCCATATGAGTTGGGGTCCCAGATCTTTGCATCCAGCACGCCCGTCTTATCCTGCAGAAGCACAGTGTCGTAGGGTTTACCGTTTTTCGTCATCGCCGACTGTTTATGTTTGCACAGATATATACCTACAAGTCTCTCTCCGTCCCGCAATTCCCGAATATATTTCATTTCACACTCCTCTTTCTTCTATCCGTCTGTCAAATATTGGTAAAAACGGGGATGCTGCGGCATGTGGCTGCAACATCCCCGTTTCCTATTTTATACTGCATCAATGACCACGTCAAATACTATCTCTACATATCCCTCCACACTCTGACGCATAACGCTGATCTGCACCTTTTTCCCTACGCCGCTGTTTTCCAGGGCCGTATGAAAATCCCGGAGGGAACTGATATCGGTTTCATCCACTTTATAAATCACATCCCCTTTCTGAATACCTGCCTTCATGGCCGGAGAGTCCGTTTCTACCCGATCCACCCAAACTCCTTTGGGAATACCGGTCTTTTCTGAGATGGATGCGACGACTTCCTGGCCGCTGACTCCCGCGTAAACCTGCTCCTCATTGGCGCAAAGACTTTGAACCAATGTATAAAGCTCCGCCATAGGCAGGCAACTCACCAGACCCAGCGCCTTGGTATCTGTCAATTTCTGAGCCATAAATCCGATGACCTGGCCATCCATATTCAGAAGAACACCGCTTCCGTCCTCTCCTGCCTGCATATTGGTGGTAATCACGCGATACACATTATCGGTAACAGAAATACTGTTATTCACTGAGGTGACAATCCCCCAGGTAAAAGCATCGCTATACCCCATAGGACTTCCGACAGCCATTACCAGCTGTCCCTGGCTGACGGGCTGCACCCAGCCGACGTCTGCCACCTGAATTTCTTCCCGTGTCTTCCTGCCTACGTCTTCCGCCATAACCCTGAGGACCGCCAGGCCGGTGGCGTCATCCCGCCGGACATAACGGGCATCCACGGTATCCCCGTTAAAAAATGTCACCATAATACGATCCACATCCTTGACCACACGATATTCCGTCAGGATAAAATACTCTTTACTCCCGCCGCTCACAATCAGGCCGCTCAACTGCCCCTGATTTTCGTAAGTCTCATTGAACCAATCCAAATCCTGGGTAATACCGATGACTGTCACCACGGCATGCCGGGCCTCTTCGGCCACCTGCTGCATCTGATTGGTGAGAAGCTCCATACTTTCCAATGTAAGCTCTGGCACAGAAGAATTGCTGTTTTCTTCCGCCGCCCGGCTCCCTTCCTGCTCCGAATTTCTGGTTTCCTGCCTCCCTGTCTCCGGCAAACCCGGGGAAGCGGAACCTTCGGGTTGATCCTGCGTCCCTTTTCCCTTCTCGGATACGTCCGATTCCTGGCTCCCGGCGGCGCCCTGAGTTCCAGACCCGTCCGATATCGTCCCCGGTTCCTGCTTATTCCCATCCGGCAGGCCGGTCCGGGCGGCTGACGAAACCTCTGCAGCCACGGAAGCGGCCGACGTCGGGGAGCTCTCCGGAATACCGTCCACTGATCCCTTTATCCCGGATGCATGATTATCCTGCAGATCTCTGCTATTCTGCAGCGAAGGAGGCGCCATCACATACGCTACCCTGGGATAGACAAAAGCAAAAGCAAGCGCCGCCACAACGCCGAAGACAAGGGCCGAACCCAGCAGCATTCCCGCTTTTTTGATCCGCTTGCGTTTGTCCGGCTCCGGTTTTTTGATACTTTCCCGCAGAAAACTAAATTTGCTTTCCCTCTCTTCCGGCGCTTCCGGTTTCTGTGTATTTTTTTCTTCACTCATGCGGCCATTTCTCCTGTAATTACATCGCAGATATATGTAATAGTTTAGCAAACAGTTATGAACGATTTGTGAATTGTTTGTTACTGTTCCATCAGTACTTTGCATTTACGGCAATGTACCGGGCTGAACTGCTATAACAGTAACTATTGTTTTAGAAATTTACCTTTTCAACCTGACACGAATAGAGTAAAATAGAAAACAACAGCTATGCGAAACGCCGCTGTATGCAGACAACATACGACGTCTCTGCACAACTTCTCAATCACAAAGCAATGAGGAATACCCAATGAAGAAAAAATCGCTCCAAACTTTGGAATTTGATAAAATTATTGAACTGCTGACCGCCGAAGCCTCCTCCAGCCTGGGAAAAGCCCGGTGTCGTGAATTAAAGCCGGAAGACGACCTGAGCGGTATCCGACTTCGCCAGGCCGAGACTGGCGACGCCCTGTCCCGGCTGTTTCAAAAGGGGAATTTATCCTTTGGCGGCGTCAAAGATATCCGCGGCCCCCTGAAGCGACTGGAAATCGGCAGTATTTTGAGCGCCGGGGAGCTTCTGATGATCCAGAGCCTGCTGGAAAATACAGCCCGTGTCAAGGCTTTCGGCCGACGGGACAACGCGGATACGGAAGCGGACTCTCTGGACGGCCTGTTTGATCAGCTTGAACCCACCACTCCCCTGGCCATGGAGATCCGCCGCTGTATTATCTCCGAAGAGGAAATCAGCGACGACGCTTCTCCGGCTCTAAAGGATGTGCGCCGGCTGATGAAAAACACCAACGATAAAGTACACGGCCAGTTGAATTCCCTGGTGAATTCCGGTCTGCGCACCTATCTGCAGGATGCGGTGATCACCATGCGCAACGGCCGCTATTGCGTACCGGTAAAAGCCGAATACAAGGGACAGGTACCCGGCATGATCCACGACCAGTCTTCATCCGGTTCCACCCTCTTCGTGGAACCGGCCGCCGTAGTTCGCCTGAATAATGAACTGCGGGAGCTGGAGCTTAAAGAACAGGCAGAAATCGAGGCCATACTGGCCCGCCTGTCCAACGAAGCCGCCATGCACACAGATACCCTGCTTTCTAACCTGCAGCTCATGGCCGAACTGGATTTTATTTTTGCCCGGGCCTCTCTGGCCATGCGGCAAAACGCCACGGAGCCTGTATTCAACGACGAGGGCCGCATTCGTCTGCGCAAGGCCCGCCATCCACTTATTGAAAAGCATCGGGTAGTACCCATCGACATTACTCTGGGGGCTGATTTCGACCTGCTGATCGTCACCGGTCCCAACACCGGGGGGAAGACCGTTTCCCTGAAAACCGTCGGCCTGCTGACTCTGATGGGCCAGGCCGGGCTCCACATTCCCGCCCTGGACCGCAGCGAACTGTCCGTTTTCCGGGAAGTTTACGCAGACATCGGCGACGAACAGAGCATTGAGCAGTCCCTGAGCACCTTCTCCTCCCATATGACCAATATCGTCTCTTTTATTGAGAAGGCAGATCAGGATTCCCTGGTTCTTTTTGACGAGCTGGGCGCCGGCACAGATCCCACCGAGGGCGCCGCCCTGGCCATCGCGATTTTATCGCATCTCCACGAGCGGGGTATCCGCACCATGGCCACCACCCACTACAGTGAGCTGAAAGTTTACGCTCTGGCCACTCCGGGTGTAGAAAATGCCAGTTGTGAATTTGACGTGGAGACTCTGCGCCCCACCTATCGTCTGCTGGTAGGCATACCGGGCAAGAGCAACGCTTTTGCCATCTCCGGAAAATTGGGGCTGCCAGACTATATCATCACAAAAGCCCGCGAGCAGCTCAGCCAGGAAGCGGAGTCTTTTGAGGATGTCATCGCTCAGCTGGAAGCAAACCGCCTGGCTCTGGAGAATGAAAAGCGGGAGCTGGATGCCTACCGCAAAGAGGCCGCCGAACTAAAGAAAAAACTGGAAAGCCGGCAGGAACGTCTGGACAGCCAGAAGGATCGCATTTTACAGGAGGCCAATGAGAGAGCGCGCGCGATCCTGCAGGAAGCCAAGGATTATGCGGATCAGACGATCAAGGATTTCCAAAAATTCGGCCGCGAGACCGGTTCCGTCCGGGAGATGGAAGAAAAGCGTTCCGCTCTTCGGAAGAAAATGGACAAAACTGAAAAGGGCATGGCCCGTCCTTCGAAAAAAGCATCCCTGGGTCAGGCTCCTCAAAAGCAGGAGCTCCGTCCGGGCGATATGGTAAAAGTCGTCAGCCTGAATTTGAAAGGCGTCGTGAGTTCCCTGCCCGACAGCAAGGGGTTTCTCTTCGTCCAAATGGGTATCATGCGCTCTAAGGTGCATATCTCTGATATCCGCCTGATAGACGAGCCGGTGATCAACACTCCCGGTATGACCCGCACCGGCCAGGGCAAGATCAAAATGACCAAATCCGCTTCCGTGGGGATTGAGATTAATCTGCTGGGGAAAACCGTGGATGAGGCCGTCGCCGAGCTGGACAAATACCTGGACGACGCTTATCTGGCCCATATGCCCAGTGTACGTATCGTTCACGGCAAGGGTACGGGAGCCCTCCGCAAAGGCATACACAATTATCTGCGCCGCCTGAAAACTGTGGACAATTTCCACCTAGCCGCCTTCGGCGAAGGCGACGCCGGCGTTACTATTGTGGAATTTAAATAATGATTCAGAAAGGGGTGCGTGACCGTGACATCCAAACAGAAAATACTGATCGTAGATGACGACAACAATATTGCAGAACTGATTGCCCTGTATCTGATGAAAGAGTGCTTTGATACACGGATCGTCAATGACGGCGAGGAAGCGCTGAAAGCGTTTCAGTCCTGGCAGCCCAACCTGATCCTCCTGGATCTGATGCTGCCGGGCATCGACGGCTATCAGGTCTGCCGGGAGATCCGCCATACCTCCGACGTCCCCATCATCATGCTCTCCGCCAAGGGAGAAATTTTTGACAAGGTGCTGGGACTGGAGCTGGGCGCTGACGATTATATGATCAAACCTTTTGATTCCAAAGAACTGGTGGCGCGCTGTAAGGCCGTATTGCGTCGTTTCAAGCCGGCCAAAGCCCCCGGCCAGAACAACGGTAAATATGTAGAGTATCCTGATCTGGTCATCAATCAGACCAACTATTCCGTGCTTTACCGGGGAAAGACCATCGACATGCCGCCGAAAGAGCTGGAACTTTTATATTTCCTGGCCTCCTCACCGAACCAGGTATTCACACGCGAACAGCTTCTGGATCATATCTGGGGCTATGAGTACATCGGCGACACCCGCACCGTGGACGTACATATCAAACGGCTGCGGGAAAAAATCAAAGATCACGATACCTGGGCCATCGCCACAGTCTGGGGAATCGGTTACAAATTCGAGGTTAAAAACCGATGAAGCTCTCACTGCCCGTTAAATTTATCCTGTCCTATATTCTCCTGGCGCTGGCCGGATTCTGCCTGATCAATACGGTCGGCGCCCGGATGTTCGGAAAATACCAGATGTCCAGGGTCTGTACCGAACTGTACGAGGAGGCCATCTCCCTGTCCCGTTCTGACACGATCAGCTATTATCGTCCCAGAGACGATATGGAGAACACCTATTTTATCCTCCATACTCTGGCTGAAGTCCAGGGAAATGATATTCTGATCGTAGATATCAGAGGCCATGTGATTCTGGATACGGCTGTTGAACCGGACACGGATACCACGGAAGCCCTGGAGGATTTTACGCCTACCGCCATGGGCAATTCTTACTATACCACAGGTACATTTTTCGGTCATTTTTCCAGTGAGCATGTCAGCGTCATGGCGCCGATCACTCTGGGTATGTCCACCAGGGGCTATGTCACCATCCACAAGCCCATGAGCGACGTTTTGGCCGGGCGGGAACATCTTCTGTCCGTTACACTGATTCTCTACGGCATGATACTGGTTCTTTTTCTGCTGCTGCTCTTTCTCTCCTACAGGACGGTCTATCGGCCGCTAAACAAGATCACCTACGGCGCAAGAGAATTTGCCGCAGGCAACCTGGATTATCAGATCCCGGTACACTCGGAGGACGAAATGGGCTATCTGGCCACCACGCTGAACTATATGGCCGGCGAGCTAAAGCAAACCGAGACATTCCAGAAGAATTTTATCTCCAATGTATCCCATGATTTCCGTTCTCCGCTGACTTCCATTAAGGGATATGTGGAGGCCATCCTGGACGGTACCATCCCCGCGGAAATGCAAAACAAGTATCTGGACACTGTCCTCTTTGAAACCTCCCGTCTGACCAAGCTGACCCAGGGCATGCTGCAGCTCAACACCTTTGATATGAAAACCTATATGTTGAATATCATGGACTTCGACCTGCACACGGTCATCAAAAAGACAGCCGCCTCCTTCGAAGGTATCTGTACCCAAAGACACATAGCCATTGAGCTGCTTCTGGCCTCCCAACGGGCATTTGTCTCCGCCGATATGGAAAAGATCCAGCAGGTGCTTTACAATCTGATCGACAATGCGATCAAATTCAGTGACGACCATTCCGTCATCACCATTGAGACCACCCTGAAAAATGATAAAATATTCATCTCCGTCAGGGATCGGGGCAGCGGAATCCCCAAAGACAGCCTGCCCAAGATCTGGGACCGTTTCTATAAGATAGACGCCTCCCGAGGCAAAGACCGCAAAGGCACCGGACTGGGCCTTTCCATTGTCAAAGAAATCATTGCCACTCACAGACAGAACATCAACGTGGTCAGTACTGAGGGCGTAGGATCAGAATTCACCTTCACGCTGGCCCGCTCGAAAAAAGAAAGAGAAGACGACGAGGAGTAAATCTCCCGTCGTCTTCCCTATCTTATTTCCATCTATACTTCGTCAGCTGTCCGCGGGCCGTCAGCCCGTCAAAACCATGCTGTCTCAGCGCCTCATAGAGCACCACCGCCACAGAATTGCCCAAGTTCAGGCAGCGGGTGTCTCCCGCCATGGGTATCCGCACCGCATCTGCCTGATGTTCCAGAAGAAGCTCTTCGGGAATCCCGCCGCTCTCCTTGCCAAACATAATATAGCACCCGTTCTCGTACTGCACATCCGTATAAGCCCGGGGCGCCTTTGACGAGGCCATATACAGCCTGATTCCCGGATGCTTTTCCATAAAATCCGAAAAATCCATGTACCGGGTCACATCCAGGTCATTCCAGTAATCCATCCCGGCCCGTTTCAGCTGCTTCTCCGTAAGCTGAAACCCCAAAGGCTCAATGAGATGAAGCCGTGTGCCCGTGGCTACACAGGTACGCCCGATATTTCCCGTGTTGGCCGGAATTTCAGGCTCAAATAGAACAATATTAAATTTCGCCATTTTTCCCCTTATCCCATGATTTTATAAAGTTCATCCGGCTGAGGCCTTTCCAGATAACGGATGTCCTCTCCGTTCCTGAGTATCCGGCCGGGGCCCGCCGTTGCCCGGCCTATCACTGTCCCGTGAATATGCTTCTCTGCCAGCGCCCGCACCAGCCCCGGCCCGTCTTTTGCCGCGATCAGCATGGAGCCGCTGGACATTATCTGATAGGGGTTCAGGCCGAAATATTCACAGATCTCCACGGTCTCCTGGCGAATGGGAATGGCTTTTAAATCTGCCTCCAGGCCTATACCGGAGCCCTCCGCCATCTCCCACAGGGCGCCAAAGATACCGCCCTCCGTGATATCGTGCATGGCGCTGACCCCATACCCCCGGGCTGCCCGCGCATCCTCCACCACAGAGATATACCGTTCAAAAGACCGGGCCGTGCGGATAAAATCCCGGCTAAACCGGGTCAGCAATTCCTCTTCTCTTTCCTTAGCCAGTATGGCCGTGGCTTCCAGGCCGATCCATTTGGTCACAACAATATCCTGTCCCGGAGCGATATTCCGGGGAATCAGGAACTCTTCCCGCGCCACCTTGCCCACACCGGTGACGGACAATAGCGGCTGGGTCACCGTCCTGGTGATTTCCGTATGGCCGCCCAGAATTTCCATGTTCAATTCCCTGCAGGCATTTTCCGCGTCCCTCATAATTTCCCGAATCTGCTCTTCGCCGATATCCTCCGGCAGCAGGGCTGTGAGCAGCACGCCCACCGGTTCCGCCCCGGAGGCCGCCAGATCATTTGCGGTTATATGGATACCGTGGCTGCCGATATCCTGAACCGCACCGGTAATCGGATCGGTGGATAATACAAATATCTCATCATCGCCGAGAGCCACTGCCGCGCAGTCGGCCCCTACGGCAGGGCCGGCCAGCACTTCTTCCCGCCTGTGTTTTGCCTGTCTTAATACGGAACGCACCAGTACCTGCTCCGGCAGCTTTCCTATCTTCACCGTCTTTCCTCCCGCTTCCGTTATCCCAGACCGTTAGCTCTCAATACCCGGCGCACCTCCTGAATATCGTTCTGAGCAACGGCCGCTTTCACCTGGGCAATGATATCTGCATTATTCCCCGATGTACCGATCTCATACTCTGCATCGGTCTTGGCATAAGTACTGGAATTCACCCGCTCCCGGCTCACCTCCTGGCCGCCCTCCGTCACCACCTTGTACAGCTCCGCGGTACAGCCCTCATGGGCCGACTGCGTCCGGTTAATCGTTCCCAGAGGATCGTCGGTAGCTTTCAGTTTCGTCCCGGCCTCTTCCGTGCTCAGGGTCTCGCTCACGTATTCCACCTTCCTGTCCGCATCCCGATACTCCGAGCCATAGATCACAGCTTTCAGCGTACCATTCCAGGCCGCCAGATAGATATAGACCGGATGATCCGTATTGTTGGAAAAAATGAGATCCTTACCGCTGTTCTCCGCGATGGCCGCATCCATAGACGGCTTAACATAAGTCACCAGCATGGAATGGTTATATCGCTGGGTCACCTCCAGTTCTGACCGGAGCACCGCCAGATATAAGGTCGTGGATACCTGGCAGATTCCTCCGCCAAAGCTCTCCACCACTTCCCCGTTCGCATAAGAATTGGCCAGCTCATAGCCATTCTCCTCGGTAAAAGGCACAATTGCGTCCAGAGTAGAAAACGAATCCCCCGGATAAAGCACTACGCCATTGATCTTTTCCGCCGCGGTGGCAATATTCGTTCTTCTGGCCGAACTGGAAGAAGAATAGTCGGTGCTGGCCTGTCCCATAACGTCCTTAACCGCCTGCAGTTCTTCCATCTTATGGGTCGGTTCCTTTGTGGTGTAGACCAGTTCCAAGCTGCCCGCGCCGCCCAGCCAGGTATCCCCGAGATAATTTCTCACTTTCTCTATGGATTGTTCCACATCCAGCGTATAGCCCAGTGCGCCTTCCACCGCCGTAAGGCCGCTGTCTGTCATTTTCAACGTGGGCTCCACCGGATCGCGATCGCAGGCGGAGGCACACCTTCCCGTCATCAACGCCCGGGCCTTTTCTTCATTCACGTCATAGGAGAGCTGCAGGTTCACCGGCCCCTGATCCAACTGTTTTCGGGTTTTATACCGCTGGATCACATTGCCGCTCTGTCCCAGGGACATGGCCTGCTTTACCACGTCGGAATTTGACCATTCCAGTCCCAGATCCCCCGCGGTAACAGATAAAGCTACATGACCCAAATTCAGAGAAATCACATATCCTTTCGTCTCTAAAAGCTTCCTCTCCAATGCCTCGGCCGCTTCCACCGCGGTCATGCCCGACACGTCCATGCCGCCGATCCGCACACCGGTACGGATGGTTCCCGTCAATCCTGCCACAGACTGAACCATGGATTCCGGCTCCTGGGGAGACTGCGCCTCTACAACCTGCCGCACCGTGTCATCCGCCGCGGACTGACCCGCTATCGTCTGAGAAGATGTACTTCCCCCGCCGGAAACCGGACGCTCTTTCTGTCCGACAGCCAGATGCATAATCGTCGGAATACCGACGGCCAGTCCCACGGCCACGAGAAAAAGCAGCAGCAGCATTTTCTTTTGTTTCTTATTTACTCTTTTCTTACGCCTTTTTTTCATTTTTAAACCAGATACTGCAGCGCCATCGGGATTACCATCGCTATGATCAATATAATCGCAATCGCACCGGCTATAATTCTTCTCATTTTTTCTTTTTTCTTCATTTTCTACCTCCAACGGCGGTCATCTGTCCGCCTTGCCGTCTCTAACGCCTGATTCGTCCGTGCTGTGTCAGTATCTCGTCAATCAGACGGGACGCCTCGCTTTTTGTCAGGCTCTCCACCCGCACGTCCAGCTCTATTTTATGATATTTCACCAGATCATTCAAGTAGCCTTTTTGGGCAGTTGTGATCGGCAGCTGCCGTTTTGCCTTATAGATCAGAGGCTCAGGCTCAAAGAGCTCAGGGCGCTGCTTACCGTAACGCTTCTTAAGTTCTTCGTAGACCAGCGCCGTCACCCGCGCGTCATCGTCGCCCCTGTGAGCATTCTGCTGTTCGATGGAAAAGTGGGCGCACAACGCGCCCAGGCTGCGGCTGGCAAGCTGCGGCAGCACTTCTCTGCTTATTTTCAGAGTGTCTGCCCCTTTTTTCTCAAAAGCATATCCGGCATCCACGGCCGCATGTTTCAAAAATCCATAGTCAAAGATCAGATTCTGTCCCAGCAGGGGCAGATCACCGGCAAAATCCATAAATGCGCGAATGCCGTCTTTCACCGGCGCCTGCCCTTCAACCATATCCCGGGTAATTCCTGTCAGTTCGGTAATCCTCGGGGGAACGGGAATCCCGGGGTCCAGCATCATATGAAACTTCTCCTCAAAACTCCCGCCGGACACCCGATAAGCCCCAATCTCCAGAATCTTATCCGTTTTCGGCGCAAGCCCCGTCGTCTCCAGATCCACCACAACGTATTCATCCATATTACTTTTCCTCTTTTGTTATTTCAGCCTGACCTTGCGCCACATCGCGCCGTGATGCAGAGGATTCCGTTTTCTGTAAGCGAAAAGAACCGCGGTCTCCTCTCCATAAATATGGGGAAGCACTTCGAGATGGGTCATCCCTGCCAGACGTCTGGCATCACAATCCCCGTGATCGGGCAGGCAGGCATGGTTCCTTGCCTCCTCACCGTAAAAATCCCGAAATTCCTGCCGGTATCCGGACAGATCCGTAGCCCAGGAAGGTCTGGTCTTGAGATTTTCTCTCTCGTACAAATCAAAAAGCATCCACTCCCTGTATTCGGCCATATGTTCCCGCCCCTCAGGCAAAAGCTCCAGGAATTCCTGTAAAATCTCGTACCTGCGAAGCCTGGTGTGGGATCGAAACAGATAGCCTCTCTTCCGGTAAAAACTTCCCAGATTGTCAAAAAAGTCAAATGCGTCCGGAAAAAGTCTCATGCACGCCGGCAGCACATGCCTGAACTGGGCGGAATTATAGTAAATCTCCACCATCTCTTCCACCTGCTTGAGCCGAAGCACATCTTCATAATCCAGCCAATCCGTGCATAACACTTCATAGGGCTCCCGGCTCTGATAGACGCACCCCCAACGTTTTGCCATCCGGTACATTCGGGAGCCTTTCAACACTTTCAGAAACCCCAGTTGAAGCTGATCCGGCTCCAGCGCGTATACTTCATTGAAGGATTTTCGAAAACTCTGCAAATCCTCGTGGGGCAGGCCGGCGATCAGATCCAGATGCCGGTGCACATTTCGGCCCGCCTGTATCCGGGTCGTAACGGCCTTCACCCGCTCAAAATCCATGACGCGGCCGATCGCTTCCAGCGTTTGGGCATTGGTGGACTGGACGCCGATTTCCAGTTGAATCAGCCCCGGCCGCATACCGGCCATGATCCGCAGCATCTCCTCGTCCAGAAGATCTGCCGCCACCTCAAAATGAAAATTCGTTACGCCGTTGTCGTGTTCTGCCAGATACTGCCAGACGGACCGGGCGTGATCGGGACGGCAATTAAACGTGCGGTCCACAAACTTCACCTGGGGCGCCCGCCGATCCAGAAAAAACTGCAGCTCCTCAAAAACCAGCGCCAGATTCCTGAACCGCAAACGGCGGTCCACAGAAGAAAGACAATAACAGCAGGAAAAAGGGCATCCCCGGCTGGACTCATAATATATGATCCGATGTTCCAGATCCGTTAAATCCCCATACGGGAACGGAATCCGGTCAAGCTCCAGGGGCTCCCGATCCGCATTAACGCGCGGAGAGTCCTGAATCCTTCCGGATCTGCCTGTCCCACGATCGTCCGAAATGCCCTCCCTGTAAGTAATCCCTTTTACTTCTGCCAGGTCTGCCCGTCCCTCATAAGCGTTAAGCAGCTCCAGATACGTCTGCTCTCCCTCGCCCCGCATCACACCCGCCGCCCACACGTTTTCCTCCAAAAACCGCTCCGCTTCGAAGGATACCTCCGGGCCGCCCACCCAGATGGGCAATCCGGGCAGCAGCTTGTGGAGCTCCCCTGCCACATCCCTCACCAGGGAAATATTCCAGATATAACAGGAAAACGCCAGCACATCCGGCTTTTGCCGGTAAAGATCTGCCAGGATCTCTGTCATGGACTGATTGATCGTATACTCCCGGACCGCCACCGGAACGCCATGTGCCCCGGCATAGGCCCTCAGATCATATACCGCCAGGTTGGAATGGATATATTTAGCATTTATGGCTGCCAATACATGGTTCATAACATTCTCCTCCCTGACTCTCTTCTCTCTGATATGGTTTTAACAAGCTGACCGTGACCTCTTTATACTTTCGGCCGATAAGCTTACGGGCGGTTTCCCGCCCGCATTTTATGCATGTAATGGATATCTTTCCGTCAGTTCTGCCACGATTGCGCGGGCTGCCGGGATATGATCCCGTCCCTTCATCACAAGGGCAATGGCCTCGGCCAGTTTGTCCATGTCCTCTGTTCCCAATCCTCTGGATGTAGCCGCTGCCGTACCCAGACGAACGCCGCTGGTCACAAACGCCGAACGGGGCTCGCCGGGAACGGTGTTTTTATTCGCCGTGATATGGGCCTCGTCCAACAGATTCTCCAGATCTTTCCCCGACCATTCGCTGTCCCGCAGGTCGATCAGCATCAGGTGATTGTCCGTTCCTCCGGAAATCAGTTTCACCCCCCTGGCCTTCAGCCCCTCGCTGAGCGCCTTCGCATTGTCCACAATGCCCTGCGCATATACTTTAAAAGAAGGCTCCAGGGCCTCCTTATAGCATACGGCCTTGGCTGCGATCACATGCATCAGCGGGCCGCCCTGGGTACCCGGAAATACGGCTTTGTTTAACTTGAGCTTTTCCGCCATCTCCCGGCTGCTTAAGATCATGCCGCCGCGGGGACCGCGCAGAGTCTTATGGGTCGTAGTCGTCACCACATGCGCCCAGGGAATCGGGCTGGGATGGAGTCCCGCTGCCACAAGACCGGCAATGTGAGCCATGTCCACCATCAAATAGGCTCCCACCTCGTCGGCAATTTCCCGAAAACGTTTGAAATCAATGATACGCGGATATGCGCTGGCGCCGGCTACAATCAATTTAGGACGGCATTTTCTGGCCAGATCCAAAACTTCGTCGTAATCAATAAAACCGTTTTCGTTGACGCCGTATCCCACCGCATGAAAATAGGTGCCGGACATATTGGCCTCGCTGCCGTGGGTCAGATGCCCCCCTTCCGCCAGATTCATGCCGAGCACGGTATCCCCGGGCTTTACCACGGCAAAAAACACGGCCATATTGGCCTGGGCGCCGGAATGGGGCTGCACGTTGGCATACTCACAGCCGAAAAGCTTTTTTGCCCTCTCGATAGCCAGAGTCTCCACCTCATCCACACACTCGCAACCGCCATAATATCGTTTCCCCGGGTAGCCCTCGGCATACTTATTGGTCAGAGGACTGCCCATGGCCGCCATCACGGCCTTGCTCACCCAGTTCTCGGAAGCAATCAGCTCAATATGAGAATTCTGCCGATCCACCTCGGCCCGGATAACAGACGCCACCTCGGCGTCCACAGATTCAATCTCCTGAAATGAATACATCACGTTCTCCTTGCTTTTAGGTTTTTTCTTTGCTACCAGTTTTTTCACAGACAGCCTTTAGTATAGCCAAAACCGTTTTTCTTTGCAAGAGAAAACCTGATTTTCTTTACTGGCTCTGCGCCGCGGCAAGGGCAAAGTCCTGGACCGGGCTGAACTGTTACTGATTATGTAACCGTTCAGCCTTCGGCCCGTCTTACGCCTCCTGCAAAAACGCCTCGTACCCTTTCTTTGCCTCATAGATATCCGCTTTGCTGGCGATCTCCATGGGAGCGTGCATACTGAGCAGCGCAACGCCGCTGTCGATGACATCCATCCCGTAGAGAGCGGAAATATAGGCGATCGTTCCGCCGCCTCCCACATCTACCTTACCCAGCTCTGCCGTCTGGAAAGCCACCCCGTGATCGTCAAATATACGGCGAAGCCGGGCGATATATTCCGCATTGGCGTCATTAGAACCGGATTTGCCCCGGCTGCCCGTATATTTATTCAGCACCAGCCCCCTGCCGAAATAGGCCGAATTCTTCTTTTCAAAAAACGACGCGAAACCCGGATCAAAGGCCGCACTCACATCGGAGGAAAGCATCCTGCTGTTTTTCAGCGCCCTGCGAAGAGACAGCTCCGAGTAACAGCCCATGCAGTTCATCAGCTCCGCCACCGTATTTTCAAAAAACGCCGATTCCATGCCGGTGGCCCCCACGCTGCCGATCTCCTCCTTATCCACCAGCAGGCAGCAGCAGGTCTTTTCCTGGGGCGCAGTGTCTAAAAGCGCTGCCAGAGAAGTATACGCGCACACCCGGTCATCCTGCCCGTAAGCCAGTACCATACTCCTGTCCAGGCCGCAGTCCCGGGCTTTTCCCGCCGGCACCACCTCAATTTCTGCGGAAAGGAAATCCTCCTCCTCCATGCCGTACTGCCGCCGCAGCACATCCATCACACAGGCGGCCACCGCGTCTTTGAGCTCCTCGTCCTCTTTGCCCTTCAGGGGACGGCTGCCCACCAGTACATTCAAGTCATCGCCCTCGACTACCTGGCTGGCTTTTTTCTCCATCTGTTTCCCGGCCAGATGAATCAGCAGATCCGAGATACACAGCACCGGATCTTCTTCTTTCTCGCCGATGGCAAGCTCCACCACTGTTCCGTCCTTTTTTGCCACCACGCCGTGAAGAGCCAGCGGAACGGTCAGCCACTGATATTTCTTAATGCCCCCATAGTAATGCGTATCCAAAAGAGCCAAGTCCGTGTCCTCAAAAAGCGGATTCTGTTTCAGATCCAGTCTCGGGGAATCAATATGAGCGCCGAGAATACGCATCCCCTTATCCAGGCTCTCCTTTCCCACACTGAACAGGGCCAGCGTCTTTTTCATATTGACCGCATACACTTTGTCTCCCGCTTTGACAACCTCCCCTGCGGCAATGACATTCTCCAGATTGCGATACCCGGCCGCCTCAGCCAGCCGAACCGCCTCTTTCACACACTCCCGCTCCGTCTTTCCCGCATCCAGAAAAGCCCGGTAGTTCTTCGCCAAAGTCTCCAACGCCTCCAGCTGATTTTCATCATAAGAATTCCATACATTTTTTCGTTCCATTTCTTTACCCATCCCTTCTATTAAATAATCATATATATCGGGCGGCAACCGCCGCCCGCCCATGTGCAGTGTTATGATGACAACGATATATCCTATACGTCCTCTTCCCTCTTCTCCTTCAGCACCGAATAGGCAATATTCACCGCATGATCGCCGATTCGCTCCAGTCCAATGAGCAAATCGGTAAAAATCAGCCCGGCCTCAATGGAGCAGCGCCCCATGGACATCCGACGCACATGCCCCTCCTGGTAGTCAATCTGTTTGCGGTCGATATTGTCCTCCAGATAGGTGATCTCACTCAGATTCTCCGGATTCTCCGTCACAAACATCTCAATGGATTTGTCGTAAATATCCAGCACATCCATAAACACGTCGGTCAGCTCATCGCCGCCTTCCTCGGTAAACCGGATGCCCCGGTCCCGCTTTTTAACCGCCGCTTCCGTCACGTTCACCGCATGATCGCCGATACGTTCCACATCTATAACCACATGGAACAGGCTGCCGATCCGGGCCACGTCTGACAGGGGAAGCTGGTATTTATTGGCCTCCACCAGATACTCGGTGATCTCATTGCTCAAATAATCTATGTACAGCTCCTGCTGCTGCACCTTTTCCACTTTCTCCAGCTTATCATACAGCAGGGCGTCCATGGACATGATCAGGTTGTCCTGCACCATGCGTGCCATACGCTCAATCTCATGGACAATATCAATGATCGCCGTGGATTCCATGAAACGTTTGTTTTTACCGATATACATAAGCTTTCGCTCAGTATCTCCGCTTTCTTCCTCCCCCTCGGGGATCATGATCCGCACCAGCTTCACCAGTCCGCCGGAGCACGGCAACAGAATCAGGCACTGGAAAGTCTTAAAGATCGTATCCGCATTGGCAACAAACCGCTTCGCATTACCCACGCCGCTTAAGGCGGACACCGTATCCACCACCCAGTCCTTAGCAAAAAACAGGATGACTGAGATCACCACCATACCGACCACATTAAACATCACATGGATAAAAGCGGTTCGCTTGGCCTCTTTCTTACAGTTCAATCCGGCCATCACCGCCGGAGTACAGGAACCGATATTGGCGCCCAGAATAAAATACAGACAGCTTAAAAGCCCCACCAGACCGGAATCTGCCAGAAGTACCAGCACACTGACCGTCACCGAAGAGCTCTGCACAATAAACGTCAGCACAAAGCCCAGAAGCACTGCCACAAAGGGATTCTCCAGACAGGCAAAGATCTGCATGATCGTCGGAAACTCCTGCAGAGAAGCCAGCGCCCCCGTCATAAAATTAATCCCGAGGAACAGTGCGCCGAAACCGAATATAATCTCCGCTATCTTCCGTAAAAAAGGCCTCTTGCCAAACATGATGATCGCCGCGCCCATAAAGATGATAAAAGGGGCCGCCGCCGTCAGTTTCAGAGAAACCAGCTGGGAAGTAATGGTGGTGCCGATATTGGCGCCAAAGGTGATTCCCACCGACTGCTCCAGGGTCATAATCCCCGCATTGACAAAACTGACTTCCATGACCGTCGTCGCTCCGGAGGACTGTATAACCGCCGTAAACAATGCGCCGAACAAAACGGCCACATATTTATTTTTCGTGACCGAGTTCAGTATATCGCGCAATTTCTCTCCGGCTGCTTTTTGCAGGCTCTCGCTCATGAATTTCATGCCGAACAAAAACAGAGCCAGCCCGCTGAGCAGTTCCGTTAGCATCGTATACATATAGATTCTTTCTCCTTAGTTTCAAATATTCCTACTCTATATATAATAAGTAAAAAATCTGTGTCTGTCATGTAAAATCTTCATAAATCCTGCATCAATTCCCCTAAAATTATCACCTATTCTTTGTTTGTTTTTTTATTTTGTTCATAATTTTCATGATTTCTTACAAAGTTTTCCACTCTTTTTCTATAAAAAACACAAATTTTCGACATGGCCGTTCCTCGCCGGCAACATTTCTCGCTGCAAACGTCATCTATGACGCAATCACATCAAGCCATACCGAAAGAAACTTTACAGTCTTCTTCTCCAATATTCAAATTTTTCCAGATAAAGCGCCTCCGCCCGGGCAAAAGGAACCGTCTCAAAGATCTGGCCGCCCAGAAGAGGACTTTTTTCCTCCCCCAGACGTACGCCCATATAGTGATAAAATTCATGGTACAGCAGAGTATCGTCAATCTCGCGCACCAGCTTTTCTTCCTCTTCGTCGAGCGCCCGGTCGAGATACTTTCGGTAAATCACCGCCAGGCAGGCCTCCTCCGCCCGACAGTAAAAATCCATATGCTTTTTCACCGGCCTGGTCACATCGGCCATGTAGGCTTCCGCCCCGTCATGGAGCAGACAGGCCAGACAGACCCGGGCCGAATAGCCCCGGGCGCAGGCCTCCTCACAGCAATGGATACAATGCTGCGCCACCGAATAAAACTCCGGAAAATGCCCGTTGGCCCGGGCCAGCAAGGACAGAGCATGGGCGATATCCCGGATATCGATCTGCTCCTCCTTTGGTTTCAGGGGCGTCATACTTATCTTACTGTATGTAGTAATATAATCCTCCATTTTTTCCCCCTTTCACCGCTCCTTCATCCAGGCCAGAACAGACGCCAGATTTTTCTTATCCACTCGATCCCCGCCATGGCGGAGCAATGTGAGCATGTCCTCTTCTTCCGCCGTGCGGTCTTTCTTTTTCTCCAGCTTCGGAGCCGTCAGCTTCGTCATACACCTCATCATAAAGCGGTTCATTCCTTTCAGCTTCGCACCGTCGTATCCCCCCTGCAGATAAAAAACAGGTACGGCATCCAAATGATACATTCGCTGCACGCCCTGGGCCTGGGAACCGCCCTGACGCTGTGGGCCCATGCCCACCACGCAGACCGCCGCAATCCGATGCTCCTTCATCGCTCTGCTCAGTCCCATCAGCCGCCCCGCTTTCAGCCAGCCCATATAAACGACCGGCTCATCTCGTTTTACCTTCCCCGGCGCCTTTCCCAGCTCAAAGGCCGTCGCCCCTGTCTCCAGAGCCAAAAGCCGCGCATATTTTTTTGTAAATCCCGTCTGGGATGTATATATGATCGTTTTAATCATGCCCTCTCCCTCTCTGAAATGAAATTATCATATCCCTGGCATTATACCAGTTTTCTCCTCCTTTGAATACCCCTGGTCCGTCGAAAAGCCGCCTTGACTGCCTTCCTTCTATTGCTTATACTGTTATCCAGTATAACCATACAGACGGAGCCGCGCGTTTTTCAAAGAGCGTCCTGATATCCCGCGCGGACAATACCGCCCGATCTAGCCTACATACAGGAGGTTTATCATGCCCAAAAAAGAGCAACAAAAAGAACAGGCTTTTCATCTCGTCGTATCGGCGGGGGAAATCCTGCTGCAAAGCGGCGCAGAAATCTTCCGTGTGGAGGGCACCATGAAGCACATGGCAAATTCCCTGCATATTTACTCCCTGGAAACCTACATCATTGCCAACGGTATCTTTGCCACCGCCGAGGGGGAACAGGATCTGATGAGGGCTCAGATTAAGGAAGTCTCCACCGGCGATACGGATCTGGGCAAAATCGAAGCGGTCAACACGCTGTCCCGGGATCTGGAACAAAAACGCTGCACTCTGGAAGAAGCCCTGGCCCGGATGGAAGCCATCCGTCAGATGGGCGACTATCCCGTATCCCTTTTGATCCCCGCCTATGCCGTCGGGGCGGGCTGCTTTTGCTATGCGCTCTGCGGGTCTGCCTCCGATTCGGCTGCTGCCGCCGTGGTGGGCATCTTTCTGGGCATATTCTTCTGGCTGCTCCGAAACTGGAAAAATGCCAAGGCGCTGAAAACAATTCTAGGCAGTATGCTGGTAACATTTTTTTCCCTGGTGCTGCTGAACCGTCATCTGGGCGCCGATCTGAACAATATCATTATCGGCGGCCTGATGCCCATGCTCCCCGGCGTCTCCTTCACCAATGCCATCCGGGATTTCGTGGAAAACGATTATGTATCCGGCCTGATCCGCCTGATGGACGTCCTGCTCACCGTGGTCTCTATGGCCGTCGGTGTGGCTATCATCTGGCAATTGGCCCTTTTCTAAGCGGATACCTTTACGGCCTCTTCCGCTCTGTCGAAAAAAAGGTTACTTTTCACGGCCTGGGGCCGCTCAAAGTAACGATTCGGAGCGGCATTCCAGGTTTTGCTGCGCAAAAGCCGCCCCTCACACCTGAATCATGTTCTTACGGAATGCGCAGTATATGCGCATTCCTGGCCCTTGAACAGTAACAAAAAAGGCTCTGTGCAAACGAACCGACCATAACAAGGAGGATTTTCCCATGCTGACTTTCGCTCTGCAGCCCCTGGCAGCCTGCTTTGGCACGATCGCCTTCTGCATTTTTTTCCGGGTGCCCGCAAAATATTTTCCCACCTGCGGCCTGATCGGCGCTATCTCCTGGATCATCTACCTGGCAGCCAACACCGGCTCCGCCATCACCGGAGGGGCCGTGTTCTGCGCCGCCCTGACCGTGGTGCTGCTGTCCCGGTTCTTTTCTGTGCGCCGCCGCTGCCCGGTGACAATCTTCCTGATCGCGGGGATTTTTCCACTGGTCCCCGGAGCGGGTATTTACAATACGGTCTACGCCGCTCTGACCGGCAATACCTCCCTGGCTGTAACAAACTTTCTGGCCGCCTTTAAGGCAGCTTTCGCTATTGCCATAGCCGTCTCCATAGGAGTCATGATTCCCACAAAATATTTTGCCGCCATAGAACGACGTTTTCCCCGCATCCCCAGAAAGAATAAAAGGTAACGGTGCGGACAAATAAAAAATAAAATTTACCGCTTGACAAAACGGTATGCATTCTATATAATACCCATTGTTGCCGATGAGGCCGCGATGCAGGTGTGGTTCAATGGTAGAACATCAGCCTTCCAAGCTGAATACGTGAGTTCGATTCTCATCACCTGCTTCCTGGTGGAGATTTCGGTTTCCCCAGTTTGCATACATGCACGAGTGGCTCAGTGGTGGAGTATCGCCTTGCCAAGGCGAGGGTCGCGGGTTCGAATCCCGTCTCGTGCTCTCTTAAAAACAGAAACGTCCGAATTACGGCGTTTCTGCTTTTTTAACTTCTCTTACAAATTTTTACTTTTTCGGCATCATTCCCAAATTGGCTGAACACCCCCTCAGGTATCCGGTTCCAAAATTCGACTATATCAAATTGACATTGATGTAACCTTTCCTCCAAATTTGAACAACGGATTAAATCCTTCTTATATTCTGTTTTTGTTATGCTTTTCGTCAATTCTTCAATATTTCTTATTTTGCAGGCATACAGCAATTCATCCTCCAGATTTTTTACCTGAGGGATACAGACCACGTCTTTAATCCCCCTCTGCGCTTTCAGAAAAGAGACATTGTACTGCAGGATTTTCAAATTTGTCTGAACGTCGGTATCATAAATCAATACCACCACCGTCCCCTGCTTCAACGGGCGAATCCTTGCAATACTGATCTTTTCCTGAATAACATTAAACGTTTCTATCTTCCCGCTTCTGATACATTTTATATCCCGTTTTAGTACTTCCAATAAGCTCTTTTCATCCTGGCCCTCGACATAATAGTGGTAATTGGCGCTTTTTTTCATTTGTATCCTCCCAGATTAGAGATCTGCAATTTCAAATAATCTATGTAATTCGGGAGCCGTACAAAACAAGTCATTTTCCACTGCGTGCTTTAATGAATCCGTATTACGTTTCAGATAATGTTCCGCGTACACACATTTTATCGATCGATCCGGGTCATCCGGCATCTTTTTCAAAAAAACATAGGAATGTATCGGCAGCTGCATATCCAAAATATCCGTATTATGCGTTGTAAAAAACAACTGCTTCCTCTCTGTCAGTTTGTCAACAATAATGGATAGGCAGGCCTTTTCCACATCGCTATTCACATAGGAAAACAGTTCGTCACAATAATAGAGATCATGCTTATCGCATATGAGGGAAGCGATGATATAAGATATATCAAGTCCTGACTTCGTTCCGCTTGACAACGCTTTTCCTTCAATAATTTTTCCGTCCTGGATCATCGCAGAACAATTATCCCACTTCACAACATACGTGTTCTCTACCTCATTTAACTTTACCACCTTTCTGATCGAAGGGTCCAAAGTCTTTAATAATTGATCTAAAATACGGAGATACCGTTCGTCATCCTCAACGCTTCTGTATATTTTATTTTTATAGGCGTCCTGCGGATAGGAAAAATGCCAGCCCATCGTGTTGATATTCTCATAAGACGCCTCAGAACATACCTTCTCGCATAATCGCCGGGCACAGGTCTCATAATTATCCTTCTTGTTGATCTCCGTGAAATGGAACGCCGCATAAACATCCTTTTCCGTATAGCCGTCCTCTGTCTCAGGCGCAATCACCATTTCAAATCGATACAAAACGGGGATATCCGTCACAAAATCTATTTTTAATGCCGCTTCTTTGCCCTTATCATTTACAACGGAAAAAAAACGCGTACAGGACCCGTCCCTGCAGTAATTCACGAACAACATTAACAATTTCCCCAGAGAGGTTTTCCCTGTAGCATTTCCACCCATAATGATATTTACTTTTTTATAACGAAAATTAGGCCTGTCGGTCAAATATTCCTGTTCTATGGCAGAGTCTACGATTTTTTTCGGATACGACATATTCATATGGAAATTCTTAAATGCATAAAAATTATCGATGGCAATATCCATGATAATCATGGCTCTTCCTCCTCTTTTGTATATTTCTTCGCTTTTTACGAAATAATAATCTCTCATCACATTATACCCCATTTATCGTATAATTCAAGCCTATTCTCTATATATTCTTCACACAAAACAAATAGAACGTATAAATCAGGCCAAGAGGGAATACGAAGGCCGAACTGTTACTTTCTTTTATAGTTTTTTTATCCAGGCCATTGCATTCCCGCCTCCAAACGGGTACAATACTTCTTATACACACAGGAGGACACTGTTATGAATGATTTATATGAGGAAATATTGATTCCAAG
The DNA here is from genome assembly GCA_949471785.1 of uncultured Lachnospiraceae bacterium. Classification (GTDB taxonomy): domain Bacteria; phylum Bacillota; class Clostridia; order Lachnospirales; family Lachnospiraceae; genus UBA11957. The sequence goes on along the minus strand of CASWRE010000034.1, from coordinate 9,400 downwards.
AAAATCCAATCCCGTGGACAGGATCATCGTCATCGCACTGTATGTACTCTGCGCGTTCTGTCTTGTTTTGGGACTGTTCATTTATTTTCCGTTGCTCATCGCCGCCATTGCGCTGGGAGTTCTGAGCTGGTATCGTTCCGGACGCCTGCACGTAGAGTATGAATATGCTTACACCAACGGACAGATCGACATTGACGCCATCTACAACGCCGCCAAGCGCAAACGCCTGGCCTCCTATGAGGCAGAACAGCTTCTGTGCCTGGCTCCCGCCGGTTCTGTTGCTCTGGCCAATTATCCCAGGGATGCCAAGGTGCAGGATTACACCTCCGGCCAGGAGAACGTTCCTTATTATGTCGCTATCTACCAGACGGACAAAGGACAGGTACGGCTTCATCTGGAGCTTACGCCCTCTGCCGTCAATAATATGCGGATGCACCATCCGCGGAATGTATTTTTGCGATGATTCCCAAAACCTGTTGCCCAAGGCAGCAGGTTTTTATTGTGTAACCGTTCAGACAAGCCGAACTATGACTTCATTATCGCAATATTTCTTTTTCCCATTTTGCCTATTGACAAACTATGAAATAAGGCGTAATATAAGCCCATCGGATTTGAGCAGCATAAAAGAAAGGAGAGGAATGCCATGTACAGAGCAGCGAATGTTAATGCCATATTCATGTGTTGTTGCCGAATGTTGTTCTCCCGGGCATATTTGTATGGCCAGGTGCATTCGTCTGCCTTGCGCTGCACCGACGTATGACATTTCACTTTGAAATGCCTGTTGCCATTTGCCCGGGAGCGTTTTATTAGCCCCGGTTTTTTTGCGCTCAAATTCGTTTTTGGTATTTCACATACTATTTTTATATGAAAAGAGGATATTATTATGAAAACTTTACTCAGCAAAACCGGCGCAGCCCTTCTTGGACTGACTCTTGCCGGTTCTTTACTCACCGGCTGCGGCGCGGCCCCATCCGCCACAGATTCCAACGTAAGCCCCGGCAGCATAAGTTCCGACAGCGTAGACTCCGGCGATGCAGATACCGTGTACAGAACCCTTGACGAGATCAAAGAAAGCGGAACCGTCAACATCGGCGTTTTTTCCGACAAAAGCCCTTTCGGTTATATTGATGAAAACGGCGAATATCAAGGCTATGATATCTATTTCGGCAACCGGATCGGCGAAGATCTGGGCGTCAAGATCAACTATGTTTCTACAGAAGCCGCCAACCGTATTGAATACCTGCAAACGGGAAAAGTCGACATTATCCTGGCAAACTTTACGGTCACTGAAGAACGGGCACAGGAGGTTGACTTTGCTCTCCCCTACATGAATGTTGCGCTGGGAGTCGTCTCTCCTGATAATGCCGTTGTCGACAGTCTGGAGAATCTCGGCCCCGATGATGAAGTAATCGTCATTTCCGGCACTACCGCCGAAACATATTTGGAGAAAAATCATCCCAAAATCAAGCTCCAGAAATATGATGCCTATGCGGAAGCAAAGACCGCTTTAGAAAACGGCAACGGGGCTGCCTGGGCAAACGACAATACCGAAGTCATTGCATTTTCCAATGAAAACCCCGGTTTTACCGTAGGCATTCCGTCCCTGGGCAGCGCGGACACAATCGCTCCCGCTGTCACAAAAGGAAACGAAAGTCTGCTGAACTGGCTGAATGATGAAATTAAATCCCTCGGTGAAGAGAGCTTTTTCCACAGCGATTATGAAAGCACGCTGCTGGATACCTACGGCAGGGATTACGAGGAAACGCTGGTCGTAGAGGGCGGCGCCTCGGACGCCGGGACAGCCAAGAACGACTCTGCCGAGCCAAAGGGCACTATTACCGTGGCGGCATCCGTAACCCCCCATGCAGAGATTCTCGCTGAGGCCGTAAAGCTGCTGGCGGAGAAAGGATGGACGCTGGAAGTAACGGAATTTGAAGACTATGTACAGCCCAACCTCGTCGTAGACAGCGGCGAAATCGACGCAAACTATTTCCAGCATGTGCCCTATCTCGATGATTTTAATAAGGAAAACGGTACTTCTCTTGTATCTGTAGCAGGAATCCATTATGAACCTTTCGGTATCTATCCGGGCACAAAAAAATCACTGGACGAGATCGCTGACGGCGACGTGATCGCCGTGCCCAATGATACGACTAATGAAGCCAGGGCGCTTCTCCTGCTCCAGGACAACGGGATCATTACCCTTGCCGACGGCGCAGGGCTCAATGCAACGGTAAAAGATATTACCGGTAATCCTCACAATGTCACGATCCAGGAATTGGAAGCCGCTCAGGTTTCCAGGGTAAAGGACGAAGTCGCATTTGTCGTCCTCAACGGCAATTACGCGCTGGAAGCTGGTTTCTCCGTAGCCCACGATGCGGTGGCATACGAAACCAGCGACTCTGCGGCAGCCCAGACCTACGTGAATGTTCTGGTTGTAAAGAAAGGAAACGAAAATAACGAAGGCATCCTGACCCTTGTCGATGTCCTGAAGTCAGATGAAATTAAACAGTACATCAAGGATACCTACGACGGAGCTGTTGTTCCCTTCGAGGATTAATTAAACGGCGGACCGCAGCCAGGGCGCTGCCGTCCGCCTTCTATATAAACATACAGGAGCCTGCTTATGGAAACAACCTCTATAGAAATCCAACATCTTTACAAAACCTATTCTTCCCAAAACAGCCAGGTAAAAGCTCTGAGAGATGTATCCCTTTCCATTCCCGAGCATGAGATTTTCGGCGTTATCGGCCTGTCCGGCGCCGGCAAAAGCACGCTGGTCCGATGCATGAACCTGTTGGAAAGACCAGATTCCGGAAAAGTGATTCTGGGCGGACAGGATCTCCTGGCGCTGAACAAAAAACAGCTCCGGCTCTGCAGGCAGAAAATTGGTATGATCTTTCAGCATTTCAATCTTCTGGAACAGCTGAACGTCCTGGCTAATGTCTGTTTTCCGCTGGAGATCCGCGGTATTCCCGCGAGGCGGCGAAAAGAAAAGGCCATGGATCTGCTGCAGAAAGTAGGACTGGCAGACAAGGCAAAAGCGTATCCTTCCCAGCTTTCCGGAGGGCAAAAACAGCGCGTAGCCATTGCCAGGGTACTGGCGAATGATCCGGGTATCCTGCTCTGCGACGAAGCGACCAGCGCTCTTGATCCGGAGACAACAAAAACAATTCTGGATCTGCTGAAAACCATACATAACACAATGGGAATTACGATCGTTATCATCACCCATGAAATGGCTGTCGTCCGGGATATCTGTACAAAAGTGGCCGTTCTGGACGACGGTGCGGTTCAGGAATGCGGCAACGTGGCAGAGGTATTTCACGCGCCAAAATCAAAGGCAGCCAGAAGGCTGCTCCTGATGGGAGACAAGGAGGAATAGACTATGTGGAATGAAACAATGATCAGGATGCTTCTAAACGGACTTTGCGATACCTTTTATATGACACTGGTATCTACCTTCTTCGGATACGTCATCGGCCTTCCCCTGGGGATCGCACTGACGCTGACAGACAGCGGCGGGATCATGCCGAACAAAGGTGTTTATCGCATTCTGGACGTTTTCATCAACATTACAAGAAGCATCCCCTTTCTGATTCTGCTGATCCTGGTCATGCCATTAACAAAGATGATCGCCGGAAAGACCTATGGTTCTACGGCAACCATCGTGCCGCTCACACTGGCCGCGGCCCCGCTGATCGGCCGTATGGTGGAATCTTCTTTAAAGGAGGTGGGCCACGGCGTGATCGAGGCGGCCCTCAGCATGGGCGCGAAGACCGAGACGATTGTATTTAAGGTACTCATCAGTGAAGCAAGGACTTCCCTGCTCGTGGGGGCTACAATCGTCCTGGGAACTGTTCTCGGCTATTCCGCCATGGCCGGAGTCATTGGCGGCGGCGGGCTCGGGGACATTGCGATCCGCTTTGGTTATTATCGTTATGAAACCGGAGTCATGCTGGTCACATTACTGCTCATTGTTGCAGCCGTACAGCTGATGCAGGGAGCAGGTATGCTTGCCGCAAAAATACTCGACCACAGGAAACAGGCGTAGGAGGGACAGGCCATGGACATGGATGTAATGATATCTTATCTGCCGCTTTACCTGGATGCCCTGCTGCTCACCGTAAGAATCGGATGGCAGGGCGTCCTTCTGGCATTTTTCATCGGTATACCCTGCGCGACGGCTGTACATCTGAAAATCCCGGCCGTAAAGCGGGTCATACAGATCTACGTTGAGTTGTTTCGGAACACCCCTCTTCTGGTGCAGTTATTCTTCCTGTATTTTGGCCTTCCCAAAATCGGTATCCATGTTTCCGCGCAGTTCTGCGGAATCCTGGGACTCGGCCTTCTGGGCGGCGCCTATATGGCGGAAACATTTCGAAGCGGCCTGGAAAATATAGCGCCGATCCAGCAGGAAAGCGCACAAAGCCTTGGCATGATCCCTCTGCAGACATTCCGCTATGTCATACTGCCCCAGGCAGTTTCTTCCAGCATTCCGGGACTCCTCGCCAATGTAATTTTTTTGCTGAAAGAAACCAGCGTATTCTCCACCATCAGTCTGCTAGATCTGATGTTCACGGCAAAAGATCTGATCGGGATGTACGCAAAAACGACAGAATGCCTGCTCCTGCTGGTTATCTTTTATCTGATCCTGCTGCTGCCGGTATCTCTGCTGGGCGGTTTTGTGGAAAGGAGGCTTCGCTATGCCGAATTTGGGCATTGAGGTTCTTTTCAGGGGGACAAATCTTCTGCGATTGCTGGGCGGCCTCTGGGTAGCGGTTCGCATCAGCCTGATTTCCACGGCAATCAGTATTTTCTTCGGACTCATGGTCGGAATGCTGATGGTTTCCAAAAATAAATTCCTGAAATTAATTTTTCGCCTCCATCTGGAGATTGTCCGCATAATGCCACAGATGGTGCTTCTATTCATCGCCTACTTCGGCACAACAAGGGTATTCGGGTGGAATCTGCCCGCAGAAGTCTCGGCCGTCATCGTATTCAGCTTCTGGGGTATCGCGGAAATAGGCGATCTGGTGCGCGGCGCACTGATCAGCATACCGGTTATCCAGCGCGAGAGCGCCCTGGCCCTGGGGATGACTCAATACCAGGTGTATCTGTATATCATTCTGCCACAGACAATCCGCCGCCTGGTTCCGCTCACCATCAACTTTATTACAAGATTGATCAAAACAACCAGCCTTGTCATGATGATCGGGATTGTGGAGGTGCTGAAAGTCTCGCAGCAGATCATCGAAGCAAATCGGAGAACATCGCCGAATGCGGCTTTCGGCGTGTTCGCTGCGGTCTTCCTGCTGTATTTCCTGATCTGCTGGCCGATCAGCAGTCTGGCAGGATATCTTGAAAAAAGGTGGTTTCAGCCATGAAAAAAGCTCTTTTGAAAATCAATCATCTGCACAAAGCTTTCGGGGATCATATCATACTGGATGACCTCAATCTGGAAGTCGATCAGGGAGAAGTCGTCGTCATCATCGGCCCGTCCGGCTGTGGAAAAAGCACGCTTCTGCGCTGTATAAACGCACTGGAACCCATACAGGGCGGAGAGATCCTGTTAAACGGGGAACCCGTTCAAAGGGACGCAAAAAACATCTCACAGATGCGTCAGAAAATCGGTATGGTCTTCCAGAGCTATGAGCTGTTTCCGCACAAAACCATAGGGGAAAACATTGTATTGGCGCCTCTCAAGGTACAGAAAAGGAAACGGCCGGAGGTGGAAAAAGAAGCTCTGGAACTGTTGGCCAAAGTAGGGCTTGCAGATCGGAAAAACGACTATCCCCGCCAGCTCTCCGGGGGGCAAAAGCAGCGCGTCGCCATTGTGCGCGCACTGTGTATGCACCCGGAAATTCTCCTCTTGGACGAGATCACTGCAGCACTGGACCCGGAAATGGTTCGTGAGGTTCTGAATGTGGTTCTCTCCCTGGCCAGGGCGGGCCGTACCATGCTGATCGTGACCCATGAAATGGCTTTCGCAAAGGCTGTCGCAGACCGTGTCCTTTTCCTGGAACACGGAAAAATCATGGAAGAAAGCCGCAGCCCCAAAGACTTCTTCGCACATCCCGCCACGGAAAGGGCAACTTCTTTTCTCAAAACATTTGCTTATGAATAAAGTGAAAAAACAGTACACAGGGAACCCGTTACCGACAGATCCCGTTGAATATCAGGCGCGTAAAAACAGCCGCACCGGACTGTAAGACATCTACAGTCCAATGTGGCTGTTTTTCTGCCGATCCCGACAGGATCGTCTTTTTTTGTGTTACGTCAAATCAGGCAAACGGATTTTCCGTGGGGTACCGCACGCCCGCGGGCTGGTTATAGCCGATCTCTTCGGGTTCTACACCGATCAGCTTGAATACCTCGAACAGCGCTTTGCCGTGATGGCCGAAGGCCACGGCCCCGTGATGGGGATAGTTTTTCTCCACCAGTACGTGGCGGTAGAAACGGGCCATCTCCGGGATGGCAAATACGCCGATGGAACCGAAGGAGCGGGTAGCCACCGGAAGCACCTCGCCGTTGGCCACATAAGCGCGCAGCTTACTGTCCGCCGTGCTCTGCAGACGGAAGAAAGTGATGTCGCCGGGCACAATATCGCCCTCCACGGTTCCGTTTGTCACCTCCACGGGCAGGCTCCTGGCCATGATCATCTGGTTCTTCATCTCGTGGAAGGCCAGCTTCTTGGTGCAGGTATTGCCGCAGTGGAACCCCATGAAAGTCTCCTCCTGCCCATAATTGAATTTACCCTTGATATCCTCCTCGTAGATAGCTTTTGTCACCGTATTGTTGATGTCCAGCAGCGTCACCACATCGTCGCTGACGCACTGGCCGATGTACTCGGAAAGAGCGCCGTAGATGTCCACCTCGCAGGATACCGGGATACCCTTTCCCGCCAGACGGCTGTTGACATAGCAGGGCACGAAGCCAAACTGGGTCTGGAATGCGGGCCAGCACTTTCCGGCTATGGCCACATATTTGCGGTAACCTTTATGGGCCTCCACCCAGTCAAGCAGTGTCAGCTCATACTGAGCCAGCTTCGCCAGAACCTCGGGCTTTTTATTTCCGGCGCCCAGCTCTGCCTCCATATCCGCAACCACCGCGGGAATCCTTTCGTCCCCGGCATGTTTATTAAAGGACTCAAACAGATCCAGCTCGGAATTTTCCTCGATCTCCACGCCCAGATTGTACAGCTGCTTGATGGGCGCATTGCAGGCCAGGAAATTCAGCGGACGGGGGCCGAAGGAAATGATCTTCAGCTCGGAAAGCGCCGCGACGGCACGGGCGATCGGGATAAACTCATGAATCCTGTCGGCCAGGGCCTCGGCGGTTCCCACCGGATGCTCCGGAATATAGGCCCGCACATTGCGCAGAGCCAGGTTGTAGCTGGCGTTCAGCATACCGCAGTAGGCGTCGCCGCGCCCCTGTACCAGGTCGTCCTCCTCGGCGGCGGCCACAAACATCTTCGGGCCGTCAAAATGTTTGGCCAGCAGCGTCTCGGATATCTCCGGGCCAAAGTTGCCCAAGTACACACACAGGGCATTGCAGCCTGCAGCCTTGATATCCTCCAGAGCCTGTACCATATGGATCTCGCTCTCCACGATACAGACCGGACATTCATAAATATCAGCCGCGTCATACTTATCCGCATACGCTTTTACCAAGGCCTTCCTCCTGTTTACGGAAAGGGATTCCGGAAAACAGTCGCGGCTCACGGCCACGATACCGATTTTCATTTCGGGCATGTTGTTCATAATTATTGTCCTCCTGTTTTATTTTATATGTTCCTGCTTGCGAAACCCGGGACCTGCCAGGGTTGCCGCCCGCAATCTTACTTATCCGCCATGCGGCGTACAGCCTCTCCTACTGAATCTCGCTGAACAGTTCCTTCATTGTGGGATAAATCCTGGCAAATTTCTGATAACGGGCCTCATACTTCTCCACCAGCTCCGTGTCCGGCTCGATGGTATCCACCACCCGGACGATCTTCTCCGCCGCTTCTTCCACAGAAGCGTACACGCCGCAGGCCACCGCCGCCAGCATGGCGCCGCCCAGGCCGGGACCCTCCTCGGATTCAATCACATCCACTTTCAGATTCAGCACGTTGGCAATGATCTTCTTCCACAGCGGGCTTTTGGCCCCGCCGCCGCAGATCTTCGTCCGCTCGATCCGGATGCCCAGCTTTTTGGCGACCTCCAGAGAGTCCCTGATAGCAAAAGCAACCCCCTCTAGCACCGCCTGGGTCATATCGCTCCTGGTGGTATCCATGGTCATGCCGATGAATGTTCCCCTGGCATCGGGATTATTGTGGGGAGAGCGCTCGCCCATCAGATAGGGCAGAAAATACACATGGTTGTCTCCCAGCTTCCCGATCTTCGCCTGCTCCGCGGCGTATTCCTTCGTGCCGATGATCTCGTCCATCCACCATTTATTGCAGGAAGCCGCGCTCAGCATACAGCCCATCAAATGATAATGACCGTCCGCATGGGCGAACGCGTGAAGGGCATTGTGCTCGTCCACGCTGAAATCCCTGCTGGAAATAAAGATGGTGCCGCTGGTGCCCAGGGAAATATTGCACCGTCCGTCGCCCACCGTACCGGTTCCCACGGCGGCGGCGGCATTGTCCCCGGCTCCGGCCACGATCTTGCAGGAAGCCGGGATGCCAAGCTCCCCGGCCAGCTCCGGTTTCAGCGTTCCCACCGCCTCATAGCTCTCGAAAAGCTTCGGCATCTGCTCCTCTGTCACATCGCAGATTTCCAGCATCTCCTTCGACCAGCAGCGGTTCTTCACATCCAACAGCAGCATCCCCGAAGCATCCGAGTAATCACAGCAATGGCAGCCGGACAGCTTATAGGCAATATAATCCTTCGGCAGCATGATTTTTTTAATCCGGGCAAAATTCTCCGGCTCATTCTTTTTCACCCAGAGAAGCTTCGGCGCGGTAAACCCGGCAAAGGCAATATTCGCCGTGTATGCGGACAGCCTGTCCTTGCCGATCTCATTGTTCAGGTAATCCACTTCCTTCTGGGTACGGCCGTCATTCCAGAGGATGGCCGGACGGATCACTTTGTCGTCCTCATCCAGGATCACCAGCCCGTGCATCTGACCGCCAAAACTGATACCTGCCACCTGAGAGGCGTCCACGCCGGACACCAGTTCCTTCAGGCCGTCCATCACGGCCTCCCACCAGTCCTCGGGCTTCTGCTCCGACCAGCCCGGATGGGGGAAGTACAGCGGATATTCCCGGGAAACCGACGCGGCAATCTTCCCGGACTCTTCCATCAGGAGAAGCTTCACCGCGGAAGTACCCAAATCAACCCCAATAAAGTACATATGTTTCCTCCCTATATTGTCAAGTGATTTTCCTTAAAAAATCAAGGAATTTATAGTT
>CASWRE010000033.1 GCA_949471785.1 uncultured Lachnospiraceae bacterium | reverse complement strand
TATCAAGCCATTTTCAGAAAAGTTTGGATTTCTCCTAAGTTTGGATTTTAGGAAAGCTTAATAATATAAGGGCTAATGTTAGGGAAATTGTGAACAAGGAAATTATTTACATATAAAGAATTAAAATCAGAGGATAGGGATGAAATGTCTTATCCTCTGATTTTTATAAAATATGGCATTACAAACAGCACGCAACTTTTGTAAAATGCCTGCCTAAAACTATTGAAATTTGTTTTACATTTCTATATAATAAAAGCATACAATCAAAGCGTTTTGCGTGCAGAAAGTTGGTGTTTATTTGAATAAAAGGGAACTTGCAAGAAAAGTAATTTTAAATAAAGGCGGCATAGCAAAAACATCGGACTTTGTTTTAAACGGAATTAAAAATTATGAAGTAGCCGCACTCTGTAAAGAAGGCGTTATAGAGAGAATCCGCCGTGGCTTTTATCAGCTTCCTCAAAATGCCCTCGTGACAGATGAACAAATATTAAAAGAAATGCTTCCAAGAGGAATCATCTGCGTAGAATCTGCTCTATTTCATTATGGGTATAGCGATTTTTGTCCTCGTAAATGGTCGGTTGCAGTACCGCGGACAGCCTCAAGAACAGTAAAACGGGTGCAGGAAATACCCTTGAAACCATACTTTATCCAAAAGAATTTTTTGAATGTGGGTAAGACAATCGATAATTTTAATGGCATTTCTCTGGCAGTTTATGACCGTGAGCGGACGCTCTGTGATTGTTTCAAATATCGCACAAAATTGGACAATGAAATTTTCAATAAAGCGGTCAATGCCTATGCCATTGATAATAACAAAAACCTGGTAAATCTTTCCATGTATGCAAAAGAAATGAAACTTTATACAAAAGTTATGAATATAATGGAGGTGCTTTTGAATGGCTGATATAGCTGCGTCTGTGCTTGCAAGATTGAAAAACAAAGCCGCTGAAAGCGGCAGAACTTATCAGCTCTGTCTGCAGCTCTTCTGCCAGGAGGAGTTCTTACGTCGTTTAGAGAAATCCAAATACGCTGATAATCTCATTCTCAAAGGCGGTCTGTTTATTTATTCTGTTACCAATTTTGACAGCCGTGTCACAGTGGATGTTGATTTCCTTCTTCGGAAAGTACCAAATACGCCCGAAGAATTGAAACCTGTATTAGAAGAAATCATCGGAACATCTACAGGAAATGATTTTATTGGCTTTGAAATCAAAGAAATTGCACCGATTGCTGTTGCAAAAAAGTATGCTGGTATCGGGGTTTCCATTGTGGCGAGAATTAAAAATACCAGAACACCATTCAGTATTGATTTTGGTGTTGGCGATGTCATTGTGCCAAAACAAGAAAAACGAAAAATCCCCACGCAGCTTGATAATTTTCTTGCTCCCACAGTGAACACTTATTCACTTGAAACAACAATTGCAGAAAAGATAGACGCAATACTCAGCTTAATGGAGTTCTCCAGTAGAATGAAGGACTACTATGACATCTACTACCTTGCAAATAGATTTGATTTCGACGGCGCTACACTTACAAAGGCTTTAAAAAAGACCTTTGAAAATCGTGGACATGTCTTTACGGTTGGACAGTTTGAACAGGTAATAGGGTTTGTAAATGACGAAGCCATGCAGAAGAAGTGGAACGCATTTTGCCGAAAAATTGATACGGATACAGAGGATTATGGAATTGTTTTGAGAAAGATAAACAATTTCCTCGCCAAGCCGTTTATGGCGGCTGTTACCGATAATGATCTAACCGAGCACTGGATTTCCTCGGTAAATGAATGGCGAAAAAAAGGAGTTTCATATGGCTAAAATAATGGAAATTATTGAATAAAGAAACAAGGGGAAAAAGCTATCACACATATAAGTATAGCTATGACTCTATCGGTCTGCCTTCCATAGATTATGATGATGACCCTAATAAAATAATAAAGTGGAAAGATTCTGGGGAAACTGGTTCTCCGAAAAATTCCATAAATTTAAAACAGTTGGCAGACCAGCTTCAAGAGGTTGGGGAACCTTCGCTTTTTAAATATTTCCTTGATGGATCCCGTCACGTTTTTAAGGTTGATGATATTGCATATAACAAGCAGGTTTTTCCTGTTGTAGCTGGACAAATTGGTATTGGATGCTGTAAGCGTGATAATAAGCGCATGCAGAAAGAACGATTTTATCGTGAATTAGTATTGGCGCTTCCCGACAAAGCAAATGCAGACGGGTGGGACGATGCAGCTTACTTCGCTTCAAAAGTCGTAAAACTTAATCAAAGCGACGAGCTAAAGCGATTAAATCTTCATTTTTCTGCAATTTTACCATATTCAACCTCTAAGGCTGGAGCGTTAGATGCTAAACTTGATAATCTGGCAGTTGCAAAAATTCAAGATTATATGATTGAAGCAGAAAAACGGATGGTGGCTGAACTTGTTAAGGACGAACGGTTAGGGCAGGATGCCTATTTGCTGAAAGATGGTTCTCTTGAATATGAAATTATGAAAACTGGACGGGAGGACTTGCGAACTCTGCAAAAAATCAAACATAATTACAGTTGGGTTGTTGGTGTTTCAAAATCTTTTAATCCAGAAAGCTGCCTTGACCATACTGGAAAACCAAATTCAAATTATATTGCAGACTTACCAGTTTTCCATAGAACGCCTGTTGCAAGGTATGAAAACATAGAATATTTAGGCGATGTTCCATTTGGGGTATGGTATATCCGCTTACGGGATAAAAAAAGAACACAGACGCCATTCGATGGTGTCGTAAAAGTAGAAAAAATAATGATGGATAAAGAAATTGATAATGGTATTGATAGTGATGTGATAGATTTAATTTCGGCAAACATCATTAATGAACGAAATCCCACTTGTTATGGAACAGATCGCCGATGGGCAAACCACTTATATCCAGTATTTTTAACTGAGTCCTATGTTAAAAGCAGATACATAAGTACAGAGATGTTCCTGCATCTATTTTGAGGAGGATAGAGATTATGGCTAATAATATTATAGGTCGTGTATTAGCGACAGAAAAGAAACCAACAACCATTGATGATTTTACTTTTTGGACAGCTCCCGAACTTATCTTGAACCCATTTGATATTGTGAAAGTGCAGCACGTCAACAATTCGTTTTCTTATGGTGTAATTGAGGATATAGCGCATATCACTGATGCCGCCAGTTTTTTGACAAATTTTATATCAAGTGATTTTGGTGATGTCAGTGCTGAAGGGAACACACTTCGTGTTGGAATGAACTATGTAACTGCTAAAGTGGTCTGCAACACAAATAATATTTATATTCCCGTACAGAACAATGCAAAGGTTATGTTAGCAACTGCTGAAGAAATCAACTATGCTCTCGGATTAAATGATATACGTAACCCGCTGATGTGCGGTTATATTGAAATGTATGAGGGAACTAGTGTGGTTTTGCAAATTTTTTGTTGAAATTCGAAGAGGAATACATCAGCAGGAGAAGGATGTATGATTTTAATGGTACGACTTTGAGCTTGCCCTGGATAATTCGTAAAATGCGTAAAAGCGAATTGACAAAATATGCGCATATTGATAGAATACGGATTGGAGTCATTTTAGAGAAGGGAAGGAATTCATATGAAGCAAAGGGTTTATTCTTTATTAATGGATAATACGCCCGGGGTTCTGAGCCGGATAGCCGGCTTGTTTTCCAGAAGGGGGTATAATATTGACAGTATTACCGCCGGAGTGACGGTTGATCCTGCTTTTACTAGAATGACGATTGTCTGCAGCGGTGACGACAGTGTTCTGGAGCAGATCCGCAAGCAGCTGGCGAAGCTGGTGGATGTCCGGGATATCAGAGAGCTTCCGCCGGAGGACAGCGTGACCCATGAGCTGATGATGGTCAAGCTTGCCGCCAATGAGAGGGACAGGCAGAATATTCTGGCAATTGCGGAGATTTTTAAGGCAAAGACCGTGGACGTGGGTCCGGAGTCGATGACCCTGGAGGTGGTCGGAACCGTCAGCAAGCTGTCAGCGTTTTTGAATCTTCTCAAGGGCTATGAAATTATGGAACTGGCCCGTACGGGTGTGGCCGGTATGTCCAGGGGCGTGGATAATGTGAAAAACTTTTAAAATTAAGGAGGAATAAAGAATGTCAGAAGCAAAGATTTTTTATCAGGAAGATTGTAACCTCAGTTTACTGGAAAACAAGACGATCGCCGTCATCGGATACGGCAGCCAGGGCCATGCCCATGCGCTGAATTTGAAAGAATCCGGCTGCCATGTGATCATCGGTCTTTATGAGGGCTCCCGTTCCTGGGCGAAAGCGGAGGCTCAGGGTTTTCAGGTATATACGGCGGCGGAGGCTGCCAGAAAAGCGGATATCATCATGATTCTGATCAATGATGAGAAACAGGCCCAGCTGTACAAAGAGAGCATCGAGCCCAATCTGGAGGAGGGCAATATGCTGATGTTCGCCCATGGCTTTAATATTCACTTCGGTTGTATCAAGCCGCCGAAATTTGTGGACGTGACCATGATTGCTCCGAAGGGACCGGGACATACGGTTCGCAGCGAGTATCAGGCCGGCAAGGGCGTTCCGTGCCTGATTGCCGTGGAGCAGGATGCCACAGGCAAGGCTCAGGATATCGCTTTGGCCTATGCTCTGGGTATCGGCGGCGCCAGGGCCGGCGTGCTGGAGACCACCTTCCGCACCGAGACCGAGACCGACCTCTTCGGAGAGCAGGCCGTACTTTGCGGCGGTGTGTGCGCCCTGATGCAGGCTGGTTTTGAGACGCTGACGGAGGCTGGTTACGATCCGAGAAACGCTTATTTTGAGTGTATCCATGAGATGAAGCTGATCGTGGACCTGATTTATCAGTCCGGTTTCGCGGGTATGAGATACTCCATCTCTAACACCGCCGAGTATGGCGATTACATCACCGGACCGAAGATCATCACCGAGGAGACCAAGAAGGCTATGAAAAAGATCCTGTCCGATATTCAGGACGGTACTTTTGCCAAAGACTTCCTGCTGGATATGTCCAATGCCGGTTCCCAGGTGCATTTCCGGGCTATGAGGAAGCTTGCCTCTGAGCATCCCTCTGAGAAGATCGGCGAGGAGATTCGTAAGCTTTACAGCTGGAACGGAGAGGACAAGCTGATCAACAATTAATAGCGGATGTAATATTTTGGCGCGTATGGCAGAGATGCTGTACGCGCCTGTTTAGTTAAGGAGGAACGCGATATGATTACACAGGGAAAAGAACTGGAAAACTGGGTGGCGGTGGATACGGCCCACCGCATGGCGGCTGCGGCAAGGACAGCGCCGAAGACAAAGGGTACGGATTATCTGCATACGGCGGTGGTGACAGGAGAGGAGCTGGAACAGCTGGCCCAGACCATGGAACGGCTGGCGGAAGAGAAGGGATACGGCTTTTTTAAGCGGGATGCGGACAATCTGCGGGCCAGCGTGGCCGTCGTTCTGATCGGCACGGAGTATCAAAGACAGAGATTGGGCGCCGGTTGTCAGTACTGCAACTTTGAGGACTGTCAGGCATGCCGGGAGCAGGACGGCGTCTGTTTCTTCAATCCGCTGGATCTGGGCATCGCCGTCGGTTCGGCCGTCAGCATAGCCGCCGACAGCCGGGTGGACAACCGCGTGATGTTTTCCGTGGGACGGGCAGCCCGGGAAATGAAGCTGCTGGGCGAAGACGTGCGGGCGGTCATAGGCATCCCCGTGTCGGTATCGAAGAAATCTCCGTATTTCGACAGAAAATAGCGAAGCGCGCGGTTCGGATAGGAGGAAGCCGAACGGTTGTGGGTCTAATTGGCACAAAAAAATAAATTATTAAAAATATATTGACAATTTCTGGTGAACCGTGTATACTTGCTTAAGTCGAGGCGAGATAGCTCAGCTGGCTAGAGCACACGGTTCATACCCGTGGTGTCGAGGGTTCAAGTCCCCCTCTCGCTATTTTCAACTGAATAGATCAAACCGTTGAGACGGAGATAACGGTAATTATGCTTCTACAGAGAGCCCGCGATGCTGAGAATCGGGTGAAATACAGATTATCAAATGGACCGTTGAGGGCGCAGTCAAAGGTACGGATATGTGCCGAGTATTCTGCGACGTATAGCATACGTAAGTTGCTGGGAGTATGTTGGTACTCTGCTAAGCGCGCGGCTGTCGTGGCCGTGAATCAAGGTGGCACCGCGGATAAGAGTGTTTATTCGTCCTTGACAGAAATAGTGTTTTCTGTCAGGGATTTTTTAATGTCCGATGCGGAATGGAGAGGTCCCTCTGACAGAAATTGTTGGAGGGGCCTTTTTTTGCCCCGGCGGCAGTTCAGGAACAGGAGGAGTCGTGTATGAAAGTTTTACCGGAACTTGAGGAGGTCAGGAAAATTGCGGAGGGAGGAGATTATCGGGCCGTACCCGTAAGCTGTGAGATCTTATTGGATATCTGCACGCCCATTGAGGCTCTCAGCATTCTGAAAAATGTCTCGAACCATTGCTATATGCTGGAGTCGGTGGCGGAGCGGGAGAAGTGGGGACGGTACACGTTTCTCGGTTTTGATCCGAAGCTGGAAGTTGTCTGTCGGGACGGTGAAATGCGGGCGGGAGAGAAACGGTTTCATACGGATCATCCTTCGGATTATCTTCGAGAATTGCTGGCGGAATATAAAAGTCCCCGTTTTCCCTATCTTCCTCCTTTTGCCGGAGGGCTGGTGGGCTATTTTTCCTACGATTATCTCTGCTACAGCGAACCGTCGGTACGGAGGCCGGTGCAGGATGAGGAGCAGTTTAAGGATGTGGATCTGATGCTGTTCGATAAAGTGATCGCTTTTGATAATTTCCGTCAGAAAATCATTCTCATTGTCAATATGATGCTGGATGAGCCCGAGGTTAACTATGAGAAGGCTGTTTGGGAGCTGAAAAAGCTGTGCGCGCTGCTTCGGACGGGAGACCGGAAAAGAGAGCCAGGCGGGCGTCTGCTGGGCGAGGTCACGCCCATGTTTGATAAGGAAACTTATTGCGGAATGGTGGAGAAGGCCCGTCATTATATCCGGGAGGGCGATATTTTTCAGATTGTGCTCTCCAACAGGCTTTCGGCTCCCTTTACCGGCAGCCTGCTGAACACATACCGTATTCTGCGCACCACGAATCCTTCCCCGTACATGTTCTATTTTTCAGGAACGGATGTGGAGGTGGCCGGCGCGTCGCCGGAGACGCTGGTGAAGCTGGAGGACGGGGTGCTTCATACCTTCCCTCTGGCGGGCACCCGGCCCAGGGGGCGGAACGAGGCGGAAGATCAAGCTCTGGAGGAAGAACTCCTGGCGGACGAGAAGGAGCTGGCGGAGCACAATATGCTGGTGGATCTGGGACGCAACGATCTGGGAAAAATCAGCAGGTTTGGTACTGTGCGGGTGGAAGCTCTTCATTCGATCGAGAGATATTCTCACGTCATGCATATCAGTTCCACGGTGAGGGGGGAGATTCGGGAGGATAAGGATGCCCTGGACGCCGTGGAGGCGGTGCTTCCGGCGGGCACCCTGTCCGGCGCTCCGAAGATCCGTGCCTGCCAGCTTATCGGGGAGCTGGAGGGCAATAAGCGGGGCATATACGGCGGGGCGATCGGATATATAGATTTTACCGGAAATATGGATACCTGTATCGCCATACGTACGGCTTATAAAAAGAACGGACGTGTGTTTGTGCGCAGCGGCGGCGGGATTGTGGCCGATTCTGTCCCGGAGAAGGAATATCAGGAATCCGTCAATAAAGCGAAGGCCGTAGTGAATGCATTAAAGCAGGCAGAGGAGGCGGAGCTATGATTTTGCTGATCGATAATTACGACAGTTTCTCCTATAATCTGTACCAGATGATCGGAGAGCTGGTGTGCGGCGCCGACGACGGCGGGCAAAACGGGCGGGACCCTGCGATTCGTGTGATCCGTAACGATGAGATGACCGTGGATCAAATCCGCAGCCTGAGGCCGGACCGCGTCATTCTGTCTCCGGGTCCCGGCCGGCCGGAGCAGGCGGGTGTGACCATGGCCGTGGCCAAAAAGCTGGGCCGTGAAGTCCCGCTTTTGGGCGTGTGCCTGGGACATCAGGCGATCTGCGCGGCCTTTGGCGCCGACATCACCTACGCCGGAAAACTGATGCACGGCAAACAGTCGGAAATCCGGCTGGCGGCAGACTGCCCGATCTTTGCGGGCTGTCCGGAACAGATGCCGGTGGCCCGGTATCATTCTCTGGCCGCAAAGGCGGACACGATCCCGGAAACTCTGCGGGTGACGGCTTATACCGGCGACGGAGAAGTGATGGCCGTACAGCACCGGGAATATCCGATTTTCGGCCTGCAGTTCCACCCGGAGTCGATCCTGACGCCGATGGGAAAGACGATATTGAAAAATTTTATATGTCTGTGAATCCGTAGCCTTATGACGGACGGAGTATGCCATGTACATTTGCAGTATAAAAGGAGAAGATTATGATTAAAGAAGCCATTATGAAAGTTGTAGACAAACAGGATCTCACCTATGACGAGGCCTATGCGGTCATGAATGAGATTATGAGCGGGGAAACTACGGCCACTCAGAACGCGGCTTTTCTGGCGGCTCTTTCCACCAAGAGCACAAAGGCGGAGACCATCGTGGAGATCGCCGGATGCGCCGCCGCCATGCGGGATCATGCGACGAAAGTGGAGACGGGGATGGACGTATTTGAGATCGTGGGAACCGGCGGGGATCACGCCGGCAGCTTCAATATTTCCACCACCGCGGCTCTGGTAGCGGCGGCAGGCGGCGTCAAAGTGGCCAAACACGGCAACAGGGCGGCGTCTTCTCAGTGCGGTACGGCGGATTGCCTGGAGGCCCTGGGCGTGAATATCCTGCAGAGTCCCGAAAAGTGCGTGGAGCTTTTGCATAAGGTGGGTATGTGCTTTTTCTTCGCTCAGAAATACCATACATCCATGAAATATGTGGGATCAATCCGCAGGGAACTGGGGGTGCGCACCGTATTCAATATCCTTGGGCCGCTGACCAATCCGGGCAGCCCCGCCATGCAGCTTCTGGGGGTGTATGACGAATATCTGGTGGAGGTTCTGGCCCAGGTGCTGATCAGCCTGGGCGTCAGGCGGGGCATGGTGGTTTACGGCCAGGACAGACTGGATGAGATATCCATGAGCGCGCCCACCACGGTTTGCGAGTTTAAGGACGGATGGTACAGAAAATGCGTGATCACGCCGGAGCAGTTCGGTTTGAAACGCTGTACGAAGGAAGATATGGCTGGCGGCACGCCTGCCGAGAATGCAGCGATTACTCTGAGTATCCTGAAAGGCCGGCAGGGGCCGAAGAGGGACGCTGTGCTGATGAACGCGGGCGCTTCTCTGAGTATTGCCGGGAAGGCCGCGGATATGGCGGAAGGTATCCGGCAGGCGGCGGAATTGATTGATTCCGGGAAAGCCATGGAGACCCTTCAGAAGTTTATTGAGATCAGCAATCAGGCGGAGGAGCGTGTATGACGGTACGGAAAGATCCGCAGGCGGGAGCCGTCATGGTGAAACCGGAGCTGCGGCAGAGGAAAAAAACCGCGACCATATTGGATCGACTGGCCGATTATGCCAGAGAACGTGTCCGGCTGGCGAGAAAAACGGTGTCTCAGGCGGAAATACGCCGGCAGGCCCTGGCGCTGCCCAAAGGTGCATGTACTTTTGAAAAGGCCCTGGCGGAGCCGGGAATGTCTTTTATCTGTGAATGCAAGAAGGCTTCGCCGTCCAAAGGCGTGATCGCGGAGGAATTTCCGTATCTGCAGATCGCCCGGGAATACGAGCGGGCTGGGGCCTCCGCGATTTCGGTGCTGACAGAGCCGAAATGGTTCCTGGGCAGCGATCGTTATCTGGAAGAAATTGCGGGAAATGTCCGGCTTCCCTGTCTGCGCAAGGATTTTGTCGTGGATGATTATATGCTGTATCAGGCGAAATTGCTGGGCGCTTCTGCCGTCCTTTTGATCTGTTCCCTTCTGACCGGGGAGCAGCTTAAAGAATATCGGGAGATCTGTGATGAATTGGGTCTGTCCGCTCTGGTGGAAGTTCACGATGAAGACGAGGCGGGAATGGCCCTGGAGGCCGGAGCCCGCGTTATCGGTGTGAATAATCGGAATCTAAAAGATTTTACCGTGGACACTGCGTTGAGCGTCAGACTGCGGGATCTGATTCCACGGGAGGTCCTGTTCGTGTCGGAGAGCGGCGTCAGGGACGCGGGAGATGTCGGCAGGCTCAGGGAAACGGGCGCGGACGCCGTATTAATCGGGGAAACCCTGATGCGCGCGCCGGACAAAAAAGCCATGCTGGATATGCTGCGGGGGACGGTATGACGAAAATAAAATTGTGCGGTATGACGGAGTTCTGTGATATTGAGGCGGCTAATGGCCTGATGCCGGAATATATCGGTTTTGTATTTGCGAAAAAAAGTCGCCGGTATGTGGCCCCTGCGAAAGCCGGGGAACTGAAAAGACGGCTGAACCCGGGAATACGGGCGGTGGGAGTGTTTGTAAACGAGTCCCCCGAGACCGTTGCCGGCCTTTTGGACGGGGGTATCATTGATCTGGCCCAGCTTCATGGAAATGAAGATACCGCTTACATACAGCAGATGAGGCAATTGACAGACAGGCCGCTGATTCAGGCGTTTCCCGTGCATACTGCGGCGGATCTGGCGGCGGCGGAAGAAAGCCCGGCGGATTATATTTTGCTGGACTCCGGCAAAGGCGGCGCTGGCACGACGTTTGACTGGCGTCTCATAAAAGGGATGAAACGCCCGTTTTTTCTGGCGGGCGGGCTCTGCGCCAGAAACGCGGCGGAGGCGGTGAGAAGATTAAAGCCTTACGGGGTGGATGTCAGCTCGGGAATCGAGACAGACGGGAGGAAGGATGCGGCGAAAATGTCCATGTTCGTACATACCGTCAGAGATGCAGAAAGGGGAATGAGAAAATGACAAATGCAAAGGGACGTTTCGGTATTCACGGCGGCCAGTATATTCCGGAGACGCTGATGAATGCGGTCATAGAGTTGGAGACAGCCTATGACCATTACAAAAATGATCCGGAATTTAACAGAGAACTGAACGAACTGTTTTGCGCATATGCGGGCAGGCCGTCCCGGCTGTATTTCGCGGAAAAAATGACGAAAGACCTGGGCGGCGCGAGGATTTATCTCAAACGGGAGGACCTGAATCATACCGGTTCTCACAAAATTAACAATGTGCTGGGCCAGGCTCTGTTGGCGAAGAAGATGGGCAAGACCCGCTTGATCGCCGAGACGGGAGCCGGTCAGCATGGCGTCGCCACGGCCACGGCGGCGGCGCTTATGGATATGGAATGCGTGGTGTTTATGGGAGAGGAGGACACGGTCCGTCAGGCCCTCAATGTCTATCGGATGCGCCTTTTGGGAGCCGCAGTGGTTCCCGTGAAGACAGGCACGGCTACTCTTAAGGATGCCGTTTCCGAGGCCATGCGGGAGTGGACCAGCCGGATCTCGGATACCCACTACTGTCTCGGCTCTGTCATGGGGCCCCATCCTTTCCCCACGATCGTGCGGGATTTTCAGGCGGTGATTTCCCGGGAAATTAAAGAGCAGTTGATGGAAAAAGAAGGAAAGCTGCCCGACGCGGTGCTTGCCTGTGTGGGCGGCGGCTCCAATTCCATCGGCAGTTTTTATCATTTTATCGAGGATAAAGACGTCAGGCTCATTGGATGCGAGGCCGCGGGCCGGGGCATAGATACCTTCGAAACGGCGGCCACTGTCAATACAGGAAGGCCGGGCATTTTTCACGGGATGAAATCCTATTTCTGCCAGGATCAGTACGGCCAGATCGCGCCGGTTTATTCCATTTCGGCGGGACTGGATTATCCCGGAGTGGGCCCGGAACATGCATGGCTTCACGATATCGGACGGGCGGAATACGTGCCGGTGACGGATGAGGAGGCAGTGTGTGCTTTTGAGTATCTGTCGCGGACGGAGGGCATCATTCCGGCTATCGAGTCGGCCCATGCCGTTTTCCATGCCATGAAACTGGCGCCGACAATGAAGCCGGAACAGGTCATTGTGATTACCATATCCGGGCGGGGGGACAAAGACTGCGCCGCTATCGCCCGTTATCGAGGGGAGGATATTCATGAGTAAAATAGCATCCGCCTTCCGTCACGGAAAGGCGTTCATACCGTTTATTACCTGCGGCGATCCGGATCTGGAGACTACCGAGGATGTTGTGCTGGCGGCTGTGGAGAACGGGGCCGACCTTATAGAGCTGGGTATTCCTTTTTCGGACCCCACGGCGGAAGGCCCTGTGATCCAGGCAGCAAACCTCCGGGCTCTCACTTTAAACGGTGGAGTCACCACGGATGAAATCTTTGCGATGGTGCGGCGGCTGCGCCGGAAAGTGGAAATTCCCCTGGTCTTTATGACGTACGCGAATGTGGTGTTCTCTTATGGGGCGGAACGGTTTATCTGGACCTGTCAGGATATCGGGATTGACGGACTGATTTTGCCGGATATCCCCTTTGAAGAAAAAGAGGAATTTCAGCCCCTCTGCAGTAAATACGGTGTAGATCTGGTTTCATTCATTGCGCCGACCTCCGAGAACCGGATCAGTATGATTGCCCGGGAGGCGGAAGGATTCCTCTATGTGGTGTCCAGCCTGGGCGTCACCGGAGTGCGCAGTGAGATCCGGACGGACATCGCGGCCATGGCCCGGCTGGTGCGGCAGAATACGGATATCCCCTTTGCGGTGGGCTTCGGCATATCCACACCGGAACAGGCCAGGGAGATGGCCCGGGTAGCAGACGGCGTGATCGTAGGTTCGGCCATTATCCGGATTCTGGAAGAATACGGAAAGGACGCGCCGGAATATGTGGGGGCCTACGTGAAAAAGATGAAGGAAGCCATAAGATAAGAGAGCAAATAAAATCAAATAAAAATACCTTTGGCGGGATTCTTGACAAATCCCGCCATTTTGCATACACTATAACTACCTTGCGGGGCTGTAACCACGGCCTGGCAGGATAACAAAATAGCAGAGCAAAAGCAGGGAACGGAAAGAGTAATCGGTGGTACGGCGACAGAGAATGCTGTCAAAGGCTGGAAGCAGCAGCGCGGGAAACGATGAAAGTGCCTCCGGGAGCTGATGGGGTGAAAGCATTCAGGCAATAGCCCCATTCGTCTGACATACGTTACGTGTTCTGAGTGAAGGGAAGAGAAATTCCCTTTAACAGAGTGGAACCGCGGATAACTTCGTCTCTGAACAGGAGACGGAGTTTTTTTGGTATAGTGTCTTGTATCATTCATTTTGCTGAAAGTGAACGAGACAAGACACTAGTGTTTGAAATTTGTTCATAAAGAAAGGAATAGAGATGGGATTTTTTAAACATCTGAAGGAGGAGTTTGCGGTGATCCGGGAAAGGGACCCCGCGATCAAGTCCCCGATGGAGGTGCTTTTGTACCCCAGCTTCCGGGTTATGTTGAAATACCGCAGGGCCCACAGGCTGTATGAGAAGGGGCATTATTTTCTGGCCCGGTGGATATCCCAGCGGGCGGCGAGAAAGACGGGGATAGAAATCCATCCCGGCGCAGTCATCGGCAAGGGGTTATTTATTGACCACGGCAGCGGTGTGATCATCGGGGAGACTACGGTGATCGGTGATAACGTGACTTTGTACCAGGGCGTGACGCTGGGCGGTAACGGCAAGGAAACCGGTAAACGTCATCCCACTATCTGCGATAATGTCATGATCAGCGCAGGCGCCAAGCTGATCGGCTCCTTTACGGTGGGAGAGAATGCCAAGATCGGCGCCGGCTCCGTGGTGATCCGGGAAGTACCGCCCAACAGCACGGTGGTGGGCGTGCCCGGCCATGTGGTGAAGCAGAACGATATCCGTGTACCGAGAAAGACCATGGATCATCAGATGCCCGATCCGGTATGGGATGATATCCGGCATCTGCAGTCCGAGAATTCGGCGCTGTGCAATAAAATCATAGAGCTGGAGAAAATGCTGCGGCAACTGGAGAGAAAGAAAAAAATACCGGAATCCCTGGAAGAGGGAAATGAATAGAAAGGAAGAAAAACATGAGATTTTATAACACACTGACGAAGAAAAAAGAGGAATTTATACCGCTGGAGGAGGGCCGGGTACGGATGTATGTCTGCGGTCCCACCGTCTACAATTTTATCCACATCGGCAATGCCAGGCCGATGATCGTATTTGATACGGCCCGCAGATATATGGAGTACAAAGGTTACGAGGTGAATTATGTATCCAATTTCACCGATGTAGATGATAAAATCATTGCCAAAGCCATCGAGGAGGGGGTAGGCTCTGAAGAAATTTCCAAAAGATACATCCGGGAATGTAAAAAGGATATGGAAGGCATGAATGTCCGCCCTGCCACCACCCATCCCCTGGCCACGCAGGAGATCGGGGGTATGATCCGTATGATCGAGACGCTGATGGAGAAGGGGTATGCCTACAATGTGGACGGTACGGTGTATTTCCGCACGCGGCAGTTTAAGGAATATGGGAAATTATCCCACAAGAATCTGGATGACCTGCGTTCCGGCGGGCGTTCGCTCTTAGTGACCGGCGAAGATCAGAAGGAAGATCCGCTGGATTTCGTGCTGTGGAAACCGAAGAAGGAGGGAGAGCCGGCCTGGCCCTCCCCCTGGAGTGAAGGCCGTCCCGGCTGGCATATCGAGTGTTCAGAAATGTCGAAAAAATATCTCGGAGACGAGATTGATATCCATGCGGGGGGCGAAGACCTGATTTTTCCTCATCATGAAAATGAAATTGCCCAGAGCGAATGCTGCAACGGGAAACCCTTTGCCCGTTATTGGCTGCACAATGCGTTCCTCAATATAGATAACCGCAAGATGTCCAAATCCCTGGGGAATTTCTTCACGGTGCGGGAGATCGGGGAAAAATATGACTTGCAGGTGCTTCGCTTCTTTATGCTGTCGGCTCATTACAGAAGTCCGTTAAATTTCAGTGAGGAGATCATGGCGTCTTCCCAAAACGCCCTGGACAGGATCTGCACGGCTGTGGAGACACTGAACCATCTGTTGGAAAACGGGAAGGGAGAGCTCACCGGGGAGGAAAAGCAGCTCGTCGGAGAGATGGCCGGATTCCGCGGGGAATTTGAGAAATCCATGGACGACGATCTGAACACGGCGGACGCCATCGCGGCCGTCTTTGAGCTGGTGAAATTTGCCAACACTCATGCCGATGAAAACAGTTCCCGGGAGTTTCTGGAGATCCTGAAAAAAGAGATCGTCCGGCTTTGCGATATCCTGGGGCTGATCGTGGAGCGAAAAGCAGAAAGTCTGGATGTGGAGATAGAGGCTTTGATTGAAGAACGCCAGGCGGCCAGAAAGGCAAAGGACTTTGGCAAAGCCGATGAGATCCGCGATCGTCTGCTGACCATGGGCATAACGCTGAAGGATACAAGAGAGGGAGTACAGTGGAAACGGATCTGAGAGAAGGGCTGGCAGCCATCCGGAAGGGCCAGACGGGGGGAATAAGGGAGGTAAAACAGTATTCTCCTCTGACCCTGGCCTATCTGGGAGACGCTGTATATGAGCTGCTGATCCGCACGACGGTGGTGGCGGAGGGCAACGCTCCCGTAAATAAGCTGAACCGCAGGGCAAGCAATCTGTCAAAGGCGGCCGCTCAGTCTGCAATGGCCGGGCAGCTGACGGAGCTTTTCACGGAGGAAGAGCTGGCGGTGTACAGAAGGGGGCGCAACGCCCACTCCTACACAAAGGCAAAAAACGCTACCGTAGGGGATTACCGCCGGGCGACAGGACTGGAGGCCGTATTTGGATTTTTATATTTACAGGGGCGGACAGACAGGATCATGGAATTACTTCATGCGGGAATGACGTTTTTGGGGTATCCGGGCGAGCATAAAGACCGGGCGTAAAGCAACCGTATTTGGCCGGGTCACATGCAGCGACAGGATACAGAGGCGCGCGCCCGTTTCAAAAGAAAGGCAAATCAGTTATGGAAAAGAGCAGACAGATCATGTCCGAGAATCAGATAGAGGGAAGAAATGCCGTTTTGGAGGCTTATCGTTCCGGTCGGACAATAGACAAACTGTATCTGTTGAAGGAGAGCAGGGAAGGTCCTCTGCAGACAATCCTGCGGGAGGCAAAAAAACAGGAGACCAATATAAATTTTGTGAACCGGGAGCGGCTCGATCAGCTCTCGGAGACCGGCAGGCATCAGGGCGTGATCGCCGTCGCGGCCGCCTGCGGCTACGTATCTGTAGAAGAAATTCTGGAGAGGGCGAAAAGTAAAGGGGAGGCTCCCTTTATCCTGCTGCTGGACGGGATCGAGGACCCCCACAATCTGGGAGCCATCATTCGTACCGCCAATCTGGCAGGCGCCCATGGCGTGATCATACCCAGGCACCGGGCGGTGGGGCTTACGGCCGCCGTGGCCCGCGCATCGGCCGGAGCCGTACATTATACGCCCGTGGCCCGTGTTACCAATCTGGCCGCCGCTATGGAGGAGCTGAAAAAAGAGGGGCTGTGGTTTGCCTGCGCCGACATGGACGGGACGACGGTGTACAGGCAGGATCTGCGGGGGCCTATCGGGCTGGTGATCGGCAGCGAGGGCGGCGGAGTCAGCCGCCTGGTGAAAGAGAAATGTGACTTTACTGTGGCGATCCCCATGCATGGGGATATCGATTCACTGAATGCTTCTGTGGCGGCCGGCGTACTGGCCTTTGAAATTGTGAGGCAGAGAGAAAACGGATGAGAGAAAGACTGGAAACCTGCTCGGATGAAGAATTGCTCTCTCAGCTGGACAGTGAGGACGGCGGGGAAATCATGGACTATATATTGGGCAAATACAAAAGCCTTGTACTCAAAAAAACCAGGGTTCTGTATCTTGTGGGCGGGGACAGGGACGATCTGGTGCAGGAAGGGATGCTGGGCCTTTTTAAAGCGGTGCGGGATTATCGTCCGGGCCGGGACGCGGCTTTTGTTACCTTCGCGGGCCTCTGTATTGATCGGCAGCTCTATCAGGCCATCGAGCGGTCGAACCGCCAGAAGAATATTCCCCTCAACGAGTATATTTCTCTGAACGACGACAGTATGCATGAGAGCCTGCAGAGTATGGAAGAAAATCCCGAAAATATTGTGATCGGGCGGGAGAATATTTCTGCAATAAAGGAGAAGATCACTTCCCAGCTCAGCAGTTTTGAGAAACGGGTTATGGAGTTGTACTGGCAGGGAAAAGGCTATCTGGAGATTGCCGACGAGCTGGGCCGTCCGGCCAAATCTATAGATAATGCCCTGCAGCGTATCCGTATAAAAGTGCGCCATGCACTGCCGGAAAAAGAAAATGAAAGAAAATGATATTTTTTCTTGACAAAACCTGGCAGCTTTGATAGAATTTCTAAACGTAGTGAAAAGCACTACGGGACTCAGTCAAAGGAATTCCGTACACATGCTGCCTTGGCTCAGCTGGTAGAGCGTCGCCTTGGTAAGGCGGAGGTCGGCGGTTCAAATCCGCTAGGCAGCTCTTAGATTTTTATGAATCTGTCGGAAGATTTGAGGTTGAGCAGAAGAAAACCGTCCATGGATTTGGGCGGTTTTTTGTGGTATGACGGCATGGTAGAAAAAGGAGGGAAATCGGTTGACGGATATTCTTTTGGATGCGGCGCTGGATTGTGTGAAACTGCTGCCGTTTTTGTTCCTGACTTATCTTGCAATGGAGTATATGGAACATAAAATGGGTGAAAAGAGTAAAAATATGATTCGCCGATCCGGAAAATGGGGCCCTTTTTTCGGCGGCCTTCTGGGCGCGGTGCCTCAATGTGGTTTCTCGGCGGCAGCTTCTAATTTGTATGCGGGCCGGGTGATCACGGTGGGGACTCTGGTAGCAGTCTACCTGTCCACTTCCGATGAAATGCTGCCGATTTTTCTGGCCTCGGCGGCGCCGGTCTCTTTAATTGCGAAGACCCTTTTTCTGAAAGTTGTGATCGGTATAGCCGGCGGATTTCTCGTAGACAGTCTGATCCATCGGGAACCGGTGAAAATGAATATTCATGCTGTCTGTCATCAGGATCATTGCCACTGTGAGTGCGATCCCCGTCTGGTGCGGTCCGCCTTGCGCCATACGGTGTCCATTGCCGCGTTTGTCTTTGCCGTTACGCTGGTTTTAAACGGTGTGATCGCCCTTTGCGGGGAGGGACAGCTTGCCGCCCTGATCCTAAACCGTCCGGTGGCGGGGGAGTTTCTGGCCGGTCTGATCGGCCTGATTCCCAATTGTGCGGCTTCCGTGGTGCTGACGACCCTGTATCTGGAGGGCGGTATGAGCTTCGGCGCTATGATGGCCGGCCTGCTGGTGGGGGCCGGCGTGGGGCTCCTGGTTCTTTATAAGGAAAATGGCCGTCATCCCGCTGAAAATCTGCGCATCACGGTTATTTTATATCTGCTGGGCGTGGGCGCCGGAATATTGACAGGGCTGGCGGAAAATATCCTTTGATTTTGCAGATATTTGTGCTATTATGTTTCATATTTTAGTTTTAGCGTGCGGTCTGCACGAGATCTGGCAGAATGGCGCATTCAGACGGAAAAAGAAGCAGCGCAGTTTGTCTGAATACCATGCGGACAGTACAGGAATGTTTTGAGGAGGAAAGGTATGGAGAATGAAGTGGTTTCCAGAAATTTTATAGAACAGATCATTGACCAGGATCTGGCGGAGGGCGCCTGCGAGGCGGTGTGCACCCGGTTTCCGCCGGAGCCCAACGGTTATCTGCACATCGGACATGCCAAGTCCATATTATTAAACTACGGGCTTGCCCGGAAATATCGCGGTCATTTTAATCTGCGTTTTGACGACACAAACCCCACCAAGGAGAAGGACGAATTCGTAGAGTCCATCAAAGAGGATGTTTCGTGGCTGGGAGCGGACTGGGAGGACCGGCTGTATTTTGCCTCCGACTATTTTCCGCAGATGTATGAGGCGGCTGTGAAATTGATTAAGAAAGGTAAAGCCTTTGTCTGTGATCTGTCCGCCGAGGAGATCCGGGCTTACCGGGGAACCCTCACGGAACCCGGCAAGGACAGTCCTTACAGGAACCGCAGCGTGGAGGAAAATCTGCGTCTCTTTGAGGAGATGCGGGAGGGCCGATACACAGACGGAGAGAAGGTCTTAAGAGCCAGAATCGATATGGCTTCGCCCAATATCAATATGCGTGACCCGGTGATTTACCGTGTGGCCCGGATGACTCATCACAGGACGGGGGATACCTGGTGCATCTATCCGATGTATGATTTTGCCCATCCGATTGAGGATGCCATTGAGGGTGTGACTCATTCTATCTGCACCCTGGAGTTTGAGGATCACAGGCCTCTCTATGACTGGGTGGTGCGGGAATTGGAATATCCCCATCCGCCGAAACAGATTGAGTTTGCCAAGCTGTATCTGACCAATGTGGTGACGGGTAAACGCTACATCAAAAAGCTGGTGGAGGATGGTACCGTGGACGGCTGGGATGATCCCCGTCTGGTATCTATCGCGGCGCTGCGCCGCAGGGGCTTCACGCCGGAATCCATCCGCATGTTTGTGGATCTGTGCGGTGTGGCCAAAGCCAACAGTTCCGTGGATTATGCCATGCTGGAGTACTGTATCCGCGAGGATCTGAAGCTGAAACGTCCCCGCATGATGGCGGTGCTGGACCCGATTCGCCTGGTTATCGATAATTATCCGGAGGATCAGATCGAATATCTGGAAGCGGACAATAATCTGGAGAACGAGGCCCTGGGCAAACGGCAGGTACCCTTCGGCCGGGAGCTGTATATTGAGCGGGAGGATTTCATGGAAATTCCGCCGAAGAAATATAAACGCCTGTATCCGGGTAATGAGGTGCGGCTGATGAATGCCTACTTTGTCCGCTGCGTGGATTTTGAAAAAGATGAAGCAGGGAATGTGACCGTGGTGCATTGTACGTATGATCCCGAGACAAAGTGCGGGACAGGTTTTACGGGCCGGAAAGTGAAGGGGACCATCCACTGGGTCAGCGCCGGCGAGTCTGTGGAGGCTGAGGTTCGCCTTTATGAAAACCTGATTGACGAGGAGAAGGGAGTCTACAATGACGACGGATCAATTAACATCAATCCGGATTCTCTCAAGGTGCAGAAGGCCCGCATAGAGCCGGCGCTGGCGAAGGCGGAAGCTTACGAGAGCTTCCAGTTTGTGAGAAACGGCTATTTCTGTGTGGACTGTAAAGATTCCCGGCCCGGTAAACCGGTATTTAACCGGATTGTTTCTCTGAAAAGTTCCTTTAGACTGCCAAAATAAAGGGATAATCATATGAATGAACTGACTATACCGTTGGACGTTCACAGGAAGATGCCTCTGTACGAACAGATTTACCGTTATATCTGCAGGGAAATCAAAGACGGGCGTATGCGGGCCGGAGAGAAGCTGCCCTCCTCCCGGGCGCTGGCCCTCTATCTGCAGGTCAGCCGCAGTACAGTGGATCTGGCTTACAGTCAGCTTTTGTCAGAGGGCTATATTCATTCCGTTCCCTGTAAAGGATATTATATCTGTGAAATCGAGGCCCTTTATGATCTTCCCATGGAGAAAGCCAGGTCCCGGATCAGACGGCCGGAAAAAGAAACGTATCGCTATGACTTTGCTCTGAGCGGTATAGAGGAGGATGGTTTTCCGTTCAGTACCTGGAATCGTCTGATGAAAGAGGCGCTGTTGGATACGGAGCGGCGCATGTTTCGCCAGGGAGAGCCGGCGGGAGAGTGGGGACTCCGTGAAGCGCTGGCGGATTATCTACGTCATGCCAGGGGTGTGGACTGTACTCCGGAGCAGATCGTCGTCGGAGCCGGGAATGATTATCTGCTGATGCTGCTTTCTGTGATACTGGGACGCAGGGACAGAGCCGTGGCCATGGAGAATCCTACCTATCCCAGTGCGTGGCGTTGTTTTAAAAGTCTGGGTTATGATGTTCGCACGGTGGGTATGGACCGGTTGGGCATGTCCGTGGAAGAACTGGAAAATACCGGAGCAAACGTGGCCTACGTGATGCCTTCTCATCAGTTCCCCACCGGCATGATCATGCCGGTGAGCCGCCGGATGCAGCTCCTTGGCTGGGCGGCCAGGGGAAAGGATCGATATATTATAGAAGATGATTATGACAGTGAGTTCCGCTATAAGGGAAAGCCTATCCCCGCTCTGCAGGGCAGCGACGGGGGAGGCCGTGTGATTTATCTGGGTACTTTTTCTAAATCCATTGCCCCCTCCATCCGTATCAGCTATATGGCGCTGCCGGACCGGCTGCTGGACGCTTATGCCGGGCGCGGCGCCTGTTTTGCCACCACGGTGTCCCGTGTGGATCAGCGGGTTATGGAACGTTTTCTGCGGGAGGGGTATTTTGAGCGGCATTTGAATCGGATGCGCGGAATATATAAGAGTAAACACGATGCTCTGGTAAACAGTCTTCGGCAAAACCGTATCCCCTGCCGTATATTCGGAGAGCATGCGGGAGTGCACCTGATGCTCCGGCTTGAAAACGGTATGGGGGAGGAGGAAGCCAGGCGTCGCGCCGCCGGATCGGGCATCAGGGTTTATGGTCTCTCCGAATACCTTCGGCCGGACAGCCGAGGTGCGTGCGAACCGGCGTTGCTTCTGGGATATGCGGGAATGAACTGCGGGGAGATAGAGCGGGCTGTGGAGCTGCTGGCCCGGGCATGGGTTCGGACATAACGAATTTTTGAAAAACGAGACGAGTAGGCATAGACGTCAGGATAGGGGAATACATATACCCTAAAGGGTATCCTGTATGTGACATGCCGTACACAGGAGGACTAGGTATGATTAAACTGGTAGCCAGCGATCTGGACGGAACGCTTTTGCTGAACGGCGCCCAGTCTTTGGGACCAGATACCTGCGGGCTGATCCATCGTTTACATAAAGAAAAAGGCATTCTGTTTCTGGCAGCCAGCGGCAGGCAATACGGCAACCTGAGGAATCTTTTTGCGCCGGTGGCCGACGAGATATCCTATATCTGTGAAAACGGCTGTCTGTCCTTTTTTCGGGATGAGCTGATTCATCGGTGTCAGATGGACCGGGAAACGGGGCAGGCTATCATGCGGGGCATTGAGGAAACCGACGGCGCGGAGATTTTGCTGTCCGGCATACACACCAGTTATATGCAGCCCAGGGAGATGAGCTTTTATTATCATATGCGGGACGTGGTGAAAAATCATGTGACTCTGGTGGATGATATTTATGCCACCGATGAGCCGTATTTTAAAATTTCTGTCTATGAAAAGGACGGTATCGGGCATCACACGGATTTCTGGAGAGAAAAATTCCGCAACCTGGCGAATGTAGTAGTTTCAGGTAATTGCTGGGTGGATATGATGCCTAAAGGCGTCGATAAAGGCAGCGGTATGAAACGGCTACTTGAGTATCTGGGGATTGCGCCGGACGAATGCGTGGCCTTTGGGGATAACTGCAATGATCGGGAGATGCTGGCGTATGTGGGTATGCCCGTGGCCGTGGATTCGGCAGTACCGGAAATATATCAGATGTGCTCCCGGCATACGGATACGGTGGAACATAGCCTGCAGAAAATTCTTAATGGGAAATTTGAATAGCGGAGGTATGATGATGGAAAACTACAGTGAAGAGTGTATTGAAGCTTTCCTGAAAAATCAGAGGCAGCTTTATGATGAGCCAGTGGCTTCTTCCTATGAGGAGGCGGAGGAATTTCTGGAAGACTGTATGGCGGTTGTGCTTCACTCCGTCAAGGAGGTGCGGGAATATCTGGAGAATGCCGGTATGGACGTGGCGGAGCTTAGCGATGATGATTTGCTGGAGGCATCGGAGGTGTTTACGGTAGGAGATGGCAGTTATCTGATTGTGGAGGCCTGAGAGGGAGCGGTTTCGTATGCGCCGGCTGACTGCTGCAGATTAGAAAGCGAGAAATGTCAGCAATGATATCAGCACTCGAAGTAAACGAGTGCTGATTTTTTCCTTGACAAATCATAACGCCGGTATTACACTACCTATTATAATAAAAATAGAACAAAGGAGTGTGAGTTATCATGGCAGCGAAGCATGGTAATCTGTCTATCAACAGCGATAATATTTTTCCTATTATTAAAAAGTGGCTGTATTCTGACCACGATATTTTTGCCAGGGAGCTGGTTTCCAACGGCTGTGACGCTATCACGAAGCTGAAAAAGCTGGAGATTATGGGCGAGTATCAGTTTGCCGATGATTACAAGGCGAAAATCGATGTGGTTGTAGACCCCGAGAAGAAGACGCTGAAATTTATTGATAACGGCCTGGGCATGACCGCCGATGAGGTGGAGGAGTATATCACCCAGATCGCTTTTTCCGGCGCTACCCAGTTTTTTGAGCAGTACAAGGACAAGACCAATGAGGATCAGATTATCGGGCATTTTGGCCTGGGCTTCTATTCGGCGTTTATGGTGGCCGACGAGGTGCATATCGATACCCTGTCCTATAAAGAAGGCGCTGCGCCGGTGCATTGGGAGTGCGACGGCGGTACCGAGTATGATATGAGCGACGGCAGCAGGAATGTGCCCGGCACGGAGATTACGTTATTCCTCAATGAGGACTGCGTAGAATTTGCCAATGAGTACAGGATGCGGGAAGTGCTGGAGAAATACTGTTCCTTCATGCCGGTGCCGATTTACCTGGAAAAAGAAGGCGCGCCTCAGGAATATGAGACCATCGACGAGTCCGAACTGACCGATGAAGACGTGGTGGTGGAGCACATTCATGAGGAAGCCAAGACCGAGGAGAAGGAGAATGAGAACGGCGAGAAAGAGGTCGTAGAGATATCTCCGGCTAAAGATAAAGTCAAGATCAACAAACGCCCCGTTTCTATAAGCGATACCAGTCCGTTGTGGCTGAAACATCCCAACGACTGCACGGAGGAGGAGTACAGGGGATTTTATCGTAAGGTATTTAACGATTACAAAGAGCCGTTGTTCTGGATTCATCTGAATATGGATTATCCCTTTAATCTGAAAGGTATTCTGTATTTTCCGAAGATTAATACAGAGTACGATTCCATTGAGGGAACGATCAAGCTGTACAACAATCAGGTGTTTATTGCCGATAATATCAAGGAAGTGATTCCGGAGTTTTTGATGCTGCTCAAAGGTGTGATCGACTGTCCAGACCTGCCGCTGAACGTTTCCAGAAGCGCGCTGCAGAACGACGGCTTTGTGAAAAAGATTTCCGATTACATCAGCAAGAAGGTGGCGGACAAGCTGAGCGGCATGTGCAAGACGGACCGTGAATCTTATGAGAAATATTGGGATGATATCAGTCCCTTTATCAAATTCGGCTGCATCAAAGACAGCAAATTCTCCGACAAGATGATGGATTATGTACTGTTCAAAGATATTGACGACAAGTATCTGTCTCTGAAAGACTGTATTGAGGAGAATCAGAAGAAGGACGAGACGGCTGCAGACGGCGAGGCGGCAGGAGACGATAACGCAGCCGAAAATGCAGGCGACGCAGGCCAGGCAGAAGAGGCGGCGGATGATGTTAAGTCCGACGGGGATTCTGAGGAACCCAAAGAGCCGGAGAAAACCATTCTTTACTATGTCACCGACGAGGTACAGCAGAGCCAGTATATCAATATGTTCCGGGAGCAGGAGCTGAACGCGTATCTGTTGAAGCACAATATCGATACGGCGTTTATCTCTCATATTGAGCAGAAGAATGAAAATGTGAAGTTCCAGCGCATCGATGCGGAGCTCACAGATGATTTTAAGGATGATGCGGGGGAAGACCTGACGGAGCTGACAGAATCTCTGTCAGCAGTGTTCAAAAAAGCGCTGAATAATGATAATCTGGATGTGAAAGTGGAGCGCCTGAAAAATGCCAATGTGTCGGCCATGATGACGCTGAATGAAGAAACCCGCCGTATGCAGGATATGATGAAGATGTATGGTATGGATTCTAATATGTTCGGCGGAGGTCAAAGCGGTACGCTGGTGCTCAACGCCAATCATCCGCTGGTACAGTATGTGCAGGAGCATAAGGATTCCGATCATGTGCCGATGATCTGCGAACAGCTCTATGATCTGGCTATGCTCAGCAACAAACCGCTGTCGCCGGATGAAATGACGAAGTTTGTGGCCAGGAGCAATGAGATCCTGCTTCTGCTGACGAAATAAATGCAGAAAATAAAAATCAGGAAACCGGGATACTGCCGTACAGATATCCCAGTTTCCTGATTTTTTGTCTTCCGGGAAGCCGCGGTTATTCCACCGTAAAAGGGATCTCATTCTGGCGGAAGAATTTCTGCAGGAGTTCATCCCAGACGTGCTCCAAAGCTTTATCTAATGTGAAAAAATCCAGGGCCGTACCGGATGTGCATAACAGATGCGTGCCGTCAAAACGGCAGTTCAGGTACAGGCCGGATACCTGCTCCGGCAGGAGAGACAGGCTGTTTTGCGAGAGAAGACGGGCCGTATGGTCACTGCTGAGACGAAACACAAAGGTAAAATGCAGGGGCGTACGTTTCCCCTTGATGATGGAAAAACAATGCTGCCGGATATCGCCCCAGCGGATCAGGGGATCTGAAAAATCGGTGTCGTCAAAAAAATCCGGGTGCAGCGTACCGTCAATGGTATGGGTGACGGCTACGGTGATCCTGGCTTCTTTGAGAAGAAACGAGTCGAAAGTATCCTGTAATAAGAGTTTAGACATGAAGGATTTGACATCCTGTATTTGAAGTGCAAGCATGATTTTGGCTCCTTTCTGGCAATACTCTAGCAGAAAAGGGAGGGGGTGTCAATCGGATTTGGGATTGAAAAGCCGGAGTGGATTCGTTATAATGACAGACATGAGTGAGTAAATGGTGTCATGGAAATGCAGCGCCGAAACGGCGGAGGAGGAAGGTTATGGAAGAAAACAGGAATAAGCAGGAGATGAGTATGGAAGAACGGCTCGCGGCTCTGGAGGTAGAACTGATGGGGAATCGCAGGATCGATCCCAATCTTTATGCAGAATATGATGTGAAACGCGGACTTCGCGACTCGACAGGTAAAGGTGTTCTGACAGGTCTCACAGAGATTTCCGATGTCAGCGGTTATGAGCTGGTGGGCGGGCGTCAGATTCCGGCGGAAGGGCGTCTGTATTATCAGGGGATTAATGTAAATGAATTGATTGAAGGACTTAAAGGGCGCAAATACGGATTTGAGGAAACGATTTATCTGCTGTTTTTCGGAAAGCTGCCAAATAAGGAGCAGCTGCGCACATTCCTTGACGTCCTGTTTGAAATGCAGGAGCTCTCTGGGCGTTTTGTCCGCGATGTGGTTATGAAGGCTTCCAATGCCAATATCATGAACGCTATGCAGCGGTGTATTCTGACCCTGTATACCTATGATGATAATCCGGAGGATATTTCCCTGTCCAAT
Organism: uncultured Lachnospiraceae bacterium; assembly: GCA_949471785.1. GTDB lineage: Bacteria > Bacillota > Clostridia > Lachnospirales > Lachnospiraceae > UBA11957. The sequence continues at coordinate 10,454 of CASWRE010000033.1, read as the reverse complement.
GTGCTGCGTCAATCCCTGGATATGATTGCCAAGCTGCCGCTGATCGCCGTATATTCCTATCATGCATACTGTCATTTTCGAAAAGATCAGACACTTTTGATCCGCAATCCACGGAGCGGGCTGTCCATGGCAGAAAATATGCTGCTGATGCTGCGGCCGGACGGGCAGTACACAGAACTGGAAGCCCGGGTGCTGGATGTGGCTCTGATTCTCCATGCAGAGCACGGCGGCGGCAATAACTCTACATTTACCACCCATGTGGTGACTTCTTCGGGAACAGATACCTATTCATCTGTGGCGGCGTCGATTGGTTCTCTGAAAGGACCGCGTCATGGCGGGGCGAATCTGAAAGTACAGAATATGTTTGCTGATATTATGGAGCATGTGCAGGATTGGACTGACGAGGCTGAGGTGAGCGATTATCTGAAAAAGATTCTGGATAAACAGGCCTTTGACGGCTCCGGCCTGATTTATGGCATGGGTCACGCGGTATATACCCTTTCTGATCCCCGGGAGGTGATTTTGAAACGGTTTGCCCGGGCCCTGGCTGAGGAAAAAGGCCAGACAGAACAGTTTGCTTTGTACGAACTGGTAGAAAGGCTGGCGGGTCGGCTCATTATGGAGCGCAGAAAACTGTTTAAGAATGTATGCGCCAATGTGGATTTCTACAGCGGATTTGTCTATGCGATGCTGGATATCCCTCAGGAATTGTTTACGCCGATTTTTGCTATTTCCCGTTTGCCGGGTTGGAGCGCTCACCGTCTGGAAGAACTCACAAACGCAGGAAAGATCATTCGTCCGGCTTACAAATATGTGGGTGGACACAGTACTTTTGTTCCCATGGATCAGCGGATGTGAAGGTTCTTTTTGAAAATTGCATATAATATGATAAAGTTTAGCATATTTTTCCAAATGTTTATATTACTAAGAAAAAATTAAGATCTATTCAGATTTGTTCAGGGCAAATTCAGAGTTGCTTGCGTTTTCTGTGGTAGGATATTCTTTGTTGCAGGGATAAGATATCCCGAAGCGCCGGGACGGGTTTGTGTCGGCGCGTCAATGCAAAAAAGGAGAAAGGATGTATTTATTATGAAAAAGACCATGAAGAAAGTAACTGTATTATTTGCAGCATGCGCGCTGTCTCTGGCGGCCCTGGCCGGCTGCGGAGGAAAGAAAGACGCAAGCTCTTCTCAGGCGACACAGCAGTCCGCAGCGCCCAGCGCTCAAAGCACAACGCCGGAAGCAGGCGCGGCCTCAGGGGCCGATCAGGCGTCAAAGACAAGCCAGACATCGGAGACAAGCCAGTCTTCTGCGGCAAGTCAGACGCCGGAGAGCAGCCAGTCTTCAGAAGCTGCAGCGGAATAAAAAATCAGCATTGTGCTTTTTGGGAACTACATAAAACATCGGCCGGAGCCTTCGGACTCCGGCCGATGCTTTTTATGTCTGAATATAAAGAAAACCCTTTATATCTCCGGGAATGTGTGATAATATAGTTTCGAAAACTATGTAATATCGTGTAGATGACGGATTAGATGCTTTTAAAATATACGGTAACCGGACAGGAGGAAGATATGGGTTATAAAATAGTTGTAGACAGCTGCGGAGAATTATCGGAGAAAATGAAGACGGACGGGCATTTTACCTCCGTGCCTCTGACTCTGGAGGTGGGGAATGAGACGATCCTGGATGATAAAAATTTTGATCAGGCTTCATTTTTACAAAAGGTTGCGGACTGTCCTTCCTGCCCCAAATCGGCCTGTCCTTCGCCGGCTGTCTATCTGGACGCCTATGACTGCGGCGAGGAACACATTTATGCTGTGACGCTTTCCTCGGAGCTCAGCGGTTCTTACAACAGCGCTATTCTGGCCAGAGAAATGTTCGTGGAAGAGCACCCCGGTAAAAAATGTTATGTCTTTAACTCACGGAGCGCTTCTGTCGGCGAGACCCTGATTGCCCTGCGTATTCAGCAGCTGGAAGAGCAGCAGATTCCCTTTGAACAGCTGGTGGAGCTGGTGGAAGAGTATATCGATACTCAGCACACGTATTTTGTGCTGGATAATCTGGATACGTTGCGCAAAAACGGCCGTCTAAGCAAGGTAAAGGCTTTCGTGGCATCCGCTTTGAAAATCAAGCCGATCATGGGTTCCACACCGGAGGGCAATATTGCTCAACTGGGTCAGACCAGAGGCAGCAACCGGGCGTTGGTGAAAATGACCGATTTGGTGATTGCGGGGGTAGAGCCGGGACAGCGTCGTCTGGCCGCCATATCCCACTGCAACTGTCCGGACCGCGCGGAGATTGTCCGCGCTGCCCTGGCATCCCATCTGATGCTGGAAGATATTCTGGTATTACCCACGGCGGGCGTGTCGTCCATGTATGCCAATGACGGCGGCGTTATCGTGGTGATTTAAAGAGAAGGTGATTTATAGAGAAAAAGAAATCTCTTTTCTTTTCCGGTAAAAAAGAGTATAATATAACGGTTCAGGCAGGTTCGCGCATGTTCAAAGTAATGTTTTTGCTGTGCAGGACGGATGCAAGAACGCCATATTTGAAACAAAGGAGATCAATATGAGCCAGGCAAAAGTAGATCGTTATAAACAGGAAAAAGCTAACCGCGAGAAGACCATGAAAAAGGAAAAAATGATCAGAAGACTGGAAGGTGCGGTTGGCGTCTTCGTGCTGTGTCTGATCATAGCATGGTGCGGCGTGTCCGTATACCAGAAAGCCGAAGAAAAACAGGCGGCCCAGGTGGAGACGGTTGAGCTGGATAACACAGCCGTTTCGGATTACATGGCATCACTTAATGATACAGAAGCAGAATGATTGCAGATGGTTCTGAGCCGGGGATCACAGCGGATTGTGAACGGGCTCATGTGAAAGAACACAGAATTCCGTATACTGAAGCATACAAAAAAGCTGCCACAGGGCAGCTTTTTTGTATATCACTACATACATCTATCCGAATTAGCATTTAACCACGTTGGCCGCCTGCATACCGCGGGCTCCTTCGGTCAAATCATAGGTCACGGACTGTCCCTCATCCAGAGATTTGAAGCCTTCTCCCACGATAGCGGAAAAATGTACGAATACGTCATTTCCATCCTCGCCGGTGATAAAGCCGTATCCTTTTTCTGCGTTGAACCATTTCACAGTTCCTTTGTTCATAGTGTTACCTCCATAAATATAAGAAAATAAAAATGTTACTGGAAATTATTTTCCGGTATCGACCGGAAGATAAAAAAACACCAGTTATGACAGATTATATTGTGAACATAATATAATCTCTAATAACTAGTGGATTTATTACATTGAACAACCGATCTATGTTAGGTATTATATCCGCTAAAATATTATAAGTCAAGGGAAAAAGGGCTTTATTTCAAGAAAGATTTCGTGTATGATAGGAAAAAGAAACCAGAGATACGATTTGTCCGAACTTTAGGAGGGGTTTTTATGAGAATTCTGATTAAAAATGGCCGTGTGATTGATCCGTGTGACGGACGGGATCGCGTGGAAACGCTTTATATTGAGGATGATAAAATTGCGGCAGAATTTTCTGAAGAGAAGGCTGACCGTGTGGTGGATGCGAAAGGCTGTTATGTAATGCCGGGATTGGTGGATATGCATGTCCATTTGCGAGATCCCGGATTAACTTATAAAGAGGATATTGTAAGCGGAACCAGAGCGGCGGCCCGCGGCGGCGTGACGACGGTGGTGGCGATGCCCAACACAAAGCCTGTCATGGATTCCCCGGACAGGATTTCCTATGTGATCAATAAGGCCGGAGCCCTGGCCTGTGTTCATGTCATACAGGCCGGGGCAGTGACAAAAGCTCAGAAAGGGCTGGAGCCGGCTGATTATGCCGGGATGGCGCGAATCGGCGTGCCGGCCGTCAGCGAGGACGGCAAGTCCGTGATGAACGCTCGTGTGATGCGTGATGCGATGATACTGGCTAAAAAAGAAAATCTTGTGATCCTGGATCACTGTGAGGATAAAGACCTGGTAAACGGCGGGTGTGTGAATGCGGACGAGAATGCCCGGCGGCTGGGCGTTCAGGGTATTACGGCCAGTGTGGAGGATACAATTACGGCAAGGGATATTTTGCTGGCTGAGGAGACGGGCTGCCGGCTGCATTTGTGCCATGTTTCCACAAAAGGGGCCGCAGAGCTTCTGCGGTATGCCAAAGCCCGGGGGATTGCAGTGACGGGGGAAGTATGTCCCCATCATTTTACGCTGACTTCCGATGATATCCCGGAACGGGATTCTAATTACAAAATGAATCCGCCGCTCAGGAGCAAAGAAGATAAGGAGGCTTTGATCGAGGGGTTACGGGACGGGACTTTCGAGGTGATCAGTACGGATCACGCGCCCCATGCCAGACAGGAGAAAGGACCGGATATGCGCGGCGCCGCTTTCGGCATTGTGGGACTGGAGACCAGTGTGGCGCTGACGATCACGGAGCTGGTGGATAAGGGCATTCTGACGCCGATGCAGATGGCAGAGAAGATGAGCTATAATCCGGCCAGAATTCTGGGCATAGACAGGGGTACGCTGTCTGTGGGCGCGGCGGCGGACGTGGCAGTCATTGACCCGGAAGCCGTTTATACGATAGACGCGGCCTCCTTCGCCTCCAGAGGACGCAATACGCCCTTTGACGGCAGAAAAGTGAAGGGGAAGGTCAGGATGACGATCTGCGGAGGCAGGATTGTTTATGAAGAAAAAGTACAGGGCTAGAGGAGAAGACCAATGATTCACAAACTGATAGAGAAAATCAAGAAAACAGGCGCGCCCATTGTGGTAGGGCTTGACCCGATGCTCGGGTATATTCCGGAACACATTACGGCGGCGGCCTATGCAGAGCACGGGGAGACTTTAGAGGGGGCGGCTGAGGCTGTATGGCAGTACAATAAGGGGATTGTGGATGCAGTCTGCGATCTGGTTCCCGCGGTGAAGCCCCAGATCGCCATGTATGAGCAGTTCGGCGTAGAGGGGCTGGCTGCTTTTGAGAAAACGGTGCGCTACTGCCATGAGAAAGGACTTCTGGTGATCGGCGACGTAAAGCGGGGCGATATCGGCTCCACCTCGGAAGCTTATGCCGTAGGCCATCTGGGTAAAGTGCGTGTGGGAAGTCGGCTCTGCGGGGGCTTTAACGAGGATTTTGTTACGGTGAACCCCTATCTGGGCTCGGACGGCGTGAAGCCGTTTATGAAGGTGTGTAAGGAGGAGAAAAAAGGATTGTTCGTTTTGGTAAAAACCTCCAATCCCTCCAGCGGCGAATTTCAGGATCAGTCGGTGAACGGAAAGCCGCTGTACGAACTGGTAGGCGAGAAGGTGGCCGCCTGGGGCGAGGAACTGATGGGGGATACTTACAGCTATGTGGGCGCCGTGGTGGGCGCCACTTATCCCGAGATGGGCAAGGCGCTGCGTAAAGTGATGCCCAAAGCTTTTATCCTCGTGCCGGGTTATGGCGCTCAGGGTGGAAAGGGAGCGGATTTGGTGCATTTTTTCAATGCGGACGGGCTGGGAGCTATTGTGAATTCCTCCCGGGGAATCATTGCCGCATATAAGCAGGAAAAATATGCGTCCTACGGCTCGGAGAACTATGCAGAGGCTTCCCGTCAGGCCGTGCTGGATATGAGAGAAGATATTCAGACGGCCCTGAGACGATAAGACCATGGATGTATTATGCGATTGCGAAGGCGATGAACAGTGACAGATAAAGGAGCAGTACTATATTTATGAAGATAAAAGAAACGTGTACGGTGATCGGCCAGGAGCGGATCGCCCAAGATGTATACAGTTTGTGGCTGCAGACAGGCCGGATCGCATCTCAGGCGAGACCGGGACAGTTTGTTTCGCTGTACAGCGCTGACGGCAGCCGTCTGTTGCCGCGTCCCATCAGCCTGTGCGAGATCGATGACGTACAGGGACGTCTGCGGCTGGTCTACCGTGTGGTCGGCAAGGGAACGAAAGAGTTTTCCGCCCTTTCCGAGGGGGACACGCTGGATGTGCTGGGTCCTCTGGGAAATGGTTTTCCCATGGAGGAGGCAGCCGGTAAGAGAATTTTTCTCATAGGGGGCGGTATCGGTATTCCGCCCATGCTGGCGGCGGCGCAGGCGCTGGAGAGCGACAGAGAAAATAAGATGCTGGTGATGGGCTATCGGGACGAGCTGTTTTTGGATCAGGAGCTTGCCGCGGCGGGGACTCTGTACGTGGCCACGGAAGACGGCGGCGCGGGTGTAAAAGGAAACGTACTGGACGCCATACGCAGCTATGGGCTGGCGGCGGATTTGATCTTTGCCTGTGGTCCGCGTCCGATGCTTCGCGCAATTCAGGAGTATGCAGCGGACAGGAACATTACCTGTTATCTTTCCATGGAGGAGCGTATGGCCTGCGGTGTCGGCGCCTGTCTGGGCTGCATTTGTGCTTCTACGGGCGTGGATGACCATTCCCGGGTACACAACAAACGGGTCTGTAAGGACGGCCCGGTATTCTTGAGCACGGAGGTGGAGCTGTGATGAATACAAAAGTCCGGATAGCAGGAGTCGAATTGAAAAACCCGGTCATGACCGCATCGGGAACCTTTGGCTCCGGAGTGGAGTACAGTGAATTTGTGGATCTTAGCCGTCTTGGGGCGGTCGTGACTAAGGGAGTGGCCAGTGTTCCCTGGCCCGGAAATCCGACGCCCCGTATTGCGGAGACCTGTGGGGGAATGCTCAACGCCATCGGTCTGCAGAATCCCGGTATTGATGTGTTTTGCAGTCGGGATATTCCTTTTTTGCGGCGGCAGAATACCAGGATTGTGGTCAATGTCTGCGGACGTTCCACGGAAGAGTACTGCGAGGTGGTGGAGCGTCTGGGTCATGAGCCGGTGGATTTACTGGAGATCAATATTTCCTGCCCCAATGTGAAGGAGGGCGGCATCGCTTTTGGCCAGAATCCGAGAGCCGTGGAAGAGATCACGTTGGCAGTCAAGCGGGTGGCCAGGCAGCCGGTGATCATGAAACTGAGCCCCAATGTGACAGATATCACGGAGACGGCCCGGGCCGCTGAGGCCGGAGGGGCCGACGCGCTGTCCCTGATCAATACGCTGACGGGCATGAAGATTGATGTAGAGCGCCGGGCCTTTGCTCTGGCCAATAAGACAGGAGGGCTCTCGGGACCTGCCATTAAGCCGGTGGCCGTGCGTATGGTATATCAGGCGGCCCAGGCGGTCGGGATACCGATCATTGGCATGGGCGGTATAGCTACGGCGGAAGACGCCTTGGAATTTATCCTGGCGGGCGCTACAGCAGTGTCTGTGGGGACTGCCAATTTCCGTAATCCCCGCGCTACGGTGGAGATTGCCGAGGGAATTGAGGCTTACATGGCCCGTCATGGCGTGGAAGATCTGTCCACGCTGATCGGTGCGGTGCGCTGACGGAAAACTATTATAAATATCGAACGTTTAAATGAGCTGTTGTCAGTTGCAGAGATAGGGCTGACAATGGCTTATTTTAGCAGCATGAGTTTTATTGCGCTGTTTGTGGGAATGGTAATGAAATCCTCGAAGGCGGTCATCATTACTTCATTTTTACTGATTTTTCTTACTCAGGCGAATGTGGGAGATTTTACCATGGCAGACAGTGTTGTATTTCCGCTTGTCTTAACGGCCGTATCTTTCGGATTTGCCGTATTGTCAATATACAAATGGAAAATAAGGATTTAAGATAAAAATGTAAATGATTGATCTTTCCGGGATTATATTTTCGAAAAGCTGTAGCCAATGAAAGAAATCAAGTATTTTGTACAGCATTACAATTCATGACAATTGTCATGCTAAAAAAATGGCAATTGTCAGGTGAACAGATTCAGCATTTTTGATATACTGATCAATAATTGCATAATGGAAAATAGAAAGATGGAAAAGACTTTTGATCTAATCGCAAATCGAAATCCCGGTGCTGATATGATGCCGGCAGGAAAGCATTTTGGAAAAAAGAAGGCGGAAAGTGAGAACACTTTTCGCTTTCAGCTTTTTATGATTAATCCATAAGCAATAAAATTGACTGAATTCTTTCGGAATGATATGATAATGTTTACAAATATGGGAGTTGATCAGAGCAGTACAGGTCGGCAATATTTTGGAAAGGAATCAAAGCATTGAAGAGTAAAAATATGTTTTTGGGAGCGCTTGTGCTGTTTAATATCATTGCTTTTGGAGCGTTGTTCTATTTTGTGGGTACAAAAACCGATTATTCTTTGAATCAGAAGGAGGATTCTTATCTGATCGGAGCAAGTTATATGACTATGAATAATGAATTTTACAAAATTTTAAACGAAGAGATCAGCGCCAAGGTAGAAGCAGAGGGAGACCGGTTTATTTTGCGTGATACAGCGCTGAATGCCGGACGGCAGATTGAACAGATTGAGGAAATGCTGTCAGAAGGAATGGATGTGCTGGTGGTGACACCGGTGGATTGGGAAAGCCTCACTTTTGTTTTAGAACGGGCGAAGAGAGAGGGTGTGCGGATCATCGTAGCAGATACCAACGTACAGGACGACGAATTAGCGGATTGTACGATTACTTCAGATAATTACCGTGCGGGCGTTTTGGTAGGGGAATATTTTTTAACACAGAAAAAAGAGGCAAAGCTGGTTATCATGACACATGAAGCAACGAAATCCGGGCAGGACCGTGTCCAGGGATTTTTAGATGCAGTCAACTGTCAAAAGGGAATTGAAATTGTACGCAGAATTGAATGTGAAGGCCAGACGGAGATCGCTATGCCCAAATTGCAGGAGGCAATTGCCCAGGGTGTTGAGTTTGATAATGTTTTCTGCCTGAATGATCTGGCAAGTGTAGGGGTGGTTGCGGCATTGGAGGAAAATGGCATGCTGGATTCCGTGGACGTATACGGAGTAGACGCTTCTCCGGATTCTAAGGTATTGATCAAAGAAGAAATGATGCAGGCATCAGTAGCGCAGTTCCCTTCGGAAATCGGCGGTCGGATTGCGGAAGTAATTTATAAGCTTCTGAATGGAGAAACGATAGAAAAGGATGTCCTAGTTCCGGTAGAATTGATCACGCCGGAAAATGTGGAGGAATTTGGAATTGACAGGTGGCAGTGAACGGGAGATGGAACGTGGATGAGAACAGAACTTCAAATGATGGGTTAAACCAGATAGGGATAAAAATAGATATGTATCGGCAGGAGCATAGATTTTCTCCTGCCACGCCTATATTTGAGGGCGTAAATAATTTTGTGTCTATGGAATTTGAGTTCTCCTGATAAGGATTCGATATGTAATTTCCTGCTGTCGAATTTGCGGCTTTTCAGCTGTCGGTTTCTTTTCTTAGTTATAGTATAACCAGTTATGCATGGTTTATACAGTTTTATGAAAATTTTTGCATGGCAAACAGGCATTTGTATAATTGCTGCCCTTTGTGGGCTCCGCCCACACCCGGCCTCTGGAATAAGGTTGGGGTTTTCTGGCAATAATACAAATGCCGAAGGAATAAGGTTGGGATGGCAGGCATTAAGTGCCTGCTGTCCTTTCCTTTTTTACAGGTAACTGGTGACCCGGTCCCCGTACAGGACGATCAGCTGGTTCAGCACCTGGTCCCAGTTGCGGTACCGCTGTGTCCATTTCTTTACGACGTTCCCACTGGCCAGGTACAGCATTTTCTCCAGTGCCGTGTCACTCGGGAACACACTTTTAGTTTTCGTCACCTTCCTATACTGGCGGTTCAACCACTCTATAATATTAGTTGTATACATTATCCTGCGTATGTCATCAGAAAACTGGAAAAAGGGGCTTACATCTTCCCAGTTGTTCTCCCAATTACTGATCGCATACGGGTATTTCCGTCCCCATTTTTCCTTCATGGCTTCCAGTTCCGCGAAAGCTGCGGTTTCATTTGGGGCATTATATACTGCTTTGAAATCGGAGGAAAATTTTTTCAGGTCACTGTAATTGACATACTTGAAAGAGTTCCGCAGCATATGGATGACGCATCTCTGGACCCGCGCCTGCGGGTAGACCGCCTGTATGGCTTCTTTAAAGCCACTGAGTCCGTCTACGCAGAAGAACAGCACATCCTTTACCCCGCGGTTTTTCAGGTCATTGAGCATGCCCAGCCAGAACTTGCTGGTTTCATTTGCCCCCACGGTAATGCTCAGGATCTCTTTATACCCTTCCATGGAAACGCCCAGGACTACATAAGCTGCCCTGTTTAAGATCCTCCCGTCTTCCCGTACTTTATAATGGATGCAGTCCATAAACACAAACGGGTATGCAGGGTTTAATGGGCGGGACTGCCATTCCTTCACCTGTGGGAGGATCTTATCTGTGACCTTGCTGACCATTTCTGCAGACACTTCGATCCCATAGAGGTCATTGAGCTGGTCATGGATATGAACGCTACCGCCCTGGGGAAGATGACCCGTACCTCCGGATTTTGCAGGCTGCAC
>CASWRE010000032.1 GCA_949471785.1 uncultured Lachnospiraceae bacterium | reverse complement strand
AACTATAAATTCCTTGATTTTTTAAGGAAAATCACTTGACAATATAGGGAGGAAAGCTTGTGAATCCAAAAGAGATAGGAGCTTTCTTAAAACAGCTCCGTAATGAGAAAGGAATCACACAGGAGCGGTTAGCAGAGATTTTAGGGGTTTCAGGAAGAACCGTTTCCAGATGGGAAACGGGGGCAAATCTGCCTGACCTTAGTATTCTGGTAGAGATTTCTGAATATTACGATGTGGAAATCAAAGAAATTCTAAATGGAGAAAGGAAAAGCGAGAATATGGATAACAAATTAAAAGAAACATTATTAAAAGTTGCCGATTACAATGAGTTAGAAAAGCAGCGAGCCGCTAAAGCCGGAAATCTTTCCCTCATTATCGGGGAAACAGTAATTTTGTTTGCCGGAGGACTGATTTATATTTTGGGCATTGTAAAAAACGGAGCATGGAATGGAGCAATGACGAAAAACGCTCCAAAGAAAGACTTAATTGTCAGCTTACTGTGTGTAGGAATATTCAGTATCCTATTTTTCTTGATACTAAAGAAAAATGCGACTACTCCACAAGCAATCGGGATAGCAGTTTGTTTTTTCATTGTTCTTTCGATAATATCATACTTTTTACTTAGAGAACTTGCGTATCTTTCTCAGAGAAAGTCCGACAAATTGAAAGACTGAAATGGATTCGTGGGAGGGCAAACTATGGATTTTAATGACGAAAAAGAGGAGGCTCTTGCCGCAATATTATTCTATCAATATGTAAGCGAAAAGGATAATGATTTTCTGGCAGCACACAACTACTCCAAAGAGGAAGCGTTGGATGGAATTAAAAGACTGGCACAGCAGCAAGGATATGGTCAAATCACCTCGTTGCTTATGGGAACCTAACCATGCGCTATTTCCGAAAACAGAATATGATATTAAGAGACAAGTGAATATGTAATTAATCTCTTTCTGATTCAGACTAATTTCCTGAATCTCCACGTCAAATTCCTCCACTCCGTCGCCGATGTTGCAGAGGGTGCTGGCTTTCCCAAGCTCTATATCCTGCTTGAGTGTCACCGGAACCGCCCTTGCCTGTTCCTTCCGTGTATCCACATGGGAATCAGCAACAATGTGACTTCGTCACAGAATCAAACAGTTTATCCCTATATAATAAAGAAAAACAAAAGGAGTTTTACCATGGCAAAAAAGAAAGCGGCTGTCAGCATCCGGGAATGCGTTGCCTGCGGATGCTGTGTAAAAGTCTGTCCACGAAACGCGATCAACGTCCCCAACGGCATCCATGCGATCGTCAACAGGGAATTATGTGTCGGATGCGGGAAATGTGTAAAGGAATGCCCTGCAAGTATTATCTCATTGGAGGTGACAGAATAATGAAAGGAAAAAAGAAATGGTATGATTACCTTTGGATCGCCTCACTGGCCTACCTGATTCTTGGATTTTTTAATATCTTCTTTGCATGGCTGGGGCTTTTCTGCTTTTTTATCCCCCTTGCCATAGCGGTTGTAAAAGGCAATAAGGCATACTGCAACAAATATTGCGGCAGAGGCCAGCTATTTTCCCTGGCCGGCGGCAGGTTCGGGCTGTCACTGAAAAAGGATATCCCCGGTTGGATGAGATCGGGTTATTTCCGATATGGATTTTTGATATTTTTCTTTGCAATGTTCTTCCTTATGCTGTGGAACACCTGGCTGGTCTTCGCCGGAGCAAAAAATCTTGGTACCGTAGTAACACTGCTGTGGACATTCAAGCTCCCATGGCATTGGGCTTACCACGGCGCCCTGTTTTCTGACGGTGTCGCCCAGTTTGCTTTCGGCTTCTACAGCGTGATGCTCACCTCCACCGTACTGGGATTCCTCACCATGGTCTTATTCAAACCCCGCTCCTGGTGCGTATACTGTCCCATGGGAACAATGACACAGCTTATATGCAAAGCCAAAAACGTGACTTCGTCACAGAAACAGTAATCAGGATATGATACACTGCTAACAGATAAAAAATATGCGCCAAAAGCAGCGCAGGAATAAAGAAAGGAAGGTACTGACCATGTCCATAATTCATGTAAACAAAGACAACTTCGATTCTGTAAGAACCAACGAAAAGCCCGTGCTCCTGGATTTTTATGCCGACTGGTGCGGCCCCTGCCGCATGGTATCCCCCATAATGGAAGAAATCGCGGCGGAAAACCCGCAGTACCTGATAGGCAAGATCAACGTAGACCAGGAACCGGAACTGGCACAGAAATTCCATGTCATGAACATCCCTACACTGGTCGTACTCAAAAGCGGGAACGTCATAAGCCAGTCTGCAGGCGCAAGACCAAAAGCAGATATTCTCGCCATGTTAAAGGGCTAGATCGCGGAGGCGCTTTTTATCAAGGATTGTAACTCCGCCCCTGGAAACTTCCACAATCCCTTCACCGGCAAAATATTTCAACATCCGGGATACCACTTCACGGGCAGAACCCATATACCGGGCAATCTGCCCGTGCGTCAACGTAACGGTATCCGAACCTGTTCTTGCTGATTCATCCGAAAGGAAGATTGCCAGACGTTTATCCATGCTCATAAACAGCACCTGCTGCATCACCCACATTACATCCGAAAAGCGGCTCACCGCAGTTTCCAACGCAAATATACGGATGTCCGGATTCCTCTGCGACACTGCCGCAAAAGCAGGGCCGCTGACCACACAGCACTGACTGTCCTCCTCCGCGTCTACGAATACATCAAATGTGACAGCATCCAGCACGCAAGAAGCAGACAGCATACACAAATCTCCCCTGTGCAGGCGGTAAAGGGTGATCTCCTTTCCCTCGTCCGACATTATATAAAGACGCAGGCTCCCGGAACGGACGAAGATCACGCCGGAACATTCTTCGCCGTTGTGGATATTCCTTCCCTTCGGGTAAGTAAGCATATGCGAATTCTGACAGATGTACTCCCTGTCTGCATCGGATATTTTCTCCCAAAAAGGGAAGTTTTCTTTATAAATATTTTCACATTTTGTTTTCATTCTCTCTTCCGTAAACTGTGCCGTCTGTTTCCTGTGTTCCGGCATTTCTTCCAAAAGCAGACCGTTCAGCCTTCGTATTTTTCTATCCGTCCCATCTTCCGTTACATCCTTGAACGCCACGGGAACCACATTCGGCTCATTATCGACACAGGTTGCTAAATCCCACATATTCTCTGCCAGCAGTTTTTTTACATTTTCATTCAGCATAAGAAGTACCTCCTGAGTTTCATTTCTTAATTAGATTTGCTAAACCAAATTATAGTCTGCCGACTTTAGAGATACAAGATATTAACAAATTAGTGAGTCACTAATAAATTTCATAGTTGAAACTGGGATATTCTCCTGAATAACTTTTATATTGGTTTCGTTTTCACAGAACCGTGTAAAAAGGTGTGACGAAGATTATGAACAGAAAAATGCCTAATAAAAATAGGCTCTCTGTGTTCCTGTTTTGCTTTCTCCTTCTCCTGTTCATTGTAAGCAGGCAGACCGATTTCCACAATGAAAAGCAGGACAGCGGAAAGCTGCCCTATGCGCACACCTTCTTCTTCGGAACGCCTTCCTTCTGTATCACAATTTCGCCCTTTGCCTCCTCGATATCCCTGATAATCTCCCCAACTGCCGGAACGTATATATGTCCTGACAGCGGATTTTTGATACTGACAACAGGCGTTGTCAACGCTGCCTCTACCTCGGAGCGCTCAAAACTTAAATCTGTATCCACCATCTCGCAATCAACCAGCCTGAGATTTTTACAATAGCAAAGGGGCTGTGTTCCGACGATTTTACAGTTTTCAAAAGTAATATTCTCACTGTACCATGCCAGATACTCTCCCCTGACCACGCTGTTTCTTACGGTTATGTTCTTTGCATGCCAGAAAGCATCTTTTGTATCAAAGATACAGTTTTCAAAAACAGAATCCTCTATATACTGAAACGAATATTTCCCTTTCATATGCACATCGCAAAAGTGCATATGATCCGAACGCATCATAAAGTATTCACTTTGAACCGTGCAGTCCTCCATATCCATTCCCCGCACAGACCAGCCAAATTCCGGGGAAACAATGTCGCACCCTCTCATTTTTACATTTCCGCATTCCCGCAGCGCCTTGATCCCGTGGAGCTTGCTGTCACTGATTTCCACCTTTTCCGAATACCACAATGCCGCCCGGCAAGCTTCCGTCATCTCACAATCCCGGATAGTAAGGCCATGATCATGCCAGAAAGGGTAACGCAGATTAAAAAAGCACCCTTCAACCGTTACCTCCCTGCTTTCTTTAAAAGCGCTTTCCCCGTCTGCCGGACCGTCAAAAGCGCAATCCTTTACCACCACACCCTGTACGCCGTACAACGCTCTTTCCTCATCAAATGTTTTTCCTGTTATCCTATTTTTCATTTTTACCTCATTTCCCCGCCATTCCCCGCGCCATTTTCATTCATTCTTTATATTCCATTATATGTCGTTGTACTTTTCATAGCAAATGCTTATTATAAATAGCAAAACATTCTCAAAAGGTATTTCTTATTCCAAAACCAGTACCGTAAGCAAAGCCGTCTTTATTTTACGGCCGGACCACCAGCAAAACCCGATAAACAATAATATCACAATGCCCCCGGGTATCAGAAACCGGAATATATCCGGATTTTCGTTATGCTCTTCTTTTTTTGTTTTATTGTTGTACTTGTATGCACTTACATAATAAAGACGACCAAACGGCCGCCTTTATTGCCAATGTCTTATTTCAAAATACCGTTACAACCTCTTACTTCCTTTCCCCACATTTCTTACAAATCTCGAACTGGTCATCAAACCCTTTATTTACTATCCAATAATTATGCTTACACGGGTCTTCCGGCATACCGCTCAATCCCCCAGTCCACGATGACGTAGTCGTAGTTGTTATCAGAACATCTCCTGTGTTCATACAGTAAGTGATATGATTATGTTTGATATAAGCGGCTTTGATGACTTTTAGTTTGGTCCAGTCGCTATCTGAAAATGAGTGTGATGAACCGCTCATTTTCATTAACATATTGTGTTTTGACCAGTTTTCTGATTTATCGAATAGTTCTCCGCATGAACAGCATATAACTGTCCTAAATACTTCATCTTTTGTCACAGCCTGTACTAAGTCATCCTCCGTACACGTCTTCTTACACGAACCAGTTCCTCCATTATGCTCACACGTTCCATAACATACATTAAAATATTCTGTTATATTTCTTGCGTTTTCGAATCCCAAAGCACATTCCCAAGCGTCTTTATAGTTCTTAAACGTCACACCATACGAACTTAACATCTTTCTTGTAAAGTAATCCGGGTCAAAGAACTTGCTCATCCTCCAACCTTTGTTGATTCCCGTGCTGCACATATAGTTCTTAATAGTACTATCTGATTCATAGTCCAAAGTGCTTCCTTCACTGTCGGTCGTAACGCTGACAAGTTCATCATGCAGGACAGTACGAATATAATGGATGTCCATGTATTGCTTTAAGTCATCATTCGTGGTTTTCTTCCATTTAGCGGTGAGGGTGGTATTGGCGGAGAATGTTGATGTGGTTTTTATTTTCTTCGAGCCATTGTACCAGCCTTTGAAAATGTAGCCGCGTCTTAAAGGGATTGGCATACCGCCGATTTTCTTATTCTTCTGTACTTTGACAGAGGACCTTCCGTATATGATTTTGCCTTTGTTGGCATTAAATTTAATCGTGTAGGAACTGCCGCTATTGGTAGTTTTGCTCTTTTTCCGGGTATCTTTGACCGTGATTTTGCACTGTAATATTTTCTTGCTCACTTTTGCCGTGATAGTTGTAGTTCCTTTTTTCTTGGCGGTTACTTTGCCGGATTTGCTGACCGTGGCGACCTTGCTGTTTGAAGATTTCCATTTTACTTTCTTTTTCGTGCCTTTAACCTTTAATTTATAAGTTGGGTTTTTCTTTTTCTGTGTGATTGTCAAGGTGGCTTTCGTCTTGTTCAGCTTGACTTTGCCTGCCGCCTGCGCTGTCGTTGGCAGGGCAAGCGTAAGTATGATTACAAGCATGGTAATGATTGTGATTCCCCGAAAATTTCGGCCTGCGCCTCTGCTCCTTTTTCCAGCCTGTTTTCCATAGTCGTCGTCCCCTGTGCAGGCAGCGGCAGTTCGACTTCCCGCGCCGTTAAAATGGCATTGGTAGCAGATAAAAACGGCATTACTCTTCCGATTCCAAGGTAATCCACCGCCAGATAGACCATCTCCTTCGCCATGACGGGTGTAAGTCCCCCATCCAGCGCCTTCGGCAGCATATCTTTATAAACGTCAAGCCCCTGACAGCCTACTAACGTAGCGAGAATCACCAGATAACGTGTATCCTCCGGAAGCTCCTGACCGGGCTCTTTTTCCACTTCCTCTAATGTAAAATGCTCTACAATTTTCATAAATTCCGGATCTGTTACATTGAAATCTTTCATATTTAAAAATCTCCTATATTTGGCAATAAAATTTACTGTAAATCTTTTGTCTCCCTACAAAGCACACACACTTTTTCTTCTACATCTGTTCTACTGCCACAGGCTGTCAAAGAAACCAGCGTAGCCGCAACAATCAGACTTGCAACTATTTTTTTCATAAGTATTCTCTCCGCTTATAATCGTTGTTAATTCTCACAGTAAGCCCTCCTCCCGGGATAAAATTTATTGTAAATCTGCTTTTCGTAAATGTCTAATACCTATATTGAATTTTGAAAAATGCCTGCCTTGTATATCTTGTTTATCACCAAATATTATTTTTCCTGTTTCATCATTTTCTGCATACGTAGACACAAAAAAAAACAGCCCAAAGGCCGTATGCCCCAGACTGTTTTCATACTATTCGTCATTCCTCCGACATCCTCACCCGCCGTTCAACAGCCTGTGCAGTATCTGTTCTCTGTTATTGATGAACATCTCTGTCACCTGATAACTGTCCGTTTCTTCATAACTGCATGTGTGAACATGTCCGTCATCAAATGAAAGAATCTCCGCGCCCGGTATCCCAAGCAGGATCGGCGAATGTGTCGCAATGATAAACTGCGACCTCGCACGGGCGCAGCTCACAATCTCCAGTAATAACGTGAGCTGCCTCTGCGGCGATAATGCCGCTTCCGGCTCATCTAAAAGGTAAACGCCGTTGGGCTTAAAGTTGTTCTGTGCCATCACAAGAAAACTCTCACCATGCGACTTTTTATGAAACTGCTGCGGTCTGCCGCCCGGCTCTTTGCTGTACTCCTCCTCGGCCGTCGCAACATTATAAAAACTTTCTGCCCGGAGAAAATACCCCCAGCCAGGCTTATGTATTCCCTTTATCAACCGAATAGCTTCACACAGCTCGGAATGGGAATCATAGGTTGAAAAGCGGTAATTCTTTGTGCCTCCCTCCGGATTAAAGCCATAAGCCACGGCTATCGCTTCCAACAATGTGGATTTACCGCTTCCATTCTCACCGACAAAGAATGTGACAGGCTTATGGAAATCCATCTGGTCTAATCCGGCAATAGCTTCTATACCTCTTAAATAACTGCGACATTCTATCTTATCCCAGTCAATGCTGAGACCCTTTATAGGAAACTGCTCATTATTGTCCATACTCGCAACCATTTTATCACATCCTAAATCCGTTGCCTTTTTCAAATTCTATTCTTGAACTGGCGGGCCAGCTTTCTCATCTCAACGGCATTCTCCAGCACCCGGTCGGTAATTTCCGCGCCGCCCAGCATCCGGGCCAGTTCCTCGCAGGCGCCCTTTTCCGACAGGGAAAATACGCCGGTATGGGTGACGCCCTTCTCCACCGCCTTCCGGATCTCGAAATGGGAATCCGCCATGGATGCGATCTGGGGCAGATGGGTAATGCAGATCACCTGGCAGTGGGCCGCGATCAGCGCCATCTTCTCCGACACTTTCTGGGCCGTGCGCCCGCTGATGCCTGTATCTATCTCGTCAAAGATCAGCGTCTCGGTGTGATCCTGCTCCGCCAGAAGTGTACGGATAGCCAGCATAATCCGGGACAATTCGCCGCCGGACGCCACCGCGGCCAGCGGCCTGACCGGTTCGCCGGGATTTGCCGCAATCTGAAATTCTATACTGTCCTTTCCTTTTTCCGAAAAATGCTCCGTCTCCTCAAATTGGATATGAAAACGCACATCCGCAAAATTCAAATCTTTGAGATGCTCGGTCAGTTTCTTTTCAAATTGCTTCGCACATGTTTTGCGAAGTCCCGAGAGTTTTTCACACAGACTGGAAAGCCGCTTCTCCAGAGCCGACAATTTGGCTTCCTGCTCTCTCCTGCATGCCTCATAATGATTCAGTCTGTCCAGCTCCTGTTGCTTTATCGCAGCATATTCCTGTATTTTTTCAACAGAATTTCCGTATTTAGATTTTATATGGTTAATCTGATCCAGCCGCTCCGATACGGAATAAAATTCCTCCTCGGAAAATGTCAGCTCCGACAGATAGCCGGAAAGCTCCCTGTTGAAATCCCCCAGCATTCCGTCAAGATCAGCGAGGGTATCGGCAAGCTGCCGCAAAGCATCGTCACAGGACACAATCCCCTGGATACTCTGAGCCGCCCGTCCCAGAATGGTACCCGCGCTCATATCGCTGTCGCCGTCCGTCATTTCATAGATCTCATTCAGTGTGGCTGTGATCCTCTGGCTGTTGGACATCCGGCGATAGGACGCCTCCAGCTCCTCGTCCTCACCGGGCCGCAGAGCAGCCGCCTCAATCTCATTCAGCTCATATTCCAGAAAATCGATCTCGCGCTTCCTCTGCTCCTCGTCCATGGAATATTCTTCCAGCTCCCTGCTGCAGGCTCTGTACTCCCGGAAACAGGCCGCCGTCTGCTCCAGCGCCGGGCCGATCTTCGCCCTGCCGTAATCATCCAGATAATCCAGCTGACGATTTTTATACAGCAGGGACTGGTGCTCATGCTGGCCATGGATGTCCAGGAGCGCCTCCGCCACCTGCCGGAGCCGGGCCGCCGTGCTGATCTCTCCGTTAATCTTGCAGATGCTCCGTCCGGCGCTAATCTTACGGCTCAAGATCACCTGGCCGTCCTCGGCCTTTGCATCCATCTCCGACAAAAGTTTCTCTATGGCCGGGTCATGGATCTGAAAAACCAGCTCCGCCAGAGCGGTATCCTCTCCCTCCCGGATCATATCCCGGGAAACCTTCTTTCCCAGGGCCACCCCCACCGAATCAATAAGGATGGACTTACCCGCGCCCGTCTCGCCGGTCAGTATATTGAGACCGGGGCCGAAATCCACCTCTGCCTCGTCAATCAGGGCAATATTTTTTACATGTACATGTGTCAGCATTTTTCACCTCAGTCTGTGAAACACTCTCTCCAGCAAATATTCAGGCTTCTGCATACCCCGCGGAACCTCTACATCATATTTTCAATATGTTCCTTCACCTTGAGCGCATCCTCCGCAGAACGGGTAGCGCACATGATCGTGTTGTCCCCGGCAATACAACCCACCACTTCCTTCATCTGCATCTCATCCAGCGCCGTAGCCGCCGCCATGGCCATGCCCTGAACCGTATGGATCACCAGCAAATTCTGAGCCGTATCCATAGACACAAAGGCATTCTGCAGAGCGCGGATATACTTACTGCCCAGCCCTTTCTCTTTCTCCGGCTGAGCCGCATACCGGGACTTTCCGTCCGGTCCCGCCGTCTTCGTCAGCTTCATTTCACGAATATCCCGTGACACCGTGGCCTGAGTTACCTGAAACCCCGATTCCTTAAGCCTCCTGGCCAGATCCTCCTGCGTATCCACCACCTCGCGGCCAATCAGCTCAAGAATCTTCGCCTGTCTTGCCAGCTTCATGTCTTACCTCCATCACTTAACCAGCATATGTTTCTGAATATTACAATATTTTATCACTTTGAGTAACAGTACAGTTACTATTTTAATACAATTGTCGACAATTATCAATTCCCTTTGTTTCCTGAAACGCCGCTCCGGTTACGGTTCACTGCATGACCAGTAATCCTCAATTCACGCTCATTTTCTTTCGCAATGTCTCCAGAAAACTCCGGTTGCTGATTTTTACAATCTGCGTATCCTGCTCCGACCGCTCGATCTCAATCCGGTCCCCCGTCACCAGGCGAATGCTGGTATCCCCGTCGAAGGAAGCCATTCCCTTCTCCTCGCTGCCGTCCCGCCCGGGACCAATCTCCACCACGATCTTATCATCCGGTGAAAATACAATACTCCTTGTATTCAGCGTATGAGGCGCCAGCGGCGTCATCAGAAGCATATAAGCTCCCGGCGCAACAATAGGGCCCCCGGCAGACAGACTGTATCCCGTGGAACCGGTGGGAGTGGAGATAATGATGCCGTCGGCCTTATAGGCCGTCAGAAAGGAACCATTAACGTAGCTTAAAAAATTTACCACCCGGAGCATTCCCTCCCGGCTGATCACGATATCGTTCAACGCCAGATCCCGGGCAATCTGTTTTCCCTTGTGGTATACCGTTCCCTGCAGCATCATGCGTCTTTCGATGGCATAATCCCCCCGGATCATCTGATCCAGGGCCGGGATGATCTTGTTCCGCTCGATTTCGGCCAGATACCCCAACGTACCCAGATTGATGCCAAGCAGGGGAATGTTTCTGTCCACCACGTCCCTGGCGGCCTGCAGAAGCGTACCGTCGCCGCCCAGCACAATGATACAGTCCACATCCTCCGGAATCTGACTGGCGTCCGTATAGTGGTAATCCTCGCCGCCGGCACGACGAACGGCGCTTCTGACCGTACAGCGCCGTCCCTGCTCTTTCAAATAATTCTCAATCTGCCCGGTGACGGTAAATCCTTTATCCTTGATATCATTCGTAATCACATAAAAGTGCTGCATAGAAAACCTCATAAAAACCATCCGGCAGATCTGCATACCTTCCGGATAAATTGCCTGCGGCATACCGCTCCGGCCATTATATAAGGATTTATTGTAACTGTTCAGTACCTTCACAGTTACTATTTATTTATCCAGTGTCAGATGTGCCTCTTCCACCACCCGGCCGGAATTTACCGGAACCGGCTGCACCGTCTCCTCTTCCGAAATTTTTCTCAGATGAAGCAGGTACTCAATATTTCCCTCCGGCCCTTTAATCGGTGAAAATTCCAGATGACAGACCGCAAATCCGACGGTCCGGGCACAGGCGATCACTTTTTCAATAACCTCCAGGTGCACTGCCGCGTCCCGCACCACACCCTTTTTCCCCACCTTTTCCCTGCCTGCCTCAAACTGTGGTTTGATCAGACAGACCACCTCGCCTCCCTCGCCGAGAAGCTCTCTCACCGGCTCTAATACTTTGGTCAGGGAGATAAAAGACACATCGATAGAGATGAAGGAAAGCGGCTCCCCGATATCCGCAGGAACCACATAGCGAATATTGGTCCGCTCCATACAGACCACCCGACTGTCATTGCGCAGCTTCCAGTCCAGCTGGCCATGGCCCACGTCCACGGCATAGACTTTCACGGCTCCGTTTTGCAGCATACAATCGGTAAATCCTCCCGTGGAAGCTCCCACGTCCATGCAGACCTGGCCGGAAAGCGCCAGCCCAAAATGGCTCATGGCCTTCTCCAGCTTCAAACCGCCGCGGCTGACATAAGGGAGCGTATGTCCCCGTACCTCAATCTGCACCGTATCGGGGAACGCTGCTCCGGCCTTATCCTCTTTCTGACCGTTTACATAGACGGCCCCGGCCATGATCACAGCCTTGGCTTTCTCCCGGGAGGAAACCAGGTTCCGCTTCACCAACAACACATCCAAACGTTCTTTCATCGGCCTGCCTCCTCCTGATCCCCCAGGCGGGACAACACCCGTTTTGCCACAGAGCGGGCGTCCATGCCCAGCTCTTGTTTTAGCTCCTCGGGAGTTCCCTGGCTGATAAAGCGATCCTGGATACCGATCTTATCCACAAACACCCGGCGTTTCTTTTGCCCCAGATAATCTTCGACCCGTTCTCCGAAACCGCCGCAGAGCACATTTTCTTCTAAAGTCACAAAGTACGTATGATTCCTCAGCAGACTGTCCAGCAAATCTGTGTCGACAGGCTTGACAAAGCGCATATTCACCACCGTCGGACATACGCCGCCGGCCTCCAGATAGCCGACAGCCTCCATGGCCGTCTGCACCATGCTTCCCACAGCCAGAAGGGCCACCCTGCTCCCGAGACAAATCACTTCCGCCTGGCCGGTGCGTATTTCATGACGGTGGCTGCCAAGACCGTCCCAGGCAGTCCCTTTGGGGTAACGCACCGCCACCGGCCCATCTGTCTCAATGGCATAAACCATCATATCATACAGTTCCCAGCGGTTTTTGGGCGCCAGAATCTTCATATTCGGCATCATGGACAGGTAGGACAAGTCAAAGCAGCCCTGATGGGTTTCCCCGTCCCCACCCACCAGACCGGCCCGGTCCAGGGCAAAGACCACATGGAGATTCTGCATACACACATCCTGAAGCAGCTGATCCACTGCCCGCTGAAGGAAAGAAGAATAAATAGCCACCACCGGAACCAGACCGCCCAGAGCCAGCCCCGCCGCGAAAGTCACCGCATGCTGTTCGGCAATACCCACGTCAAAAAGCCTGTCCGGATAACTCTTTCCGAATTTCTTTAATCCCGTCCCTTCCTGCATGGCGGCCGTCACCGCCACCACTTTCGGATGTTCCACGCCGCATTTCTTCATGGCCGCGGCAAAAACATCCGTATAATCCGGTTTTTGCCTGGTTTTCTTGGGACGCCCCGTCTCAATCTCAAAGGGGCCGGTACCATGAAAGTGATCGGGATGGCGTTCCGCCGGGATATAGCCGCAACCCTTTTTTGTGAGTACGTGGACAATGACAGGGCCATCCATCCTGGCAGCTTCCCGAAATACCCGGATCATCTGCCGGATATTATGTCCGTCCACCGGGCCCAGGTAAGTGATACCCAGATCCTCAAAAAGCATTCCCGGGATCACGAGCTGCTTAATACTGCTCTTAGTCCTGCGCAGAGTCGTCACCATATGCTCGCCCACACCAGGCACCCGTTTTAACACATTGGTCACTCCCATTTTCAAATCGGTATAGGCCGCCGTCGTCCGTATATCGCCGAGATAGCGAGACATGCCGCCCACATTGGGAGAAATGGACATGGTATTGTCATTCAGAATCATGACATAATTCGTCTTCAGATCCGACGCGTTATTGAGAGCCTCGAAGGCCATCCCTCCCGTCAGGGAGCCGTCGCCGATCACAGAAAACACCCGATAATCCTGTTTCAGCAGATCCCTGGCCTGCACATATCCCAGCCCCGCGGCTAAAGAAGTGGTGCTGTGGCCTGTGTCAAAGGCATCACAATCACTCTCGCTGCGTTTTGGAAAGCCGCTTAACCCTCCGTGCATCCGGAGCGAATCAAATCCCTCCCGGCGCCCGGTCAGAATCTTATGGGTGTATGCCTGATGGCCCACGTCCCAGATCAACTTATCATCGGGGAAATCCAGTATCCGGTGCAAAGCGATGGTGAGCTCCACCACGCCCAGATTGGAAGCCAGATGGCCTCCGGTGACGCTGATCTTTTCGATCAAAAAACGGCGGATCTCATCAGCCAGAAGAGATAATTGCCCGTCATCCAGCTTCTTTACGTCGTTTGGTTTTTTTATCTTTTCCAGTATCATAACCACACCTTTACTTTCTCCGAATCACCAGACTCGCGATCAGTTCCCGCAAAAACGGATTCTGCCTGGGCAGTCCGTCCAGAATGGCCATAGCCCGTTCGGACAGCCTGCCCACTTCGGCGCGGGCCTCCCCGAGGCCTTTCAGCGTGACATACGTAACTTTATGGTTCTTCTCGTCGCTAAACACCGGTTTGCCCAGTTCCTCCATGTCTCCGGTCACATCCAGAATATCGTCCTGGATCTGGAATGCCATACCCACCAGGGCCCCCGCCTGCTCCATGGCCGTCACATGCTCCTCCAAAGCCCCCGCCAGGATCGCGCCGATCATCAGCGGAGCTTCCAGAAGCCGCCCCGTCTTATTTTCATAAATGTACCGCAGCAGCTCGCCGGACAGAGGTTTGCCGTCGTTCATCACATCCACGCTCTGCCCCCCCAGCATACCATGGATGCCGGATTTGTCCGCCAGAACCGTCAGGGCCCGGCTCACAATCACCGGATCTCCCAGGGCAAAGGCACGGAAAGCCGTCTCGTAAGCGTAATTGAGCAGCGCGTCCCCGCTCAGTATACCCAGGGCTTCCCCATAGGCCACATGGGTCGTCTTTCTGCCCCGGCGAAACTCATCATTGTCCAGCGCCGGCAGATCGTCGTGAACCAGCGAATGGGTATGAATCATTTCAATAGCCGCCATAAACGGTTCCGCCAGCTCCCCGCTGCCCCCGAAGAGTCGAAAAGCTTCCAAAAGGAGCATGGGACGCAGGCGCTTACCCCCCGCCAGCATACTGTAATTCATGGCCTCCGCCAGTCCCTTCGCAAAACCGGATTCCGCCGGCAGATATGACCGCAAAATCTTTTCTATGTGATTTTTTCTCTCATTTATTTCCTGTTCAAAATTCACTGTATTCTCCATCTTCGTTGATCTGCAGCATTTTCTTCTCTACACGGTCAATCTTCTCATTGCACAGTTTCAACAGTTCCATGCCCTTTTTATACTCCGTAAAAGAATCCTCCAGGCTGATCTCACGGCTCTCCAGCTTCTCCACAATAGCGTCCAGACTGCCGAATGCCTGTTCCACCGTCAATTCTTCCCGATCTGTTTCCTGCATCACTTTTCCTCCCTGCTCATTTACTTGGTAAAATCCATGTCGCCGGCAAAGCCGCTATGACCGTTCCACAGCGTATACTCCCTGCACTATGGCCTCGATCCGTCCGTCCGTCACCTGGATATGCAGCGGATCTCCTTTCGCCGCGTCAGCGATGGACGCCACGTTCCGGCCATCCGCCCCCTCCACATAGGAAAATCCCTGATTCAGCTTGGCAAGGGGCGACAGCCCTTTCATTTTCTCGATGTACAGGCCCAGCAGCTGACGGGAATCCTCCAGCCTGCGCCGCATCCTGTCTTCGAGTTTTTCTCTCATATCAATCAGGATCTGCCGTTTCTCCCGGATCTGGTTCTCCGGGCTCAGATATTCCAGCTGACGGCTGTAACGGAGGGCCCGTTCCCGGCAATCGTATATGCTGTTTTCCACCGCCTGTTCCATGCGGCTTTTATACTGATTCAAAGTGCGCAGGTATTCCCGCAGATCCATCACCGCCAGCTCCGCCGCCGCCGAAGGGGTGGGCGCCCGCAGATCCGCCACATAGTCCGCGATGGTGGTATCCGTCTCATGGCCCACCGCCGAGATTACCGGCGTCCGGCACTCAAAAATAGCCCTGGCCACGCATTCCTCATTGAAAGCCCACAGATCCTCGATGGAACCGCCGCCGCGGCCCACGATGATTACATCCACTCCTGCCGCGTCCAGCGTCTCGATTCCCCGGACGATACTCTCTTTCGCCCCTGTGCCCTGCACCAGAGCCGGATAGAGAATGATCTGTATATAAGGATTACGCCGCAGGCTGATATTGCGTATATCCTGCACCGCCGCCCCCGTGGGAGCCGTCACCACACCCAGTCTCCTCACCAGACGGGGGATCGGCTGCTTATACTGGGCCGCAAACATCCCCATCTCTTCCAGCTCCTGCTTCAAAAGCAGATAACGCTCATAGAGCTGCCCGGCCCCCTCCAGGGTAATTTGTTTCGCATAGAGTTGATACTTACCGTCCCTCTCATACACGCTGACGCTGCCGCTCACCACGACTTTATCGCCGTCCTTCATGCGAAAAGCCAGCCCCCGCCGATTTCCCGCAAACATCACGCAGGCCAGCGAGCCTGTCTCATCCTTCAGTGAAAAATAGATATGCCCCGAGCCGTGATATTTACAATTACTCACCTCCGCCCGCACCGCAATATTCCGCAACACAAAATCCTGGGAAAACATATTTCGAATATAGGTGTTTACCTGACCCACGGTGTAGGCTCTTGCCGTCTGCGCCATAGCGTTTCTTCCCCTTCTGTTTTCTCGATTCGCCTTCGCCGCCGTACAGGCGTTCACAGACACGGCAAAGACCCTTCCAGATCTTCTTACGCCCTGGCCTGTCCGGCGTCCGGCATATCGTCCAAAACCGCGGTATCCGGCATTTCCTCTTTCTCATCCATAGCCGCAATCTTTCCTAAAATCCCGTTAATAAACGATCCGGAATCATCGCCCCCGAAGCGCTTGCCCAGCTCCACCGCCTCATTAATCGCCACGCTCACCGGCACGCTGTCGTCGTACCGCATCTCATAGACGGCCAGACGCAGAATCGTCAGATCCACCCGGTTCATCCGGCTCGTCTTCCATCCTCTGGACACCTGATTCAGCAACTCGTCAATCTCCTCCGCACGGATCAGCACCTGACCCACCTTCGTCTCCATGTAGGCCTGGTCTTCATCCTCCAGCTGCTCCATGCCCTCAAAATACAGCCGAAGCTGTTCCGGCATCTCCTCTCTGTCTGTAAACAGGCTCATAAACAAAAGCTTAAAAATATTTTCTCTCAGTTCCCTCCGCTTCATCGCTTCCTCCATATGGAAAAAGGGGGTCTGTGACAAGACCCCCTGTGCAGTTTTCTCTTTTCTATGTCCTGCTCAATCTTTAGTCTTTTCAACGTCCACACCGGCAATGCTGATATTGACCTCAGACACCGTAAGGCCGGTCATATTTTCAATCGCCGTCTTTACCTTCTCCTGTACCTGTGCGCTGGTCTCGGGAATACTGTATCCATATTTCAGATACAGTGAAAGATCCACGCGGACAACGCCGTCCGTCACCTCAATGCGCACTCCCTTGGAGAGATTCTTCTTGCCCAGCCTCTGCACCAGCTCATTGGTGATATGGCCGTTCATGGAAGCCACTCCTTCCGTCTCCGTGGCCGCCAGTCCCGCTATGATCGCCACCACCTCGTCGGCGATCTGCACCTTCCCTATAGACTGGTCGTCATAAATGGTGTAGGTATCTCTCTCATCTATCTTTACATCTTCCATATTGTTCCTCCTTGGACATCCATACCCTGTGGCAACTGTTTGACATCTCTGCCGTTGCCCGCCGCGTTTTTTGTATTATAGCAAAATTCTCGGACAAAAAAAAGGGTTTTATACAATCCGCCCCTTTAATTTTATAACAGTTCAGCCAGAAGGCTGAACTGTTACTTAGTTTTTACTGAATTCCGCCAGCTCCAGCCCTTCGTTACGCTCCTGTACCATTCCCACACTCCAGGGATTGATGAACAGAAGCAGTGGATTTCCTTTGAGGTCCGTCACCTTTTTCATATCGCTGGTGCCGGTCAGGCGGGATACGTCCACCTCATCCTTGTTGGCGATCCAGCGGATATGCTCATAAGGCAGCATATCCAGACGGATGTCCACCTTGTACTCATTCTCCAGGCGGAATTTGAGTACGTCAAACTGCAGCACACCCACCACGCCCACGATGATCTCCTCCAGACCCGTATTGAACTCCTGGAAGATCTGGATAGCGCCCTCCTGGGCGATCTGGTTGATGCCCTTGACGAACTGTTTGCGTTTCATGGTATCGAGCTGCGTCACCCGGGCGAAATGTTCAGGCGCAAAGGTGGGAATCCCCTCATAGGCAAAATGTTTTCCCGGCATGCAGATCGTATCGCCGATGGAAAAAATCCCCGGATCAAAGACGCCGATGATGTCCCCGGCGTAGGCCTCCTCCACCACGTGGCGGTCAGAGGCCATCATCTGCTGAGGCTGGGACAGGCGCATTTTCCTGTCCCCCTGCACATGGTATACCTCCATACCCGCGTCAAAGCGGCCCGAACAGATGCGCATGAAAGCGATCCTGTCCCTGTGAGCCTTGTTCATATTGGCCTGGATCTTAAACACAAAGGCGGAAAACTCCTCCTCCATGGGGTCGATTTCACCCACATCCGCATGGCGGGGCAGCGGCGAGTAGGTCATTTTCAGAAAATGCTTCAAAAATGTCTCCACACCAAAATTTGTGAGGGCCGACCCGAAGAATACCGGGGACAGCTCTCCCGCGCTCACCAGCTCCTGGTCAAACTCGGCGCTGGCGCCGTCCAGAAGCTCAATCTCCTCCATGAGCTGAGCTTTCTGCTCCGGGCTTACCACATCCAGCAGATGGGGATCATCCACCGCGATCTCCTCCTCTGTCCCCTCTTTCGTGCCCTTCATGGTGTCAGAGAAGGTCAGCACCTTCCCGGTGTTCCGGTCATAGACGCCCCGGAAAGATTTACCCGACCCGATGGGCCAGTTGACAGGACAGGTGGCAATGCCCAGCTCTTTCTCAATGTCATCCAACAGATCAAACGTATCATTGGCATCCCGGTCCAGCTTATTAATAAAGGTAAAGATCGGGATATGGCGCATCACACATACCTTAAAAAGCTTCCTGGTCTGGGCCTCTACGCCTTTGGAGGCATCTATGACCATCACCGCCGAATCGGCGGCCATCAGCGTCCGGTATGTATCTTCCGAGAAATCCTGATGCCCCGGCGTATCCAGAATATTGATGCAGTAACCGTCATAATTAAACTGCAGCACCGACGAGGTAACGGAAATACCCCTCTGCTTTTCGATCTCCATCCAGTCCGATACCGCATGGCGGGCCGTAGCCTTACCCTTTACGGAACCGGCCAAATTAATGGCTCCGCCGTAAAGCAAAAACTTCTCCGTCAGCGTGGTCTTCCCCGCATCCGGGTGGGAAATGATGGCGAAGGTGCGGCGTTTTTCTATTTCTTTCGTGTAGCTTCCCAAAACGAAACCTCCCTGTTTTTCAAAACTTTATACCGTTACCGTCACTGTTCGACCGGTAATTTTCCTATCCTCTATCGCAAATACCAGAAATTTTCATTTCCGGCGTCCGCCGTTTACTATAGTATATGGCGTGGGCGGTGTCAAGGCGGAGAATATAATCCCTTTGGTTCCGGCCGGCTATAAACGCGGCCCGTTTTAATCCGGCACATGGGGCACGCGGAAAGACTTCCGGGCGAATCCCCTTCTCCCGCTCTTGATTTTGTCCCGCATCAGGTCGCTGTACCAGTCCAGCCATTGAAGGTCATAGTTATAGACATACCCGTTTTTTTCAGCATCGTGGAGCGCCTCAAAGCCTTTCCACCCCAGTTTCCTTGAATTTGTTTCCACACAGTGCAGAAGCTCATGGGTGAGGACGGCAAGACGGGAGTCATAGGTTTTACCGTGAACCTCCGCCGCTGGGCTGCCGTAACACAGGCTATCATTGATGATGCAGTAGTAAATTTCCCGCCCCTTATATCTGTAAGTCGTTCCGCCAAGACCATACCAGTTATTATTCAGGGGCGATTTGGCCAGAGGCGCAAATACCACGATCTGGTTATAGTCGTGTCCCTTTAAATATGTATCAAAATTGATATCGTTTCCCGGGCCCAGAGTCAGGTTGCCTCCATAAGAGCCTTTAACGGATTTTATCGTTTTATTCACGACCTTTGTATCCATGACTCCGATCTTCATCCGTCCTCCGGACAGATTGTCAATAGTCCCGGGAAGCCCGCCCAGCACACTCTTGATAGACGCCACATCCTGGCCGGAAAAGGACGCTTTAAAAGTCCCTGTATTTACCTTAGGGTAAATCAGAATCAGCACATTCCATTTATTGTCCGCGGGAAGTTCTTCAAACACAATATCCTTGATATAGGCAGTGCCCCTGTTTACAGCCATATAGCCGCCGTTGGCCACCCGCAGGGTAATCTTTTTCTTCTTTCCGCTGTTGAAAATCACCTGGCTTCTCGTCCATTTATTCGACCGCACAAAATCTGTCTCATAACAGACAGGATCGGACGGATCACCGTATCCCACCGTAACGCCCCCCGGATTTTCCGATCCCTTTTTATAATGATCTATGCGCACGTTAGCCCGTATCCGGTAATCCGTATAGGGCTTTACGGAAACGGTCTGCGTGTACATACCGATACTCGCTTTTTTATTTCGGATGACCAGCATTCCCTTCTTCTTTTGCATGGAAACACTGCCGTCCCGCCTGTACGCCGCTTTCCAGGCGCCCGGCTTCAGCTTCTTTGTCACCGGCGTGTGTTTACTTTTTTTATCCGTGACTTTAACCTTGCACTTTAAGGTGCAGATGGCTTTCCCGTCCGCCGTGATCTTTACCTTGATATTGGCTTTTCCCGCCGCTATGCCCGTCACTTTCCCGCTTTTTACCGTCGCCACTTTCTTATTATCCGATGACCAGGCATACTTTGCCCCGACGGATTTTGCCGGCTTATTTTTGACCGTCAGCTTTTTGCTCTTTTTGACTTCTATTGTCAGGCTGGAAGAGGACAATTTGGGCTTTTCGGCAGATTTCGCCTCTACATCTGCAGCCAATAAAAAGAAAATGCCCAAAACCGTCAGAAAAAAAGTAAACAGCCCTGTTCTTCTCTTGTTCATTCTGTTTTCCGCATACATCATCTTTCCCCCTGTCTGTTTCTCTTTCAGAATTTTTTTCAGCGGATGACGGTATGGCCCGTCCTTTTACCGCATATAGGCGCTCTCGCTCTCTTTCTGCACGGACAGCGGGCTCCCGTCGCCGTGAAATACTTTTCGGTAAGTATCCACCAGCAATTCGTCGGAGGTGTCGCTGACGATCTCCGTTTCCATTTCCACATAAGTGTCGTCTATCTTTGTCCCCCAGATTTCCACCGTCAGATAATCGCCTTCATACCAGGCGTCTATCCGTACAGGGTACTCCCCGCTATTGATAAACCGTAAATCCAGATCTCCCCAGGCCACGGCCGCGTCCAGCCCCGCCGGGACATAGCTGGACACCAGATCATGGTTGCCCCGCTCAGTCACCGCAAGATTGGCATAGAGGACCGCCATGTAAAGGGTGGAAGACACCTGACAGACGCCGCCGCCATATGCCGGGACCACCCGGCCGTTCAGAATGCCCGCCGCCTCTTTAAAGCCCCGCTCGGCGGTCTGCTCCCCCACGGTCTGGTTGAAAG
Source organism: uncultured Lachnospiraceae bacterium (assembly GCA_949471785.1). GTDB lineage: Bacteria > Bacillota > Clostridia > Lachnospirales > Lachnospiraceae > UBA11957. Next base: position 17,719 of record CASWRE010000032.1, on the reverse strand, counting down.
AAAACTCTTCACCGCTCACCAGTATGCATCCGTCGCATTTATCCGCGGCCAGCCCCACATTCGTGCGGCGGTTTTCCGAACCTTTGACCCTGGTCGTATAAGCGCCCAGCCGGTCTGCAAACAGACGCTCCTCAAGCCGCTGTAACGTAACTTCCGGTTCCGTATAGATCAGCTCCACTTCCACCGTACTGCCTTCCGCGGCCCCATCTAACAGGCGTCGGGCATTCTCCAGATCAAAGCTCACGCCGGTGACAGAATCCACATAGGCATAATCGTTCTGCGTATCCAGGGTGGCGTTCACCGGCTCCGTATAAATCTCCTCATAAATCTCATCCAGATCCACAGCAGGCACCACGCCGCGAGTCACAGGGCATTCGACAGGGGTATCGTAATCTCCCCGCCGGGCGACTTCTTTCAGGACGGTTATGAGCCCCTGTACATCCACGGCGTCAGGAGCAGCCGTTCCCATATGAAACAGCAGCTTCCCTTCACCGATCGTATACTCGGTAGGGGTAGTCGTACCTGCCCCCATAAGACCGCCGGCCTCTATAGCGGCGCGAAGCACGCCCTCGTCCTTAACCTCCGGCAGCCGTTCGATCTTATAGCCGCCCAGCAGAGAATGTAAAAGCCAGAATCCCCTCGTCAAAAAGGGGGCCCGGCTCCGCCGCATCGCCTGCTCCGCCAGGGCGTCGCAGTCCAATCCCAGCGCGTCTGCCGCCACGATCTGATACGTATGCCCTCCGGCCGTCACCGCAAACACGGCTGTCCGGCGGCGAGCCTCTGTATCAGCTTCCAGGACGGCCGCCGCCCTCTGCTCGTCCATGCCGCCGAGCTGCCGTCCATTAATCCGGGTATTCGGCAGTATATGTTCCGTATCTGCCGCGGCGCAGAGCGCGAGATAGAAAACCGACAGGACGGACAGCATCGCCAGCCTTCTTCTTTTCTTTTGTTCCTTTCTCCGTCTGCCGGCCATAGCGCGTGTCTCTTTTCGGTTCATTCCCCTTTAACCTCTACTGCCTTTTCTATATCGTCTACCCCGTTCACTCTCTGCCGTTTTCGCAGCAAAATCCAGGCAATCACACAGACAATCACCGACAGCAGAGAACCTCCGGGCGCAGCCATCCCCATGGGAAACAGCGTATCCGTGAAAAATTTCGAAGCCAGATAAGCGCCCGGTACACGCACGCAGACAATAGACAGAAAATTATGTAAAAAGGATATCCCCGACCTGCCGCAGGCGCAAAAATAGCCGCTGAAGCAGAAATGCATCCCGGCCAGCATACAGTCCCAGATATAACTGCGCAGATACTGGCTGCCCGGCACGATCACCCCTCCGTCGTCGGTAAAAAGCCCCACCACCGGCTCGCTGAGAAACTGTATGGCCACCGACACCGCCAGGCCAAATCCCGCCGCCAGAAAAATAGCATAGCGCAGGGTAAGCTTTGCCCTGCCCTCCTCGCCCGCTCCGATATTCTGGGCCGAAAGAGCCGAAACCGTCGAAAGCATGGTGGAGGGTACCAGAAACACCAGACCGATAAATTTCTCCACGATACCCACGGCCGCCGCGTCATTGAGCCCCCTGCGATTGGCAATGACCGTGATCACAATAAACGAAATCTGTATAAAACCGTCCTGCAGGGCCACAGGGATACCGATATGTAAAATCTGCCCCATGACGCCAGGCTGAGGCCTGAAATGCTCTTTTTTCAATGCCGGTCCCGCTTTCTTTCCGCGTATGACCAGAAAAGCCAGAAGGACGCTGACAGTCTGGGCCAGCGTAGTGCCTAGGGCAGCTCCCGCCGCGCCGAGATGAAAACCGCCGATAAACAGCACGTCCAGAACGATATTGACCCCGCAGGCCACGGCCACGAAAATCATCGGGCTTTTGGCGTCCCCCAGCCCGCGAAATATGGAGCTGATGATATTATAGGCTGTGATAAACGGAATCCCCGCAAAACATATTGTGAGGTAGGCCACCGTACCCGACACGGCCTCCGGCGGCGTGGACATCACCGCCGCAATCGGCCTTACCAAAAGCAGCAGCGCCGCCGTGAGCACAACGGATACCCCCATGAACAGTATCGCCGTATTGCCCACGGCCGTCGAAACCTCCTTGGTCTGCCTGGCGCCCACCGCTTTCGCGATGGTCACGGTAGAACCCATGGCCAGTCCCACGATCATGACCGTCAGCATATGCATGACCTGACTTCCGATGGAGACTGCCGTGATGCTGTCCACCCCGTTAAAGCGGCCGATAATAAACAGATCCGCCATCCCGTACAGGGTCTGCAGAAAATAAGACAACAGATAAGGCAGCGAAAAAAATATAATATTTTTCAACACACTGCCGGACGTTAGATTTTTTTCCATATGTACACTGTCTCTTTCTTTACCTATTTATGTATTTTTCTTATCGTATAGTATCACAAATTATGCAGGCCCCGCAATATGCCTTTACACCTTCATCGGCCATTGCTATAATAAAAATCATTTATTATCGGGGAATACAATCATGGACACCAAAACAATAGCCGTCATAGACGACGATATTTCTATCGGGGATATGCTGGAGGAAACGTTGCAAAAAGAAGGCTACCGTACTCTGCGGGCCTGGTCCGGTACGGAAGCCCTGTATCTCCTTTCCCATAAACGCCCGGATCTGATTTTACTGGATCTGATGCTCCCGGGCCTTTCCGGCGAGGAAGTGCTGCCCCATATCCAGGGCATTCCCGTCATCATCCTCAGCGCCAAAGGGGATATTCAAGACAAGGTGAGCCTCCTGCTGGGCGGGGCGGCGGACTATATGACCAAACCTTTTGATATCCGCGAACTGCTGGCCCGCATCGCGGTACAACTCAGAAACGGCGCTTCTCCCCTGGCCCCGGTACACCGGGCCGGAGATCTGACCGTAGACACCGCCTCCCACCAGGTACTCGTCCGCGACGTCGAAGTCCATCTGACCCGGACAGAATACGCTATATTAAAGCTTCTGATCCGGAATCCCGGCCAGGCCATCGCCAAGGGCGTCATCCTGGACAGGATCAGCGAAGATACCCCCGACTGCACCGACAGCTCCTTAAAACAGCATATCAGCAATCTGCGGCGGAAACTGAAAGAAGCTGGGAACCATGACTACATCGAATCCGTCTGGGGTATCGGCTTCCGCCTGGCCGCCAGATAACCCGCCGCATACGGCCGGCCCCATCTTTACCATTTCTTTACTCTTTTCTTTACCGCTGCCTTTACTTTTCCGCATTACACTGGCGGCATCAAAGACAAGGAGGCATCATTATGGACTATGTGCTCAGAGCCGACGCGCTCTGCAAACAGTATAAGCATTTCAAAGCGCTCGACAACCTGTCCCTCCATATCCCCAAAGGGGCTATTTACGGCCTTGTGGGCAAAAACGGGGCAGGGAAAACCACGCTGATCCGGCTGATCTGCGGCCTGCAGTCCCCCACCGCGGGCAGTTATACCCTGTACGGCGTCCGCCACGACCGGCCCGCCATTTTAGCATCCCGCCGCCGGATGGGGGCCGTCGTGGAGACGCCCTCCATCTACCTGGATCTTACAGCGAGGGAAAATCTCATTGAACAGTACCTGGTACTGGGCCTGCCCTCTTTTGACGGCATCGACGATCTCTTAGAACTGGTGGGACTTGCCGATACCGGAAAAAAGAAAGCCAAAAATTTCTCCCTGGGTATGCGCCAGCGGCTGGGTATCGCCGTAGCCTTGGCCGGAGACCCGGACTTTCTTGTCCTGGATGAACCGGCCAACGGCCTGGACCCGGAAGGCATCGTGGAAATCCGTGAGCTGATCCTGAAACTGAACCGGGAACGGCAGATCACTGTTCTGATCTCCAGCCATATCCTGGATGAGCTTTCCCGTCTGGCCACCCATTACGGCTTCATCGACGGAGGACAAATGGTCCGGGAGATAAGCGCCGCTGACCTGGAAGCCGCCTGCCGCAAATGTACCCGTCTGAAGGTTTCCGACACCAAAACCCTGGCCCGGGTACTGGATACCTGGAACCTCTCCTACGACATCCTGCCCGGCGGAGAAGCAGACATCTACGCTGAGGTAAACATCACCCGTCTGGTACTGGCTCTTAATGAGGAACACTGCGAGATCCTGAACGTACAGGAACGGGACGAAAACCTGGAGAGCTATTACATCAATCTGATCGGAGGTGGCAGACATGAGTAGACTGCTGACAGCAAATCTTACACGCCTGAAAAAGAGCCATGCTTTCCTGGCGGAAATCATTTTTATGATCCTTTTTGGCGTCTATGAACCCATTGTAAGATACATCAACGGGAAAAAAAGCGGCGAGATCGTTCCTCTGGACAACGGATTTTTCCTCTGCGTCGCCCTGCTCCTGATACTTGCCGCCGTCCTGTGCAGCCTCTATATCGGCACCGAATACAGCGACGGTACCATACGCAACAAAGTGATCGTGGGCCGGCGGCGTACCGCCGTCTATCTGGCAAACCTGGTCGCCTGCGCCCTGGCCTGCCTCGTCCTGTGCCTGGCCTATTTTGCCGCCTACCTCTGCGTGGGCCTGCCTCTCCTCGGATCTTTCCAGGCAGCCCCGCCCCAAATCGCTTTCTATCTTCTGTGCACCGCTTTACTGGCCATAGCCGCCTCGGCCGTCTTCACGCTGGCCGCCATGCTGATCCAGAATAAAGCGGCCGCCGTAACTCTCTGCCTGCTCGGCGCTTTCGCGCTCCTGCTCGCGGGGAGTTTCATCAACAGCAGGTTGACGGAGCCCGAGACCTATCCGTCCTATTCCCTCATGGCGGACGGGGAAATCATACACGAGGGCGAAGAACCGAATCCTCTCTACCTGCGGGGAACGAAACGGAAAGTCTGCGAATTTTTCTATGACTTCCTCCCCGGCGGCCAGGCCGTGCAAATCGCCTCCTGGACGATCGTCCATCCGTGGAATCTACCCCTGTATGCCGTTATAATAACGATAACAACCACCGGATGCGGGATTTGTGCCTTTAATAAGAAGGATTTAAAGTAAATTTCTGCCTGCAGACCAACGCGTTTGCCTATGATTCCCAAACGCCGTCTGCAAAGCCGGCAAAAGGAGCCTTTCATGGAACTGACCTTATGTATCATCGCCCTGACGGCCGCCACCCTTTTCCTCCTGATCCGCGGCATCCTCATCGACCTGTCTTTAAAGGAAATCGAAAAAAGTCTTGCCGCCCGTCTGGACGAGGAGACCAATACCCTGCTGGACATCCCCTGCCGCAGCCGCTCCGTCCGGCGGCTTGCGACTGCGTTAAATGTCCAGCTGCGCCGCCTGCGGGACGAACGCCGGCGTTTCCAGTTGGGCGACCGGGAGCTCAAGGACGCCGTCGCCAATATTTCCCATGATCTGCGCACACCCCTGACTGCAGTTTTCGGTTATCTGGAGCTTCTGAAAGGCGAAGATCTTTCCGAAACCGCAGCCCGCTATCTGTCACAGATCGAAAACCGGACGGAAGCCATAAAACAGCTTGCCGACGAACTCTTAAACTATTCCGTCGCCTCATCCGGAGAACCCGCATGCAGGAAACTAGATCTCGGCCGCGCCCTGGAGGAAAGCCTGCTCTCCTTTTACGGCGCCATGGAACAGCGGAAACTGACGCCCGAGATCCGGATTCCCGCCGAACCCGTCTGGCGGTATCTGGATTCCGGGGACATCGGCCGCGTCTTCGGCAACATCATCTCCAACGCATTAAAATACAGCGCCGGAGACTTTTTCGTCTGCATGGATACAGACGGGACCATCACCTTTTCCAACACCGCCCCCCAGCTAAACGCCGTAGCCGTCGGCCGTCTGTTCGACCGTTTCTATACCGTCAGGGACAACCGGAACTCCACCGGCCTCGGCCTCTCCATCGCCAGGCTCCTGACCGAACGTATGGGCGGGACCATCGCGGCGGATTACCGGGAGGGAAAATTATTCCTCACCGTAGCCTTTCCCGGGAATTCTTGCAAATCTGTTAGATTTCAGAAAGGTTCTGGAAAGAATACTCTGCTATAGTCTGTTATACATTCCAACATCATTCAGAAGGGAGACAGACATGGAAATTCTACGGACAATACATCTGAAAAAATATTACGGTGAGGGCGAGACCTGTGTGAAAGCCCTGGACGATGTGAATTTTTCTGTGGAGAAGGGGGAATTTGTGTCCATCGTAGGCACCTCCGGCAGCGGCAAATCCACCCTCCTGCACATGCTGGGCGGACTGGACCGCCCCACCTCCGGGGAGGTGATCGTGGACGGCAAAGACATCTTTTCCCTGAAAAATGAAGCGCTCACCATCTTCCGAAGACGGAAAATCGGCTTCGTCTTTCAGAGCTACAATCTGGTACCGGTACTGAACGTCTATGAAAACATTGTACTGCCCATAGAACTGGACGGCGACCAAGTGGACAAAGCCTTTGTGGACAGCATTGTGGACGTACTGGGCCTGGAGAGCAAGCTCTACGCGCTGCCCTCCCAGTTGTCCGGCGGCCAGCAGCAGCGAGTAGCCATCGCACGGGCCCTGGCGTCCAAACCAGCCATTCTGCTGGCGGATGAACCTACGGGAAATCTGGATTCCTCCACCAGCCAGGATGTGCTGGGGCTTTTAAAAGTCACGGTGGAACACTTCAATCAGACCATGGTCATGATCACCCACAACGAAGAGATTGCCCAGATGGCCGACCGCATTGTGCGCATTGAGGACGGACGGATCGCCCGGTCAGCAGAAAGCCCTTCGGCAAATGCCCGCCCGGCCAGGGGAGGTGAATCCCATGCGTAACGTGAGGAACCGGCAGGCCGTCAAACGCCTGGCCGCAAAAAGCTTTCGGGCAAACCGCACCCGCAACACCATCGCCGTCATCGCCATTGCCCTGACCGCCCTCCTCTTCACGGCGGTATTCACCATCGGACTGGGCATGATCGAGGACACCCAGCGTTCCGCCATGCTGCAGGCCGGAGGCGACGCCCACGGCGCCATCAAAAACATTACTGAAGAACAGTATGAAATCTTAAAGCAACATCCCTCCATCGTCGAATGCGGCAGGGACATGTCGGTGTCTTACGGAATCGATAACCCCGAATTTCTGAAACGCCACGTAGAGATGCACTATATTGAAAAAAACATTTATCCCCACTGGTTTATAGATATCACCGACGGAAAAGCGCCGGAGACGGCGGACGAGATCCTTCTGGATCAAACCTCCCTGGAACTTCTTGGCCTTGAGGCAAAAGCCGGATGTACGGTAGAGCTTCTGCTTCGCATACACCCCGATGATAAGCCCGTCAAACGCACTTTTACGGTGAGCGGCGTTATCAAACCGGCCCAGGGTATGAACGTAGGCTTCGCCATCGTCTCGGAAGCCTACGCCATACAATATAAAGAAGAAATGAACGCAAAGGGCCCGGAGTATTACGACGGCGTGGGGCAGCTCTCCATGCATGTTCTTTTTTCCAACTCCATGAATATACAGAAAAAGCTGGACCGGATCATCACGGACAGCGGATTTTCCCTGGATGAGGGCAGCCCGGACTATATCGAATCCAACGCCAACTGGGCCTATATGTCCGACGGCGCGGAAAGCGACCCTATGACCCTGATCGGCCTGGGCTCCGCCCTGCTCCTGATCCTGACGACGGGATATCTGATCATTTACAATATTTTCCACATCTCCGTCATCCGGGATATCCGGTTTTACGGGCTGTTAAAGACCATTGGAACCACGGAACGGCAGATCAGGCGAATCCTGCGCAGGCAGGCGTTCCGGTTGTGGCTTTTCGGCACGCCCGCGGGACTTCTTCTGGGATTTTTTACAGGAAAATTCCTGCTGCCGTTGATGCTGGACATAAGCCGTCTGGAAGGCCCGACGATCACCGCCGTATCGCCTCACCCCTGGATCTTTATCGGCGGCGCGCTGTTTACCGTCATTACCGTGCTGATCTCCGAGCAGAAGCCCGCCCGGATCGCCGCGAAAGTCTCTCCCGTGGAAGCCCTGCGCTACACCGAGCAGAGCGGAAAAAGAAAACGGTTGAAAAAGACCACGGACGGCGGCAAAATCACCCGCATGGCTTTCTCCAACCTGGGCAGGAACCGGGGACGGACGGCCGTGGTGATCTGCTCCCTCTCCCTGACTGTCATCCTGATGAACAGCCTCTATACCGTCACCAGCTCCATTGACCGGGATGGCTTTCTCTCCAAAATGATCCTGTGCGAGGACGTCATCGGCAGCGCCGCCCTCTGGAACTACGACTACCGTCCTTTCGACGAGGAAACGGCGGCGGAAGAAAGCCTGTCGGAGAGCTTTATCTCAGCCTGCGAGTCCCAGGAATCCTTCGACGACGGCGGACGGATCTACATGACGCCAAACCATGTGCGACTGCCCGTGGAAAGCTGGGAGATCCCGGATCACGTTCTCAAAGATGAGAGCGGCGCGCCGGGCCGGGAGACTCCGGCAGGATTCGAACCCTATGCGGGATATGAGACCGGCGGTTACTTTGCAGCCCTGCACGGTATAGAACCTTTCGTCCTGTCCAAAATGACCGTGGTGGAGGGCGAGACTGACAAGGACGCCCTCTGGGAAAAACTGCAGACCGGAAACTACATGATCTACGGTGTGCAGGTGGACGACAATAATTTCGTCATGGAAAGCGACGTCAAACACCGTGCCGGGGACACGATCACTCTGCGCTACGAAAACGGTGACACAAAAAAATATGAAATCGCCGCCGTGGTGAAGGGCCATTCCTTCAGCCTCACGAATCGCATGATCAACGACTTTGCCTATTATGTTTCCGCGGGGGAATTTAAAGAGCATCTCTCCGACGCTTACCTGATGAATTTCCTCATGGATACGAAAGAAGGGCAGGCGGGGGCCATGGAAGAATTTCTGAAAAGCTACACCTCCGACGTGGAGCCGCTGATGTCCTACGAGTCCAGAACCATGTACGCGGGCACTTACGACCAGATCCTCGGTATCATTACCCTGGTAGGCTCCCTGCTGACGGCCATGATCGGGTTCATCGGCCTCTTAAACTTTATCAACATCATCCTCACCGGCATGGAGACCCGGAAGCGGGAATTTGCCATGATGGAGGCCATCGGCATGACCAGGCGCCAGCTGGTAGGCATGCTGACGGCAGAAGGGCTGTATTACGCCGCCCTCACCCTTATCTTCTCCCTGGCCGCGGCAACCCTGTTCTCCCTGACGGCCCTGCGCGCCCTGGGCGACGGTATCTGGTTTGTCAACTACCGCTTCACTCTGCTGCCTGTGCTGATCGTCTGCCCCCTGCTGCTCCTTCTGGGCGCCTGGACGCCCAGAATCGTCTACAGACTGCGGAAACAGGAAAGTATCGTGGAGGAGATCCGAGAGTAACCCTGTTGCGGCAGCCCGGGCCCACAAAACGTCTGTCTTTCACCTATGGAAACGGGCCTTCTTAGTTTCCATAGGTGAAAGCAGGGAAATTCCCCCATTTTGGAGAAAACAGTACTAATCTTTTCGGAAATCTAAACGATAGAATAATAAGAAGCCTACTTTTGTTTTATGGATATTCTGTACGGAATATTTTACTTCTATAATTATTTCTATATGCATCGCTAAAGGAGGAATAAAATATGAGCGCAATTTCCGGAATCAGTACCACATCTCCTTATTTGTACGGACATATTGCAAGCGGAAACCGCTTGATGTCTGCCGCCGACGGCGCAGCGGAACTGGCCGTCACGCAAAAAGAGCAGGCTCAGATCACGGGTATCAACACAGGCACAAAGAATCTTGACGATGGCGTCAGCCTGCTGAAGACTTCCGACTCCGCCCTGGGCAGCATAACCAATTCTCTGCAAAGGATGCGCGAGCTGGCTCTCCGGGCTTCCAGCAGCATTTTAAACAATTCAAATCGTGCGGCTATCCAGAAGGAGGTTGACCAGCTGAAACAGGAGATCAATCATGTTGCCACACAGACTAATTTTAACGGAATCCAATTATTAAACGGCAGTCAGAACAACGGCGTCGAGCTGGTGGGGGACGCAAACGGCAGCTCCATTACCGTCAACCACGCCGTCAACTCTACGATAGACGCGCTTGGCCTTGCAGATTTTGACGTCACCAAAAATTTTGACGTCCAGGCAATCGATAAAGCGCTGGAACAGGTTGTCGGAGACCGCAGCACACTGGGAGCCCAGTACAACAATCTGACGTATGCCATTGACTACAACGGATATGCTTCTGAAAATCTGACAGCGTCTATGAGCCGTATGGGAGATACCGATGTCGCCAAAACATTAATGGAATTAAAACATCAGCAGACTTTACAAAGTATTTCCATGATGCTGCAGAAAAAAAGCATGGTTCAAAAGGGGCAACAGACTTTAGGACTACTCCAGATGTGATTCTCTGTCAATCATACTGTCTGGATTTCGTCGGCCGGAAAAATGATTTTCTGCTGCCTTCTGACCTGGTCCGTCAGTTCCATCTCCATCTGTGAATTCTGCAAGTAGGGATGCTCATACGCGTTTTCTTCTATGAGCTTTATGAATTCTTCCACTTCATAAGACATATTATTCTCTGCTTTGGGAATGTCCAGATTGTCCGTTTTTCCGTCCCGATAGTAGATGGTAACGGTCTGGGGATTGGGAATTTCCCGGATCACCATGGTTCCCTTCTCACCCTGGATCTGGCTGGGAACCTTAGAGTCCGATATTTTCGAATACAGCAGCTCACCCTGCATCCCGTCATATTCCAGTAAAACTGTTCCCGCTCCGTCGATCCCGTTTGACAGCTTCAAGCTGCTGCTGGCCACTTTAAGGGGACGCCCGAAGAGCGCCGCCATCGGATGTATGCAATATACGCCGATATCCATTAATGCGCCATTGGAAAGCGCGGGATTAAAGGCATTTTCTATAATCCCGTTTTTGAACTTGTCATACCGGCTGGAATACTGGCAATATTGAAAAGACACCCTTCTGACGCTACCCAGTTTTGAAAGATGTTTTCTGATTGCTGCAAAACCCGGCGAGTACACATTCCGCATGGCTTCCAGCAAAACAACATGATTTTCCACTGCCGCCGCTCTCATCCGCTCAAACTCTTTCAGATTAGATGCGACGGGTTTCTCGCAGAGCACATGCTTACCGTTTTGCAGCATCAGAATACTCTGGGACACGTGCAGGCTGTTGGGACTTGCAATGTATACCGCGTCAATCTCCCTGCTGGCTGCCAGTTCATGCAAATCATCAAAAAACAACTCCGCCCCGTGCTTTTGGGCAAATACCTCTGCCTTCTCCATAGAACGTGAGTATACGCCCCTCAGCCGAAATTCCGCCACCTTGCCCGCGGCTTCCAGAAACGTCTCGGTAATCTTGCTGGTTCCTATCACTGCAAAGTTTATCTTCATAAATAAATTCCGTCCTTTCCTATGACCACAAAAAACTGTTTCCGCTTCCACTTTAAATATACTATAATAAAAACGGCATTGTAAAGGAAGTGGACTCTGTTTCATCAATATTATACTTTTAGATTTTCAGTTCTCTTTCCTACGCGCCTGCCTACTTCCGAAAGAAAAGGAAACAACTATGAAATATGAAGCTATCCTCCATTTGTCTTTGAAACAAACAGTAAAGGAGTAGAGATAAATGAATAACAAAAAAACAATAATACGCTTTTTTACCATAGCGGATTACGAGGAAGAAGAAATTTGGTTGCAAAATCAGCATAAAAACGGTTGGAAATTATCAAGAATGATTCCGCCATTTTTCTACGTTTTCGAGAAATGTATGCCAGAGGATGTAGCGTATCGATTGGATTATAAAAACAATGAGGAAACCAGCGACTATTTTCAGATTTTCAGGGATTATAGTTGGGAGTATATCGGTAGGTGTCTCGGATAGCTATATTTCCGCAAACCTTCATCAAAGACGAATTCCGAGCAGGATGGCGAAATTTTCTCTGATAACGAATCAAGGGTTGATATGATTCACCATGTGGTAAAAACTCGTTTGTTTCCCGCTATGATAATCTTTCTCTGTTGTGTGTTCCCGAATTTTTTCAAAAGCATAAATACCAGTAACCCTGACCCTCTTGCAATCGTGCTTGCTGTATTCTTTTCCGTAATGACGTTACTATATCTTTATCTGATTATTTATTGCAGTTTGAAGCTACGGAAACTCCGAAAAAAGTATAAAAATGACTAAGTGATTTTGTCAAGACATCTTCCACCTGCGCTGTTCATGCTTTGCCGGATGCTATATTGATGGACTGCATTCCGGTAAAGCTGGCTGGTATACATAAATAAGAAATTGCCCTTGTTTCGGCTCGTAAGGGCAAAAACAAGGGCAGATACATAAGGCTTGAGCGTTAAACAAGCTGAACAATAACATTCTATAACCCCTGCTCAGGCGTTCAGCCGCCCCAGTTTCGCCGCCTGATCCGCGGCGATGAGCTGATCAATGATCTCATCCAGATCGCCGCCCAGGATCTCACCCAGCCGGTGAGACGTGTATTTGATCCGATGATCGGTCACCCGTCCCTGGGGGAAATTGTAGGTACGGATCTTTTCTGAACGGTCTCCCGTCCCCACCTGGCTCCTTCTGGCCTCCGCCTCCGCGTCATGGCGCTTTTCCAGCTCCAGCTCATACAGACGGGAGCGCAACACCTTGATGGCCTTATCCTTGTTTTTCAGCTGGGACTTCTCATCCTGGCAGGAAATCACGATACCTGTGGGGATGTGGGTCAGCCGCACGGCGGAGTCCGTGGTATTGACGCACTGGCCGCCGTTTCCGGAAGCCCGGAACACATCAAATTTGCATTCATTCAGATCCAGCTGAAAATCAATCTCCTCCGCCTCGGGCATGATAGCCACCGTCATGGTGGAGGTATGGATTCGGCCGCCGGATTCCGTCTCCGGCACCCGCTGTACCCTGTGCACCCCGCTCTCATATTTCAGCCGGGAATAAGCTCCCGCGCCGTTAATCATGAAAGTGGCATCCTTAAATCCGCCGATTCCGTTCTCACTGATACTCATGGTCTCTACCTTCCACCGTCTGGACTCCGCATATTTCACAAACATACGGAAAATCTCCGCGGTAAAAAGAGCCGCCTCGTCGCCGCCGGCCCCGGCCCGCAGCTCCACGATCACATTCTTCTGGTCGTTGGGGTCTTTGGGGAGCAGCGCGATCTTTAACTGTTGTTCCAGATCACCGATCCTGTGCTTCGCGTCGGACAGCTCCTCTTTCAGCATTTCCCGCATCTCCGCGTCGCTCTCCTCCTCCAGCATGGCCTGACTGTCGTCGATCGTAGTCAGACAGTCCTTGTACGCCTTATAGGTATCCACAATGGGCTGCAGCTCCGCCTGATCTTTCATCAGTTTCTGGAAACGCGTCGAATCCGCTGCCACCGCAGGCTCGCTGAGCTCATTTACTATTTCCTGAAAACGCATCTGCAATGTCTCCAGACGCTCCGATAATGCTCCGTCAAACATATTTTTTCCTCCTCATCTGCGCTTGTTTCCGCAGGATCTCTGTCCGCTTCCCGCCGCAGTCTGCCCTTCCCTTTCCACGCCGCAGTATCGTCCCACAGTCTCAATCGCTCCGTTTTCCCGTCACTACCCGGTCAAGCCCTGCCAGATCCCGGATCACCCGCACATCCACGAAACCGGACTGTTCCATCAGGGCGGCCACCGCTTCCCCCTGGTCACAACCGATCTCCACGGACAGTTCCCCGTCATCCTCCAGATGGTTCACGGCCTGTCCCACGATCCTGCGATAGAAGTCCAATCCATCCTCCCCGCCGTCCAGCGCCAAAAGCGGCTCATGTTCCCGCACCTCCGGGGATAATCCATCCATCGCCTCCCGGGCAATATAAGGCGGATTCGACACGATGACGTCATAACTTCCCTCTATCCGTTCCCACAGATCACTCTGCACAAACGACGCCGTAACACCCAGCCGCGCGGCGTTTGCCTTTGCTACGGCCAGCGCTTCCTGAGAAATATCGGCCCCGGTCCCCGAAATTCCCGTCATTTCTTTCAAAATACTGAGCAAGATACATCCTGAACCGGTGCAAAGATCCAAAAGCCGCAGGGGTCGCTCCTTCACGGCCGCCTTACCCGCCAGGACGCCCAGCACATGCTCCGCCAGCACTTCCGTATCCTGTCGGGGAACCAGCACATGATCATCGATATAAAAAGAATACCCCATGAACCAAGCCTCGCCGATCAGCTGCTGTACCGGGATACGGCTGCAACGTCTCGCGGCCAGCTTTTCCAGTGCGCGCAGTTTCTCTTCCGTAATCTCCCTGTCGCCGTTCAGAGAATAGTACAGCCGGTCTATCCCGGCCTCATGGGACAGCAGCAGCCATGCGTCCGCTTCGGGTTCCTCTATGCCACAGTCTGCAAAACACTTCGCAGCCCATGACAGCCATCCTCTATATGTCATGCACAACCCAGCCTTTCTCCTGTACTCTGCCGTTCCCGCGCCTGCAGTTCCTTCCCTGCCAATCGATATACTCCACCCGGTTTATTCTATCTTTTCCGGTTTCTTCCGCCTCTTGCCATAGCTATCTTCCGGCTCCGCAGACACGATTTTGCTCACGATTCCGGCCGTCGGTCAGGATAATTTTCCGTCAGCCAGCTTTTCCAGTCAAATACCGCCTCCACGGCCGATATGGCCACCTCCACCATCTGTTCATCCGGCTCCGCGGTGGTCAGCCGCTGAAGCATCAGGCCCGGCTTGCTGAGAATCCCCACCACGGGATTCTCCGTGCTGCCCGCCAGGCGGATGATCTCATAGGACACCCCGGCGATCACCGGGATCAGCAGCAGCCGGATCACAATACGCCACAGCGGAGAAGATACATGGATAAACAAAAAGAAAACCACACTCACCACCACCACAAAAAAGAGGAAACTGGTACCGCAGCGCTTGTGCTCCCGGGAACTTTTCATCACATTTTCCACATTCAGATCCATGCCATGTTCGATACAGTTAATACATTTATGCTCGGCGCCGTGATACATAAAAGTCCGCCGGATATCCTTCATGCGGGATATGAGCAGAATATAGGCAAAAAAAATCAGCAGGCGAACGCAGGCTTCCAGCACCGTAATCAGAACTTCCGAATCCGTCACTGCCCGCAAAAGCCGCGAGACAAAATAAGGCAGCATAATAAACAACGCCACGCACAGCAGAACTGAAAAGCAAACCGTACCGTACATGAGCAGGGTATCCTCTTTCTCCTTCTTTTTCTGTGCCCTGGCCGCTTCCTCCCCGGTCATCTTACTTTCCGGCTCTTCCTCTTCCTCATAAAATGTAGCCGAATACATCAGGCAGCGCGTTCCCACCACCAGGGATTCCACAAAATTAAACACACCGCGGATGACCGGTATCTTATACAGCGTCTTTATCGGAACCACTGGTTTGTAGGGCTCCACCCTGACCGTGATTTCCCCGTCCGGCTTCCGCACACCCACAGAATATACGTCCCCGTGGCGCATCATAATACCTTCCAGCACCGCCTGACCGCCTATATTTGATGATTTCATACACTCCTCCCTATGAAGCCCACAGTAAACCCTGCCACATTCCCGAAAACTGTCGCCGCACAGGATGCGCCCTCGATGCGACAGTTTTCCGTCCATGCATAGCACACTGAGAAAAAGGGCTGAGATCTCACAATCTCAGCCCATTTTACCAGTAAAGCTCTTGCTTTATTTAATGCCGTATTTCTTATTGAACTTATCAATACGTCCACGGGCAGCCGCCGTCTTCTGCTGACCAGTATAGAAAGGATGGCATTTGGAGCAGATTTCAACGTGGAGATCCTGCTTGGTAGAACCCGTCGTGAATGTATTTCCGCAGTTACAGGTTACGGTTGCCTGGTAATATGTCGGATGGATACCTTCTCTCATGTTTTTCACCTCTTATTCTGATTATTTTGTAAACCGTATTTATCAACTTCCATACGCTGAGGTAACTATTCCGTATCTTCACGGTTACCTATTGAATACATACGTACTCAGACAGCTTTTTGATTGTAACACACTCCCTGCATAAATGCAAGCATTTCCTACACCAGCTTCTGCTTTTTCATCATCTGGATAAATTCGCCGTTGGTCTTGGTGCGGGAAAACAAATTCAATATGTTTTCCACCGCCTCATCGGCCTTCATGCCATTCAATGCCTTGCGCATATTATAGACCGCATCCTGCTCGTCCGAAGTGAGAAGCAGATCCTCCCTGCGGGTGCCGGACTTCTGGATATCCATAGCCGGAAATACTCTCTTTTCCTGCAGCCTGCGATCCAGAATCAATTCCATATTGCCGGTTCCCTTAAATTCTTCGTAAACCACGTCGTCCATCTTGCTGCCCGTATCCACCAAAGCCGTAGCCAGAATCGTCAGACTGCCGCCCTCCCGCATGTTTCTGGCGGCGCCGAAAAATCGCTTCGGCATATGCAGGGCCGCCGGATCAAGACCGCCGGACAGGGTACGTCCGCTGGGCGGCACGGTCAGATTGTAAGCTCTGGCCAGACGAGTGATACTGTCCAGAAGAATCGTCACATCCTTTTTATGCTCTACCAGCCGTTTAGCCCGCTCAATGACCATCTCTGACACCCGTTTGTGATGTTCCGGCAGCTCATCAAAAGTGGAATAAATCACTTCCACGTTCGGCCCCTGGATAGCTTCTTTGATATCCGTGACCTCCTCAGGCCGCTCGTCGATCAGTAAAATAATCAGGTACATCTCCGGATTATTGCGGAGAATGGATTTCGCCACATCCTTCATCAGCGTGGTTTTTCCCGCCTTGGGCGGAGACACAATCATGCCTCGCTGACCTTTGCCCACAGGACTGACCAGATCCATGATACGCATGGCCAGGCTGCTGCCATAACGTTCCAGCCGCAGACGACGGTTGGGAAAAATCGGCGTCATATCCTCAAAATTGCACCGTCTGGTGCTCTCGTTGGGAGACATGCCGTTAATGGCCGTCACATATAAAAGGGCGCTGAACTTTTCCCCCTGGTTCTTGATGCGGGTGTTCCCTTTCAGGATATCTCCGGTCTTCATATTGAACCGGCGGATCTGAGAGGGCGACACGTACACGTCATTATCCCCTGGCAGATAATTATCGGAACGGATAAAACCAAATCCATCGGGCATAACCTCGAGAATCCCCTCTGCCACCTGACCGCTGTCCAGCTGACGATGATCATACCGGGCGTCTTCCGCGCTTTTTTCGCCTTCCCTCTCATGGGAAGCGCCCGGACGCTCGTCGACGGATTCATTGCCGCCTTTCTGTGCGGTCCGCTCTTCCTCCCCGGGCATGTCCTTCTTTTTTTCTTTTCTGTCTTCCTCCAGCATCCGCTCTACCAGCTGCTCCTTGCGCATAGCGGAAATACCTTTTATCCCCCTGGTCTTTGCCAGCTCACGCAGCACACTCGCAGACAGAGATTCATACTTTTCTTTCATCAATGTTTAACTACCTCATCATAATTTGGGATTTCTGAATAATAATCGGGATTCTTCTTCAGACAGCCACCCGGAGATATGCCCGCGAAAACACTCTGCTCTTAGACAGAAAATATTCGGACACTTCCTGATGACACCAGAAACTATTTTTATACTACACCATTCATCCGGACTTGGCAAGCAAAAGAAATGCGGATAACAGGACTTGAACCTGCACGGTCTCCCACTGGAACCTAAATCCAGC
>CASWRE010000031.1 GCA_949471785.1 uncultured Lachnospiraceae bacterium | reverse complement strand
GGAGGAGATTGCAGATGAGATGAATATGCCGGTGGAGCGGGTTCGTGAGATCCTGAAGATTTCTCAGGAGCCGGTATCTCTGGAAACGCCTATCGGCGAGGAGGAGGACAGCCATCTGGGCGATTTCATTCAGGACGACAATGTGCCCGTGCCGGCGGACGCGGCGGCCTTTACGTTGCTCAAAGAGCAGCTGGTGGAAGTGTTGGGGACATTGACTGACAGGGAACAGAAGGTATTGCGTCTGCGTTTCGGTTTGGATGATGGACGGGCCCGCACGCTGGAAGAAGTGGGAAAGGAATTTAATGTGACCCGTGAGCGTATCCGCCAGATCGAGGCGAAAGCTCTGCGCAAACTGCGCCATCCGAGCCGCAGCCGCAAGCTGAAAGATTATCTGGATTGAGAGGCAGCCTATGCAGTTGTCCGAACGTTTACAGGCAGTGGCACTTCTCGTGACGCCGGGCAGCCGTCTGGCAGATGTGGGGACGGATCACGGATATGTGCCGATCTGGTTATGGGAGCGGGGGCGAATTCCCTCGGCCATAGCCATGGATGTGGGGGAAGGGCCCTTAAGCCGTGCAAAGGAGCATATCCGCGCTCATCGCGGAGAGGATGTAATAGAGACCCGTCTCAGCGACGGCCTGGAAAAGCTGGCCTTTGGCGAGTGTGATTCGCTGGTAATTGCCGGTATGGGCGGTATGCTTATGAAGAAAATCCTCGCGGACGGACAGGCCCTGCTGCCGGGGTTCCGGGAACTGGCGCTGCAGCCCCAGTCGGATGTCCATGAGGTGCGCCGTTTTCTGCAGAGAGCCGGCTGGCGGATTGCGGACGAGGAGATGGTCTTTGAAGACGGGAAGTATTACCCGATGTTCCGGGTCGTACAAGGGGTCATGGACTATGACCGGGAGATATGGTTTTTGTATGGGAAGATTCTGCTGGAAAGAAAGCATCCTGTGCTTAAACGGTATCTGGAGAAAGAGGAGCGCGCCCGGCTGCAGATAGCGGACAGGCTGCAAAGGGCGGGAACGGACGGCGCCTTTCTAAGGCTGCGGGGGATTGAAAAGGAACTGGGATTTATACGGGAGGCTTTGAGGTGTTTTCGGTAGGCGGCCGTCGCCGGCATGACGGAGATGGTGGCGACGATGTTTTTTTGCATAGGATAAACGTAGTATCGGTGCAGATGAAAATCGTTGCGGAGCAGGAAGGAGGAAATGGCATATGGAACAGACGATGGTTTCCGTACATATGGAGAATAAGGCGGTTGAGGTTCCCTATGGGACGCGGCTGGGAGAGCTGGCGGAGAGGTATTATGATACTGTCCATGTGCATCCGGCATTGCTGGCCAGGGTGGACGGGAAACTTCGGGAGCTTCATAAAAGGATCAAAAAGCCTTGCAGGGTGTCTTTTTTGTCTGTTAAGGATTCGATTGGGCATAAGACCTATAAAAGGAGTATGAATCTGCTTTTCCTGCGGGCTGTTTATCGCGTGCTGGGGCGGGAGAAGATTGAGAAAGTGGTTCTGCATTTTGCCATCGGAGACGGATTTTTTTACACCATACGGGGAGACGTGCGGATTGATCAGGATTTTCTGGATGCGGTTCGTGATGAGATGCTCCGGATGGTGCGGCAGGATCTTCCGGTGATGAAGCGGAGCGAGAATACGGCAGACGCGGTGGAGCTGTTTCACCGGTACGGTATGTACGATAAGGAAAAACTGTTTTCTTACCGCCGGGTGTCCAGAATCAATTTGTACAGTCTGGAGGAATTTGAAGATTACTTTTATGGCTTTATGGTGTGGCACACAGGGTATCTGAAGCAGTTCGAGCTGGTTCCCTATGAGGACGGCGTGGTGCTGATGATGCCCGGTGAGGGAAATCCGGATGTGGTGCGGCCTTTTGTTTCCTCACCGAAGATATTTTCCACCCAGAGACAGGCTGAGGACTGGGCGGAGCGAATGGGAGCTTCCACGGTGGGCGAGCTCAATGAACAGATCAGCCAGGGCAGGGGGACGGAGCTGTATCTGGTGTCGGAGGCCCTGCAGGAGGGGAAAATATCTCGTATAGCCGAAACCATCGCCGGACAAAAGCAGATTAAATTTGTCATGATAGCGGGTCCTTCTTCTTCGGGAAAGACCACTTTTTCCAGGAGGTTGTCCGTACAGCTGATTGCCCATGGCCTTCATCCTCATGCGATTTCCGCGGATAATTATTTCCGGAATCGCAGTGATACCCCCAGGGACGTGAACGGAGACTATGATTTTGAGTGCTTGGGCGCTGTGGATACGGAGCAGTTCAACAGTGACATGACCAGGCTGTTGGCGGGGGAGGAAGTGGAGCTTCCCACCTACAATTTCCTCACCGGGAAAAGGGAATATCGCGGGCAGAAATTGCGGATGGGAGCAGGGGACGTGCTGGTGATTGAGGGTATCCATTGTCTGAACGACGCTTTCAGCCACGCGCTGCCCAGGCAAAATAAATACAAGATTTATGTCAGCGCCCTGACTCAGCTCAATATTGACGAACATAACAGGATTCCCACCACCGACGGCAGGCTGCTCCGCCGGATCGTGCGTGACAATCGCACCAGAGGCAACACGGCTAAGGATACGATTGCCCGCTGGCCTTCTGTGCGGCGCGGGGAGGAGCAGAATATCTTTCCCTATCAGGAGGAAGCGGACGCCATGTTCAACTCGGCCCTTCTCTATGAGCTGGCCGTATTGAAAATCCATGCGCAGCCTCTGCTGTTTCAGATCAAAAAAGATGATCCCGAGTATGACGAGGCGGTGCGGCTGCTGAAATTCCTGGATTATTTTCTGACCATGCCGGGGGAGCCGGTGGCGAAGAATTCCATTTTACGGGAGTTTATCGGTGGAAGTTGCTTTGATGTCTGACAGAGCCTCTTCATCTGCCACAACAGACAGATTGCCGTGAAGCTGCAGAACGGATGCGGGCAGGGCGGGAGTGATGGGGCCGCGCAGCGCGCGGTACAGAGCTTTAGCTTTAGCTTTTCCCGAGGCCATGAGTACAATGCTTTTTGCCTGCAGAATGGATCGAATGCCCATGGTATAGGCGGCCGTGGGCACCTCGCCCCGGGAAGCGAAAAAGCGGGCGTTGGCCTGTATGGTGCTTGCGGCCAGTTCCACACAGTGGGTCTCCGGTATGAAGGCATCTCCAGGCTCATTGAATCCGATGTGTCCGTTACCGCCGATCCCCAGGATCTGCAGATCAATACCGCCCAGCGCTCCGATGACCCGCTCATACCGGTCGCATTCCAGCACGGTATCTTCTTCCAGGCCATTAGGAATATGAGTGTTTTCCGGCAGAATATTGATGCTGTCAAAGAAATTGCTGCGCATAAAATAAGCGTAGCTTTGCGCATTGGCGGCGGAAAGCCCCATATATTCATCCAGATTAACGGAACAGATCTCTGAAAAATCCAATTCATTCTTTTGATAACGTTCGATCAGCAGCCGGTAGGCTCCGAGGGGGGTGGAACCCGTGGCCAGTCCCAGGACTGCGTCCGGCTTCACAATGACCTGGGCGGCGATCAGATCCGCTGCTTTCCGGCTCATCTCATCATAATTTTTCATCTGATATATTCTCATGTTGATCCTCCCTGAAATACAAATACAATACTTGTATTATACCGGAAAACAGGGCCGTTTCCTTTCAAAAACTTGCCCTGTTTTTCACAAAATTTGCTTTTTTGCGGGTGGTTATGAGATGTTGAGGCGCTTTCAACAGGTTTCCGTCTCAAAACGGTATACTGTTTTCGCGGACAGGGTAATGCCGATTCGGTCGCTGCCCGCGGTGACTTTTTCCGGGAGCCGTTCCTGGATGGTCCGGATGAGGGAAGCCGTTTTCTCACTTTTTTTCAGATAGACTGTGCCGGAATATTTGGGCTGCAGGGAAAGTGACGTTACGCTGCCCTTTTGCATGGCGGCGGATACAAGCAGTCCGTTTTCCGCCGCAAACTGGTCAAACGCGACAGTTTCTTCTTCCCATTCGTCCGGGACGGCCGGAAACAGTGAGAGCGTATGATTCTCGCTCTGTAGCAGCATTTCCTGCAGGGCGTCGGCCGCGCAGAAATTTCCCTCCAGGGTAAAGGCCCGGTAATGGAATGTGGAGGTTCCCCGTCCTCTGTAGTCGCCGTTTACATGAAAGCCGTTAGGCAGGCAGTAGTTTCGCCAGAAAAGCTCCAGCTGCTGGGCCGCGCCGTTACCGTTTTGTTGTACGGCGTATAGTTCGGCCATCCATGCAAAGGAAAAGCCCACCCAAAAACCGGTTCCCAGACGTTCCAGATCCAGGATTGTAGCGTCGATGATCCGGCGGTTTTCCTCTCCCTCATAGGGGATAAGGCGCAGTGGGTGAATCGCCATGGCATGGGAGAAATGACGGTGGGATTCCCGGAGTTCTTCATCGGGACTCAGCATGAAAACGCCGTTTTCCTTGACGGACAGCTCAGGCAGACCGGAGAGAGCCTGGTTCCATCGGGCCGTCTCGCCATTTTGCAGCTCCGTAGACAGTTTTTCCAGGGCCTGGAACAGATATCGCATGAGCGCCAGGTCGTAGTTGCTGTTGGGCGTCAGAAAGGCTTCTATCCGGTCGTCATGGATCTCCGGGGAAGTAGAAACAGGAAGATAGTATTGGCCGTCTCTTTTTTCCAGGATGTCCAGGATGAATTCCGCTGTTTCCGCCAGGTAGGGATAGGCACGCTCCTCCAGGAATTTCCGGTCGCCGGTGTAACGGTAGTGCCGCTCCATGAGCTGGCATATCCAGAGCTGGTTGGTGGGAGACAGGGAATACATGCCCCAGCCGCCCAGGGGAGTCCCGTCGATCGTCATGGTGGACGGCAGGCACAGCCCTTTTGCATGGTAGAAAGATTTCGCAAACTTTCTTCCGCAGTCCGCCATGGCCCAGAGATAGTCTGTCAGGGCTTCCCCCTCCTCAAAGTGGTTGGCTTTCAGGTAGCTTGCGTAGGTCAGCTGCACGTTCAGATCAAAATGGTAATCCCCTTTCCACGGGGGCAGGGAACCGTCGTCTGCAGTCCACACTCCCTGGAGCGGCATGGGATAGGCTCCTTTTCGGGAGCAGGAAGCCAGATAATACTGTGCTAAATACCAGTTTTTTTCAAACAGCTCATCCGGCAGAGTAACGCTGCTTTTGCCCCAGTATGCTTCCCACCATGCGGCGTGGCTTTGCAGCATAACGTCATATCCCTGCCCCAGGGCGTCTGCCAGAGCGTCCAGAGCCTGCCGTTTCCAGTTCTCTCCGTCCCTGGAGGAGGCAATCATATAGGCAATGTCCACGGAATATTTATGTTCCCTGAGCATGGCAAAAACGCCGTAGGAGAACGCTGCGTCGATATCCTGAGTGAAATAACAGAGATTTTTTTCGGAGACGATTTCCGGGACCGGATAGGAAAGCCGGTCTAAAGACAGCCGTACGGGGCCTTCCGCATTTTTGCGGTCTCCTTCTGCTTTCTCTCCTGTTCCGTAGGGCGGTCTTTCCACCCGGAAAGAAAAGGCGGAAAGCGGCCGGTTCAGCCGTATCATGCCGACTTTTTGCCCGGCGTGCAGAAAGCTTCGGAGCCGTATGGTTCCCCCGACGGTGACGACTGCCTCCGCATTTCGCAGATTCAGCTCGGAGCATACGTTGGCGTTGCATCGAAAATCAAAAATCAGTTTTCCCGCAGGGAGTTTGGAGGGCAGGGGTTGATTGTAGGGAGCGTCGAAAACGCGCCGGATTTCGTCCGCGTTTTTTTCTCTGGCCAGCTTTACCATGGCCGGATAGGAAAATTCTTCATCAAAGATCCCGTCATAAGGCGTGGTATCCCAGAGATCCCCTCGATCCAGGCTGAACCGCAGTCCCTTAGAGGTTCCCCAGATCAGCGCGCCGCAGAGGCCGTTTCCCAGCGGAATGGCTTCATCCCAGGACGTAAGAGTTCGGGGGAAAAATAAATTCAAGTGTTCGTCCGGTATTTTTCGGGGGTTATACATGAGCGTCTGTTGCCTCCTTTGTAAGTAATCTGCTTTTATTATACGGGAGCGGCGGAGCAGGCTGCAAGAATAAGAAGTAAAAAAATCCTTGCATCCCGCCGGATTCTATTGTATAATCAGACACGTTGTAGAAAAAGATGGTCCTCTGGTACAGGCGTATTATGAACATCCAAAAGTGAAAAGGAGACAAGGAAGATGAACGACATTATCAGAAATATCGAAGCAGGCCAGATGAAGGCGGAAGTTCCCGTTTTTCATGTGGGCGATACGGTGCGTGTACATGGCCGTATCAAAGAGGGAAATCGCGAGAGGATTCAGGTATTTGAAGGTATTGTGATTAAGAGGCAGGGTGGCGGTAACAGGGAGACTTTCACTGTCCGCAAATCCTCCAGCGGTATCGGCGTGGAGAAAACATGGCCGCTGCATTCCCCCAACGTGGTAAATATCGAGGTGGTGAGACGCGGTAAAGTGAGACGCGCGAAGCTGTATTACCTGAGAGATCGCGTTGGCAAGGCTGCGAAGGTAAAAGAGCTGGTAAAATAAAGCAGGCGAAGTTCTGCATATAGCAGTTATATCGGGGGCAGGTACAGGGTATCTGTCCCCTGTTTTCTATATGCCTCAGTATACGGGAAAGTTGTCGTACAGAAGGCATGCTTTGTGTAATGACAGGTTTTTCGTGTACTCTGGCGTGCGGCGGGAGGAATAGATCATGGGAATCAAATTTCGCTATGTGCGGGATTATTTTGCGAAAAGCAAGCTGTATGCCATACTCATGTGGATATTTGAATTGATTGTGGTGATTGGTCTCGGTGTCCTTGTGGCTGTGTTTTTCTGCCAGAATATCGAGATGACGGAGGGTTCCATGGAACCCACGATCAGCGCCGGCGACGTGCTGCTGGTTAACAACATGGCTTATAAGTTTTCTACGCCGAACAGGGATGATGTGATTGTTTTCCGCTCCAACAATACCGCGAATGCCAGTGTGTATATTAAGCGTGTGATCGGACTGCCCGGTGAAAAGATACAGATACGGGAGGGACAGATACTGATCGATGGCGTGACTTATATGGAGCAGAAGGATCTTCCTTCTATTGCCTATGCGGGGCTGGCGGAGCGGGAAATCACGCTGGCATCCAATGAGTATTTTGTGTTGGGGGATAACCGAAATAACAGTGCGGACAGCCGTTATTCTGACATCGGCAATGTGAAGCGGGGGCAGATTGTGGGAAAAGCCTGGTTTCGGCTGGCTCCTTATGCCAAAATGGGCTTTATACGCTAGGAGGTAAACGATGAATATACAGTGGTATCCCGGTCATATGACAAAGGCCAGGCGTATGATGCAGGAGGATATCCGGCTGGTGGATCTGATCATTGAGCTGGTAGACGCCCGCGTCCCTCTGTCCAGCCGCAATCCGGATATTGACGAGCTGGGTAAACATAAAGCACGGATGATCTTGTTAAACAAAGCTGATCTGGCCGATGAAAGGCTGAATAAACAGTGGATGGACTATTTTGCCGGTTTGGGATGTAGTGTAGTGAAGATCAATTCCCGGTCGGGGGAGGGGATCAAGTCGATCAATGCCGTCGTCCAGGAGGCCTGTAAAGAAAAAATTGAGCGGGACCGCCGCAGAGGGATTAAAAATCGTCCGATCCGCGCCATGGTGGCCGGTATTCCCAATGTAGGAAAGTCTACATTTATCAATTCCTATGCGGGAAAAAGTTGTACGAAGACGGGGAACCGTCCGGGTGTGACTAAAGGCAAACAATGGATTCGAATGAACCGTGCTATTGAGCTTCTGGACACGCCGGGAATTCTCTGGCCCAAATTTGAAGATCAGGCCGTAGGAATCAAGCTGGCGATGATCGGCTCCATCAATGAGGAGATCCTGAATGTGGAAGAGCTTTCTTTGTTGACGATTGATTTCCTGCGGCGGTATTATTCCGGCGTTCTGACGGAAAAGTTTGAAGTGGACGAGACGCCGGAAAAGTCGTTGGAGATTTTGACCGCGATTGCCGACAGGAGAAAATGTATCGTCCGGGGCGGCGGCCCGGACTATGCCAGGGCGGCGGCCCTGGTCATGGAGAGCTTCCGTAACGGAAAGCTGGGGCGGTTCACGCTGGAAGATCCGGAAGGAACAGTCCGGATCAGCTGAAAGGCCCGGACGAAATCAGTAAAAGATCCCGGATAGCCGGAGAATACAGATAAAGATCCGGCGACGGCGATCCGGAAAAACTGAGGAGCACAGATGAAGACCATACAAGTCATAAAAGAAGAACTGTCTGCGGCGTCTGAACGGGAACGGGAGGAGCTGCTTACCCTGTACGGCCAGGACGGACGCGCAGGCGTGCAGAAGGTGATACGGAAGATTCTTCGCGAACAGGAAAAGCTGGAGGAGGAGCGTCAACGTACAGAGAACATGAAAAGTTATGAGCGGCAGTATGCCGGCCGTGGCCTGATCTGCGGAATCGACGAGGTGGGCCGCGGGCCGCTGGCCGGCCCGGTAGTAGCCGGAGCGGTAATCCTGCCTGTGGATGAGGAAATCTTATATATCAACGATTCCAAACAGCTGTCGGAAAAAAAGAGGGAAGAACTGTACGAAATCATTATGGAGAGGGCGGTGGCCGTGGGCCTGGGCTGTGTCAGCCCCCGGAGGATTGACGAGATAAATATTCTCCAGGCCACCTATGAAGCCATGCGGCAAGCCATCGGTCAGCTGGCGAAGCCTCCCGCGGTGCTCTTAAATGATGCCGTAACCATTCCCGGTGTGGATATTCCTCAGGTACCTATTGTCAAGGGAGATACCAAAAGCGTTTCCATTGCCGCCGCCAGCATTGTGGCGAAGGTCACGAGGGACCGCATGATGGTAGAATACGATGAAACTATGCCGGAATACGGCTTTGCTTCCAATAAGGGATACGGCTCGGCCGCCCATATTGCGGCGCTGAAACAATACGGCCCCTCGCCGATCCACAGGAAAAGTTTTATCGGAAACTTTGTTGATGTATAATAGAGAGATGCAAATGGAGAAATTATGAGCAGGCGTTCTTTGGGAGAAGGCTATGAACAGACGGCCGCAGAGTTCCTGAAGAGAGAGGGTTACGAGATCCTGGAGCGGAACTTTCGCTACAGGCAGGGAGAGATTGATCTGATCGCCAGAGAAGGGGTATATCTGGTGTTTGTCGAGGTTAAGTACAGAAGAGACGGGGGCAGCGGCGCCCCGGAGGAGGCGGTGGACAGGAGCAAACAGCGCCGGATCTGCCGTACAGCCGCTTTTTATATGGTGAAGCATCAGGTGTACGATACCTGCCCCTGCCGTTTTGATGTGGTGGCGGTGGAAGGACGGCAGATCCGGCTGTACAGAGATGCGTTTTCCTATTGTTTATGATGGCCTGTGTTGCCTTTGACGGCGCTGGCCGTTATAATAGTATAATTAATATTTTGCCGTATGGAAAACCATGCGGCGCCATACGAAAGGAGAAGAGATGGAGAAATTTTTCAAACTGAAAGAGAAGGGTACGGATGTGAAAACAGAGATATTGGCCGGGGTCACCACGTTTATGACCATGGCATATATCCTGGCGGTCAATCCCAGTATCCTGGCGGCGGCCGGGATGGATCAGGGCGCGGTATTTACCGCAACGGCTCTGGCTTCCCTGATTGGTACGCTGCTCATGGCGCTTCTGGCCAATTATCCTTTTGCCCTTGCGCCGGGCATGGGACTGAACGCGTATTTTGCCTATACGGTGGTCCTGGGATATGGCTACAGCTGGCAGACGGCCCTGACCGCGGTATTTGTTGAGGGTATTATTTTTATCGTCCTATCCCTGACCAATGTGCGCGAGGCGATTTTCAACGCGATCCCTAAAAACCTGAAAGCGGCCGTCAGCGTGGGCATTGGGCTTTTCATTGCGTTTATCGGCCTGCAGAACGCCAAAATCGTGATCGGCGGTTCGACGCTGCTGCAGATTTTTTCCGTTGAGAACTATAATGCGGTCAATGGCGTAAACGCCTCCTTCCAGGACGTGGGGATCACGGTTTTGCTGGCTATCATCGGCATCATTGTCACAGGGGTTTTTGTTACCCGGAATATCAAAGGAAACATCCTGTGGGGAATCCTGTTTACCTGGATTCTGGGTATTATCTGCCAGTTTACCGGCCTGTATGTGCCCAATCCGGAGCTGGGTTTTTACAGCCTGCTGCCGGACTTCAGCTCCGGGCTTGCCGTTCCGAGCCTGATGCCGGTCTTTGGCAAACTGGATTTTTCCGGAATTTTTTCTTTGAATTTTGTGGTAGTGGTATTTGCCTTCCTGTTTGTAGATATGTTTGATACCATCGGCACACTGATCGGCGTGTCTTCCAAGGCAGGTATGCTGGACGAGGATGGAAAGCTGCCCAGGATCAAAGGCGCCCTGATGGCGGATGCCGTGGCCACCACGGCCGGCGCTGTTCTCGGCACCTCCACCACCACGACTTTTGTGGAGAGCGCTTCCGGTGTATCGGAAGGCGGCAGGACAGGCCTGGCGGCGGTGTCAACGGCGGTGCTTTTCGGGCTGTCGCTGCTCCTCTCCCCGATTTTCCTGGCTATTCCGTCCTTTGCGACGGCTCCGGCGCTGGTGATGGTCGGCTTTTATATGCTGACAAATGTGGCGAACATTGATTTCAGTGATCTGGCCGAGGCGATCCCCTGCTATATCTGCATCATTGCCATGCCGTTCTTCTACAGCATTTCCGAAGGGATTTCCATGGGCGTGATTTCTTACGTGGCCGTGAATCTGATTACGGGAAAAGTAAAGGAAAAGAAACTCAGTGTGCTGATGTATGTGCTGGCGGTGCTGTTTATCCTCAAATACGTATTTTTGTAAAAAGATCATGATTCGTAACTGTTCAGTACAGGCCGAAGCACTTGTTGCTGAGGCCGTAAAAACATGATTCAGGTGTGCAAAAGTCTTCACTTCGTTCCGGTCGGTTCTTAACGAGCGCCACTGGCGCTCAGAACCCCATCGCCGCAGGGCGCTGAACGTCCAGTGGACGTTCGCTTAGCGCCGACCGAAGCGGAGCGTAGACATTTTAATTGGATTTTGCATGGTAACTGTGAAGGTACTGAACAGTTACCATGATTCGAAAAATGAAAGCGCTTCCTGCAAGAGGCGCTTTCTGCGCGTGCGTCTGGCAGCGCGCGTTTCCAACAGGGGATTTGAAAGCATTTCGGCTTGTCTGTTGCGGGACAGGTAAATTTAGGAGGCAGAGATATGGAAATTCATTGGAAAAACGAGGCGGAACCCAGGCTCCGGATACGGCAAAAGGGGGAGGTCTGCTGGCTTACTTATCCGCAGCTTGATGCATGCGGGCTGGTATGCCATGGCTTTACCACCCGGCTGGGCGGCGTCAGCGAAGGCATGTGGTCTTCCATGAATCTGAGCTTTACCCGGGGAGACAGGGCGGAATGCGTGCAGGAAAACTATCGCCGTATTGCCGACGCTATCGGTTTTTCCGTGGACAAAATCGTCTGCTCCGACCAGACCCACACTACGAATGTGGCGGTTGTCACCGCCGAACGCTGTGGCGAAGGCGTACTGCGCCCCAGGGCCTGGAGCGATGTGGACGGTATGGTGACAGATGTGCCTGGGGTGGTATTGGCCACGTTTTATGCTGATTGTGTGCCTCTGTATTTTGTAGATACGGTGCATCGGGCCATCGGCCTGTCCCATTCCGGCTGGCGCGGCACGGTGGGACAGATTGGCGCCGTGACGTTGCAGAAAATGCATGACGAATACGGCACTGATCCGGCCGACGTGCTGGCGGCCATCGGCCCGTCGATCTGCCGGGACTGTTATGAAGTCAGCGAGGATGTGATTGAGCAGTTCAGGGCCGCCTATGGGCAGGAGTACTGGCCCCGGCTCTTTTATGAAAAGCCGGACGGCAAATACCAGCTTGACCTGTGGGAAGCCTGCCGCGTCACTCTTTTAAACGCCGGAATCCGCCCGGAACATCTGTCCCTGCCGAATCTGTGTACCTGCTGTAACCCGGAGCTTTTATTTTCCCACCGGGCTTCCCGGGGAAAGCGGGGTAATCTGGCGGCATTTTTATGTATAACAGACATGTAAAACGGTGTTTTTGCTTATCTGGCAAGTATCATGTGCCGATATATTTTTAGAATGCTGTGTGAAAAATAAGCAGTGAAAATGAGAGCGATTATTTTTCAGGACGGGCAGTTACGGACAACACAATATCAAAGGAGACCGGAGACATGATTAACTACATACGAAATTTAAAAATCAGATTAAAACTCTATATCCTCATAGGCGTTGCGCTGTTTGGCATGCTGGTAATCGGCGGCATGTCATTTTATCTTATGGGCCGGATGAACGATATGACAAGTGATATTTCGGTAAGCTGGCTTCCCAGTATCGATACGGCAAGGCAATTAAATGCTACACTTTCGAATGTCCGTCTGAATGAGTTGGGATATCTGACCGCAATTTCTGATGACGTAGAAGCGTCCAGTCTTCAGTATCTTCAAAAGGAAAAAGAGGATATGGATACCCTTCTGGCCACATATGAGGGACTAATTGACGCAGAAGAAAGAGATTTCTATGATAACGCCATGAACCTCTGGGCCCAGTACAATAAAGCAGATGAAGAAATGATGGCGTTAGCCAAACAAGGCAGCACAGAAGAAGCCCGCGCTATCCTGGAAGGCGAATGTGTAGAGCTTTACAATTCCCTGAACAGCGCTTTTGATGATATTATCACTTACAATACAGAAGGCAGCGACGCTGCGACAGAGGAAAGTCTTTTCCTTTACAAAACTGCCGTCTGCATTATGGCGGCCATTATCATTGTCATAATACTTGTGGGAGTTTTCTTTTCGTTTGTGATTATACGTCTGATTAAGACTCCCATTTCCGAAATCGAGAACGCCGCTATTAAGATGGCAGAGGGTGATTTGGATGTGGAGATTTCCTACACATCCAGGGATGAACTGGGAGTTCTCGCCGAGCAGGTACGCAAATTAATCCGTAAGCTTCAGGTTATTATCGATGACGAAAATAAATTCCTTGCTAAAATGGCTGCCGGGGATTTTACGGTGGATTCGATCTGTGAAAAAGAATATACAGGCGGTTTCTATCCGCTGCTTGTCTCTTTCCGGAGCATTGCCGAAAAGCTCAACGATACGATGCTGCAGATCAGCCAAAGTTCCTCTCAGGTCGCAAGCGGATCAGAACAGGTATCCAGTGGGGCTCAGGCGCTTTCCCAGGGAGCAACCGAGCAGGCAAGCTCCGTGCAGGAACTTGCCGCTACCCTTAATGAAATCTCCAACAAAGTAAACCAGAATGCAGACAATGCAAGGCAGGCCAACGAAAAGGCGGGAAATGTCAGCGCGCAAATGAATGTGAGCAATGAGAAAATGCAGCACATGATGCAGGCGATGGGAGATATCAGTGACTGCTCCAATGAAATCGGTAAAATCATTAAGACAATTGAAGATATTGCTTTTCAGACGAACATTCTTGCGCTGAACGCCGCCGTAGAAGCCGCCCGCGCAGGCGCCGCAGGGAAAGGATTTGCCGTAGTAGCCGATGAAGTCCGCAATCTGGCAAGCAAAAGCGCAGAAGCTTCCAAGAACACATCTGTTTTGATTGAAAATTCATTAAAAGCAGTAGAAAACGGTACGCAGATTGCCGACGAGACGGCTCAGTCTCTGCTTCAGGCGGTGGATGATGTAAATGAGATGACAGGCATTATCGGACAGATTTCGGAGGCCAGCAGCAATCAGGCTGATTCCGTTTCTCAGATTACGTTGGGAATTGACCAGATTTCCAGCGTTGTACAGACGAATTCGGCCACTGCGGAAGAAAGCGCGGCGGCAAGCGAAGAATTATCCAGCCAGTCACAGCTTATGAAGAGCCTTGTGGGAAGGTTTAAGTTAAAAGGCGATCCCCGGATATAGGGACAGAAAAGACGGCACAGCCTCTGTCATGGGGCTGTGCCGTCTGATTGAAAATCATTTTTTGCGATCGTGAAGGTCTGCTTTAGCGTAACAGTGAAGCCGAAAGGCTAAATTATTACGCTTTATCTGTGTTTCGCCAGCAAGGCGTTGATTTTCTCCGTGGTGGAACGGACTTTTTCCACGGAAACGTCATGGTTCAGTATATCCATAATGCTGGCCACATATTTGCCCATCCGGGCAGGCTCATAGTAGGGGCGCGTCAGCAGTTCCCCGGGCCGGTAATTCAAGTCGGTGGTGATAACTTTGTCGATATAGCCTTTCTCATAATACTCGTCAAATTTGTCCAGCCCATTGGTGAAAAGGCCGAAAGTCGTGCAGACAAAGATCCGTTTTGCCTTCCTCTCCTTAAGCTGTTTAGCCACATCCAGCATACTTTCACCGGAGGAAATCATATCGTCGATGACGATACAATCCTTGTTTTCCACAGAATCCCCGAGGAACTCATGGGCCACGATGGGATTCCGGCCATTGACGATGGTAGAGTAGTCACGGCGTTTATAGAACATACCCATGTCCACGCCAAGGATATTGGAGAAATAAACGGCGCGGTTCATGGCACCCTCATCCGGTGAAATAATCATTAGATGTTCATTGTCCATATGCAGGTCCGGCACAGAGCGGATCAGCGCTTTTAAAAACTGGTAGGTAGGCATGAAATTGTCAAATCCATGCAGCGGGATGGCGTTCATGACCCGGGGATCGTGGGCGTCAAAGGTGATGATATTGGATACGCCCATGGAAATCAATTCCTGCAGGGCCGTGGCACAGTCCAGAGACTCTCTGGAGGAACGTTTGTGCTGCCGTCCCTCATACAGGAAGGGCATAATGACATTGATCCGGTGGGCCTTTCCCGTGGCTGCCGAAATGATTCGTTTCAGATCCTGAAAGTGATCATCCGGTGACATGTGATTGACGTAAGGTCCTATTTTATAGGTGGGAGAGTAGTTGCTGATATCTACCATGAGAAACAGATCTGCTCCCCGAATCGACGCGTTGATTTTTCCTTTGGCCTCTCCGGAACCAAAGCGGGGACACTCGCTGTCCACCAGAAAAGTATCCTCTGAGTACCCGGACCAGGAAATATTCTGGGTATTCCTGCGGCTCACCATATCCGTGCGGAAACTGACGAGATACTTGTCCACTATATTTCCCAGTTCCGTACAGCCTTTCAAAGCAATAATTTTAATGGGCGCAACAGGAATAGAACACTCCAGCAAATCCAAATTAGCCATACAAACCTCCTGCAATCGTGTATTTATAAGTGTGTTAATCTCAAAACTATTCTATCCGCCTGTTGAAATCATTCGTCGCAGGACAGAATCTTTCATTTTGTCCCTATAGTTATAGCATTCAAAAAAAGATGCGTCAATAGAAATTGTGTTACTTTTTTCGGGCAGGAATGCGCAGTACTGCGCATTTCGTAAGAACGTGATCCAAGAGTGAGGGGCGATTTTTTGCATGGCAAAACTATATATATCGCCCCGAATCGTTACCATTCACGGTCTTCTGGAACGTGAATGGTAACGAGATTGTGTCACTAATACGATTCTGGAGGCTTTTTAGACTGGAAAGAGCAGATAATATATGATATACTAAAACCTGCTATAAAAATTCGTGAATCCAAATGATAGGAAGGTGAGGAATTGGAAAACTATACCAAGTATAAGCTGAAGAGTAATGATGAATTGTCATCATTACTGGCGGACAAGGATCAGCTGTTCCTTATTGCCTGCAACAAGTGTTTCAAAGAATTTGAGACCGTCAGCGAGCCGGACTGCGAGGAGTTTGAGAAATTCGCCCGCGCGCAGGGAAAGACGGTCACGGGAAGCGTAAAGGTCGATTTTCTGTGCAATAAGATCCAGACGGAAAAGAAACTGCAGGACATGATTCCGGAAGGTACGGAAAATGTGATCGTAATCTCCTGCGGTCTGGGTGTTCAGACTGTTGCGGACATGGGGGACAAACCCGTGTATGCGGCCGCCAATTCTCTGAATTATACAGGGCATCACGGCATGGCGCTGACGAAAAAAAGCTGCGGCGCATGCGCACAGTGCTATCTGAACATAACGGGCGGCATCTGTCCGATCGTCGACTGTTCCAAGAGCCTGATCAACGGTCAGTGCGGCGGCGCGAAAAACGGCAAATGTGAAGTAGACAGCAATAAAGACTGCGCGTGGGAAAAAATATACAAGCGTTTGGATAAACAGGGACGCCTTTCTGAGTTCCTGGCCCAGCCGGTGCAGCTCCGCGATTATTCCAGGATCAACCATAAGGTAATCCAGGATTATGTAAAATCAGTCCGCGAGAACCGGCTTGCCGGCTACTATGGCGGCGTACATCCTTCGGAGAACAAAGATTTTACGGAACATCTTGCGCTGCAGAGATTTCCTGATCCGGAAGTCGTGGCGATTCCGCTGTCCATGCATGCGGGCGCTCCGGCCAATCCCGTTGTCGCCGTGGGCGATACCGTCCGGGTGGGTCAGAAGATCGGTGAATCCGCGGGATTTATCAGCAGTCCGGTTCATTCCAGTGTCAGCGGAACCGTGACCGCCATTGAGACGCGCAAACATGCCACAAGAGGCGAGTGCCTGTCCGTAGTGATCCGTTCCGACGGAAAAAATACCTTGGACGAATCCGTAAAACCCCATGGGGATCTTGACAGCCTGACGCCGGAGGAGATCGTCGACATCGTCCGTGAGGCCGGAATCGTAGGTATGGGCGGAGCCGGGTTCCCCACATCGGTAAAATTGAAACCGCCGAAGCCGATCGATACGGTTTTGCTTAACGGATGTGAATGCGAACCTTATCTGACCGCAGATCACCGGGTACTTCTGGAATATGCGGATGATGTGATTTTTGGCCTGAAAGCGGTTATCAAAACGGTGGGAGCCGAAAAAGGAATCCTTGTTATTGAGGATAATAAGCCGGACGCGATTGAGCTGCTGCGGGAGAAGACGGCAGATATCGACAATATCGACGTTGTTGCGGCCAGGACAAAATATCCCCAGGGCGCTGAGAAGATGCTGATCAAGCGCGTGATGAAAAGACAGGTGCCCAGCGGCGGCCTTCCGGCGGATGTGGGCTGCGTGGTGAGCAATGTCAGCACCGTAAAAGCGATCTCCGACGCAATTCAGAAAGGGATGCCTCTGGTAGAACGTGTGGTGACTGTGACCGGCGAACATGTGAAGAAGCCGGGCAACTATATTGTAAAGATTGGAACCAACACGAAAGACCTGATCGATTACTGCGGCGGTATTACAGGCGAAGACGTCACCGTCAAGGCGGGCGGCCCCATGATGGGATTTGTACTCTCCGATACGAATGTGCCGATCATGAAGGGCTCCAACGGAATCATTGCCGTCGATACCGACCATACGGCCGAACAGCCCTGTATCAAATGCGGACGCTGCGTGGATGTCTGTCCGATGGAACTTTCTCCGCTGTATTATGCTAAATATGCGGATGAGGAAAACTGGCAGGGTATGAAGGACAAAAACGTCATGGATTGCCTCGAATGCAGGTGCTGCGAGTACATCTGTTCCTCAAAGATTCCGCTGGTTACCAAGATTAAGGCGGGCAAGAATGCGGTAAGGGGGATGAAGTGATATGTTGATTACCCAGTTAAAAGATAAGGAAACAATCGCATCGCTGGCGGACGGGAAAAAGGTTTTCATTATCAACTGCCATGGATGCAAAGAAGTGCATTTTCCGGAAAAAGAGGCGGCGGAGTTTGAAAAAGAACTGGAAGCCGCCGGGAAAGTGACCGGGATTCTGACGACGGATTATATCTGTAATCCGGAAAATATGAAGCTGCGCCTTCAGAAACATACGGCTGAGATAGAGGCTGCCGATGCCGTTCTGGTATTGTCCTGCGGTGTAGGCGTGCAGACGGTTTCGGAATATCTGGAAGACAAGACGGTGTATGCGGCATGCGATACGTATCCTCTGCCGGGCTTTCAGGGCGTGACGCCGTTGGAATATGATTGTGATCAGTGCGGGGAATGTTACCTGAATCTGACCGGCGGTATCTGCCCGATTACGGCCTGTTCCAAGAGCCTGGTCAACGGCCAGTGCGGCGGTTCGAAAAACGGCAAATGCGAAGTGGACAGCGAGATGGAGTGCGGCTGGGAGCGCATCTATAGACGTCTTGCCCAGATCGGCCGCCTCGACGTATTGAAATGTCCGACACAGGTGCGCAATTTTGCAACAGACAGAGAAATAGACGGATAAGGAGAGTGGTATTTATGAAAATTACGGAAGCATTTGAGCGTGGTGAATTTGTGGTAACGGCGGAAGTTGGGCCGCCGAAAGGATTCCATATTGAGAAAATGCTGGAAGAGGCCAGGACTTATCTGAGCGGTATTACAGCGGTGAATGTAACCGACAACCAGTCTTCTGTTATGCGTCTGGGATCTCTGGCTACCTGTAAGGCTCTGAAAGACGAGGGGCTGACCCCGATTTTCCAGATGACCTGCCGTGACAGAAACCGTATCGCGCTGGAGTCGGATCTCTTGAGCGCCGCCCTGTTCGGGATTGAGAACCTGCTGCTGCTGACGGGAGATCACACGAAGCTGGGCGATCATCCTCAGGCGAAGCCGGTCTTTGATCTGGATTCCGTATCCCTGATCCATACGGTAAAGCAGCTGGAATCGGGCGTGGATCTTGGCGGAAACGAGCTGGTCGGCGAGCCGCCCAAATTTGCCAAGGGTGCGGTCGTGTCGCCCTGCAGCGATTCCCTGGACGCCCAGCTGGCGAAGATGGAGCGGAAAGTTGCGGCCGGCGCCGAATATTTCCAGACCCAGGCCGTCTATGAGCCGGAGAAATTCATCCAGTTTATGGAGAAAGCAAAACAGTTCGGCAAGCCTGTTCAGCTGGGGATCGTGATCCCAAAATCCGTGGGCATGTGCCGGTACATGAATGCCAATGTGGCCGGTATCCATATCCCGGAGGAAATGATTGCCGAATTGAAAGCAGATAAAGAAAAGACAAAAGCGGGTATTACCGGCGTAGAGATTGCCGCCCGTGTGATCCGGGAGTGCAAGCCGTACTGCCAGGGCGTACATATCATGGCCATGGGCTGGGAGTCCAAAGTGCCGGCGCTTCTGGAGCAGGCGGGAATATAGTGTACAGTACCGCGTATAGCCGGTAAAATCTGCTGATCCGTTTTTCACCTGTAAAGCTGCCGCGTGAGAAAATGCGATGGCAAAAAAGTTCAAGTGACCGAAAGCTGTTTTGTGCTTTCGGTCATTTTAAATTGTGTAAACCTATTATATTCACCGGAATCGGGTTTCCAAAAATCAACGTTGCATTTTCAAATTAAAATTGTTATCATGAAAGAAATCGTAACAACTCAGTTTGTCTGAATTGTTAGAAGAAATCTTGTATCCCGGAGGAATCCCTATGCCCAGACATATCGTCAGCGAAGTGATCCCGGGCAGCATAGCCGACGAGTTGGGTGTAGAGCCCGGCGACGAACTGCTGTCCATAAACGGCCAGGCCGTAGAGGATGTACTGGACTACCATTTTCTGACAAACGATGAATATATGACGGTCTTTCTGGCCAAACCGGACGGGGAAGAATGGGAACTGGAGATTGAAAAGGACTACGAAGAGGATATGGGTCTGGTGTTTGCCAACGGACTGATGGACGAGTACCGTTCCTGCAGGAACAAATGTATTTTCTGCTTTATTGATCAGATGCCTCCGGGGATGCGTAAAACCCTGTATTTTAAAGATGACGACTCCCGACTGTCCTTTCTGCAGGGAAATTATGTTACACTGACCAACATGGATGATCATGATATTGACCGGATCATCCGTTACCATATGGCGCCCATCAATATTTCTTTCCACACGACCAATCCGGAGCTCCGGCGCCGTATGCTGCATAATCGTTTTGCCGGGGATATTTTTGACCGGGTGCGGCGTCTTGCCGAGGCGGGGATAGAGATGAACGGGCAGATCGTGCTCTGTAAGGGCATCAACGACGGGGCGGAACTTCACCGTACATTGGGCGATCTGGAAAAATATATGCCGGCGCTGCAGAGCGTATCGGTGGTGCCTGTGGGGCTTACCAGATACCGGGAAGGCCTGTATCCCCTGGAGGCCTTTGAGCCGGAGGATGCGGCCGTAGTGATTGATGAAGTGGAACGATGGCAGCAGTATTATAGGGAAAGAACGGGGAGCCACAGAGTGCACTGCGGCGACGAGTGGTATCTGCTGGCCGGGCGTACATTGCCTGAGGCGGAAAGGTATGACGGTTATCCCCAGTTGGAAAACGGAGTGGGAATGCTGCGTCTTTTAGAGGAAGAGGCGCATGATGCGCTGCGGGGCCTTGAAGGGGACGGGCGCGAAGCCCATATGACCATTGCCACGGGACTTCTGGCCGCCCCGTTTCTGGAAAAGCTGATGGCAGACATACATGAGATTTATCCTCGCGTCAAAGTGGACGTCGTGGCGGTGAAAAATCGATTTTTCGGAGAAAAAATCACGGTGTCGGGCCTGTTGACCGGTCAGGATCTGAAAGCGCAGCTTGCGGGGCTCTCTCTGGGAGAGAGGTTGCTCTTGCCATGCAATATGCTGCGGGACGGGGAAAATGTATTTCTTGACGACTGTACCGTGGAGGAACTGGAGCAGAGCCTGGGGACGCCCGTTACCGTGGTGGACGCGGACGGAGCCTCCCTGGTGGAGACTATAATAAATAAGAAGGACATACGGCAGCATAGAAGGAGACAAATATATGAGCAAACCGATCGTAGCCATTGTGGGCCGGCCGAACGTGGGGAAATCCACCCTGTTTAATGCGCTGGCCGGACACAATATTTCTATAGTTAAGGATACGCCGGGCGTAACCCGGGACAGGATCTACGCCGATGTGAGCTGGCTGAATTATCAGTTTACGCTGATCGATACGGGGGGTATCGAGCCGGAGAGCAGGGACGTCATACTGTCCCAGATGCGTGAGCAGGCCCAGATGGCCATCGATACGGCCCATGTGATTTTGTTCATCGTGGATGTGCGCCAGGGGCTGCAGGACGCCGATGATAAAGTGGCGGATATGCTGCGGCGCAGCGGAAAACCGGTACTCCTGATCGTAAACAAAGTGGACAGCTTTGAGAAGCAGATGATGGATGTCTATGAATTTTATAACCTGGGCATGGGAGAACCAATTCCGGTGTCCTCATCAGGTAAGCTGGGGCTGGGCGATATGCTGGATGAGGTGGTTAGACACTTTCCGCGGAATGATGGAGAGGATGAGGAGGACGATACCCCCCGCATTGCCATCATAGGAAAACCGAATGTGGGTAAGTCTTCCCTGATCAACAAGCTGACCGGAAAGAACAGGGCCATTGTGTCTGATATTGCCGGAACCACCCGGGACGCTATTGACACGAGGCTCACGGTAAGCGGGAAAGACTATATTTTGATTGATACGGCGGGTATACGGCGGAAGAGTAAGATTCGTGAAGATCTGGAACGTTACAGCATCATCCGGGCAGTTACGGCGGTGGAGAAAGCGGACGTGGTGGTACTCGTCATCGACGCGGTTCAGGGGGTGACAGAGCAGGACGCCAAGATTGCCGGCATCGCCCATGAAAGGGGTAAGGGCGTCCTGGTCGCGGTCAACAAGTGGGATGCCGTGGAGAAGGATGACAGGACCGTGAATACATTCAGCGCCGATGTGCGCAATACGCTGTCTTTTATGCCTTATGCAGAGATTTTGTTTGTTTCCGCTCTGACGGGCCAGAGGCTTCCCCGACTGTTCGATGTCATTGATATGATATTGGAAAATCAGAGCCTGCGTATCCAGACCGGGGTGCTCAACGAGATCCTGACAGAGGCAGTCGCCATGCAGCAGCCGCCGTCGGACAGGGGCAGGAGGCTGAAAATCTATTATATGACCCAGGTGGCGGTAAAACCGCCCACCTTTGTGCTTTTTGTCAATGACAGGGAATTGATGCATTTTTCTTATGTGCGTTATCTGGAAAACCGGATACGGGACGCCTTCGGTTTTCGCGGTACGCCGCTTAAATTTATCATTCGGGAGAGGAAGGACAAGAAATGACATGGCAGTGCGTTTGATTTGTCTGGCCGTGGGCTACGCATTCGGCCTGATCCAGACGGCTTATATCATCGGCAGAATGCACGGAATTGATATAAGGAATTACGGCAGCGGTAATGCCGGGAGTACCAATGCCATGCGAACCATGGGGCGCAGAGCCGGTCTGCTGACCTTTGCGGGCGACGTGCTGAAATGTGTGTGCGCCGTGTTGATCGTCCGGCTGATTTTCGGGGCGGATCACGGGGAAATGCTTCCGCTTTTATCCCTGTATGCTTCGGCGGGGGTAATATTGGGCCACAATTTTCCGTTTTATTTGAAATTTCGCGGTGGGAAAGGTATTGCCTGCACGGTGGGGCTGGCTATTATGCTGGGCTGGCCGTTTCTTGTACTGGGATTTGTTTCTTTTGCTCTGATCTTTTTTACTACGCACTATGTATCTTTGGGGTCTGTGGTCGGCTACACCCTGCTTTTTGTGGAAGCGGTTGTGCTGGGGCAGCTGGGGTTTTTCGGGGTCTCGCAGTCTGTATTATGGGAAATGTATACGGTATTAGGGCTGCTTTCTGTCATGGCGATTTACCGCCATCGCGGGAATATTTCACGCCTGTTCGCCGGGACAGAGAGCAAGATGTATCTTTCCAGGCATGAATAGCCGTATGCGGGAAAAACGGCCGTCCAGCTTTTGGGGCAGACGTTTCGGTTTATGTTGAATAATTGGAAAAAAATTACTGCTAAAATGGATTTATTTTTGTACAAGTATTACAACGGATTTCATTGCTAAGCGGATAAAGTTTTGTTATAATGGAAGCATTGATAAAAATATGACAAGTACGTGAAAGGAGAATCTATGCACGTCGTAAAGGATGATCAGGGGAATACGGTTCCCCACGGGTCGGGCGGCTCCTGTGGTTCCACGCATGGCTGCGGGGAGCATGGGCACGGCTGCGGCGGGTGTGCTCAGGCTTCCGGCTGCAATGCCAAAGATGACAGGCAGGAGGCTCTGGCTCTGCTTCAATATATGATACAGCATAATGCCCATCACGCCGCGGAGCTGATGCCGCTGGCGGACAATCTGGATAAACTGGGTATGGGCGACGCAGCGGGCCAGCTCCGCGAGGGCGCGTCAGATTTCCAGAAAGGCAATATGCGCCTTTCACTGGCCCTGACTCTGGTAAAAGAGCATATGAAGGAGGCGTGAAGTATGTGTCTTGCTACAGCATATAAAGAGAGCGACAATACAGTGATCTGTAAAAATATCAGCAGGATTGACGTGGAGGGGGATCTGCTCATTATCCGGGATATTATGGGCGATGAGATCCGGATCGACGGAAAGATCCTGATGGTGGATCTGGCGAATAGCATTGTAAAAATTGACGCGGCAGAATAGTGAAAACATAGTAACGGTTCAGCCGGAAAGCTGAACTGTTACAAAACATACTTACAGGAGGCGACTATATGTCACATGTTATAGCGGTGGCAGGCAAAGGCGGCGTTGGAAAAACCACGCTCTGCGGCCTGCTGATCCAGTATCTCTGCGAGCAGAAGAAGGGGCCTGTCCTGGCCGTGGACGCGGATGCCAATTCCAATCTGAACGAGGTGTTAGGCGTGGAAGTGGATATGACCCTCGGGGACGTCCGCGAAGAGATTGCCCAGGCGGAAATGGCCGTTAAGAGTCCTATTCCTGCAGGAATGAGCAAAGCCGATTATGCGGAATGGAAGTTCAATTCCTGTCTGATGGAAGAAGACGACTTTGACCTGCTTGTCATGGGCCGCACACAGGGCAAGGGCTGTTATTGTTTTGTCAACGGCCTGCTGCAGGCCCAGCTGCAAAAAAGACAGAACAGTTATCCTTTTATGGTGGTAGATAATGAGGCCGGCATGGAGCATATCAGCCGTGGGATTTTGCCCAGTATGCAGACGGCCGTTCTGGTGAGCGACTGTTCCCGCAGAGGGGTGCAGGCTGTGGGGCGTATCGCCCGTCTGATTGAGGAATGCGATCTGAAACCTCAGCAGGTTGGCCTGATCATCAACCGTGCGCCGGATGGCAAATTGAACGCCGGGACGATGGAGGAAATAGAGAAACAGGGATTGAACCTGCTGGGCGTAGTGCCTCAGGATGAGACTGTTTATGAGTACGATTGCGACGGTATTCCCACAGTGAACCTGCCGAAAGATTCTCCGGTCAGGGCAGCTATGATGGATATTATCGGCAAACTTAATCTTTGATTTTTGGAGGAAGCCATTCCTCTGGGAATATGTATCAAAAACTCGTCAAGGAGGAAAACAAATGAGTGAAGAATTCAGACTGACTGATCTCGAGGAGATGGAAGCAGCCACTGAACGTCTTTTGGAGACCGGCGCAAAGGTGGGCGCCGATTCATGGCAGCTTCGGGTGAAAAACCAGACACCGCACTGTAAATTCGGTGAGAAAGGTATCTGCTGCCGTATCTGTGCGATGGGGCCGTGCCGTGTTACGCCGAAGGCTCCCAGAGGAATCTGCGGATGTGACGCCGCGGGTATCGTGGGCAGGAATTATCTGAAATTTACGGCCGGCGGCGGAGCTACCCATTCCGATCATGGCCGCGAGATCTGCCGCACCCTGTATGAATCGTCGGCGGACGGTGCATACAAAGTGAAAGATCCGGAGAAACTGAAAAGAATCGCCGGTGAGTGGGGCGTGGAAACCGAAGGCAAGGATATCTATGATCTGGCCCATGAGATGGCTGAGAAGGCTCTTATGGAGTACGGTAAACCCTTCGGCCATCAGAACTGGATCAAACGTGCGCCCGAGCATACCCAGGAAATCTGGCATAGGGAAGAGATTGCGCCCCGCGCGATTGACCGTGAGGTGGCCAGTTCTTTACATATGACTCATATGGGATGTTCGTCCAAACCGGAAGCGCTGATCCGTCAGTCCCTGCGCATGGGTCTGGCCGACGGCTGGGGCGGTTCCATGTGCGGTACCGAGTTTTCCGATGTACTTTTCGGTACGCCGAAGCCCATCGACACGGAAGCGAACCTTGGCGTCATGGTGGAGGAGAATGTAAACATCGTGGTACACGGTCACGATCCGTCGCTGTCAGAGATGGTCTGCGAGTACGCGGATGATCCGGAGATGATCGCTTACGCCAAGAGCAAAGGCGCGAAAGGTATTACCGTATCCGGCGTCTGCTGTACTTCTAATGAGGTGGCCATGCGCCGCGGCGTTCCGATGGCCGGTAACTTCCTGCAGCAGGAGAACGTGGTTCTGACAGGCGCCTGTGAGCTGATCGTTGTGGATGTACAGTGTATCTTCCCGGCCCTTGGACCTTTGAGCAAATGTTTCCATACCAAATTTGTCACCACATCCCCGATCGCCCAGATGCCGGATTCCGAGTTCATCCGTTTCAGCGCAAAGACGGCGGCCGAGAATGCCAAATCCATCGTGAAGATGGCCATTGACAACTTTGAAAACAGGAAGCCCGAGCTGGTGCACATCCCGCAGATGAAACAGAAAGCTACGGTGGGATATTCCGTAGAGGCTCTGGTGAAAGTTCTCGACGGCGTGTGCAATACCCAGGTGGATACGCTGGGTACCACAAAGCCGCTTATTGAGTGTATCACGTCCGGCGTTATCCGCGGCGCTGTGGCCATGGTTGGCTGCAACAACCCGAAGATCCGTCCTGACAAGGCTCATATTGAGCTGATGAAGAAGCTGATTGCCAATGATATCGTGATCGTAGCCTCCGGATGCTCCGCTCAGGCGGCTGCCAAGGCGGGCCTGATGGACAAACGGGCCAAGGATATCTGCGGCGCGGGCTTAAAGCGTGTATGTGAGCTGGCCGATATCCCGCCGGTACTGCACATGGGTTCCTGCGTGGACATCAGCCGTATGATGATTCTGGTAGCCGAGCTGGCCAAGGATTCCGGCCTGAAGATCTCCGAGCTGCCGGTGGTGGGCTGCGCTCCCGAGTGGATGTCTGAAAAAGCCGTATCGATCGGTAACTATGTGGTGGCTACCGGTATTGACACCTTCCTGGGCGTGGACCCCTATGCGTCCGGGTCCGAGGAAGTGGAAAAACTGCTGACAGGCGGCGTCCGCGACTGGGTAGAGGCTGCCTACACAGTGGAAACAGATATTGAGAAACTGGTTGATAAGATGATCGAGCGTATTGAGGAAAAACGTACGGCAATCGGCATCTGATGAAGAAAACGATTTTCCGGCAGCTGCCAAATGGACATGGGGACATGTCCGTTTGGCATGCTGTATGAGAAAATAAAGGACGAAGGGAATGGGTGGTTTATGAAGATTGCAGTTACCGGAAAAGGCGGCGTGGGAAAGACAACGTTTGCGGCTACTCTGGCCAGGCTGTATGCCGCGGAGGGGAGAAAAGTCCTCGCGGCGGATGTTGATCCGGATGCAAACCTCGGGTTAGCCCTTGGATTTTCGGAGGAAACTCTGGATACCATCGTTCCCATCAGCAAGATGCGTAAGCTCATTGAGGAGCGCACGGGCGCCGGCAAGGATAATCAGTTTTATAAACTGAATCCGAAGGTGGACGATATCCCGGATGCTTACGGCAAGACCTGCAACGGCGTGAAGCTGCTGCTTCTCGGTACGGTGGAAACCGGAGGGGGCGGCTGTGTCTGCCCGGAACATGTGATGCTCAAAAGGATCATTAACAACCTGATCCTGCACCGGGACGATGTGGTCATCATGGATATGGAGGCCGGGCTGGAGCATCTGGGAAGAGGCACAACCCAGAGCATGGATCAGTTTATCGTGGTGATCGAGCCGGG
This sequence comes from uncultured Lachnospiraceae bacterium, assembly GCA_949471785.1. Classification (GTDB taxonomy): domain Bacteria; phylum Bacillota; class Clostridia; order Lachnospirales; family Lachnospiraceae; genus UBA11957. Next base: position 13,683 of record CASWRE010000031.1, on the reverse strand, counting down.
CGCCAGAAGTATCCAGACTTATCGGAATGTGAAAAGGCTGGCCGAGGATCTCGGCGTGGGCCAGGTCCGGGTGGTAGCCAACAAGGTGCGCGGCACGGAGGATGAGGATTTCATCCGTTCGCGCATTCCCGCGGAGGATCTGCTGGGCTTTATGCATTACAACACTGAGGTTATAGACGCAGATCGCCAGGGCTGCTCTCCCTATGATTTCAGTGAGACTGTCGTAAAGGAGGTTGCTGCGATCAAAGCTGTTATTGAAGGCGGTGGACAGTGATCTTCATACCTGGCTGTACAGAAAAAACTGTGGGTGACGGGTTTTCTGTATGTCTTAGTATGCAGAAAAACTGCAGACGGCAGGTTTTCTGTTTGACAAAGTTTTGGAGGAATAAAAAATGACTTTATTTGATGTTGTTTTCAAAGGTAATGACGCAGTATACGGTCTGACCGAAGGCGCCATCAACGATGCGATTGCAAAGTACGGCGAGGAGAAGGCCGTCGGTTTCCCGGATACCGCGTATTGCCTGCCCTGTTATTATTCTGTGACAGGCGTTAAAGTGACAAACCTGAAAGAGCTCAAAGAGGCCCTCGGCGTGGTAAAAACGCTGATGACCAGAGAGCAGAAGCTGAACGACGCGTTTATGAGCGGCGTTGCCACGGCTCTGTGCGCCGAGTTTATTGAGGCGCTGAAATATATTGACGGCGCAGCTCCTTATGCGGAGCCCTATTACGGACACCTGGCCGACGCCATCATCCGTGAGCTGGGCGTGCCGCTGGTTACCGGCGATATTCCGGGCGTGGCCGTTATTCTTGGCAAAGCTCCCACGGCTGAAGATGCTGTGGCCCTGGTCAAGAGCTATCAGGCGCAGGGTATCCTGGTAACGCTGGTGGGCGAGTGTATCGAACAGTGTCAGTCCCTGGGACTGAACATGGGTTATGGCGTACGTGTCGTGCCGCTGGGCGCAGATGTGACGAGCGTAATCCACGTGGTATCCGTAGCTCTCCGCGCGGCTTTGATCTTCGGTAATGTGGAGCCCGGCGATTCCGCTTCTCTGATGAAATACACCATGGAGCGTGTTCCGGCATTTGTCAATGCTTTCGCACCGCTGAACGAAGTGATCGTGGCCTGCGGCGCCGGCGCTATCGCTCTTGGCTTCCCGGTTATCACCAACGAAGAGACCTTCCGCGTGCCGAAGAGCCTGATTGTACAGAAAGATGTGAGCAAATTCAACGCCACGTCTCTGGAGGCCCGCGATATCAAGATCAAGATCACCAAGATCGATATTCCGGTGGCATTTGCATCTGCTTACGAGGGCGAGATTATCCGCCGCGGTGATATGCAGGTGGAGTTTGACGGTTCCCGTGTGGATTGCTTCGAGCTGGTGCACAACAGGGATATGAGCGAGATCGAGGATCATCACTTTGAACTGATTGGCCCGGATTTCGACGAGTTCCCGGTGGGCAGCAAGCAGAGCATCGGTTATATCGTTGAGGTGGCCGGCAAGAATATGCAGGCTGACTTTGAGCCTGTATTTGAGCGTAAATTCCACAGTTATATCAACTGTATCGAAGGTGTGATGCATACGGGACAGCGCGATATGATCCGTATCCGTATCAGCAAAGCCACCTTTGAGGCAGGATTCCGCGCGAAAGATCTGGCCGAGGTTCTCTACGCCAGAATTAAGAGCGAGTTTGACGCTGTTGTGGACAAATGCCAGGTGAAGATTTATACTAAAGCTGAGGATTGTACAAAACTCCGCCATGAGATGGCAATCCCGATGTTTGACAAACGTGACGAGCGTCTGAGTTCTCTGACCGACGAGACCGTGGATGTATACTACAGCTGTATCATGTGCCAGGCATTCAGCCCCAGCCATGTATGTGTGGTTACTCCCGAGAGACTGGGTCTCTGCGGCGCCGTTTCCTGGTTTGACGCCAAGGCTACCAACGAGCTTGATCCGGCCGGTCCCTGCCAGGTAATCACCAAAGAGAGGCCGATCAATGAGCTGATCGGCGAGTATGAGGACGTTAATGAAGCCGTCCGCAAGTTCTCTCAGGGCGCTCTGGAAGATGTATCCCTGTACTCCATCATGGAAAAACCGATGACTTCCTGCGGCTGTTTCGAATGTATCTGCGGTATCGAGCCTTTCTCCAACGGCGTAATCATTGCCAACCGTGAGTACGCGGGCATGACGCCTCTGGGCATGAGCTTCTCCGAGCTGGCTTCTATGACCGGCGGCGGCGTGCAGACTCCCGGTTTTATGGGCCACGGCAAGCATTTCATCGCTTCCAAGAAGTTTATGAAGGCCGAGGGCGGCGTAGAGCGTATCGTATGGATGCCCAAGGATCTGAAAGATACTGTGGCAGAGAAACTGAACGCTACAGCAAAGGAACTGTATGGTATTGATAACTTCACGGATATGATCGGTGATGAAACCATCGCCACCGATCCTGAGACTCTGGTTGCTTTCCTCACCGAGAAAGGCCATCCGGCTCTTGGACTGGACCCGTTGATGTAATTTATTTTTTACGTATGCAACAGTGGGCGCCCCGGGCGCCCGCTGTAAAATGCATTAGCAATACATATTAAAACATTTCAAAGGAGGCTAACTACAATGCCGTTTAATCGTAAACCACAGAAGTTTAACGCATCGATCCGTGAAGTAGAGATCGGCGTTGGCGAAAAAGCCATCAAAATCGGAGGAGAGAATGTATTTCCTTTCTATACCTTCGACGGAGATCTGGGCAATACTCCTAAAGTTGGCGTGGAAATATCCGATCTGGGCCTGGATAATCCTGTACCGGGAATTTCCGCTTACTATGAGGGATGTACCACAGCCGCTGAGATGGCGAAAAAAGCTGCCGAAATGGAAGGTGCGGACTTCCTTGCTCTGAGTCTGGAAGGCGGAGATCCGAACGGAGCAAACAAATCAGTGGACGAACTCATTGCCGTTGTGAAAGAGGTAGCAGAGGCAGTGGATCTTCCTCTGGTGGTAGAGGGGTCCAAGAACGTGGAGAAGGATTCCGAGCTGCTTCCCAAAGTTGCGGAGGCTCTGCAGGGGAAAAACGTTCTGATCCTGTCTGCAAAAGAAGAGAATTATAAAGCCATCGGCGCAGCAGCCGGCCTTGCTTACAACCAGAAAGTAGGCGCCGAGTCCGCCGTGGATATCAACCTGGCAAAACAGCTGAACGTGGTTACCACACAGCTGGGTGTTAAGCCGGAGAGTATTGTGATGAATGTGGGTACAGCCACAGCCGGATATGGTTATGAGTACGTGGTATCCACCATGGATCGTATCAAAGCAGCCGCGCTGTCCCAGAGCGACGCTACCCTCCAGATGCCGATTATCACTCCCGTTTCTGCTGAAACATGGGGCGTAAAAGAGTCCATTTCTGAAGAAGCAGACGCTCCGGAATGGGGTTCCCGTGAAGAGAGAGCCATTGCCATGGAGATCGAGACGGCAGCCGCCGACCTGATGGCCGGTTCCAATGCCGTCATTCTGAGACATCCCCAGTCCGTTGCAACCATCGCCAAGATGATCAAAGAATTAGCGTAAGGATGAGGAGGATAAGATAATGGCTTTGAATGGTATTCAGATATTTAAATTAACACCGAAGAAAAACTGTAAAGAGTGCGGATGCCCCACCTGTATGGCTTTCTCCATGAAGGTGGCTCAGGGCGCTTTGGAGCTCTCCAAATGCCCGTATATGTCCCAGGAAGCCCTGGATTCTCTGTCTGAAGCTACCGCGCCGCCGATGAAATCCATCAAAGTGGGCGCCGGCGACAATGAGTATACGCTGGGCGGCGAGACCGTTCTGTACAGGCATGAGAAAACTTTTGTCAGCAAGACAAGATATGCGGTGTCCGTATGTACAGACATGGCGGACGATGCGGCAGAGGCTAAACTGGCCGAGGTGTCCAAAGTGGATTACGAGCGTATCGGCGAGCAGATGAAAGTGGAGATGGTGTACGTGAACTGCGGTTCCGGTGCATCGGCCGATAAATATGTGGAGCTCGTTAAGAAAGCGGCTGCCACAGGCAGAACACTGGTTCTCGGTGTGAAGGATGTGGAGATCGCGAAAGCTGCACTGGAAGTATGCAAGGACGGCAAGCCGGTATTGAACGGCGCAGACGCTTCCAATTATGCCGAGATGAGCAAAGTCGCTACGGACGCCGGTGTTGTGCTGGGCGTATCCGGCGCGAACCTGGATGAGCTGTACGATACGGTAGCCGCTCTGGAGAAATCCGGAAACAAGAATCTGGTGCTTGACACCACGGGCGCTACGATCAAAGAGACCTTCGCCAACACTGTAGAGGTGCGCCGTGCGGCCCTTAAGAATGAGGACAGAACCTTTGGTTATCCCTCCATCGTGAATGTGTCCAGACTGGCGAGGGACGACAGGCATATGGCTCAGGCCCTGGCTTCTGTATTCACTATGAAATATGGTTCCATTGTGGTACTGCCGGGTATGGATTACGCGGATGCACTGCCTCTTTACGGCCTGCGTCAGAACCTGTTTACAGATCCCCAGAAGCCGATGAAGGTGGCTCCGGGCGTATATCCGCTGAACGGTGCGGATGAGAATTCCATTATCGTTACGACGGTTGACTTCGCTCTTACCTACTTCGTAGTATCCGGCGAGCTGGAAAGATCCGGTGTGCCGATCAACCTGGTCATCAATGATGCGGGTGGACTCTCCGTTCTGACATCCTGGGCTGCCGGTAAGTTCTCCTCCGGTTCCATCGCCAAATTCTTCAAGGAAGAGGTGGAAGGCAAGCTGAAATGCAGAAAGATGATCATCCCCGGTAAAGTAGCCGTACTGAAAGGCGACCTGGAGTCCAAGCTGCCGGGCTGGGAGATCATCGTCGCTCCGCGCGAGGCTGTCGAGCTGGTTAAATTCTTCAAAGATATGCAGGCAAACGGCGAACTGTAAGTTGTAAGTAACCGTTCGGCCTGGCTGAACGGTTACAGTTGTAAGGATACGTAACGGTCCGGGCTGCCCGGGTTGCTACGAATAAGAATTCAAGGAGAAATAACATGTCTAAATTTATCGTAATTGGCGAGAGAATTTCCGTAACTGCTCCATCCATCAACAGGGCTTTTGCCGAGAAAGATCCGGAGCCGATTCTGGCCAGAGCAAAGCAGCAGCTGGAAGCGGGCGCTTACTATCTGGATGTCAATATCGGACCGGCTGAGAGCAACGGTGAGGAGCTGATGCAGTGGGCCGTTAAGCTGCTTCAGGGCGAGTTTGACAATGTGCCGTTGGCTCTGGATACCGCCAATATGAAAGCCATTGAGGCCGGTATTGCCGTATACAACCGCGCAAAAGGAAAACCCATCGTAAATTCCGCCGACGCGTCCGGAAGGATCGAGTATGTTGACTTGGCGGCCGCCAACGACGCTATCGTTATCGCGCTCTGCAACGGCGACGGTATTGCCAAGGACAATGACGAGCGTATGGCTTACTGCCAGACTCTTCTGGAGAGAGGTATGGAGCATGGCATGGAGCCCACAGATTTGTGGTTTGATCCTTTGTTCCTGGTTACGAAGGGTATGCAGGATAAGCAGATGGATATTCTGGAATGCATCAAAATGATCTCCGATATGGGTCTGAACTCCACCGGCGGCCTGTCCAACAATTCCAACGGTATGCCCAAGCATATCCGTCCGATCATGGATTCCGCTATGGTTGCCATGGCTATGATGCAGGGCTTGACCTCTGCCATCGTAAATCCGAACGACCTGCGTCTGATGGAGACCATCAAATCCTGTGATGTGATCAAGAATAATACGCTGTACGCAGATTCTTACCTGGAACTGTAATAAACAGTCGACGATACAGTACAGGTTGTCTTTTCAGCCTCCTCAGTTTACCAAAATCTGGGGAGGCTGATGGCAGTTTTTTTAACAGTTCATACGAAAGGCCAAAATCTATGTTCAAAGTGACTTTTCGGTTTGAGAGCGGCGAGGCGGTAGAGGCGTTCGCGGCTTCCGGTGAAAACCTTCTTGAGGTAGCGAGAAAAACCAATGTAGCTATCGATGCGCCATGCTCAGGAAACGTGGTCTGCGGCAAATGCCGGGTAAAATTGATCGGCGGTGAGCTGGTGACAAAAAAATCCTCCCATATCACGGAGGATGAGTTCGACCAGGGATGGAGACTTGCCTGCGCCAGTACGGTGGAGGCAGATTGTGAGATTCTGGTGCCGGACATTGCCTCTGCGTATAAGAGCAGGATGAAAGTTGCGGATTTGAGCTCTAAGGACGAGGTCAGGATATTTGAAAATGCCAAGCAGGAGATCGGCGACGCGGGGATTGCCTTCAAGAATTCTCTGGCCCGGATTTCTGTGAAAATGGATGCGCCCACGCTGGACGACACGATGCCGGATAATGAACGGCTGATGCGGGCCATCAAAAAGCAGGAGGGAATTGATGTAGTTCATCTTCCCTATACTGTATTGAAAAAGCTTCCGGATGTGCTGCGGAAAAGTGATTTTTCCGTCAAGTGCGTGATCAGCAGAGCGAAGAGCCATATCTTTGTCTATGATATCTTCCCGGAGGCGGATGACAGTGCAATCTGCGGGCTGGCCGTTGATATCGGTACGACGACGGTATCCGCCCTGATTATAAATATGGAGACCGGTGAAATTCTGGCAAAGGCATCTGCAGGAAACGGCCAGATCCGTTACGGCGCCGATGTGATCAATCGTATCATTGAGTCTCAGAAACCTGGCGGTATCGGCAAACTGCAGGAGGCCGTGGTTCAGGAGACGATCAATCCGATGATCGCCCAGATGTGTAAGTCTGCCGGGATCAAAACAAAGCAGATTTACCGTATGTGCGTGGCCGGTAATTCCACGATGAATCATTTGTTTGCAGGTATTAATGCAGATCCGCTGCGTATGGAGCCTTACATTCCCGCGTTTTTTAAGACGAATTCTCTGTATGCTCAGGACCTTGGGCTGATCACTCATCCGGACGCTCATATCATCATCGCGCCCAATATCGGGAGTTATGTGGGTGGTGATATCACGGCAGGAACACTGGTCAGTATGATCTGGAACCGGCCGGAGTTTTCCCTGTTTATCGATCTGGGAACTAACGGCGAGCTGGTCTTCGGTAATTCGGATTTCATGATGAGCTGTGCCTGTTCCGCGGGGCCTGCCTTTGAGGGCGGCGATATCAGCTGCGGTATGCGGGCGACAGACGGCGCCATCGAAGCATGTACTATTGATAAAGAGACCATGGAACCGTCCCTCACGATTGTAGGAGATCCGGGAACAAAGCCCGTAGGTTTGTGCGGATCGGGTATTATTGATGTGATCTGTGAGCTGTTTTTGAACGGTATCATCAATCCCAAGGGCAAGTTCGTGCGGGAGGGCAGAAGAATTCGGCGTGATCAGTACGGCATGGGCAGCTATGTGCTGGCCTTTGAGGAGGAAGCCGGTTCCGTCAAGGACGTGGAGATCACTGAGGTGGATATCGATAACTTTATCCGGGCCAAGGGAGCGATTTTCTCGGCTATCCGCACCATGTTGGATGCTCTGGAATTTGATATTTCCATGATCGACGACGTCTATGTGGCCGGCGGCATCGGCAGCGGCATCAATATGAAAAACGCCGTTAATATTGGCATGTTCCCGGATATTCCGCTGGAGAAGTTCCATTATATCGGAAATTCATCTCTGGCGGGGGCCTACACCATGCTTCTCTCCACGGAAGCGGAACGGAAAACCTACGAGCTGTCGCAGAATATGACCTATATGGAGCTGAGCGCGGTGCCCACCTATATGGATGAATTTGTGGCCTGTTGTTTTCTGCCCCATACAGATGCGGGACTGTTCCCGTCGGTGGAATTGCGGTGATGATGGAGAACTATGGAGATAAACTACGAAAAAGACAATTTAGAACGTATTCCCATGGAGCATTATCTGGAGCTTTACAGAGGAATGAATCCTGTTGCAGCGGCGGTCCGCTGCGGGCTGCCCTATGATGAGGAACGCCGGGTATTTACCCTTCGCATGATGGGCACAGAATATGAGGTGGCCTGGCCGGAGTTTACGGCGGTTCCCATGGAGACGGGGAAGAAATATTATCCTTTAAGGGATATGGGGAAGGCTCAGATCCTGGTGATGCGTTATCTGCTGGAGGGCAGCGCGGCGCCCACTACGGGGAAGTTTCTTACATACAGAGAGCTTCCCTGGTGCGAGGTGTATTACAAACAGTTTTCCGGCCGCTGTCTGAGCCGTCTGGCTTACGGGTTCGGCTTTAAACTGGACGCGTTTCGGGCCGTGATGGAGCTGGTGGGAGGAAAATCACTGAACTACGGCGACGCGGGATATGAATTTGAGCTGATTAACGGATTGTATATGCGGTTTGCCCTCTGGGCGGGGGATGAGGAGTTTCCCCCTTCCTCCCAGATATTGTTTTCCGACAATTTTCCCGTGGCTTTCCATGGGGAGGATATGACCGTCTGTGGCGATGTCTCAATCGGAACGATCAAAGCGTTGAGCGATACCCGCGAGCACAAAAGTAATCCGGATTTATAGGCGTTCGCGGACATATATGAGTGATAACACTGGCAAACTATAGTAACTGCGAATATAGGAGGAATAGATTATGGGATTTTCAACGGTGCCATGCAATGAATTTGTTGATGTACTGGCTTCCAAAGCCCCGGTGCCCGGCGGCGGCGGCGCTTCCGCCCTGGTGGGCGCGGTGGGAACGGCCCTGGGTAATATGGTGGGCAGCCTGACCGTCGGTAAGAAAAAATATGCCGACGTGGAGGAGGAGATGTACAGCCTGAAGGAGAAAGCTACAAAGCTTCAGGAAGAGCTGCTCCGTCTGGTGGAGCGTGATGCGGAGGTGTTTGAGCCTCTGTCTAAAGCCTACGGTATGCCCCGCGCCACCGAGGAGGAGAAAGCGGAGAAAGCCCGCGTTATGGAGATCGTCCTTAAAGACGCCTGCTCCGTGCCCATGGAGATCATGGAGAAATGCTGCGAGGCTATCGAACTGCTGGAAGTATTTGCCGAGAAGGGATCTACCCTGGCGATCAGCGACGCCGGCGTGGGGGCGGCTATGTGCAAAGCGGCCTTGCTTGGCGCGAGCCTGAATGTATACATAAATACGAAATCCATGAAGAACCGGGAATATGCGGAAGAACTGAACGCCAAATGCGACGCCATGCTGGAGAAGTATCCGCCCATGGCTGATCGGGTGTTCGAGTCGGTACTTGGCAGATTGAAATAAAAGGAAATGCAACCGTTCAGACAGCTATACCCCCGTGGACATGGCGTTCACTGTGACAGGCAGAGCGGGCTGAAGCGGGAGTGAAAAAATAGAAGAGGAGAAACAACATGGCAAAACAGTTACTGGGCAAGGAAGTAGTAGCCGCCTTGAATGAGAAGATCATGGCGAATGTTGCGGAGCTTAAGGAAAAGGGAGTAACGCCGACATTGGGCATCGTACGTGTGGGCGAGAGGGAGGATGACCTCTCTTACGAGCGCGGCGCAACCAAGCGCTGTGAAAAGCTGGGCGTGGCTTTTGAAAAGTTTGTTCTGCCCGCGGACTGTACACAGGAAGATCTGATGAAAACCATCGACGAGGTGAATAAGAATGCCCAGATCCACGGCGTGTTGATCTTCCGTCCGTTGCCGAAGCATCTGGACGAGGCAGCGGTGATCAGGGCCCTCGACCCGGAGAAGGATGTGGATGGCATCACGGACGGTTCCATGGTAGGCGTTTTTGCCGGGACGAACCAGGGATTTCCGCCATGCACACCCCAGGCATGTATGGAGATCCTGGATCATTACGGCATCGACTGCACCGGAAAAAAAGCGGTGGTCGTGGGACGCAGCCTGGTTGTGGGCAAGCCGGCGGCTATGATGCTGATCAAGAAAAACGCCACAGTGACCGTGTGCCACACGAGAACAGTGGATATGCCTTCCGTGGTGAAGGAAGCGGATATTGTGGTGGTGGCGGCCGGCCGTGCCGGAGTTGTGGACGATACATATTTACGTGAGGGCCAGATCGTGATCGATGTGGGTATCAATGTTAATGCCGAGGGTAAGCTCTGCGGCGATGTGGATTATGCAAAAGCCGAGCCGGTGGTGGAGGCTATCACTCCCGTGCCGGGAGGTGTGGGAAGCGTTACCACATCGGTGCTGGTGGGCCATGTGGTAGAGGCGGCTAAGAGAAAGAACAAGTAAACCGTGCGCATCATCCTGTCGCCGGCCAAAAAAATGAATGTGGATGAGGATACCCTGCCGGTCCGCGGGCGGCCTGTGTTTCTGGAGGAAACACAGAAGTTGGCGGACTGGATGCGGGGGTTGTCCTATGAAGAGCTGAAAGCCGTCTGGAAGTGTAATGACAGCCTGGCGGCCGTCAATTACGAACGGCATCAGCGTATGGATCTTTTGCAGACGTTGACTCCGGCCGTCCTGTCGTATGAGGGGCTGGCCTATCAGCACATGGCTCCGGCGGTTTTCGACGGGGAATGTCTGGAATATCTTGAGGAGCATCTGCGCATCCTGTCCGGGTTTTACGGCCTGCTCCGTCCTTTTGACGGAGTGCGGCCTTACCGGCTGGAGATGCAGGCGAAAATCGCCTGCGGCGGATGTCGGACGCTGTACGAATTCTGGGGAGATCGTATAGCCAGACGCCTTTTCCAGGAGACAGACTGTATCGTCAATCTGGCTTCCAAAGAGTATAGCCGCTGTATATCCGGTTATCTGCCAGAAGGAAAACGATATGTTACCTGCATATTTGGAGAGATGTCCGACGGCAAAGTAAAAGAGAAAGGAACCTACTGCAAAATAGCGCGAGGGGAGATGGTGCGCTACATGGCAGAGCATAAGATTAAGCAACCGGAGGAGTGCAGAGGATTCCGAATGTTCGGTTATCGTTATTCGGAGGCATTATCCTGTGAAAATATGTATATATTTTTAAGGCAGCGGTTTGCAGATCCGCAAAATACAAAAGAACGAACAAAATCTGCCAAATCTGTATAAATTATTAAGTATATGAAAAAAGGTAAAATATGTAAGTATGATACATTTTTGTAACTTTTTTCTGCTATAACTGATTAATAAAGAAATAGTGTTTACAGTCCGATAGGAAAACGGGCTGGACTCAGTAACAGTTCTGCATGAAGCCGAACTGTTACAAACATGTGATAAGGGGTAAGGATATGACAAAATTGAAGGAGAACACAGGCAGAAGACGCCGAAGAATGACCCGACGGCAAAGGGAGCGTCAGCTGCGTATGCGATTGCTGATGTGCTGTGGGGTGATTTTAGTGTTGTCCGGCTTATTTGCGGCTCCGGAAATACGCGCAGCGTTGGGGCGGAGGCAGATACAGCGGGACATGAAGACGGAGCAGGATGCGGCCAGACCGCAGAGCGTTCCGGAACGCCAGGTAGCCGAGGGAGCGGCGGCAGGCGTAAATGACAAAGGTATACTGGTTGGGGAGAGCGGAGCAGTCGAGCCGGAGGTGGTCAGAGAGAAAAAGACGATTTACTTGACTTTTGACGACGGCCCGAGTATGGATGTCACACCAGAGATTCTGGATATACTTAAGCAGAATAATGTGAAAGCAACATTCTTTATTCTGAATTACGGGGAGAAAAGTATACCGATTCTGGAACGGATGGTGAGGGAAGGTCATACGATCGGTATTCATGGCTATTCCCATGATTACGCGGAAATTTACGCGTCGGAAGATGCGTTCATGGATAACGTGCAAAAGCTGCACGATAAGTTATTGAAGGATGTGGGATATGATGCCAGGATTGTGCGTTTCCCCGGCGGCAGTTCCAATACGATCAGTGAGAAGTATGAAAAAGGTATTATGAAGAAGCTTACCAAACGCCTGGAGAAAGAAGGATGGAAATATCTGGACTGGAACGTGTCCACAGGGGACGCGGAGGGAGATAACATTCCCAGCGGCCATCTTTTGAAAGCCGTGAAGAAAGAATTAGATCCCGAGCGGTCAAATGTGATCCTGCTTCATGACACATCTGCCAAGCAGTCTTCGGCGGATGCTCTGCAGGGTATTATCGACTTTGGTATTGAGAATGGCTATACATTCCGCCCTGTGACAGAGAGTACGATGATGGTGCACCACAAAGTGAATAATTAAAGGATTATGCCGGGCTGTACAGAGGAAAAGTGTACAGTCCGGCATGTACTGAACTGTCACAAAAAGCACGGATGTGTATGTGTTGCGGAAGTATTGTGTTTGACTGTTGTACACAGACGGCCAGGTGAAAGGATGGTGCAGACGTGGCGAGAACCGTGGGAATCGGAATCCAGAGCTTTGAGAAAATACGGGAGAACGACTGCTTTTACGTGGATAAGACAGGATTTATCAAAGAATGGTGGGAAAACAGAGACGATGTAACTCTGATTACCCGTCCCAGGCGTTTTGGGAAGACGCTGAATATGAGTATGGCGGAGCAGTTTTTCTCTGTGGAGTACGCTGGCAGAGGCGATCTGTTCCAGGGGTTGTCTGTTTGGAATGAGGAGAAGTACCGTGATTTACAGGGGACATATCCTGTCATCGCATTAAGTTTTGCCGGTGTGAAGGAGACGTCCTATGTAAATGTCAGAAAAAAGATATGCCAGTATATCAAAAACCAGTATAACCGGTTTGAATTTTTGCTGGAAAGCGATTGCCTGAATGACGATGAGAAAGAGCGGTATGGGCTGGTATCGGCGGAAATGGAGGATTATATTGCCTCTGATTCCCTGAAATGCCTGTCGGATTATCTAACGCGTTACTATGGAAAAAAAGCGATTATCCTTCTGGACGAGTATGACACGCCGCTGCAGGAAGCCTATGTGGGCGGATACTGGGAGGAACTGGTATCCTTTATCCGGAACCTGTTTAATGCGACGTTTAAGAGCAATCCGTATGTGGAACGGGCTCTGCTGACAGGTATTACCAGGGTGAGCAAGGAGTCTATTTTCTCAGATCTGAATAATCTGGCGGCAGTAACGACAACCTCAACTCAGTATATGGACAGTTTTGGATTTACGGAGCAGGAGGTGTGGGCGGTTCTGGAAGAGTACGGCTTGTCAGGGCAAAAGGAGAAGGTGAAACAATGGTATGACGGTTTCACTTTTGGGACAAGGCAGGATATCTATAATCCCTGGTCCATTATTAATTATCTGAAAACGAAACGTTTCTCCCCCTACTGGGCCAATACCAGCAGCAACAGCCTGGCGGGAAAGCTGATCCGCGAGGGGAGCACGAAAGTAAAGACGATCATGGAGGATCTGCTGGAGGGAAAGGCGCTTCACACGGAAATTGACGAGCAGATCATATTTAACCAGCTTGACGCCAGTGAGAGCGCGATCTGGAGCCTGCTGCTGGCCAGCGGTTATCTTCGGGTGGAAAATTATACATTTCTGGAAGAGTGGGGACGCGAGGAGTATGACCTGGTTCTGACGAACAAGGAAGTGCGCGTCATGTTTGAGAGGATGATCCGGGGCTGGTTTGCGGGAAACGGATCGGTATATAATGAATTTGTGGAAGCTCTGCTGCGCGGCAATGAAAAGGAAATGAATATCTATATGAATAAAGTGTCCCTGGCCACGTTCAGTTTCTTCGATGCCGGGAAAAAACCCTCCGAGGCCGCGGAGCCGGAACGCTTTTACCACGGTTTTGTGCTGGGGCTTCTGGCGG
>CASWRE010000030.1 GCA_949471785.1 uncultured Lachnospiraceae bacterium | reverse complement strand
CAATTTTAAGTAAATACGCAAAAGAAAATCATTTCTCAAATACTGCGTTTTTCGTAGACGACGGATACTCTGGAACGAACTTCAACCGTCCGAGTTGGAGCGAACTTCTGGAACGGATTGAAAACGGAGAAGTGGCGACGCTGATTGTCAAAGATATGTCGCGGCTTGGACGTGATTATCTGAAAGTGGGATTTTATACCGAAATCCTGTTCGTGGAAAAAGGAGTGCGGTTTATCGCTATCAACAACGGCATAGACAGCGCAAACCAACAGGAGAGCGACTTTACCCCCTTTTTGAACATCATCAACGAATGGTACGCAAAAGATACAAGCAAGAAAATCCGCGCTGTGATGAAGTCCAAAGGAGAAGCGGGCGAGCACCTTTGCACCAACCCGCCCTATGGGTTCAGGAAAGACCCTGATAACAGAAAACGGTGGATTGTGGACGGAGAAGCCGCCGAAGTAGTCAAGCGGATATTTGCCCTTTGTCTGGACGGTTACGGACCGTCGCAGATTGCCCGTATTCTGAAAGAGGATAAAGTCATAACGCCGACAATCCATTTTCAGCAGACAGGCAGGGCAACGAGAAACGCGCCGCCGGACAATCCCTATAACTGGACGGGCGATACCATAGCCGACATTTTGGAGCGTCCAGAATATCAAGGGCATACGGTAAACTTCAAGACCTATAAGCAGTCCTACAAAAGCAAGAAAACCTGTTACAATCCAGAGGAAAAATGGCTTGTGTTTGAGAATACCCACGAAGCAATCATTGACGCCGACACATGGGCGAGGGTGCAGGAACTACGGAAAAACAAACGACGCCCGACGAGGACAGGAAAGACAAATATGTTTTCCGGCATTGTGCGCTGTGCCGATTGCGGCGAAAAGCTGTATTACTGCACAAGCAAGAACTTTGAAGCAAGACAAGACCATTTTGTTTGCTCTACTTCAAGGCTCAAGGGGAAAGAGATTTGCTCTACTCATTTTATCCGCGCCGTTGTCTTGGAACAGGGCGTACTCGCTCACATGAGATTGACGATTGCCTGTGTCGCTAACCACGAAGAACAATTCCGAAAAGCTATGGGTGCGAAGCAGAAAGCCGAAGCGAAAAAGGAACTGGCGGCGAAGCGGCGGCAACTAACGCAAGCGGAACGCCGGATAGAAGAACTTGACCGATTATTCAAGCGTATTTACGAGGACAACGTAGGCGGAAAACTATCTGACAGCAGATTTCAAATGCTCTCCGACGATTACGAGCAGGAGCAGGAAGAACTGCGGAAAAAGCTGTTGCGATTGAATGAAGAAATTAGCGAACAGGAAGAACAAACAGAGGACATTGACAGGTTCATCAGCAAAGTACGGAAATATCTTGACTTGGACGAGTTGACACCCTCTGTCTTAAACGACATGGTAAAGGCGGTGTACGTTCACGCGCCGGATAAATCAAAGGGGCATAGGGAACAGCAGATTGACATTTCCTATGACCTTGTGGGAATACTCCCCGCGTCTTTACTGAATGACCTGCAAAATGGAGAAACGGCATAGCCTGCAAGCTACGCCGTTTCCCGGAAACATTTCTAATACTGTCTTATGAGTGCTGCCCTAATAGTCGCCTTTTTTTATTTTTCTTTGAAAATCGCCCATTCGGAGAACGGCGGAACCATTCAAGACCATATACACGGCCGGCCCGGCCGCAGCCAACACAGCCTTATCCGCCAGATAATGACGATTGACCAGAAAGCAAGACGTATCTGCCTCCGTGATCAGATGTTCCGAACGGATACCGTTCCGGTTTTGATAGAGAATCGGTTCCTTTTTCCCCGCTTTTACAGCTTCCTCTCCATACAAAGCATAGTCGAAACAGTCAAGAGCCGCCTCAGGCGCCACCCCAAGATATTTTTCATATTCGCTGAGCCGGTGTTCACCGCACCAGACGTCCGTCTGAATCGTAAAATCCGTGGCCTCCTGAACCTCCAGGATCAGGCACCCTTCTCCGATGGCATGGACCATTTTCCGAGGTACAAAATATACCTCGCCGGTATGCACCGGGATACAATTAAGTAATCGGGCCAGGGCATCCCTGTCTTCCTCTGCATCCCGCACGGCTTTTCTTAGCATATCCTTGTCCGTTTTTACACAAACAATAACCTGTTTTTATTAAAATTGCCGTCTGTTTTTTCCTGTCACTTTCTGACCGAACAGAACCGGATCACTTTCTTATGTACCTTTCAGCAAACTCTAAATATCGCCCCTCACTCCTGAATCATGTTCTTACGGAATGCGCCCTAAAGGACTAGCTTCGCGTCGCAGTTCAGCGCATTCCTGACCCATGAATAGTAATAACTGTTACCAAAGATTAGCCGAAAAAGCAACTACATTATTGACAGAAAACTGCAAACCAGTTATAATACATTTAGTTCGTATTATGAACTATTTGCGCGTAAAGCGAACTGGAAATTATGAAACACAACACCGCAGTTTGTCCGAACGATTACAGAGCGGCATACAGAAAGGAGACACAGATGGCAGATGTAAGACGGCCCAGAATCAAGTGGGCCAAAGAATGGCTGAAGACCACAAAATCCCTTTACATCAACGGCGAATGGGTGGAGGGCCGCGGCCCTGTCCTCCCATCGATCAGCCCCATAAACGGCGAGGTGATCGGACATATCCGCTGCGCCGACAAAGAAGATATCGACCTGGCGGCCAAAGCGGCGAGGACGGCCTTTGACAACGGCTCCTGGACCCGGGATATTAATCACAGAGAGCGTCGGAAGATCATGCAGAAGATCGCCGCCACGCTGATGGATCACATAGAGGAGATCGCCACCATAGAAACCCTGGACAACGGTAAATTGTTTACCGAATCCTGTGAGGACGTCACCAATGTGGCCGATTTCTTTGATTACTATGCCGGCTGGACCGACAAAATCTACGGCGAGACGAATCCCGTTTTAGGAGACTTTTTCTCATATACCAGGAGGGAACCCGTGGGCGTATGCGGCCAGATCATCCCCTGGAACTACCCCATGGATATGGCCGGATTCAAGCTGGCGCCGGCGCTGGCCTGTGCCAATACCCTGATCATTAAACCGTCCAGCATGACCTCCCTGTCTCTAGTGCGCACCTTCGAGCTGATCGATGAGCTGGATATCATGCCGAAAGGGGTAATGAACCTGATCCTGGCCACCGGTTCCATGGGTTCCGCCATTACCCGGCATCCGCTGATCGACAAAGCCGCTTTTACCGGAAGCACGGCGGTGGGACGGCAGCTGGTACACGATTCCGCGGACAGCAATCTGAAATCCGTGAGTCTGGAACTGGGCGGCAAGTCCGCCAACATTATTTTCGAGGACGCGCCGAATCTGGATTACGCCATAGACCGCTCCTTTGTGGCGATCATGTCCGGCAAGGGCGAAAAATGCTCGGAACCCACCCGGCTTCTGGTGCAAAACAGCGTCTACGACAGAGTCTGCCGGGGCCTGGCGGAAAAATACAGGAACTGGAAAGTAGGCGACCCCTTCGATCCCGCCTCTAATCAGGGCGCCCAGGTATCCAAAGAACACTTTGAGACAATCATGGGCTACATAGAAGCCGGAAAGGCCGAAGGCGGGCGTCTACTGTGCGGCGGCGACCGAAATACGGAGGGGGATAACGCCAAAGGCTATTTCATCAATCCCACCATTTTCGTAGACTGCCATAACCGTATGAAAATTGCCAGGGAAGAAATCTTCGGGCCGGTTCTCACCGTGATTCCTTTTGAAACCGAAGATGAGGCAGTCGCCATCGCCAACGACACGGACTATGGCCTGGCCGCCGGTTTCTGGACCAACGATGTGGCGAGGACCCAGCGGGTAGCCAACGCCCTCCAGGCAGGACAGATCTTTATCAATCGGTACGGCTGCTATGATCCGGCCAGCCCCTTCGGCGGTTACAAAGAGAGCGGCTGGGGCCGGGAATGCGGTTCCCGTTCCCTGGAGCTGTACACAAAGGCGAAAGCCATCTGGTACGCTCATGAATAACAAAACCATGCCATAAAAAAGACTAACACACGGGGGAAATGCATATGAAAATGAAAGCGGCAGTAATGATGGAAGCGGGCAGGCCACTGGAGATCCGTGAGGTCTGTCTGGATAAACCCAAAGCTCACGAGGTACTGGTAAAGATCGCCGCCACAGCGGTATGCCACAGCGACCTGAATGTACGGAATGATCCTACCACTCCCATTCCCCAGGTACTAGGCCACGAAGGCGCCGGTACCGTAGTGGAAGTGGGCGATTATGTGACCACCTGCAAACCGGGCGACAAAGTTGCTTTAAGCTGGGTTCCTTACTGCGGAACCTGTGAGAGCTGCAAAAACGGCCAGGTCAGTCTGTGTGAATCGGCCTTCGGCCCCATGTATGCGGGAACCTTAATGGACAATACCTCCCGCATGACGCTGGACGGCGGCCCCTGCTATCACTCCTCCCTGCTGTCCACCTTTGCGGAATACACGGTGGTACCTGACATGAGCTGCGTGCCCATGCCCCAAGAAATGAATCTGACCGCCGCCTGTATGATCGGCTGCGGCGTCGCAACGGGCTTCGGCGCCAGCGTGCGGGCCGCAGGCGTGCGTCCCGGCTCCTCCATCGCCATTTTCGGCATCGGCGGCGTGGGGATCAACGCCATTCAGGGCGCCCGCATCGCCGGAGCCGGCCGGATCATCGCCTGCGACGTAAAAGAAGAAAATCTGGAAGCCGCCAGAAAATACGGCGCGACGGATGTACTCAACACCGGAAATATCACCGACGTAGCCGGGGCCGTAAAAGCCCTCACCGGCGGCGTCGGCACGGACTATGCCATCGACTGCACCGGCATTCCCAAAGTGGGAACGGACGCATGGCTTTCCGTCAGAAAAGGCGGCGTCGCGGTGATAATCGGCGCCTACCCGGAGGACGCCGTCCTGACGCTCCCGGCGGGCAGCTTCCACCGGGTCGGCAAGACGCTAAAAGGAAGCTTTTACGGAGACGTAAACCCCTTCAACGATTTTCCGAAGATCGCCCGGCTCTATCTGGACGGCAAATATGATCTGGACAGTCTGATCATTGAAAAAATAAAACTGGAAGAAATCAACAAAGCTTTTGACGCTTTCTCAGATCCTACGGCAAAAAATATGGGTCGTTATGTGATTACCTTTGAAAGCTGATCATCTGTGCCCTGCCCCACGGTTTGAGGCAGGGCACATCCGGTATAAAAAAGGAGACTCGAATACAATGCGAATCGAACACGACTTTCTCGGGGAAATGGAGATTGAGGATTCCGCCTACTACGGCATACAGACCAAACGGGGATTGAATTATTCTGCTAAGTCCGGCCATTCGCTGGGACAGGATGCTTTTGTGCTGGTCTATAATCTGGCTGCAATCAAGCTGGCCGCGGCCCAGTCCAACTGCCTGTCCGGAGGCTTAAGCGAAGCCCAGTGCAGCGCCATCATCCAGGCATGCCGGGAAATCATGGACGGCCGCTTCACGGACCAGTTCCCCACGGATCTGTTTACGGGCGGCGGGGGTATCACAGTGCACATGAACATCAACGAAGTGATCGCCAACCGGGCCAACGAGATCCTGACCGGCCATAAGGGCTACGACGCCGTGCACCCCAACACCCATGTCAATATGAGCCAGTCCACCAACGATGTGCTCCCCTGCGCCCTGCTGCTCTCCCTGAACAGCCTACTGGATGAACTGGCCCACGCCACCGAGACCGCCGCCGTGATCACCGACAGAAAAGCCGAAGAATTTAAGGACGTGGTAAAGATCGGGCGAACCTGCCTGCAGGACGCCGTCCCCATCACCCTGGGACAGGAATTTTCCGGCTACGCCTCCGCGCTTCACCGGCAGGTCACACTCCTCAGAGAACTGGCCGACGCCTGTCTGATCCTTCCCATCGGGGCGACGGCCGTGGGCACGGGCGTAGGGCTCCAGCCGGGTTATATTCTGCAGGCGGAAAACTGTCTGTGTAATATCCTGCATAAAAATATCCGGGTTACAAAAAATTATTTTGACGCTTTCCAAAACAGCGATATCTACACACGAATTTCCTGCGCCTTAAAAACCCTGGCCGGCGTGCTGTCCAAGATGGCCACAGACCTGCGGCTGATGTCCTCCGGTCCCCGGGCCGGCCTCCACGAAATCAATCTGCCCAGGCTCCTGCCAGGCTCCTCCATCATGCCGGGCAAGATCAATCCTATCCTGCCGGAGCTGATCATCCAGGTCTGTTTTCAGATCAACGGAAACGACACGGCCATCTCCATGGCGGTGGACAATTGCGACCTGGATCTCAACGTATGGGAAGCCGTTATGACCAAGTGCCTGTTTGAATCCTGCACCCTCTTAAGCCGGAGTATTGACGTCTTTGCCCGGGAATGCGTGGCGGGCATCACGGCCAATGTGGACGTATGCAAAGGATACGCGGAAAATTCTACGGCGATTTCCGCCATTGTGGCAGCGGTCTGGGGATACGAGACAGGAAGCAGCGTGGCCAGGGAGGCTGTGGAAAAAGACAAGACCATTTATGAAGTGGTAGTCTCCAGAGGGTTGTTAAAGGAAGACCAGGCCAGGGAGCTTCTGGACCCGCTGACTTTGGTTGACCCAAAGAAAAATCAGAAAAATATCGCGAAGTATCAAAGACTTTTGGGATTTGCGTAAAAGAAAAGAGATCTTCGCCCGTGCAATCGGGAAAAAGAAAACCGGAAACCGCTGTTTTCAGACTATACAGCGGTTTCCGGTCTGTTCTTATTTTGTCTAATACTGCGACAGCTGCTGTTCGATCTGTCTGCTGCATTCTTTAATCGCAGGCACCAGCGACAGCATCCGATCCAGTGTCAGACGGGATTCGGGGCCGCATACATTAATGAAAGCGGCGGGAAAATCATTTTTCAGGACGGGGGTGCAGATGCCGTTCTCCCCATCGTTATTCTCTCCCAGGATATAGCTGTAGCCGTCGGCCCGGATCTGGGCGAGCTGGCCACGGATCACATCCGGATCTACGATGGTCCGGGGCGTTACTTTAGACAGGGGCTGATTCAAAAGCAGATCCAGCTCCTGTTTATCCAGGTAGCTTAAAAGCATCTTACCCGTGGAGGATGAATGGACGTGAGATATCTGATTCAGATAACTCTTCACATGGATGCCATGGGTTGAATAGATCTGATCGATCGTCAGCGTGCCGCTGAAGCGGGGTACCGCCAGCAGAATATCCTCGTTGATCTCCCTGGACAGTTTCTTTAAAAAAGGGCGGCTGATGCGCATCAGCGGCGCGTACTGCTGCATCAGATTCAGGCACAGGCTCGCGGCATTATACCCCAGCGCATAGCCCCTGGACAAATCGTCCCGCTCCACAAAGCCGGAATCCTCCAGCGTATTCAAAAGCCGCCATACCGTGGTGCGGTTTAATCCGGACATCTCTGAGAGAGCGGCCACGGAAACGGGCTTTTCCATCCTGGCTATGATTTTCAGAAGAAATAGGGCCCGCTCAACGGATTGCACATTCCCGTTTTTTCCTGAATTTTCCATCGGCGTACCCCCTTACTTCCTGGCCACACCGGATTCCCTGGCAGCCTGAGCTACGGCTTTTGCCACCGCCCGGCCCACACGGGGATCAAACGCCTTGGGAAGAATATAGTCCGCCGAGAGTTCTTCATCGGAAATCAGGTCCGCTATGGCGCGGGCGGCGGCCAGCTTCATCTCGTCGTTGATATCACTGGCCCGCACGTCAAAGGCTCCGCGGAAAATACCCGGAAAAGCCAGTACGTTATTCACCTGATTGGGGAAATCGCTGCGGCCCGTGGCCACCACAGCCGCCCCTCCGGCCTTCGCGTCATCAGGGAAAATCTCCGGCGTGGGGTTGGCGCAGGCAAAGATAATCGGATCTTTGGCCATCGTCCGTACCATGTCCTTAGTCAATACGCCGGGAGCCGACACACCCACAAAGATATCCGCCCCTTCACAAGCTTCCGCCAGACCGCCTTTCCGTTTCTCCAAATTCGTCTGCCGGGCAAGCTCTTCCTTATAGGGATTCATACCCTTTTCCCGCCCTTCATAAATCAGGCCCGTGCGGTCCACCAGACTGATGTGTTTAAAGCCGCCGGAAAGAAGCAGCCGGGTAATGGATATGCTGGCCGCCCCGGCGCCGTTCATGACGATCCGCACATCCTCTTTCTTCCTGCCGGTAAGCTTCAGGGCATTGGTCAGAC
Organism: uncultured Lachnospiraceae bacterium; assembly: GCA_949471785.1. Taxonomy (GTDB): domain Bacteria; phylum Bacillota; class Clostridia; order Lachnospirales; family Lachnospiraceae; genus UBA11957. The sequence goes on along the minus strand of CASWRE010000030.1, from coordinate 32,653 downwards.
CGGCCAGAGTGATCACCGCCGTGCCGTGCTGGTCATCGTGAAAGATCGGGATGTCACAGCGCTCTTTCAGCTTTCTCTCAATCTCGAAACAACGGGGCGCCGCAATATCCTCCAGATTAACGCCGCCAAAGCTCCCGGAAATCAGCGCAATCGTATTAACGATTTCATCCACATCCTTAGACTTCACGCACAGGGGAAAAGCATCCACGTCACCGAAAGCTTTAAAGAGCACACACTTCCCCTCCATGACAGGCATACCGGCCTCAGGGCCTATATCCCCCAGCCCCAGAACGGCGGTGCCGTCCGTAACCACCAGGCAGAGATTATGTCTGCGGGTATACACATAGCTCTTGTCCACGTCCTTCTGAATCTCCAGGCAGGGACTTGCCACGCCGGGAGTATAGGCCAGAGACAGGTCATTGCTGTCATTTACAGGCACCCGGGATATTACTTCGATCTTACCTTTCCATTCGCCGTGAAGGCGAAGGGCTTCTTTTCCATAATCCATAACTGTATTCTCCTTCTGTCTGTTAGTTCGTTCGTAATACGAACATAATTATAGCAACTCCTCTCTGTCCTGTCAATATTTCAACATCACTTTCTTATGGCCTGTGCAGTAAACGGCAATCATTTAAACAGGCCGACCTGTCTAATTTATTGACTTTTTCACTATTTAAGCAAAATCAACTGTCACTATTCTACATATATAGCCGAATTTATCCCTTTTTATATTGACAGAATATCTAACATGCATGTATAATTAACACACCAAATAATGAACAAAATGTTCATAATGCAAACAAATATTTATTGCGTTATGGGCATTTTTCAGACAAGCGGAAATGAGGAGGTTGGCATATGCTGGATAACACGGAAAAAATCCATCGGCTTTCCATGCAGATCATGGAAAAAACAGGTATGCTCTTTCATCATCCCGATGCCGTCAGCATTTTGAAAGAGCACGGCATCCGCATGGAAGGAAACGTGGCCTATTTTACGGAAGCTCAGCTTATGTACTGGATTCACAAAGCGCCGGCAAATATTGACCTGTTTGCCGAAAATCCCCGCTACCATGTGTCCCTTGGCGGCCGGAGGAGCTATACGGCCCCGCCTTCAGGCTCGCCCCAGATCTCCGATCAGACAGGGGAAAAGCGTCCCGCCCTGATAGAGGATTATGTGAAGCTGGTAAAGCTTTTTGAGACGAATCCTCAGTACCGGATCAACGGCGGCATTATCGTATTTCCCAATGACGTACCGGTGGACAATGCGTGCCTGATGATGTATTACGTGGCCTACACCCACTCGGACAAAGCCCTGATGACGGGCACCGGCAATTACGGCGAGCTGGAAGCCCTCATGCAGATGGGCATTGCGGCCGCCGGTTCCCGGGAAGAATTTGAAACCCGTCCTCGGATGCTGACCATCGCCAACGCCAACACACCGCTGCAGCTGGATCACAAGATGACGGAGACCATCCTCACATTCGGAAAATACCGGCAGCCCTGCGTCATTGCCTCGGCGGCCATGGCCGGCACCACTTCCCCGGTCACGCTGGCCGGCACCATCGCCATGGTAAATGTCGAAGTGCTCACCAGCATCGCCCTGGCCCAGATGGCCCATCCGGGATGCCCGGTCATTTACGGTTCCCAGACCACCACCGCCGATTTAAGAAACGGCGCCATCGCCATCGGCGCGCCGGAAGGCGCCCTGTGCTATCAATACTGCGCAAAAATGGCCAAATACTACGGTCTTCCCTGCCGCGGCGGCGGCTCCCTGTCCGATGCCAAAGTGGTATGCGCCCAGGCCGGTTATGAATCCATGCTCACCTATATGGCCTGCCGCCAGAACGAGATGAACCTGATTGTCCAGAGCGCCGGCATTCTGAACGGTTACACCACCGTATCCTACGAGAAGGTCATTATGGATTTCGAGGTTCTGGACTATGTAAACCGTTATCTGGCGGGCGTAGATGTCAACGAAGAGACCGTGCCCGTGGATCTCATCGACGAGCTGGGCCGAGAGGAATCTTATCTGTTGGATGAGCACACGCTGGAATGGTGCCGCAGAGAACCCCTGACGCCGAAGCTGGCCGTCAGAGGAAGCGCCGCAAAACCCGCCACTCAGTTTGATGAGAATATCCGAAAAGAGATGCACCGGCTCTGGGATTCCTACCAGAAGCCCGTCAGGGACACGGCTGTACTGGAAAAGATGAAAGAGATTCTCTCCCGGCGGGGCATAGACTCAGAGCTGGTTGAACGGATAGAATATTTATAAAATCTTGTATTCATATAAATGAAAACAAAGGAGGTTCACTATGGGTTACGACATTAACGATTTCAGCCTGGATTTTTTCTCCCTCAAGGGGAAAAACGCGATTGTGACAGGAGGAAACAGCGGCCTTGGCCAGGCCTTTGCCCTGGCTCTTGCAAAAGCCGGCGCCAACATTTTTACTTTCGCCTACGTGGATGACGACGGCACGACGCAGAAGCTGATCGAAGACTGCGGCGTAAAATACTATTTCATGCAGGGCGACTTGACCGAGGACGGCATGTGCGACAAGATCGCCGACAAATGTGTGGAAGTCTACGGCTCCATTGATATCCTGGTGAACTGCGCCGGCATCTGCATCGTTAAAGACGTGCTGGAGTTTACCCGGAAAGAGTGGGACCCGATGATCAACATCAACCTGACCGGCGCTTTTGACCTGAGTCACGCCGTGGCCAAATACATGATCCCCCAGAGAAGCGGGAAGATCATTAACATCTGCTCCCTGTTCTCCTTCCTGGGCGGCCTCGGCTCCCCGGCCTACGCGGCCATGAAAGCGGGACTGATGGGCCTCACCAAAGCCTACGCCGACGAACTGGGCAAATACGGCATCTGCGTAAACGGCATCGCGCCGGGCTACTTCCAGACCGCCATGACCAGCGGTACCGGCAGCGCCAACGAACACGATGAAAAATACATAAAAATCAAAGAGCATGTCCCGGCGGACCGCTGGGGCGAGAGGCAGGATCTGATGGGCGGCATGGTCTATCTTGCCAGCAGCGCTTCCAATTATGTAAACGGCACACTGCTCGTCATCGACGGCGGCTATCTGGTACGGTAAAACAACAAAAAAAGAATAGATGGGGGAAATCATGAATAAGACAGAAATTCTCGAAAAACTGAATGAAATACTTCCCGCTGAGCGTATTGTCAGCGACGAGGCCGTCATGCGCGAAAACAGCGCCGACCGTTTTCTGAAATACCAGACCGTTTTCGGCGTGTACACCCGTCCGCTGCCGGCGGCTCTGGTCAGAGTAAAAAACGCCGAAGAAGTATCGAAACTCCTGGCCTTCTGTAATGAAAACAAAATCAACGTGATCCCGAGGACCGGCGGCTCCTCCATCGAGGGCGGCCTGGAGAACGCGGTGGAAAACGCCGTCATCATCGACGGTTCCGGAATGAACGAGATCATCAAAATCGATACCGTCAATATGATGGTCACGGCCCAGTGCGGCGTATGCCTGGAATACCTGGAGCAGAAGCTCCGCGCCATGGGCTATACCACGGGACACTCGCCCCAGTCCAAACCCCTGGCTCAGATGGGCGGCCTGGTGGCCACCCGAAGTATCGGCCAGTTCTCCACCCTGTACGGCGGCATAGAGGATATGCTGGTGGGTCTGGAATTTGTCCTGCCAAGCGGTCATATTGCCCGGATCAAGAACGTACCGCGGCGGGCCGCGGGCCCGGATATCCGCCACATCCCCATGGGAAGCGAGGGCGCCCTGTGCTATATCACCGAAGTGACCGTGAAGATCTTCAAATACATGCCCGAGAACAACCAGTTCCACAGCTGGCTTTTGAACGATATGAAGTCCGGTTTCGAGATCCTGCGCCGCGTCATGGTGGAAGGATATAAGCCCTCCTTCGCCCGATTATACGATTTCGAGGACGGCGAATACTATTTCTCCCACTTTTGCGAAGGCAAACCGGTGCTGATCTTTATGACCGAAGGTCCCGCAGAGATCAGCGAGGCCACCGGCCGGGGCATCGAGCGGATCGTCGCCGAGTACGACACGTACAAAAAGGTGGACAGCCGCTATATTGAAACCTGGTACGCCGGACTGAACTGGGATACGTCCAAGGTGGAAAAAGAATACAAAGAGATCCGTGAGACGGAAAACGTGGGATTCACCACGGAGATCAGCGCGCTCTGGAGCGATATCCATGATGTCTACGAGAATGTGATCCGCCGCATCAAGGCCGAGATCCCGGACATCACCATGGTGGGCGGCCACTCCTCTCACAGCTATATGACCGGCACCAACCTGTATTTCATGTATTATTACAACGTCGTAGACTGCAAGCCCGAAGACGAAATCCATAAATACCATGACCCGATCAACAAGATCATCGTGGAAGAAACCCTGAAACGCGGCGGTTCCATGGTCCACCACCACGGCGTGGGCAAACACAGGGTTCCCTGGGTCAAAGAAGAATATGGCAGCTCCTATCCGGTTCTGAAAGCCCTCAAGGATGTTTTCGATCCCAACGGTATCATGAACGCGGGAACCATCTATCCGATGGAAGACTGACGGATTTACAGCGGGGGAAAAAAGCATGAAATATATATTATCCATAGACGGCGGCTCACAGAGCACGAAAGCGACGATCTTTGACCTGGAAGGGCGCGTCATCGCTTCGGCCTCGGAGCCCTTAAAGCCCTATGACCTGCCGGGCCCGGGGCTGGTGGAGCATCCGGGAGACGACCTGTGGGATTCCCTGGTCGTCGCCTGCAAAAAACTGATGGGACAGTTTGAGGGGAATCCGGCGGATATCGCCGCCATGGGCCTGTGCAGTATTCGTTTCGACAGAGTACTGATGAAGGAGGACGGCACTCTGGCCCAGCCGGCATTAAGCTGGATGGATATCCGCGTTTCACGGCCTTACGTACACGACAATCCCGACGTGGCCCACGTGGCGTCCACCAACGGCTACCTCACCGCGCGGCTCACCGGACAATTTAACGACAGCGCAGCCAGCTACCAGGGCATGTGGCCCATCGACACGGACTCCTGGCAGTGGTTTGAAGATCCGGAAACTTTCAAGTATTACAATATCCCCAGGGAAATGCTCTGCGAGCTGAAAATGCCCGGCGAAGTGGTCGGCCGTCTGACCGCCCAGGCCGCGGCCCTGCTGGGGCTGCCCGAAGGACTGCCGGTGGTGGCCACGGGCAACGACAAGGCTGTAGAAGCCCTGGGCACCGGCGCCCTGTCGGAGGGCAGCGGCCTGATCTCCCTGGGTACCTACGTCTGCGGCATGGTTCACGGCGACCGGAACCCAAAGGATACGGTAAATTACTGGGTGAATTTCGCCTCCATGCCCCACAAATACATATACGAGAGCACCGGCATCCGCAAAGGCATGGGACATATCAGCTGGTTCCGCGACCTGCTGGGCGAAGAAGCGGCCAACAAAGCAAAAGAACGGGGCATTTCCCCGGAAGACTATCTGGCCGGGCTGGCCGAAAAGATTCCGGCCGGCAGCGAAGGCCTGATGGTCGTACCCGAGTGGCTGGCTCCCGCGGATCGGCAGTTCAAAAAGGGCATGTTTATCGGCTTTGACAACCGCCACGGCGCCGGGCATATGTACCGGGCCATCATGGAAAGCCTGGCCATGACCATGAAGATCCAGATGGACGCCCTCTGCAAAGAACTGGACATCCGCCTGAAACAGATCACCGTCTCCGGCGGCGGCTCCAACAGCAGCCTCTTCATGCAGATCTTCGCCGACGTATTCGGCATCCCCGCCTCCCGCAACGAAGTAAACGGCGCGGCGGCGGTGGGCGCGGCCATATGCGCGGCGGTGGCCGAGGGCATCTATCCTACATTCGAAGATGCCGCGGCAAAAATGGTACGGCAGAGGGATATATTTACCCCCAACGCCGAAAATCATACGAAATATACGAGGATTATAGACGGTATTTATAAGGATCTGACCGGCTATACAGATTCGATGCTGGAAAAAGCCTACGAGGTATTTTCCGGCCTGTAAAAGTGCTGAACGGAAAGGCAGGAACTATGGCAGATAACATCGGCATTATCCGGAAAATAACCGGCCGCAGGCCGGAAGACCGTCCCGCGGCGGAGGAGCCCGTGCGCTCCGTCAGCCTCTCTTATGATATGACCTACGGCGAAGTGTATGAAGCGCTCCTCATGATCATTGACAAAAGGAGTAAAAAGGCCCGTTACGGGGTGGGGATTTTTCTGCTGGCGGCAGCGGCGGCCTGCGCGGTTTTATTTGCCATGAACCCCTATGGGCTGATGTTTGAGATCGGGGCGGTGCTGTTTGCCCTGTTTTCGTTTCTGGTTCTCTGCTATCCCGGAATAAAAGCAAAACAAGGCGCAAAAAAAATCAGCAGACGGAAAGGTACCTATAAGGTTACGCTTTTCTCCGACGGGTACATTGTGCCCCACGGAGGGGAGCGGTTGGATATCCGGGGGGATAAGGACTGCCGTGCTTTTGAGAGCGATGCGGTATTCGCCCTGCGGCTGGACCGGATGACCAATTTCTGCCTGCCGAAGCGCCGCATGAACGGCTCCGAAATTCAGCTGACCCGCAAAACCCTGCAAACATACGCCCGGCGGTTCTTTGACCGCCGCAGCGGAAAATAGAGGGGACGCCCGGGTATTCCCGGAGCCGGAAAGGAAAAGAGAGACGCGCCGGTATATTCTGTCCGGCGCAGCAAGTAAAAGGAGGTTTTTATGTCTGAAGAGAAAACGACCGGTAAAAAGCTCAGCTGGGGGATTTTCCTGCCGCCGTGGCTGATCATTGTGGCAATCATAGCCCTGAACTTTATCAACTACGACGCCTTCAACCTGGTGATGGGTACGGCGCAAAACTGGATACTGGAAAATTTCCAGTGGCTGTTTAACTCTGCCACCACCGTGGCCGTCCTGCTTATGTTCGTCACCTACTTAAGCCCCGTCCGGAATGTCCGTTTCGGCGGTTCCAAGGCCAGGCCCATGATGAGCTATTCCAACTATATCTGGATCATCCTGTGTACCATCATGGCCGCCGGTATCCTTCTGTGGGCCTGCGCGGAGCCCATGTACCACATGTACGCTCCGGCGGCAAATGCCAATGTGGAGCCCGGCAGCGGCGGGGCCATCAACTTTGCCATGAACATCCTGTTCCTGGAGTGGACCTTCTCCCCGATGGCCATCTACGGCCTTCCGGCCCTGGTCTTTGCTTTCGTATTCTTTAACATGAAGAAAAGGTTCGCCATCGGCTCCATGATGACCCCAGTGCTGGGCGACGCCGTTACTACAAAGATCACGCCGGTGGTCGACGCCATCTGCCTGTTCTGTATGTGCTGCGGTATGGCCGCCTCCATGGGTTCCGGCGTACTGCTCCTGTCCGGCGGCATCTGCAGCCTGACCGGTATGGAAAACAGCACCCTGCTGTACATCATCTGCGGCAGCGCCATCGTGATCGCTTTCGTGGCCTCCGCCGCTTCCGGCGTTATGAACGGTATCCGTATCCTGTCCAGCATCAACAGTAAGGTATACATGGTTATGGGTCTGTTCATGCTGATTTTCGGACCCACGGCTTACATTCTGGATCTGACCTGTGAGTCTATCGGTACATACATCTCAAAATTCTTTGAGATCAGCCTGATGACCGGCGCTTCCGGCGGCGATTTCTGGTCCCGCTGGTGGCCGTCCTTCTATATGTGCTGCTGGCTGGCCTGGTTCCCCACCACCGCCGTTTTCATGGGCAAGATCAGCCGCGGCTATTCCGTTAAAGAATTCCTGAACGTGGTCTTTTTGATCCCGTCCGTTTTCTCCATGATCTGGCTGGGCCTGTTTTCCGGCACATCCATCTGGATGGAACTGCAGGGATTTGGCATCAACGAGGCCATGCAGGCGGGCGGCACGGAGGCGGCTACCTACGCGGTGCTCCAGCATCTGCCCCTGGCCATGCTCACCATCCCGCTGTTTTTGGTCATCGTGTTTGTTTCCTTCGTTACGGCGGCGGACTCCAACACCAACGCCATGGCCGGGCTGTGTACGGAGGGCCTGACCGCGGACGATACCGAGTCCCCGATCCTGCTGAAATTCCTCTGGGGCGGCACCACCGGTTTTCTCTGCGTGCTGATGGTCTGCACCAAGGGTATCGACGGTATCAAGCAGCTCTGTAATGTGGGCGGTTTCCTGAACGCGTTCATCTTCGTAGTGGTCATTGTGGCCTGGATCAAGATCATGTTCAATCCGAAGAAGTACGACACCTTCAAGGAGGATTACGACGAAAACGGACGTCCCATCCCCAGCGAGCGGCTTCCCTATGAAGGGTATGACCCGGATAAAAAACAATTCTGGCTGACGAAAAAGCTGGACGGTGTAAAATAAACGGATTTTAAATCGGCGGATGAAAAGTCCGCCGGTTTTTATTTTTTGTGGTATGATGCGTATATGAAAATATTATGTTTATGTAAAATGGAACCGGATTTGGACGTCCTGCCGGACAAAGAATGGCTGGCTGACGAAAGGCTGCGGGTAGAAACGACCTTTCTGCCCTTTATGTGGAACTGTTTCGATGAGAGCGCCCTGGCTATGGCGCTGCATCTGCACAGGGAGCGCGGGGATATCTCCCTCTCCGCCTTCACTATTGCGCCGTCTGCCGGAGAGACGGCCATGCGCACCCTGTATGCCCTGGGGTTTGATCATTGCGCACGGCTAGATAGCGGAGAAGCGGATCTGCGCTTTGCGCCGGAATGGACGGCGGAGCTGATCTGCCGTTACTGTGAAAAGACCGGGGGATTTGACGTGCTCCTGCTGGGCCAGCAGAGCGCGGAGGGAAATAACAGCCTGACGCCCGCTCTCTGTGCGGAAAAACTGCGTGTACCCTGTATTTCCCGGGTCACGGAGCTGCATTGCGCCGACAAGCAGAGGCTGTCTGTAAGCTACGCCTGCAACCAGGGCCTGACGCGGCGGCAAATGTCCGCACCTCTGGTCCTCTCGGTGGGCAACGCACAGATTTCCTGCCTGCCGGCGCCCACATTAAAGGCGAAAATGACCCTGGGCAAAAGGCCGGTGGAACGGCTGACATATGAAGATCTGGGACTCTCTGAAACTTCCATGGACAACTATGCCGGCCTTACACTGGCGGGCCTTGAGCCGGTTTCCCGAAAAAGGGCGGCGCGGCAGATCACCGGGAACACGCCGAAGGAAATTGCGGAAACGCTTTATAAAGACTATATCCAAAAAGCGCTGGAGGAAAAGCCATGAAAAAATTTATGATTTTAAACGGTTACGACGCAGGCGCTCCCTCCTCTGTCTCCCGGGCGGCCGCCTTCTTTAAGAAATCCTGGCCCGAAGATGAGCCTGAGCAGTGCCTGCTCCTCTGTCCCGACGAGGATACGGCGGTTAAGCTGGCCGGACGCATCCCCTGGAACCGGATAACGGCCGTAATAAAAGCAATCTACGATCCGGAACCGCTCCTTGCCCTGCTAGCCCGGGAAACTACAGCCGACAGGTTATATCTTTTCGGAGACGACCCCGATTCCGCCGGGCTGGCCGCCCGCCTGTATGGCCGGTGCGGCGGCAGCTCCTGCATCGGCGTCTGTGCCGCAGAACAGGAAAACGAACAGCTTTTTTTCCGCAAAAGGGTCTATTCCCATCACATGGAAGCCCGGTTTCTGGCCAGAAAGCTGCCCTGCTTTGTCTCTCTGGCCAAAGGGCTGCCGCCGGATACAGAGACAGGATACACCCATCCGGCCCCAAACATACTTGTTCTGGAGGACGAAAACGCCGAAAATGAAATCTCTTTTCTGGAGAACAGCAAAGAAAACAGCCTGGAGACAGCGAAGCTCCTGGTGGCCGGGGGCAATGGAGCCGGAGGCCCGGAGGGACTTGCCTGCCTGCAGGAACTGGCGGCCTGTATGGACGCCGGCTTCGGCGTGAGCAAGCCCGCCGCCATGGGCGGCTGGGCGCCGTTATCTTCCGTGATCGGCATATCGGGGATCTCCGCCGCCCCCAAATTATGCATTGCCGCCGGAATCTCGGGTGCGGCCGCATTCTTTGCCGGTATTGAAAAAAGCGGCGTCATTCTTGCCGTAAACACCGATCCAGAGGCTCCCATTATGCGTCTTGCGGACGCCGTCGTCCAGGGGGACTATAAAGAGATCCTGCCGGAGCTGATCCGGTTGATCCGACAAGATAGGAGTTTGTCATGAAAATTTATCAAATGGAGGAGAAATACCGACAATTTATCGGGGACGAATCCAGGCTTACCGGCTATTGCGACAGCCTCTCTTTTCCGGAAACGGAGGACGAAGCCGCCGAAATCCTGGCCCATATGGCCGCATCAAAAACCCCCGTCACCCTCCAGGGCGGCCTGACCGGCGTGACCGGAGGCGCCGTCCCGCAGGGCGGCCACGTCATGAACCTGAGCCGTATGACGAAAGTGCTTCATTACGAAAAAACAAAAGACGGCGCCCTGCTGACCGTGGAACCCGGCGCCACGGTCCTGGATCTAAAAAAAGAAATCCGTGGTCTGGCCGGGAAAAACCGCCTGTTCTGGCCCGTCTGGCCCACCGCCGAGACGGCTTCCGCAGGCGGCATCGCCGCAAACAATTCCCGGGGCATCTGCTCCTATCATTACGGCGACGCCCGGGCCAACATCGCCTCGGTACGTTTCCTGGCGGCGGACGGACGCAGAAAAACCGTGTCGGCCCGGGAAGAACGCGAACTGTTCGGACAGATTGTCGGCGGCGAAGGCGCCGGGGGCGTCATCACGGCTCTGGAGCTCACACTGATTCCCCGTCCTGAAAGCCTGTGGGCCATCTGCTTCTTTCTGAAAACAGAAAACGCCGCCGCCCGCTTTGTGGAAGGCGCAAGACGCATCGCCCAGGCCCACAGGGAGGCCGCCGCCTTTGTAGCTGCTCTGGAATACCTGGACGGCCCCGTGCTCGTGCTGATAAAGGCAAATAGGGCTTCCATGGCAAAGCTCAGGGATCTGCCGGAGCTTCCCGCGGACCCGGCCGGAGCGGTCTATATGGAGCTGCACGGCCCGGAGGACGGGGTGGAGGAACTGGCCGGGGAGCTGCTGGAGCTGTCCGCAGACTGCGGCTGCACAGACGAGGACACCTGGGCCCTATCCGGTGAAGCCGAGGCAGAACGACTGCAGCACTTTCGCGGAGCCGCCTCCGAGCTGGTCAATGCCCGCATAGACGAAATCAAGCGTACTGATCCGGCCATAACCAAACTGACTGCGGACATGACGTTTCCCGGGGAGCCCTTTACAGATACCCTGACCCGATACCGGAAGAGCGCCGCGATCGTAGATATACCCTGCTATATCTACGGACACGCGGGGACAGGCAGCCTGTATGCGAACCTGATGCCGGAAAATGCCGAGAAATATGAGGCCGGAAAACAGCTGCTCAGAAGCTGGGCCAGGGAATGCCAGGCCAGGGGCGGCACGACGGCTGGAGAATATGGCGTCGGAAAACTGACCAAAAACCTGCTTGACGGATTATTGCCGGAAGCGAAAAGAGAAATTTTCGAAACCCTGACGGCCGAATGGGACCCCGCCGGTATTTTACGGAAAAAACTGACGACACACCCATAAATGAGGAAAGCATGATGTTACAAATAGCCGTATGCATGAAGCAGGTGCCCGCTCTAAATGAAGGAAAAATGGACGAGGGGATGGGCACGCTGATCCGAAAGGACATCCCGCCCGTCATCAATGTATACGATCTCACCGCCCTGGAAACGGCCCTGCGGCTTAAAGAAGAATATGGCGGAAAGGTCACGGTCTTCTCCATGGGGCCGGAAAGCGCCGAGAGCCTCCTGCGGGAAGCCTTTGCCATGGGGGCAGACCGGTCTGTGCTCCTCACGGGGCCGGAATTTGCCGGAGCGGACGCCGTAGCCACCGCCTACGCCCTGTCCCAGGCCATAACGGCCAGGGGGCCCTTTGACCTGATCCTCTGCGGCCGGCAGACCACCGACGGGGATACCGCCCAGGTGGGCGGCGCCATCGCCCAGTTTATGGAAATCCCCAGTATCTACTGGGTCTCCCGCATTCATGCGGTCACGCCGGCAAGCTGCACGGTCACGGCCCTGACGGCAAAGGGACACGCCTCCTGCCGGATAGATTTCCCCTGCCTGCTGACAGTGGAGCGGGAACTGGCCGTACCCCGCATACCGGGGCTGGGGGCAAAGATCGCCGCCAAAAAAAGACAGCCGGAAATCCTCACCCTGCAGGAACTCCCCGACCGGGATTCTTCCCATTACGGAAGGCCGGGCTCCGGCACCCGGGTAATCAAGATCTTTTCTCCCCGGGAACCGGCGCCTGCCGCCGCCGTTTCCATGAAAGGAAAAGAAGCCGCCGCCTATATCCTGGAATGGCTGGATGAACAGACGGAGGGAGGGATTCGGTGAAGCAAAAACGCATTTTAATTTACGGAGAAACGGACGGCGTCGGCCTCTCGGCCGTCACGCGGGAACTGATCGGAAAGAGCCGCGCCCTGGCAGCGAAAAGCGGTCTGGAATACAGCCTGATCCTGATCCATGACCAGGCGGAAAACTGCAGAGACGAACTCTCCGCCTACGGGCTTTCCCGCATCTATATCTGGAAAGACGCCGGGGATTTCCGGGCCGACCGTTATGCCGATCTGCTGGCAGATACAATCCGCCGGGAAGACCCGGATATCCTTCTGGTGGGCGGCTCTCCGGAAGGCCGTTCCCTGGCTCCCCGCGTAGCGGCAATATTTCGCACCGGCATCACCGCCGACTGTACAGAGCTTGCGCTGGATACCGAAAACCGGCTGATCCAGACCCGGCCGGCTTTCGGCGGCAACATCATGGCCCACATCCTCACGCCGAACAGACGGCCGCAGATCGCCACGGTCCGTCCCGGCGTGATGCCTCCGGCAGATCGGACAGAATACTGCCCGTCCCCGGAATGGATTCTCTGCCGAAATACGGCGCGGACGTCCGCCATACGGCTTCTGGGAATCGAGCCGGCAGATGCCGCTGAAGAAATCGATACCTGCAGCCTTCTGCTGGCCGTCGGCGGAGGCCTGAAAGATAAAGAGGATCTGGAGATGTTCCGGGAGCTGGCCGCCCTTCTGGGAGCCGGACTGGCCGGAAGCCGCGTGCTGGTGGAGCGGGGATTCCTGCCCCCGGAAGCCCAGATCGGCCTGTCCGGCCACAGCGTCCGCCCCCGGAAGCTGATTACCTTCGGCATCTCCGGGTCTTTGCAGTTTCGGGCCGGTATCCGTCAGGCACAAAAGATCCTGGCCGTAAACATCGACCCGGAAGCGGAAATCTTCCGGGCCGCCCACACTGCCATATGCGGCGATCTGTACGAGATCGTACCGGAGCTGATTGGGCAGCTCAAAGAAAAATAACACAGGGAGTATAGAAGAAAGACATGAACAAGAATTTACCGGAACGCGGCATACAGCTCATCTACATCCTCGGAGGCAGCCTGATCTACGCCTTCGGCTTTAACACCTTTATCGTACCGCTGAATCTGTTCAGCGGCGGCCCGCTGGGTATTGCCCAGCTGCTCTCCTACCTTTTTATTGAAATCCTCCACTGGGATTTTCTGCGAACCGTCAACATCGCCAGTATTATCTATTTTATCTTGAATATCCCGCTTTTATATGCGGGCTACCGCGTTCTGGGCAAAAAATTCACCGTCAAGACGCTGACCATGGTGGCCCTCCAGTCCACCATGCTGCTGTTTTTGCCGATTCCGAAAGTGCCGATCATCGACGACTACCTGACTGCCTGTATCGTGGGCGGCATCGTCTGCGGTACTGGCAGCGGCCTGGTGCTGCGAGGGCACGCCTGCAGCGGCGGACTGGAGATTGTGGGGCTCATCTGCTCCAAAATCTATAAAAATATGAGCGTAGGCAAGATTACGATCCTGATCAACGCCGTAATTTATGCCGTCTGTCTGGCCCTCTTTGATCTGGAGATCGTGATCTACTCCCTGATCTTTGCCACCGTGGCCAGTCTCACCACCGACAAAATCCATATCCAGAATATCAACGTGAGCGTGCTGATTTTCAGCAAAAAGAAAGGCATCGCCTCGGAGATCATGCGGCAGTTGAAAAGAGGCGTCACCTGCTGGGACGGCGAAGGCGCCTACACCCATGAAAAGGAACATATCCTCTACGTCATTGTTTCCAAATATGAGGTGGGCCGAATCAAACAGATCGTCCGGGAAATCGATCCCCAGGCCTTCGTCTCCATCACCGAGGGAAGTATGGTCATGGGCAATTACGAAAAGCGACTATAGTTCACGCACGTCATAGAAAGCGCCGTCTCCGGCGCTTTCTATATTACTGTTTACTCCCAATATCATTTAGATAAGCCGTTGAACAGCTGTCGGCTGTGGCAGATATGTTCTGGAAGGGCATTTCGGGGGCGCTTTTAGCGGAGGTAAAGTCCACTGCTTACGGAGACTTAGGCGCGAGGGCTCTTCCCGAGCGTCTCGCCTCAGTGTGCAAAAAAACGTCCAGTGGACGATTTTTTGTAAGTCGCAGTTAGCAGTTAGTTCACCGCAGCGTTGCCCCTGCCCGCACAGAACATATCTGCCACAGCCGACAGCGTCCGGGCTTATCTAAATGACATCGGGAGCGAACAGTAACCATTCTCTCATACTGCAAAAGGGGGTTTTATGCGCCGCCTTATTGAAAGAGCGGCAGGATTATGATAGCATAACATGGACAAACCACAGAAAGGAAAGCCGTGCTATGATCCATCTTCCCGATGATACGCCCATCTGCCGGAAGATCTAGTATGGATATAGAGGCCATTACGCCCAAACCCCAGGGGGACGTGACGCTGCGGGCGCAGGTGCGGGAATGCATCGATCTGTTCACGCCGCATCTGATCCTGGGCATCTCCGACGAACTGTCCTCCATCGGGAATATCGAGCGCGTCCGCCTGGTGAGAGATATGGTGGACGAGTATAACAGGAACTTGTAAGCGCAGAAGGAATAAGAGGTGAAGGCATGTTTTTTACTATCGAAAAATTTGAAAGACGTGTGGAAGAGCTGGAAAAGCGCAGATATCTGGGACAAGAGTGTATAGCCCCCTTCGCATCCCTGGAGGGGGATTTGGGGAAGGACGACGTTTACCGGGAAATTCCGGAAAAGATTGAGGGGCCGGCATTCGACCTCCACGACCATTTCACGGGGAGGGACCGTTATCTCTGGCTGGAGAAAACGATCCGGCTGCCGGAGGCCAGAGAGGACTGCCGGGTCGTCGGCCTTTTCGATTTCGGCGAGACGGGATCGGGCAACAACAGCGGGTTTGAGTCCCTCTTGTATGTGGACGGCCATCCGTACCAGGGTGTGGATGCCAACCACAGGGAAGTGTTTTTTGACGGCCTGGAGGGAAAAACTGCCAGCCTGGCATTTTTGCTCTGGACGGGGCTGGAGGGAGGCGGCAGACACCATACCTTTTACCACCAGTGCCGACGGGCAGACGTCGGCTGGCTGCATAATAAGACGGACGAACTATATTATTTCTCCAAGGCCATCACGGAGACGCTGAAAATCACAGACCGGGACGGGGAAGTGTACGAGGATTTAAAAGGCGTCCTGGAGCGGGCCTTCGCCTGTATCAACTGGGATGAGGACGCTTTTTACGCGACGGCGGAGGAAGCACACAGGGTGTTGCTGGCGGAGCTTGGACGGCTTGAGAAACGTACGGACGTCACCGTGAATATGGTGGGCCACACCCATATCGACGTAGCCTGGCTGTGGAGGCTGAAGCATACCCGCGAGAAAGCGCAGCGGTCTTTTTCCACGGTGCTCAGGCTTATGGAGCAGTATGGGGAGTATATTTTTTTGCAGACCCAGCCCCAGTTATATCAGTATATCAAAGAAGACTGCCCGGAAATTTACGCAAAAATAAAAGAGCGGGTGCGTCAGGGCAGATGGGAGGCCAACGGCGGCATGTGGGTGGAGGCGGATTGTAACGTACCCTCCGGCGAGTCCCTGGTACGCCAGTTCCTCTACGGAACCCGTTTTCTGGAGCGGGAGTTCGGGACGATCTGCGAGTATCTCTGGCTGCCGGACGTATTCGGATATAGCTGGGCTCTTCCCCAGATTTTAAAACAATGCGAGATTCACACGTTCATGACCACAAAGATCAGCTGGAACCAGTACAATTCCATACCCGACGACCTGTTCTGGTGGAGGGGCATCGACGGCACGGAGATCCTGACCTATTTTGTGGATACCCCGGATGAGAGACACGATCTTGACGCCCGCTTTTCCACCTATAACGGTCAGGCTACGCCGCGGGCCGTAATGGGAAGCTGGAAAAAATTTAAAAATAAAGAACTGAGCAAGGAAACCCTGATCTCCTACGGGTACGGCGACGGCGGCGGCGGCGTAAACCGCGATATGCTGGAAATGTGCCGCGCCATGGACCGAATTCCCGGCCTGCCCCACGTGAAAACCGGCCGTGCCGGAGAATTTTTCCGCAGGATACACGAGAAGGTGGATCACACGGACCGGTATGTACATACCTGGGACGGCGAGTTGTATCTGGAATACCACAGAGGGACCTATACCTCCCAGGCCTATAATAAAAGGACGAACCGGTATCTGGAGAATACCCTGGCCCGGCTGGAATGGCTGTCCTCCATGGCATGGCTGGCGGGGAAGGGCTATGCGGGGCGGGAGCTGCACGACTGCTGGGAATGCGTGCTTCTCCATCAGTTCCATGATATTATCCCCGGCTCTTCGATTCACGAGGTCTATGAGGATTCCCGCGCAAACTATGGCAGGATCAAAAAGCTGGCAAAACAGGTGAAGGAGCAGGTATTCGGGCAGATCACGAAAACCGCGCCATTTACCTATACGGTGTATACCACTAACAGCTTCGGGGGAAAAGAGGCGGTGCTGATTCCGGAGAGAGAACCGGGTTATTTTGTGGATGTAAAGGGCCGTCCGCTGGATTACCAGAGGTGCGACGAGGGCTGTCTGGTTCTTGTGGATGCAGTGCCCTATGGCGCTGTGGCCGTCCGTTTCGTGCCGGAGCGGCAGGCGCCGGAAGAAGTTGGCTGCATGGGGCCAGGACAGTGGGAGGCGCAGGAAGCCGTTCATATTTCACCGGAGCAGCAAGGCGCAGGTGCGCCTGACTGCACGGGGCCGGGACAGCGGGAGCAGCAGGAAGCTGGTCATATTGCGCCGGAGCAGCGGGTCATGGGCGAGCCTGACTGCATGGGGCCGCGGCGGCAGGCTCCGGATGAGGTATTCCGCCAGCCAGAGAGAAACAGCCTGGAAACGCCCTATTATTTTATAAAATGGAACGACGACGGGCAAATCACGGAGCTGTACGACCGGGAAGAAAAACGCCAGGTGCTGCGGCGAGGCCAGTGCGGCAATGTGCTGGAGATCTATGAAGATAAACCGGTCAACTATGACGCCTGGGATATTGATATATTTTACACCCAGAAAAAAGAAACCGTAAAATGTGTAAAACCGCCGGAAATAGGGGAGGCCGGGCCGCTGCGGGCTGTAGTTCATTTCGTATACCGGTATCACCGGTCAGAGATCTTGCAGGACATGATTGTATACCGCGATTCCAGAAGGATCGATTTTCGGACCCGGGTGGACTGGCAGGAATCCCATCGGCTGCTGAAAACCGCCTTTTACACGGATATCCGGGCGACCCGGGCGACGTATGACATCCAGTTCGGCCATGTGGAACGGCCGAACCACTGGAATACCAGCTGGGACTGGGCGCGGTTTGAGGTGTGCGGCCACAAATGGGCAGATCTGTCGGAGACGGGCTACGGCGTCAGCCTGTTGAATGACTGCAAGTACGGCTACAGCATTAAGGACAATGCCGTAAAGCTGAGCCTGTTAAAGAGCGCAAAAAGTCCGGATACGGAGGCGGATATGGGCGTCCATCAATTTACCTATTCCCTGTTTCCCCATAAAGGGGGTCCGACGGACGGCGGAACCATCCAGGAGGCAAACCGGCTGAACCTTCCGGCCCAGGTGGCGGAAGGGGTATTCACGGAAAAGAGGAGGATCGCCGTAATCTCGGGAGAGGGGATTCAATTGGATGCGGTCAAGAAGGCCGAGGATGAGGAGTGCCTCATTGTCCGGCTGCACGAATGCCTGGGAGGAAGCCGTCGGGCGACACTGTCCTCTGAGTTCCCGGTGAAACGTATCGTTCCCTGCAATCTGCTGGAGCATGACAGCGGCGTGGCCGTGGAGGGGGCGAAAGTGAGCTTTTCCCTCCATCCTTTTGAGATCCGGACGTTTAAGATGTATCTGTGAGGAATTATTTACACACCCAAAAAGGACGCTGTTGCAATATTCCGACAAAACAGCGTCCTTTTATCTATATCCTATCCTTATACTCAAAAAAATCAAAATCTGCGTAATGCTGCCGCTTCACTTTATCCGCACAGGTAAGTCCTACCATCGTTCCGGTGAATTCCCCGTATTTGCAGTACTCATCCGAGAATTTGGAAGTGTCAAACACTCTGCCGATCCTGCGGTATTCTTCGCCGTCATAGCTCCAGGAAAAAAACGACTCCCTGCTCCGGATCGTCAACCTGAAATAGATCGGACAGTCTTCCACCGGGATACGTGTGTTCAGAAATTCCGTCTTCTCTCCGTTTTCCAGATAAAGGACCGAAATGGCGCTCTGCCCTAATGTCTCGCTGTAATACTTCCGCAGATTGATATAATTCATATTGTCATAATACAGAATCAATCCTGCGCTGTGCTGATGCACTTCCGGTACAAACTCCATCTTAGTCGTGATTCTCGCATAAACGGAAGTCAGCTTCCGCGCCAGAATACTCACCTGGTTTAACGAAGTCCTGGATTCCTGTCCCCTGATCCGGACATAGCCCGGTCTCGCTTTTAAATCCGCAAAAGTCTGAGGGAGAATCCTCGGCGCATAATACCAGTTCCCCAGTTCTTCACCGTCAAAATCGTCAAAGGCGGGAATCTTCGGCATCGGATATTCGGCAAGGGCGCTCTCCCCCGCCTCAAGCCTGGCCAGACTGCAGCCGTCTATCGTGCGAAGCCATCCGTCCTCTGTCCATCTCATCCGCTGAATCGCTGTCTCTCTCCCCAGCGTGCAGCGCAGTTCCGGCACAAAAGGACGGGCGCAGAGATATACCATCCAGGTCTCTCCATTCTGCGTGTCGATCACACTGCCGTGACCGGCCTTTTGCAATTCACAGTCCGGATTATAGTATTTCGGTTTCAGATGATCCGAATCCCGGCGCTCATTGGGATCTCCCGGTGCGGATGTGAGAATCGGATTTTCGGGATCTCTCTCATAAGGCCCCCATACCTTTTCTGCCCGTCCCATGGTCACACAATGATTGTATCCGGTGCCGCCCTCCGCACACATAATATAGTAACAATTTCCCCTGCGGTACAAATGGGGAGCCTCAATACAGCCTCTGTCCGTACCGCCTTTCCAGATCCTCTTCGGATAGCCGATGATCTCCTTCTTTTCCGGATCATACTCAGCCAGACAGATCACACCCGGTTTCTCATAACCGGCTCTCGTCTCCCAGTCCAGAGATACTACATATTTGCGCCCGTTTTTATCGTGAAACAGCGAAGCATCAAACCCGGCGGAATGCAGATAGACCGGCTCGCTCCAGGGCCCCCGCAGATCTTTTGCCGTGATCAGATAATTATCCACATCAAAATATCTGGCGTTCATGGAATTCATCACACCGTACACCACATAAAACAGATCCTCTTCCTCACAATAAGTCAGACAGGGCGCCCAGATACCCTTTGCCGACGGAAGCCTGCGCAGATCGATACTGTGCCCCTCCGAAAACACATGGCTGTAGAGCTCCCAGTTTTTCAAATCCCTTGAATGATAGACCGGAATTCCCGGCAGCCACTCAAAGGTGGACACCGCCAGATAATAATCTTCTCCTTTTCTGCAGATACACGGGTCCGGATTAAAACCCGGTAATATCGGATTCATGATCATACCGCTCACCATACCCTTTCCACCGCCTGTCGGTTTTCCTGATTTTCTTCCAGTATTTTTACATCCCAGTCTTTTAACAGGATTTTTTCTCCGCTTCGGTAACTTTTCCCCGAGATGAGGTCCGTCGCCTTTTCATAAGGACAGTCGATCTCCCGGTCTTCTTCGCTGTAATGCAATATATAGTGCAGCTTTTTCCCGTCGGATGTACCGCTTTTTATGATCACCGGCCATCTCTGCGCCGGTATCTTAATTCCCGCGTCCTTCGCCGCCATGAGCAGATATTTCTTTAACTGTTCCTTCTCCAGATAAGTGCCTGCATAGTAGGCATTTCCATCCCCGTAGCTGTTTTTCGTCACGGCGCTGTAACCGCCCCAGTATCTGTGCTCATAAGGCGCCAGTGTCTCAGCCCCCTGCGCCTGCAGAAGTTCCGCAAAATACCGCGCCTGCCTTCCCTCCACCAAAGTTCTGCCCGGTTCCGTAAACTGCCGATACATCATGCCAAAGCATTCGTTTAACCCATGGGGTTTTCTGTCCGGGTAGATACGCAGATTTCTGTCAGCCACAAAGCTTCTGAAGCTGCTCACAAGTACGCCGCCCTCTCTCACAAATTTTTCCAGAGCTTCCACCGTCTCTTCCGACACACTGTAGAGAGCGGGCGTCACGATCATCCGATACCGTTCCGGCACGAGCGAATGAACGTCAACCACATCGCATTCTATATTCAGCTCATATAAACTGTCATACATCCAGCGCACGATATCATTATAACTCAGATCCTTGTCCGCCGGATACCATTTGAGCGCGTCCAGGGAAACATTATCCACCACCACCGCCACTTTATTTTCCTTTTTCAGCCGACTGAGACGTTTGCCGATCCTCCGCCATTCCTCACCAATCAGGCAGGCCTCCCGGTAAGTCTCATTTTCCTCCAGATCATGTCCCAGCAGTCCCATCCAATAGGCTTCATATCCGTTGTGGATGGAATGCCAGTTCCAGTAGAGCAGGCCATTAGCCCCCGACGCCAGATGGCTGTAAGCGTGAAGTTTAAGCTGACCGGGATAGGGCGTCCAGTTCTTAAATCCCTGAGCCTGTGTTTCCAGCACCAGATAATTTTTCTGTTTCAGACACCGGATCTCGTCACCACCGAAAGAAATTTCGGCTCCCGTCAGTTCATCCTGCGTCGGATGGTAGATATCTGTCCCTGCCATACTTACCGCCGTGGATGCTTCCGCATGGTTCAGATCCGGCTGGACTCCGTAGGAATATCCGTCCTGAGCAATATCTGCCCCGAATTTTTTCCACTCAAAATCAAAGTTATGGGTGATAAACTGATCATCCCTTTTATACTCTGCCACAATCTCTGCCTGCCACTTCAGAAATTCAGCGGCAAGTTTTCTTAAAAATGCGGCATAACAGCTTCCGAGCCCTGCGTTGCAACAGCCTTTGATATTAGGAAAATCATCCCAGCCGTGAACCGCGTTGCTCCAGAAATTCAGGCAAAACGCCTGATTCAGAGCCTCCGTTGTCACAAAACGTTCCCTCAGATAATTCACAAACAGCTCCTGCGCATATTTTCCGTAGTTCCCGTAATGTTTTGTCTCATTATCAATCTGGAATCCGATCACCGTCCCATGTTTCGCCGTGTGTTTTGCCAGTTGACGGATCACACGCTCCGCATGAAAACGGTACGTCGGATGCACGATATCCATGAGCTGCCTGGCTCCGTAAAGCGCCCGTCCGCCTTTTTGCTCTACTATGATTTCTGGCTCCTTTTTTACGAGCCACGGCGGCAACGCATAGGTGGGCGTACCGATGATCACGGACATCCCACCCGCCTTTGCCGCTTCTAAAACCCCGTCAATGTAAGAAAAATCAAACCGTCCATCCTCAGGCTCCAGACTGCTCCAGGTGGATTCTGCGATCCGCAGCGTATTCATCCCCGCCCTTTTCATCATCTCCATGTCTTTTTTCATTCTGTCATAAGGCATATATTCCGGATAATATGCCGCCCCAAACAATAAATCCCACATAGCAGTCCTCACCATACTGTTTTATTTTTACCTACTTTCTTTCCATTTTCCCGCTTCCAGATCCTTCACTGCACTGTCATAGTGTTTATCCAGATCAAACAGCAGCATACATACAACGCCAATCACGGTTGTGATCACCGGCACCCAGATATAACCTATTTTAATAGCCGCAAGAGCCGCCTCACCGGTGGGATTGCTGTCAAAACTGCCTGCTGTCAGAATCCAGCCCAGCGCTGCCGTCCCGATACCGGAACCCACCTTCATACAGAAGGAGGAAGCTGCATTTCCCATCCCCATCGCCTGCACGCCTGTCAGCCAGGAGCCATAAGTAATGGAATCCTGCAACAGGCCGAACATGGTTGCCGCGCCGCATCCAAAAGCCGCTCCTTTCAGGATATTACAGGCGATGACCATAGTCACGTTTGTCCCGGCAAAAGCGGTCAGTACAAAGGCTATCGCCGCCACCGCCATACCTGCCATCGCCGTATGGCGTTTTCCGAACTTTTTCATGATAAACGGCGTCGCAAACATCATCACAATCTGCGCTGTGGACAGCGGATTGGAAATCGTCGCATAGAGGTTCACATCCCCCAGCACATACTCCGCATAGTAGGCCGCTCCCCCGAAGAAAGTGGACATCATAAAATACAAACTGAACAGAAATATCACCATAAGTATCCAGTACTTGTTGACAACAAGACTTTTCAGACATTCAAGCAAAGACGGTTCTTTTGCGTTCCCCGCTCCTTCCGCCGCATTCTCCACCACGCGCTCCTTGCAGAAAAAGAAAGTGACCAGATTTAAGAGTACAAACACGATCATCAGCACCACAAAGGTCAGTGTCCAGCCCCTCTGGCTGTACTGGTCTCCGCCGCCGAAAGCCGCGCACAGTTTCAGTACGACGGTGTTTACCGTCATGGTGCCGGCTGTTGCGAGCAGCATACGGAAATTGCCGAGAAGTCCGCGTTCATACTGGTTCGTAGTCATCAGTCCCTGCAGTGTCGCATAGGGAACATTCAAACCGGTGTAAAAAATGGTGGAAACCAGATTGTAGGTCAGAAACATATACGCCACCTGCGCGGAACCCGCAAGACTTGCCGGCACGGAAAACATTAATACTGTACATATCGCTAGCGGAAAGCACATTCTGAAGATCCAGGGGCGTGCCTTTCCCCATTTGCTCTTTGTTTTATCGACAATGCGCCCCATCACCAGATCCGACACACCGTCAAAAATCTTGGAAATTGCCATAATGGATGCCGCCGTGGCAGCCGCCACGCCCAGCACATTAGTGTAATACATCAGCAAAAATGCCGAGATCGCCGAGTATACCAAATTCCCTGAATAATCGCCCAGACCGTAGGCGACACGTTCCATAAAGGATAATTTTGCGTTGGGGTCTAATTTTTTTCTTCAACATTCATTTTTTTCTCCTATTCCGGTTCCGCAGATACCTTTCCGATACACGCTGTTCAGTATCTGCTGTTATACATAATGAATTTTACTTTATACTGTCGCCGGGAACCATCCAAGATCCACACTCTTGCCCAGATCCCAGCAATCCCACCCGATCCAGTTTTTTTCATTCACTGTGTCGAGCAGCAGCTTGTAACTCCAGTAGAAATACCCGGAGCCCCGATCCCATGCCGCAAGCTGTGCGTTGGCAAGCTGCGCGTAAAGATGTTTTTTTGTCTCCTCATCCATCACCTGTTCATTTTCATCAAAGTCCATTCCGTTCAACACGGTCTGACCGCCTTTTGTGTCCATCCCCACCGCATAGGAATTGAACAGACACCATTCTCCACAGACAATAGGAACATACTCCTGTACCGCAGCAATATCTTTTGCATATTCCTCCTGAATGTATTTAATATATCCGTTCAGCGTCTGTTCACAGCCCTTTGCTTCTGCCACCATCAGATACTGATGCGTATCCAGCATGACATTTTTAAATTCCGGCTGTGTGATAAATTCTTTCCACGCATGGATTTGGAACGCATCATGAAATACCACGTATTTATCCTCCGCTATATTCGGACGTATCCGGTCATAAGCGTCCTGATAGAACTTTTTCAGAAATTCAAGCGTATTCGGAGCGCTGCCCGCCGCCAGTTCTTTGTCTACAGGTTTGTAGCGGTTCGGCACATCCATCATGGACCACATAGGCTCCGTCACCGGCTCATTGATCGGCGTGATGCCGAACAGTCCCTGACGTTTCCCGTAGCGTTTTGCCAGTTTCTCCAGCACATGTAATACAAATTCCACTTCCTCTGGCGTCTGGCTCCACTTACAGACACCGCAGATCCCGCCGTTGTCAAATCCGTTCTGACTGAGCGGCGCCGTATGTAAATCGATAAGTATCTGAAGCCCATACTTTTCCGCCCAGGCAAAGGCTTTATCCAGCTCCTCTATACAGCCGATGAACGGCGGCCTGTCTCCGAAGACGAAGTACGGCGCCGGAATGCGGACTGTATTGAATCCGATCCTTTTAATCGTTGCGAAATCACGCTCTGTGATATATTCGCTGCGATGTACTCTGATACGCGCCTCATACACTTCCGGCGATAGCTGTGCGGGCAGGTAATATTCATCCTCCGCTGTCGTTCCCTCAAACAGCGCCGGACTCATCCACTTTTCCAGCACAAGCCAATTCCCCAGATTTACTCCTTTTACCTTCATCCATTCTTCCTCCTTCACAGTTCTTTTTTTCACTGAAACGGCCGTTTTCCTTTACTTGCCTGCCTATTGTAAGAAGAATAAGAATAACTCTATATCAAAATTCACTGATTTTTATCAAATTTCACTGATTATATGATATACTGTCTGCGTAACCAATACAACCCAAAGGTGTCCCGATATGAAAATAACCATGAATGAAATATCTCTGATGAATTACATCTCTCATTACCTCCATACCTGCATCTGCAGATACGACGGCACATGCCGTCTACTGTCATCCTGTTGTGCCCGCAAGGACTTTTCTGTCTCCACATTACAGCCAGAACGACTGGTAAAGGCGCTGATCACGCAATCCGCTGCTTCGCTTCCCCGGATCGTATCCGTGCAGGGAAATATAGTCTACAGTGTCGTTCCTTTTGAAGAGGATTTTTATCTGATCGGTCCCAATATCCTGCAGGATACCGTCCATTTAAATCACCGTCTTTCCGGTCTGCCGGAAACAGAACTGCTCCGCATTCCCCTGTATGAGTGTGAATTATCAGATTACGTCCGGATTTTACTGCTGCTATACCATTTGAAAGAGGAGAAACCCGAGGGAGAGACAGATATCATTCAGGAGAACTGCCTGGAAAGTTCCATGACGCAGAAGATCCGGAAAACCTATACGGAAGTGACTTTTGAAAGAATTGAAACGGAACAACCCCATAATCCCTACGACCAGGAATTCCGGGAACAGAAGAGTATCGAAAACGGCAATATCGCAGAACTCCGCAAAAGCCTTGCGGAAGATTACGTTGGTTCCATCGGCATCCTTGCCAAAAATCCTCTACGGCAGGCAAAAAACCACGCCATCGTACTGATCACGTTGGCGAGCCGCTCCGCCATCCGCGGCGGGCTCTCCTACGAAATCGCCTACTCCTTCTCGGACAGCTATATCCAGAAGATCGAGGAGTGCCGTAATTCCGTGTCCGCCATGCAGCTCGCCCGGGATGCGGAATTTCACTACACCGCCATGGTACATGAACTGAAAGAACAGCAAAAAGGAATGCCAGTCAGGGAAAACAATCCCCATATCCGACGATGCAAAAACTATATTTACTCTCATTTGCACGACAAACTGACCGTTCAGTCTTTAGCAGACACACTGGACATCAACGCAAACTACCTGTCGGAATTGTTTAGAAAATATGAAGGGATCTCTCTGTCCCGATATATCCTCCGTGAAAAAATAGAACGCGCCAAAAACCTGCTCACCTATTCGGAATATTCCTATATTGAGATTGCGGCCTACCTGGGTTTTTCCTCTCAGAGCCATCTCGGCGCACAGTTTAAAAATATTACCGGCTGCACCCTGCAGCAATATCGCAGCCAGTACGGTACGGGTAATAAGTAAAAAAATGCGAGTAGGAGAAGCGGTCATTCCCCCACTCGCCAGGAAAGCTGTCGTTTACTCGTGCGCAATCGTAATACGGAAAGGCTCTCCCACCGGCTTCCAGCCATAGTTTTCTTCTTTTAGATACATTTCCCAGGCCTCTCCTGACTCCTGTATAGCATCTTTTTCGTTTTCATTCTGGAGATCTTCCTCGCCATTCTGGAGATCTTCCTCGCCGTCCCAGATCATTTTCCGCTCATACAACTGCAAATCAATATAATCGCAGGCCTTATCCGGAACCGCCGGCCGACACTCGTCGTCCTCAATCTCCACCCCCGTTTCAAAATCTCCGAAAAAGTCTGTGGCAAACATCATTTTATCATCTGACAGAAATCCGCCCCATTCGAAGCTCACCGGATTTCCGAGATTGTCCGTTCCCTTCAGTTTCAGCTCATACTGGTTTGGCCAGTCATTATCCCATGTGATTCCTTCCGCTGTCATGCGGCAATACAAGTCGTTCATGGTTAGCTCTTTGAGTGTGAAATTCTTTCCTTCCGTATCGGATGTTCCGACCGTAACATCCAGATCCTGCTTTACCGTCTTCGCCCGCAATTCCTCCGGCGTAATGACAAAATCATAGACAAATTCTGTCGCCTGCTCCTCATAATCATCCGGCAGCACAACCTCATCCCCAAGATCCGTCATTTTGGCGCCTTCCAGCACAAGATGCACCTTCACGTCGCCATCCGGCAGGATCTGATCTTCATAAATCTGTACCAGTACAGAATCCCGTTCGGGCCTGAACACATCCCCGTCGCCTGTCGCCGACTCCATATTTTCGCGGCTCACAGGCCGCTGCCCGTTAATCAGCGTTTCTTCATCATTCACCCACAGGGTTCCCTCCTGTTCCTCTCCAAAATCCGCGTGCACGCATACAGCCAGTACCCGGTCGTCTAAAATCGCCTCTTTTAACGTTAAAGAAATCCCGTTTTTCGTCTGTTTCTGATTCATCACTTTTGTATAAGAAGACAAATCCTCCCTAAATCCGAATGCCTCTCCGATTTTCGTGGTAAATTCCCTGACCGCCGCCTGTACCCCGGAATTACATGCCACCGCAAGGCAAAGCAGAGCAAAAACGGCGACGCGCGCCATTTTTCGGCTGTAAAGCTGGAATATACTACATTTCTTCCTGCTCCATTCCTTTCCCGCACACTCCACAAATTTTCCGTCAATTCCCCCGAATTCTTTTGAAAAATCAAATTCTTTTTTCATACCAGCGCCTCCTGTTTTAATATGTGATAAAGTTTCTTTCGGTTCCTGCACAGGTTTGTCTTCACGCATCCCTCCGTCACCCCATGCCGTTTCGCTATTTCTTTTATCGAATCCAGATACCAATACCGCCGGACAAAGATATCCCGGTCCGCTTCCCGAAGCTTAAGCAAAAAATCCTCGATTACTTTTACCAGCTCCTGTTCGGCCATCTGCTCATCCACCGTATAGGAAAAATTCAGCTCATCCATTTCACCGCAGACGTCTTCCCTGTGCAGCAGCCCGCGCTTAGCGGCGTGCTTTTTCCGAAAAGAGTCTATCGCGAATCCTCTCGTTATTTTCCCGACAAAAGCAGATAATACGTCGGGCCTGTGGGGCGGCATCTGCCTCCATGCCGCAAACCAGGTATCATTCAGGCACTCTTCCGTATCTTCACGATTCTCCAGCAAATTCCATGCAATTTTATAACAATATCCAGAATATTTATTTTTCAATTCCTGTATTGCCGATTCATCCCTTTTCCAGAATAAATCAATGATCTCCATATCCTCCACCATATACCTCCGTTCCGGTTATTCACATGGTATTCTTGCAAGACTTTTTCCCTGTTCATTCTATAAGTCGCAGACTATCCGAAAAGGTTACATTTTTTATCTGCAAATTTGCCGTTCGGAATCATTTTACATGGTAATCTGTCTTCGTCCAACAAGTTTTGAAAGTCCGATTGAAATTCTTCCCACCGTATGCAAAACATGATATATTCAAAAATATTTAAAATGTAACTGTTCAGTACCTTCACAGTTACGATGCAAAATCCAATTAAAATGTCTACGCTCCGCTTCGGTCGGCGCTAAGCGAACGTCCACTGGACGTTCAGCGCCCTGCGGCGATGGGGTTCTGAGCGCCAGTGGCGCTCGTTAAGAACCGACCGGAACGAAGTGAAGACTTTTGCACACTTGAATCATGTTTTTACGGCCTCAGCAGCAAGTGCTTCGGCCTGTACTGAACAGTTACTTTAAAATTACGTATTGACCCTCACGGAACGTTATGGGTTAAAGTGGATCTATCAGGAACGGGAGGCCGATAGCTATGAGGACAGTAAAAGAAGTATCAGATTTGACAGGTATCAGCGTGCGCACGCTCCACTATTATGATGAAATCGCGCTGGTAAAGCCGACGGACAAAAGTGAAGCGGGATACCGGCTTTATGACGATAAAGCGCTGGAAACGTTACAACAAGTGTTGTTCTTCCGCGAGTTTGATATTCCCTTAAAAGAAATCAAAGCGATTATGGCGAACCCGGCTCTTGACAGGAACCAGATTTTACAGATGCAGAGAAAAATGCTGACAGCAAAAAAAGAGCGTATGGAACACCTGATTGCCAGCATTGACGACATCCTGAAAGGAGAAAACAAAATGGATTTTGCAGTTTTCAGTAAAACAGAGGTTGAGGAAATGTTCCGGACCATGACGGAGCGTATGCCGGAGAACATGAGAAGCATCGCCATAAAAGAATTTGGAAGCATGGAACGCTGGAAAGAACATTACATGGAAGCCGTATCTTCTGAAAAAATGCAGAAAGGCTATGCAAAAGTAGTTAAATGGTACGGCGGGAAAGACAAATTTTTATCTGCCGTACAGAATCCCGTCGGCAAAGAAGTTGCAGAAAGCTATAACAAACGAATAGAAGCAATTTTACAAAAGCTGATTGCAAAGCGGGACTGTGCGCCGGAATCTTTTGAAGTAAAAGAGATTGTTGGAGAATACGGTTTTGTTATGAAGCAATTTTCACAAATAAAAGAAGAGAAAGGATTCATGCTGGCGCAGGCACAATATTACCGCAATGAAAATATCAGGTCGATGACAGATGAAAAATACGGACAGGGGGCCTCAGATTTTTTTGCACGGGCGATTGAATCCTTTTATGGGAAAGAGTAAAAAACCATCATTTAACCGAATCTTATGCCCCCCGGAAGGGGGGCATAGGTATCCCTGTTATATTTTTCGCTTAAAGTCCATTCCCACATACACTCTTACCGGATTTCCTCTTACGATTTTCGTATGTTCCTGCCATGCGGAATTAATCTGCTTTTTCTTTTCCTCCAGCTCCATCTGTCTAAAAATCATGTTCAGCTTACTTAACGCATCTTTTTTATTGGCATACTGGCTCCGTTCGGAGGTTGAAATGACCGTAATTCCCGTGGGCATATGTACCAGTCTTACGCCTGTCTCCACCTTATTCACATTCTGCCCTCCCTTGCCGCCGCAGTGGAACCGCTCAAAACGGATTTCGTTTTCTTGATAAATTTCCTTATCCCCACGGCACAGCATAGAGAAATCCTTTGGGGCAGTTTCTGTCTCCGGTATTACACCTGCAGAACCTGCCGCTGGCAGCTCCCTCCGGATGCCGAGACAACTGACGTCTACGAACCAGTTTTTCCGCTTATGGTTCGGCCTGTAAGGGCTTCTGCAAATCCACTGAACGCTTCCCTCCAGCCAGGATAAATCCTGTTCCGTCTGAAAAAGAATGGAAGTACAGCCTTCTGTTCGCTTTCCCTTATGATTTGATAACATCTCAATATCCGGGAATTCCTTTTTCAGAGAATCATACAGCTTCTTTACCGCCAGCTCACACTCTGCCGGCCCTTGTCCTGAACTTAACTGTATTATCATACGCTATTTTCCTCTTATTCTGCCTTAAAATTATAAACCGGTATTATCCTTTTCCTGATTTCCACCGTATCTCCGAGCTGTCCCTCTATCTCTTTTAAATTTCGATACGCAAACGGGGCTTCGTCTAACGTACCCTTCCCGATACAGGAGCTATAGATTCCTTTCATCTCCGCCTTAAATTGAGATACGGTAAACCTTGTCTTTACCTCTTCCCGTTTCATCTTTCGTCCCGCTCCATGAGGCGCAGAGTAATTCCAGTCTGCATTCCCTTTCCCCACGCCGAGAAGAATCCCGTCGCGCATGTTGATTGGAATGATCACAGGCTCTCCCTCCTTTGCGGAGACGGCGCCTTTCCGCAAAATCATATTGTCCCCCGCATCATCAATATAATTATGCACAGACTCTATGCGTTCCTGTATCTTCCATTTCATTCCCCTTGCCAGTTCATCTAATATGGCGTATCTGTTTAGTTCCGCAAACTCCTGCACTACCCGGATGTCCTGCAGATACTTCTCCAGCAGGACGCCTTCCAGATACGTCATTTCATACGGGACAGAAATACCCCTTTTCTTTAATTCCCTCTGCCCTTCCGCCAGGTAATACTCCGTCACTTCTTTTCCCAGTCTCCTGCTCCCGGAATGTACGGCCGCATAGAGATTCCCGTCTTCGTCCTGATCCAGTTCGAGAAAATGATTCCCTCCGCCAAGCGTGCCAAGACTTAACTCCGCCTTTTCTATATTTACATGCTCCGCACAATGCAGCTGCAGGAAATCAAACGCCTGACTAAACCGGTGCGGTCTCTTACGCACGCCAAAACCACAGGGCACATTCTCTCTGATGACCTTGTCAAGCCTCCCAAACTCTGTCTTTTTCTGCTTCAATTTAGTCAGTGTCACGCCGCAGCCCACATCAATTCCGACGACGTTCGGGAGCACTCTCTTTCCAACCGTAGAGGTAAAGCCAATCGTCCCCACTTTTCCCGGATGGACATCCGGCATAATTCGTATTGTGCTGTTCTCAAGTGCCTCGTTATCACAAAGCATCTGTATCTGGGCTAATGCATAATCTTCGATTGTATCTGTGAATATTTTTGCTGAAGTATAGACTCCGTTTACTGTTTTCATATAATCCTTTCTCTTCTTTTGGCGTTTTCCTGCAAAAAAGCGCAAAAAAACACCTCTGAAACTCAGAGATGCGGAATTGTCTGAAAAACCTCCGTAAATGGATATAGAAAATACCTGTCAGAATCTGCCGTTAAACGACATAACCTGCGACTGACAGCCTATGTATGTCCGAAACTGAATTATGGACAATCCGCTCTCTCTGTTTATAATTATATTTTCGTTTGATAATTGATTAAAACGCCTCATGATTGTCCTCCTCTCAGTGTGAATATATGATTTTTAATTACGAAACTAAGTATATAAGCCTGAAAGCGGATTGTCAATACTGTATTTTCACAGTCTCTTTCAATGCCAATACATAGTCCGCTCTTTTTCCTCGAAAATTATTGCCAAATGGCATGGAGGTATCTTAAGATTAAATGAAGATATGGAAAAGTTCAGACTAAGATAGGCGGTTTATACTATTAGGCATACCTTAATTGCCCGCCCGAAGGGCATGGTATACGGTGTGCCCTTTGGGTATAGGCCGCCTTATTTTTATGCCTATGTAAAATATATCAGGAGGATTATTGTATGCAGTTACAATTAAAAAATTTATGTAAGCAGTACGGAACAAAATATGCTGTGGATCATGTAGACGCAAGCCTTTCACCGGGAGTCTACGGTCTGCTCGGAGCAAACGGCGCCGGCGGCAGATGCAGTTACTGTAGAGCCGAGCTTAGAGGATCTGTTCCTGTATTATTTCGGAGAAGACGCACAGGGCGAAGGGAGCGATGACTATGTTGATGAAATATGAATTTTTAAAAATCTTGCGGGAAAAATCCGCCATGATTGTCATGGCAGTCAGCCTGTTATTAGCGGCATTCCTGTTCGGACTGCCCATCCTGCAGTACCAGACCTACAATCAGGATGGCGTGATCAAAGGTTCCGAGAGCATTACTTATACAAAAGACCAGTATCAAGATATATCCGTTCCGATTACGGACGAATATGTAGAAAAAACAATCACAGAATATCAAAAGCTCTTTGAGAATCCCGACAATGTAGGTTATGGCGGAAGCGAAAAGTTCCTGATCGGCGACGCATACTGGAATTTTGTAGCCCCTAGGGAAAAACAGCTTAGCATGATCGCCTCCGCATACGATTCCCCCGGCGCAAATTCCGGTTTCCATAAACTGTCCGAACTGGATCTGACAAGCAGGACTAAATTTTATCAGGCGAGAAATGAAAAGGTAGAATCGCTCCTGAACACACTGTCAAGGGAACTTTCATCACAGCAGAAAGAATACCGGAGCGATATGAGCAGTAAAGTAGAAACGCCTCTGCAATACGGATATTACGAAGGCTGGGAAATCATCATGACCAGTTTTGAACTGCTGATGTTCGCCCTGCTGGCTGTCTGCATTGTGATAGCGCCCGTCTTGGATTGTCAACACTTTTTTAGGCAACTTTTTTAAGGTTGTTTTGCCTGTACTGTACAGGGGTCTGATATCCTAAAGA
>CASWRE010000029.1 GCA_949471785.1 uncultured Lachnospiraceae bacterium | reverse complement strand
AGGTAAAGCACTAATGATATGCTTTATCTCTTACACTTATATGGTACTAAAAGGGCTTGACCTATCTTGTCAAGCCCCCGGTGGTTGGGTTGCCTCCTTTCCCTGCTCCTATGAAAAAACCGCCCTTCGTTGTGAAAGAGCGGTTTTTCAGTAGGTTGGCAGTCCATTATTTTGTTTTTTTATATGTATCCCTTTGTACACTGTTGCAAACTATAAAGAAAAGAAATGCAACAGCATCAAGTATTTTTAGGGCGGAAAAGCATAAGGGAGAGACTTGGTTGGTCAGTGCGAAAGAATCAAATGGTTTAAGCAAGAAAGCGGATAAATTTCTTTCTCGAGACAGTATCGGTCTTCTGGTATCTAAGTTTGCACTGCTGGGCGATAAAGATGCATTAGCAGTTGTCGAATGGATGACAGAAAAGTTATATCCGGAGTCTTTGACTTCTGACATGGCAGATGATGTTATCCGGCAGGATGCAGACATGCATATTTTAGAAAATGAAAAATATTTAGAAATCTTCCGTATGGTTGATTATAGTATCTGTAGTATCGAACTTGATAAGGAAAAACCATATAGCAAGACAATCATTATACGTAAGAGCGAAAACGGAAATTGCTTCAAAAGAGAGCTGCAGATGGATTCTGCCGGCGTTCGTGAGTTCTTTGCATGGGCAGTGCATATATTTCGTGTGGTTTATGAAAATAAAGTAGTGTTTGCGGATGAAATGGATCGAGTATTGAATCCGATTTTATCTGATCGAGTGATTGCTTTTGTAAATGGAGCAGAGCACAACGGACAGTTTATTTTCTCCACTCATAATGTGCTTCATCTGGATTTAAAAACCTATATGAAAGAACAAATTTATTTTATTACCAAGAACAGAGCGCGATTAACTTCAGAAATGTATTCATTGTCTGATTTTCCTGAAGTTCGTTATGAAACTACTAAGATTTACGAATTTTATATGAAGGGCATTCTGGGAGGTACAGCATTTGAGTAGGCCGGAACGTAAATTACAAAAACGATTTGTTGTCTTCTGTGAAGGCGATACCGAATACAATTATATTGATAAAATGCGTTGTGTAAAACAGCCGGACGTGCAGATCTCATTAAAACCGATCAATATGCATGGCGGCGGTTACAACAACTTTTAAAAGAAAATAAAGACAGAATCACAAACAAACTGTTTGGCAAAATTTATTATTATAGATGCTGACCGTCTGGTGAAGCACTATGAAGAAAAAAACAGTTTCCTGCAGTTAGCAGAATTCTGTAAACTTCAGAATAAGAAAGGAACCATTTCTCATTTTTTGATTGTGAATAATCCGAATTTTGAGTATGCTACTTGTCTGCATGTGCCTGAGTATAAGGGGCAGGAAGTAACAAGGTTTCTGCAGACAGTTCTTGGTTTCCAGTCCTTGGAACAGTTTAAGAAAAACACAGAAGTCTATGAGTGCTTGAATAATGGTGCGCGCTCTTATCAAGTACTGGTTCAGAAGGTTCAGAACAAAGATAAGTTTGTGAAAAATACATATTCTGTGAAAAAAAAAAGAATTTTGAAATTGCTATTAGTCGAACTGATGTGGCATGGGAGCTGCTTGATCACAAAAGCAGTAACATGGAAGAATTAAATCTTTCCTGTAATACCCTTCTCAATAATGTCACTAAAAACAGAATTTCATCTCTTGTCGAAAAAACCCTTGACGAACTTTCCTGACTTTGTTACGATCTTTTCCATACTCACAGAAATACTCTTTCAAATTTGTCATTTAAAACAGCAAAGGACAACCATAATGAAAAAATTATCTAAAGAAACACTGTCTGCCACCCTCATAGCCCGGAGAAAAGCAAAAAAAATGACCCAGGCACAGCTGGCCCGGGCCACCGGTATCCACAGGGCCATGATCGGCCGCGCGGAAAACAGAGATTATATTCCCTCCGTCGAACAGCTCCAGGCTCTGGGAGAAGTCCTTGATTTCGAAGTGACCGACCTCTTCGTGGAGGAGAAAGCCGACGAGAAGACCCCTTCTCCCGTGTTGGAGAAAACATATACCGTCGCCGTGGCCGGCACCGGGTATGTGGGGCTCTCCATCGCCACGCTGCTGGCCCAGCACAACCACGTTCTGGCCGTAGACATCCTGCCGGAAAAAGTGCGGCTTATCAATGAGAGAAAATCTCCCATACAGGATGAATATATTGAAAAATACCTGGCCGAGAAAGATCTGGATCTGACTGCCACTCTGGACGGCGAGTCGGCATACCGGGAAGCCGACTTTGTTGTGATTGCGGCGCCCACAAACTATGACAGCCAGAAAAATTTCTTTGACTGTTCCGCCGTGGAGGCGGTCATAGAGTTCGTCCTGAAAGTAAATCCCCGGGCGGTCATGGTCATTAAGTCCACCATCCCCGTGGGCTACACTGAAAAAATCAGAAAACAATACCATACCAAAAACATTCTTTTCAGTCCGGAATTTCTGCGGGAATCCAGGGCGTTATACGACAATCTCTACCCCTCCCGTATCATTGTATCCTGCGACGGGGAGAGCGAAAAAGCGGCCCGCACCTTCGCCGCCCTGCTGCAGCAGGGCGCGCTCAAGGAGAATATCGACACACTGTTTATGGGCTTCACCGAAGCCGAAGCGGTAAAGCTTTTTGCCAATACTTATCTGGCGCTGCGCGTCTCCTATTTCAATGAGCTGGATACGTATGCCGAGACCAAGGGCCTGAACACCCGACAGATCATCGACGGCGTATGCCTCGACCCGCGCATC
The DNA here is from genome assembly GCA_949471785.1 of uncultured Lachnospiraceae bacterium. Classification (GTDB taxonomy): domain Bacteria; phylum Bacillota; class Clostridia; order Lachnospirales; family Lachnospiraceae; genus UBA11957. The sequence continues at coordinate 39,863 of CASWRE010000029.1, read as the reverse complement.
GGTACCCATTACAACAATCCGTCCTTCGGCTACGGCGGCTACTGCCTCCCCAAGGACACCAAGCAACTGCTGGCCAATTTCCAGGACGTCCCGGAAAACCTGATCAAAGCCATCGTGGAATCCAACCGTACCAGGAAAACCTTCATCGCCTTCCGCGTCCTGGAGCTGGCAGGCGCTTACGGAGCCAACAGTACCTGGGACGCCGCCAGGGAAAAGGAAGTCGTCATCGGCGTGTATCGGCTGACCATGAAATCCCACTCGGACAATTTCCGCCAGTCCTCCATCCAGGGCGTCATGAAGCGGATCAAGGGGAAAGGGGCCACCGTGGTCATTTACGAACCGTCGCTCCCGGCGAATTCCACCTTTTTCGGCAGCCGGGTCATCGGGGATCTGGATGAATTCAAGCGGATCTCCCACGCCATTATCGCCAACCGGTATGACAGCTGCCTGGACGATGTAAAAGAAAAAGTATACACCCGCGATATTTTCCGCCGCGATTAATCTATCGACACGTGCGCCGTCAGGCACACCCGCCAAAGAGCCCGCGCCGTGTGAAAACACGGCGCAGACTCTTTTTAACCTTTCACCACTCCCACCGTCTTCAGTTTTCTGACCGGCGTAACCATATCCGTCTGCTGAGCCATCACCTGGTCAATGTCCTTATAGGCAAACCGGCACTCCTCAGGCACATCGTTTTTCTTTCTCTTGCCCAGCACGATTCCCTGCTCTTTCAGATCCACCATGACCTTCTCCACCGAAAATGCCCGCATGGCTCCGGTCCTGGAATAATTCCTGCCAGCCCCGTGGGAAGATGTACAGAAAGATTCCCGATTCCCTTTCCCTTTCACCACATAGCTGTAAGAACCCATGGCGCCCGGAATCACGGCCATCTCGCCCTCCCGCACCCGGACGGCGCCTTTTCTGTGCACCCATACATTGGCGCCGTAATGATTCTCCAGAGCCGCGTAGTTGTGATGGCAGTTAATCTCCTCCCCGAATTCCACCGTCAGCCCCGCATTTTTCCTGATCACCTCTTCGACAATGGCGCAGGTACGATCCAGCATACGCGCGCGATTCTCAAAAGCATAGTCCATGGCCAGCTCCATCCAGTGAATATACTGCTGTCCCTCCTCCGACTTTACCGGCAGAAATTCCAGGCGGTACTCCTCTTTCACCTCGCTGTACCATCTCTGGTTCAGCTCCCTGGCCTTCTTCTGGAAATAATCGCAAACCGCTTTCCCTAAGTGGCGACTTCCGGAATGGATCATGATACCAAGATATCCTTCCTCATCCTCCTGAAGCTCGATAAAATGGTTGCCGCCGCCCAGACTGCCCACCTGAAAATAACCGTCCTCGATTAAAGGCAGCAACTCGGTATCCGCCTCGTATTTTTCCGTCTCCTGTCTGGCCCGGTCCAGTACCGCAGACTCCTGGGGCGTCTTAAACCGCTCATGGTTCAGGGGAACTGCCCGCATGATATTACCCACCACCGCCTGGATGACGGTACCGTTTCCGGTCTGGATTCCTCGAATCTCCTCCATGGGAATATTCGTGGGGATAAAATCCATACCGCAGCCGATATCGACCCCCACCGCATTGGGAATCACCACATCCTTCGCGGCAATCACCCCGCCGATGGGCATCCCTTTCCCCGCATGGGTATCCGGCATCAGGCATACCCATTTATGTATAAACGGGAGCCGGGCCAGGTGACGAGCCTGCTCCAGGCAGCTTTCCTCCAGCCGGTCTTCACTCTCCAGCCATACCTTTATGGGGAACCGCATACTCTCGTCATGTAGTACAAACATCTCCGTATCACCCTTTCTGTCTTTCATTGATACATCCATTATAGGGAATCTCTTTCTGATCATCATTTTAAAAAAGGTGCGAACTTAGTTTCATACGGAAAAAACGCTCAAAAATATGCTATACTGGTCTCGAAAGGAACCGATACGTATGTCTGATTTTCATGAACTGATCAAAAACTTCTCCAAAACGCGGGAATATGTCCGGGATTTTTTCGTCTACGGCTTCAAAAGCCGAAACGAGTTTAAAGACAAAAGTCCCCGGACCTACGACAACGAGCGGCGGCGGCTGGAGAGCTGGCTGGGCCCTTATGTGCAAAAAGATTACGCCTCTAATGGCTCCAATATTTCCCTGGCCATAGACAGCAGCCTCCTGGACACCAATCCCCTGTTTCGAGTCTGGAAAACCAAAAGCTTTACAGATAATGACATTGTTCTGCATTTTCTGATCCTGGATCTTCTGCGGGACGGCAAAGCGCTGACCGTCGAGGCAATAACCGACAGCCTTCTCCGCCAATACGGAACGCTGTTTGACATTCAGACCGTCCGCCGCAAATGCAACGCCTATGAAAAGGAAGGGCTGCTGCAAAAAGAAAAAAGCGGAAAAACCGTGGTTTACTCCCTGGATCATACCCTGACCCTCTGGCTTCGCTCCAACGGATCTGTATTGGACGCACTGGATTTTTTTCAGATGGCCGCGCCCCTTGGGATCATAGCCGACGAACTGTCCGAACAGCTTGACCACCGCAACCGGACTTTTCGGGTAAAACACAGCTTTTTCGTACATACGCTGGAGGATGAGATCCTTCTGGCCCTCCTTAGCGCCATGAATCAAAAATCCGAGGTGCAGCTCAAAATGAAAGGTTCCAAAAGCAAAGCCGTAAGCACTGTCCTCTGCGTACCTCTGCAGATTTTTGTCAGTACCAGAAGCGGGCGCCGTTTTCTATGCGGATACTTGGAGAGAAACCGGCGCTTCACCTGTTTCCGCCTGGATACCGTCAAGCAAGTCCTCCCCACAAAAACGGCGGCGGAATACGATATACTGCTGGAAAAGCTGGACCGCAACCGCGGTCTGATCTGGGGCGTATCCTTCCAGAATAACGGGAGACGCCACACCGACACCCTGACCATGACCATACAGGCGGCAAACCCGGAAGAAAACTATATTGTGGACCGTCTGAAACGGGAGGGCCGGGGAGGCGCAGTCACCCAAACGGCGCCTGGTGTGTATACCTATGAAACCCGGGTCTTTGACTGTAATGAAATGCTACCCTGGCTGCGCACTTTCACCGGCAGGATTCTGTCCCTGACGTGCAGCGATCCTTTTGTGGAACGCCTGTTTTATCAGGATCTGCAGACCATGTATCAATTATATCAGATCAACGGCGGCGGCCCCGGGTCCCGGGCATAAAAGGCCCGCCCGGCCGTATCGAAACGTCTCTGTATCCGACCCCAGGGAGAACATATTATGGAATTATTTTCAGAAATATACAGCTGCTATTATCAGGTACTGCGCCATCTGTTGAACAGCCCGCAGGGCATTACGATACAGGAAATCCACCGCCGTATCTGCAGCGAAGGATTTGCGGAAAGTATGCTCGCCATCATACCCAAACTGGAAAACGGCACATGGAATGTTTTCTCCAGGGAAGGAGAGCTGTACCTCACCAGGCTCACGCCGCCCTTTACCATGCCCCTCTCCCACCTGCAAAAATCCTACCTGAAAGCCCTGTTATCTGATCCGCGCATACGGCTGTTCCTCGATCAGAAACAACTGACCGTTTTAAGCGACATGCTGGCCCCGGTCGTCCCCCTCTGGCTGCCGGAACAATTTTACTATTACGATCAGTTTTCCGACGGAGATCCCTATGAGGACGAGGCTTACCATCGTCATTTTCGCATTCTCCTTCAGGCGCAAAAGAGACGTCAGTACGTGGATATCGACTACAATGGACCCAGGGGAAACCGGGTACGCCACCATTATGTCCCCGCCCGCCTGGAGTACTCCGTAAAAAATAATCGTTTCCGCCTCATCGCCCTGAAAAAAATCGGACACGGCAAAATGAAACCGGAAATTCTCAATATTTCCCGCATACAGCATGTACGACCTCTGGAAAAAAAGCTCTCCTCCTCCGTTGACCTGAATGTCCTGATCCGGCATTCTTACTATCGCGAGCCTCTGACGCTGCACATCCTTGACCGTCGGAACGCCCTCGAACGGGCCATGCTGCATTTCGCAAATTACGAAAAAAATACTACGAAAATTAATGAAAACACCTATGAATGCCGAATCTATTACAACCAGACTATGGAGACGGAACTGCTGATTGAAGTCCTGTCTTTCGGCCCCATGCTGACCGTTATGGGAAACGACCGTTTCCTGGGCCTTCTGCGGGCGCGGCTCCGAAAACAGCGGGATCTTTTGAGTCTTCAATAGAATATCGGAGAAATCTGCCGCTGCTGTTTTTTCTGTATGAAAACACAAAATAACGGATGCCTGACTCCCACATCCGTAGCAGTTCAGGCAAGCCGAACTGTTACCAGTATCCCTGTCAGGCATCCGTTATTTTGTTTTCGTACTTTGCATTATTTCAAAAAAAACCTGCTATTCTTCCTCCGGTTTTTTCTTAAGTACTTCCATGATCTCATCATAGCTCCACTCGCTTGCCTCGATCGCATCCAGAAGCTTCTCTCTTTTTTCCGCTTCCTTCTGAGCAAGAAGATCTTTCATTTCCGCTACGGCAGCGCTGTATTTTTCTTTGTATTTTGCAACATCTTCCTGCGCCTTAGCGATTTTCTCATCAATTGAAACTACCTTTCTGGGTCTGGCCATTGATGCGCACCTCCTAAAATTATTTTATACTTTCATACTAGCATAAACTTTTTCATATGACAAGCAGTGAAAACATATATTTCCATTTATAATTTAATTAAGAGCCGCTTCCTGCATCCCTTCCCGTTCCCCCTGGGTAATCAATTCATTATCCACCATGCTGCTTAACACCTGTTCCGCCCGCTGCGCAGCCAGATCGGCATTCACGTCGGGGGAATAGGCCGACGGCGCGTTGGGCACCCCCGCCAGCATAGCCGATTCATAGTCGGTCAATTCGGAAGGTTCTTTATCGAAATATCCCGCCGCCGCCTCGCCTATACCATAATGCCCGCTGCCAAAATAAGCGGTATTCACGTACAATTCAAAGATCTCCTCTTTGCTGTACATCTTTTCCAGATCCAGAGCCGCAAAGACTTCCGCAGCCTTTCGCTCGATCCTTTTTTCCTGGGTGAACAACATATTTTTTGCGATCTGCTGCGTGATGGTACTGCCGCCTTCCTTGAATCTTCCCGCCCGTATATCATTGTATAAAGCACGGCAAATGGCGATGGGATCAATGCCGCCGTGATTCACAAACCGGTGATCCTCCACGGAAATAACTGCGTCTATGTAAAATTCCGGCATTTCATTATACGTGATAAAATCCTCGTCGCTGCGAATTTCCACCACTCTCTCTTCAATGGATTTCTGCGTTACGGCATCCTGATATATCCGATAACCCTTCACACCAAAATAAGTAACCGCCGTCACTCCTGTACACAACAACAGCAAAAACAGTATGCCAAATATTCTTCTGATTCGATGTTTTTTCTTCATAGTGTATTTATCTCCTTTCCATTTTCGTGAGTAAAAAATCCGCCATACCGCCGACCATACTGGCCGCTATATTTAAAATCGCCAACAATACCAGCAATACGCAAAATACCGAACCGCCTGCAAGAAATACCACTCCACTGACAATAAATTTTATCTTATCCATGTATCCTTTCTCCATCATTTTCCCTATATTTTTGTTGACTTTTTTCCATCTGTCTTTATCATAATGTTTCCATCTGACAATTCCGTGACTTTTATGTGAGAGATCTGTCACTTTGAGAAAAAAACGGCCGCTGCACACCCTGCGGCCTCCATAAAAGGGAAAATATGGGGGGCTATTGTTTTTTGTCGATATTGTGTGTATAATGGCGAAAAAGAGATGTACAGAAAGGAACGAAATTATGCAGGGTAACAACAGTTTTCGCTATATGATACGGATTCTCGCGGGAATATATCTTCTCTATCTCTCCTGGAGCCTGATCGGCGGCCTGCGCTCCGGTGAAACCTCGGGAATTGTTTTCATCATTGGCATCGCGGTATTTATTGTGGCCGGCGTCTTTTTCATCCTCGACGCTCTGCGCAATATACTCAGGGAATCGCGGAACAGCCAGACGGAATCGCCGGAAAACGAAACGACTCCGGAAGGAAATAACGAAGAGCCCGTTTCCGAAGAACCGGCGGCCGACGACAAAACAGACGACACAGAAAAAAAAGAGCCGTAATTTTTTTCTCCGGCTCGGGTGTGAAAATAACCAGACCTTATACCGATGGGAATAAATGTAATTTAAAGATTGCGGCCTTTGTCCAAATACGGTACAATAACAGTAACGTAAAATCTCCCCTGCGGGGAGCGGTCCCTGGAGGGACCAGAAAGGACATATTATGTTAAAAGGCATACCGAACATCTTATCACCGGAACTTTTGAAAGTTCTTGACGAAATGGGCCACACGGACGAGCTGACCATCGGCGACGGCAATTTCCCCGGCCACACCTACGGTAAACGGGTGATCCGTTTAGACGGACACGGTGTTCCCGAAATTCTGGACGCTATCCTGCAGGTCATGCCCCTGGATACCTATCCCAATGCCGAGGGCGTCATGGTGCCTCCCTGTACCCTGATGGCTGTGGAACCCGGCGACGACGCCAAGACTCCGATCTGGGACACCTACAAAGAGATCGTAGCCAAACACGATTCCCGGGGCGCCGAATGCTTTGAAGAGATCAATAAATGGGATTTCTACAAGAAGACAAAGGAAAACTCCACTCTTGTGATTATGACCAGCGAGACTGCCATCTACGCCAACATCATTCTGCGCAAAGGCGTTGTGATCAACCAGTAATGCCATATTCTGCAGAAAAAGCCGATAGCCTGATGTTTCCATGTTCAGGCAAAAAACTGCCGCAGGGCTTTGTACCATACGGAACAAAGCCCTGCGGCAGTTACTTATATACCGGTATTCCGGCCCGGGAAGCGTCCGGAATACACGATCCTATTCTGTGTCTCTGATCTTTTTGCGCACCGACAGAATACATCCCGGCGATACGGACAATTCGTCAAGCCCCATTTTCAGGAACTCTTCTGTCAGCGTCGTATCCGCGCCCAGCTCGCCGCAGATGCCCGCCCAGATGCCCTCTTTATGGGCATTGTCCGCCACCATCTTAATCAGGCGGAGCACCGCCTCATGATGGGCGTTGTAGAACGGGTCTAATTTCGCATTCTGACGGTCAATAGCCAGGGTATACTGAGTCAGATCGTTGGTGCCGATACTGAAAAAGTCTACATACTTCGCCAGCTGGTCGCTGATGACGGCAGCGGCCGGGGTTTCAATCATGATTCCCTCCTCCACCTTGCCGATCTTCACACCTTCCGACACAAGCTCGTCTTTCACGGACTCGGAAATGGCCTTGATCTTCTTCACTTCTTCTACCGAAGTGATCATCGGATACATGATGGCCAGATTGCCGAAAGCGCTGGCGCGGAACAGGGCGCGCAGCTGTGTACGGAAGATCTCCGGCCGGGTCAGACAGATACGGATGGCGCGATAGCCCAGCGCCGGGTTATCCTCTTTATCCAGCTCAAAATAATCCACCTGTTTGTCTGCGCCGATATCCAGAGTACGGATGATGACCTTCTTGCCGCCCATGGTCTCGACCACCTTCTTATAAGCCGTAAACTGCTGCTCCTCCGTGGGGTATGTATCGGATTCCAGATACAGGAACTCACTGCGGAACAGGCCGATTCCCCCCGCGTCATTCTCCAGCACGGAGGCCAGATCTCCGGGATTGCCGATATTGGCATACAGATTGATCTTCTGGCCTGACCTGGTCACATTCTCCTTGCCCTTCAATGTCTGCAGAAGCTTTTTCTGCTCGTCGTCGGCCTCTTTTTTCTTAAAATAGGAAGCCAGCAGATCCATATCCGGGTCAACGATGAATTTGCCCTCATAGCCGTCCACCACCGCGATCTTGCCGTCCCATGCCTTGTCGATATCCACGCCCACCAGAGCCGGGATGCCCATAGTTCTGGCCAGAATCGCCGTATGGGAATTGGCGGAGCCCAGACGGGTCACGAAAGCCAGCAGCTTACTCTTATCCATCTGGACGGTCTCGCTGGGAGCCAGATCCTCGGCCACCACGATTACCGGATCGTCTCCGATATCCGTCCCGCTGCCGCCGCCATGGAGAACGGTGATCACCCGCTCCGTGATATCCTTCACATCCGCCGCACGGGCCTTAAAATATTCATTATCCATATTGGCGAACATCTCAGCGAAGTTGTCGCCCGTAGTGGCCGCGGCATACTCTGCGTTGACCTCCTGGGTACGGATAATATTCTCCACGGATTCGTTATAATCCTCATCCTCCAGCATCATGGCATGGACGTTGAAAATCTCGGCGTTCGCCTCGCCCACCTCGTCCAGAGCCTTCTCATACAGGCCGTTCAGCTGCTCAATGGCCCTGTCCCGGGCCGCCTCATACCGGGCCACTTCCGCATCGACATCCGCCACTTTTACCCGCACGACCTCTTTTTCTTCTTTAGAGTAGAACTTGACCCGGCCGATGGCTATGCCGTTAAAAATCTTTTTTCCTTCTTTTTCTATCACGGGTTTTCCCCCTTCGCAAACGTCATAGAAATTACAGATTTTCTTCCAGAACTTTTTTAAACTCTGCCAGGCTAGCCTCATCCTCGCTGGAGGCCGTGATCGTCTCTCCGCTCTTTACGCCCAGTCCCATAAGGGCAAACAGCTTTTTGGCGTCGATGGTCTTCTCACCTTTGGTGATCTTGATATCGCCCGCCAGACCTTTAGCCGCGTTTACGATAATTCCTGCCGGACGCGCATGGATACCTTCGGGATCTTTTACTGTAAAATCAAATGAACTCATACTACTATTCTCCTTTTCGTTTTTTAATTTATTGATTCATCTGCCCGGGATTTCTCCCTCCGGCAGTTCATCCTTTACTCATACCGCCGTTTGCCGCTTTCATGGTCACACGGTCCCGTCAGCAGGCGCTTTGACCCGCGCCGGGCCATTACTTACTCACTGTATATCTGCACCGGCTCGACAGACTGGACGATTTGTTCCAGTGCTTCCAGCGCCTCCGCCTCATCTGCTCCGTCCGTAATAATATCCACCCGGCCCCCTGGCGGGAAACCCAGGCGCATCACCGACAGGGCGCTTTTTGCGTCGGCCATCCATTCATCGCTCTGCAGCGTGATCATACTCCTGTATTTTCGCGCCGCAGCCGCCACCTGGCCGGCAGAGCGGGCATGGAAGCCCACTTTTTCTGAAAGCCAAATTATCTTCGTGAGCATGCCCGCACCTCCGATCCATTCCTGTACAATCTACAGTAAAGTATATATTTATTTTTTCACCGAATCATACGCCTCTTTTACCTGAGCCAGTATTTTTTCATCGGTGACGCCGGAAACCTCGCGGAAAGCGTCCACAACGCCGCTATCTTTAATCATCTTCTGCAGCTTAACGCTCTGCTCATCCTCCGGATTGTCATAGTGCAGGGCCGCGCCGATGCCGAGGATCAGTTTATCCACCGGAAGGCCGTACTCCATGGCGGTCATCGTGGGCTTGACCAGACGGTCCGTGGCGCTCAGCTTGCGCAGCGGTTCCCTGCCCACGCGGGTGACGTCATCCTGCAGATAGGGATTTTTAAAACGGCCGATAATCTTCTCGATATAGTAGGCATGGGCTTCGGGATCAAAATGATGCTTTTTCACCAGGCCAGCGCCGGACTGCTCCATGGCCTCGTGCACCAGCCCGTAGATCTCCGGGTCGGCGATGGCCTCGCTAATGGTCTCATATCCCCTGATCACACCCATATAGGCGGTGATACAGTGTCCCGTATTCAACGTAAACAGCTTTCTCTCGATGTAAGCCATCAGATCCTCCGCCAGATTCATACCTGCGATCTGGGGGATATCCCCCTTGAAAGAAGCCTTCTCCACATTCCACTCGTAGTAATTCTCCACCACCACGTCTGTGGGGATCTCGTTGCGCACCGGCGGCACAATACGGTCCACAGAGCAGTCCGGGAATCCCACATACTTGTCGCAGTAAGCCCGCTCCTCATCATTCAGAGCCGCGTACACATGTTCCTTTAGCTGCGAACTGGCGCGGATAGCGTTCTCACAGGCAATCAGGTTCAGGGGCTCCTCAGACCCGCTCTCTTTGCGGGCTTTGATACCCGCCGCGATCGTGGGGGCAATGCGGGGCAGTATCGTCAGGCCCACCGCCGTGGTGATGATCTCGGCGTCCCGGATAGCGTCCAGAATCTCCGGGCCGTTGGACATGATGCCGTCCACATCGGTAATCCTGTGATCCTCCTTCTCTACGTCCATGATATGGACCGTGTAGGCTTTATCCTGAGCCAGACGGTCGATAATTACCGGGTTTACATCGGCAAACACCACATGGTATCCTGCCTGAGCCAGCAGCATCCCAATAAATCCGCGTCCGATATTGCCTGCGCCAAATTGAATTGCAGTTTTCATTTTTATCTACCTTCTTTCCGAAACTAATCTAATCAGAACATATTTATCCCAATTTTTCAAGGACAACAGCGGGATCTTTTGCCGTCAGCAGCGCTTCCATGATCTCCTCGTCCTCAAGGGCTCCACAGATATTGCTGAGGATCTCCAGATGCTCGTCGCCCACGCCGGCAATACCGAACACCAGGTTTGCTTTCTCATCACCAAAGGGAACGCCGTCGGGGTACTGGAGCACGACAATACCGCTCTTTTTCACCGTACCTTTGGCCTGGGATGTGCCGTGGGGGATGGCGATACCCATACCCATGTACGTGGTGGCCAGCTTCTCACGCTCCTGCATGGCGGGAATGTAGGACGCGTCCACATAGCCCAGCTTATGGAGCAGTTCGCCCGCCGCCTGAATCGCTTCCTCTTTTGTGTCCGCCTTCTGTCCCAGCAGAATGCCTTCCTTCACCAACAAGCCCCTGTCGCTCTTCTTCTCCGGCTCTGCCGGCTTCTCTTCTATCGGGGCCGCCGGGGCCGTCGTACTGACAGTCACCTGTTCAAACAGGGCGTCCAGGGCCGGATCTGCCAGGAAATTGCCGATGGTGACAAGCTGCGCCTGGGGCGCGGATTTTGCCGCGCGGTCCTGCAGGATCGTCTGACACACGACGATATCCGCATCACCGGGAACATTGTCTACGGAAGTATTAGTTACCGTGATATCCGGGCGGATCGCTTTGATCCTGTTGCGGAACTTGGTAGCGCCCATGGCCGAAGAGCCCATACCCGCATCGCAGGCGAATACGATTTTGCGGATCTCACCAGTGACCTTTACTGCGCCGGCGGGGGCCGTCTGCCCTTTAGCTTCCGCTTTCATGGAGCTTACCTGACTCTGGGCCTCAGCCAGACTCTTGCTCCCCGAAGCACGGATAATCGGGCTGGCAACCAAGAAAGAAACGCCTGCCGCGATCAGTACGCCCAGAGCAGAAACCAGCATCTGCGTTTTCGGAGTCATCATCATAAATGCGATAATGGAACCTGGCGAGGCGGGGCCGTTCAATCCGGCGCCGGTAATCAGATAGAACAAAATAGCGCAGGCATTACCTGCCATGGGAGCCACAATGACTATGGGATTCATCAACACATACGGAAAATAAATCTCGTGGATGCCGCCGAGGAAATGGATAATAACCGCACCTGGCGCGGAACTTTTGGTAGCCGGATCTTTGGAGAACGCCCAATAGGCCAACAGCACGCCCAGGCCCGGGCCGGGATTAGACTCCAGCATATACATGATCGACCGTCCCAGCTCCTCCACCTGCTGGCTGCCCAAGGGGGTAAACACGCCGTGATTGATGGCGTTATTTAAAAACAGCACCTTGGCCGGCTCCAGGAACACCGATACCAGAGGCAGCAGGCTATTGTTAATCAAAACATTCACGCCCGCGGCCAACACGCCTAAAATCGCCGACATGATCGGGCCGATCCCGTAATAGCCCAGGATAGCCAAAATAAGACCCAGGATACCTACGGAAAAGTTGTTGATCAGCATCTCAAAACCGGTGGGCATATGGCCGTCCATGGCCTCGTCAAATTTCTTGATCACCCAGCCGGCCAGGGGGCCCATCACCATAGCGCCCATCAGCATGGTATACTCGGACCCGCAGATACAGCCGACCACGGCGATAGCGCCGATCACACGTCCTCTGTCGCCGCCCACCATCTTTCCGCCCTGGCTGGCGATCAGGATCGGCAGCAGGTATGTCAAAACCGGACTGACCATAGAACTTAACTGAGCGTTGGGAATCCAACCGGTGTCAATGAACAGCGCCGCCAAAAATCCCCATGCGATAAAGGCGCCGATATTCGGCATGACCATTCCGGAAAGAAACTTTCCAAATGCCTGTACTTTGTTTTTCATCTCACTCAATTCCTCCTCTTCTTTTTGATATAGCATGTTGAAAATATTTTACAAGCGCCTGCTCGGCCAGCGCCGTGCCCCCCGACGTGTCGCCGCCTCGAAGCGCCTGGAAAAATCGTTCTTCTTCTATCAATAACGCGCTGAGCCTGCTGACGGGCTCCAGGTACTGCTCGCCCTCCGGCGCCAGCATGATCACCGCGCCTTCTATGGTAAACGCTCCGGCCTGCAGCGGGGATAACAGACGCAAATAGCCAAACCGGCTGTGACTCACCACATCCGTCTTACAGTGGAACAGGCAGATATTCATCCCCTCAATAAAAGTATCTCCCAGCTCCTCCCGCCGCCGAAAACCCCGGGCAATCCTCTTTGCCACGGCCTGATCCGGCGCGAATACCAGGGACGCCTGCTCAATGAGCTCCCGACGGTTCTGTACACTCCGTACATCCACAATCTTAAAGTTCTGCAGGATTTCCACGATTTCCGCGCCGATACCGGAAATCCGGCATATGTCCGCCCTGTCCTTCACCGCCACCTGATCGGGACGCCTGGTTTTCTGCTGCAGGCGATTGCGATTGATGGTCTCCATCTCCCGCTGCAGCATCATCTTATCCTGCACCCGCAGCACCTTTCCCACACACAGCCAGGGAAAATCCGTATGCAGCTCTATGGTGGAAATAATTAGGTCGATTCCCTGCCTGCGCAGCTTTTCCTTATCAATGGAAAAGGCCGAAATCACATCACGGATCTCTATGTTATGAAAAGCTTTGGCCAGGCTGGCCGCCAGCATCCGGGAACTGCCCACGCCGGTGGGGCATACCACCACCACCGCGATTTTCTGGGCGTTTTCCTGAAGTCTCTCCGCCGCCGCCGCAAAATGCATCGCGATCAGTCCCACATCCGCCGCCTGCACCTCATGGGGCGCCACCCATTCTTTCAGCACCTGACAGGCAGTCTCCACCGCCGAATAGATCTCCGGGTAACTCTGCCGGACTTCCTCGGTCTGAGAATTCTCCACGATCATATTCATGGGTATCCTCTTTAACATGGTACTGACATGGTTCACCAGATCCTCGACCATCGTACCACAGGATTTAAACGGAATCCCCGTGAGCCGTTCCGCAACCCCCGTCATGGACATGACGATCTGGCGCACATTCATGGTCTCCAGGGGGTCCGCACTGCCGGATGCCCGAAACCAGATACGGGCCAGAGACAAATGAGCCGCTATGTAACCTCGCTCATAGGCAGAAGGTTTTAGAGAATATCTGCGACAGATTCCCTCCTCCATATACTCCGCCACCGCAAACTCCGGCAAAGAAACCCAGTGTTCCCAATCTTCCAGCGGCTGAGTAATCGTCTGTCCCTGCCGCATACGATGGATCACCAGGGCGATCCGTATAATCAGATCCATGGCTCCGCTGTCCGTGTAGCGGACCTGCAGCCTCTTTTCACTCTCATCCAGAAGTCTGCGCGCCTCCATGGCCGTCTCCGTGTCAAGAAAGACGGGCATATCATTTCTTGTCTGAGGCTCCGCCCGTTTTTCCTTCGCCGGATACTCGGACAAAATCCCCAGGATTCTGTCCAGATCATAGAATTCAAATACGGAATTGAAAATGGCCTGCCTCAGGGAAACCTCGCTTCCCCTCAGAAAGATCCCCATCCCCGGCCTGCGCACCAGCTCAATCTCGTAAGCAGCCAGCCAGCCGTCCAGGACATCCAGATCCTCATACAGCGTCCGCTCGGAAATGTGATAGCCCGCGGCAAACACATACGCCTTTACGGGACCGTCCGCGAAAAAGAGATCACCCAGGATCTGCCTGCGCCGTTCCTGACGCCCGCACATCGGCGCGCCGTCCTCCGCCTCCAGAAGCTCTCCTATAAATTGAAGCTGTTCCGCGTCCTCATGGATGGCCAGCCCCACCCCCGGCTTGCTGCTGAAACGGAAATCATTTTCATCCATCCACTTTTCCAGAACCGCCACATCCCGCAAAATCGTGCGGGACGAGACACTCAGCCGCTCGGAGATCACGGAGACCGTCACCGGATTCGGCGCCATTTTGACCAATATCTGAAGAATTTTTTTCTGGCGTTCGGAGAGACTTTTCCGTTTCTCGCCGCCCTTATTGATATTTGCCATAATCTCTCTCCCATGCTATTATTTTATATGCAATCTCTCCGAATAGCAACCACAGGATATGTCACTTTTGTCACTAACAAATGGTGACATATACCATTTTCTGCCTTCCTGTCACTATTTTGACAGGAATACCATTTTTTATGTATGGGATTTTCATATAGGCAAAAAACAGGCGGCGGGACCGCTGTCAGGCCCGCCGCCGTTCTATCCTTTCATCAAACCTTATTTTACCGTTACTTTTACTCCTTTCTTCACGCCGTTGGCCGCCACCGCATAGACGGTGCATACGCCTTTTTTCCTGCCCTTTACTTTTCCGCTTGCCGAGACTGTCGCAATACTCTTATTGGTGGAATAATAGCGGTATGTGGCGACATGCTTTTTCGGAAGCAGCTTTTTCTTTGCGTCCTGCTTTACCGCCATGGCTTTTATCTTCTTGGTCGCGCCTTTTTTCACCGTAAATTTTGAGACGGAGACTTTCATACTCCTGGCATTTGTATAGCCCTTTTTGTTTTTCCCGACAACATGAAGCGTCAGGCTGCTGCCGATGACCTGCTTTTTCCCTTTTACCGTGCGATATGCGCGTATCTTTATCTTATAATTTTTCTTACTGCTGATTTTCTTCTTCCCGATCTTCTTGACAGTGTAAGCGGTATTTTTGCTGCCCTTGACGGTCTTTATAAGTTTTATGGTTTTCCCGCACTGTTCCGCGTAAACGTCATATCCCGTCGCTTTGCTTACCCTGCCCCATGTCACTTTTATCTTTGTACCGGAGAAAACCGCTTTTGCCTTGTTATTGAGCAATACCGTATTCCCCGTGACGTCCATTTTGGGCTCCGCGGGTTTTTCCGGTTGTGTCGGCTTTTCCGGTTGTGTCGGCTTTTCCGGTTGCGCCGGCTTTTCCGGTTCTGCCGGATTTGACCCTGCAACCGGATACTCTCTGGTTGCGCTCCCGCTGTAATTCCCCTGGAATGTGACGGTTACGATCACTTTATTTCCGCTTTCAACGGTCGTCACCGTATAATCTTTGCCTTTTACCAGCTCTTTCGCGCCGTCTTTGATCACGAGATTTTTTACGGTCTCCGCATTGCTGACCGCCGAAATCACAATGCTGCCGCCCTCCTTATAAGCCTTCGGATCAATCCGGAAAGACACCGCGGAGCTTTCCATGGACGTGTATTCTTCCGTCCCGTCTACATACGCCTTTACATACCATGTTCCCGCTTCTGACGGCACGGTACCGGTAAATTTTTCGTCCACATTCTTACCATACCGGTAATAGACCTTTCCAAATCTTGGTTCCGCCTTCGGCCCGTTGGCTTTCTCCCCATACACCCAGCCCTTGATCGCAAGCGGCGTTACCCATTTGTTGACGCCGACCCATTTGGAAATAATTTCCATGGACTGCTTAACCGGCGTCGTCAGATCAAACGGTTTGAGGCCGCCGCCTTCCTTCACATACCACCCGGCAAAATTATAGCCGTCCCTGACCGGCTTCTCCGCCAGGTTCACCGTGCCGCCCTGCTCCACGAACTGTGTCTTTGATTGTCCGCCTATATCTATGGAAACAATACATTTCTTTGCGTTTCCGGTCACAATACTTCCGTTCCCGATAACCTTATCCGCAATTTGAGCCAAAACTTCCTCTGGAGTATCTTCTGGAAGCCATAATTCGCCGTTTACTACGATGGTATCGCTGAGGTCTATGTAATCGGATACGGTATCCATAGTCACATTGGTCTTCGCATCAATAATTCCCCCTTTTTCTACTGTCAGTCCCGCTCCGTCCGGAACCTTTAATATACGATCTTTCTTTCCGTCTGCGGAGACGCTTTTTCCCAATGTCAGCGTTGTCCCTGACAAAACAGTTTTCCCACTGGCTACATTTACATACCGGTCATCATACATCTCTATAATAAAACCATTGATCACCCCGGTATTCACAATAGCAGCGTCATAGCCGGTCAGCAGAATACTCGAAAAGTTCCCCTCTATATTGATAGTCCCACTGTTCTCCAAACGGTTTTGGTTCTGAAAAACGCCTTCTTTATACACATCCAGCGTACCTTTATTGACAATGGTGGATTTATTGTCGCAGATCACCTCGCATTTTGTTCCGACATGCAGTGTTCCCTCGATCACAAACTCGCTTTCTGCCCCATTTTCGCTGTAAACCACACGAATTTTACTTCCCGCAGGCATATCCACGGTCATTACTCTCGGAATAATAAGCGAAGACTTCTCCTGACTGTATGTACCAATGGCAAGTGCTTTCCCCTCTTTCAAATATAGATTTTCATTCCAAACCACTTCGCCAAAAACATAACCGCTGCCCGGCACAGTGACCGTATCCGTATTTTCATTGTAGCCGCATCCTATGTACCAGACGCAATCCCCTTCCAGGGGAAGCACATAATTGCTGCGGGCGCCATACAGGACAGCGCCGTTTTTCATCGTTACCCGGTGGTCAAAAACAAGCGGGATTTCATTGTCACTTCCCTTATTATCTGCATACAGGGTTCCTCCGTCCATTTCAAATTTTGCGAAGCTCAATGTTCCCGAAGCTCCGCTGCTGCTGGTATTTCCGATTGCCCTCACATCACTGGACAAAAGTTCTATCCTGCCGCTGGGCGGGGCTATCGCCGCGCCGCCCTCATTCATGATGACCACATGGCTGTTCTCAATCCGCACGGTCCCATTCCCGGACTGCGACGAAACAATGGCTCCGCTGTTCGTTCCAATCCCCGGATTATTCTTCACCTTTACCCACTCACAGTTTTGGATCACCACATCTCCCGTCGTTCCGTATACCCCGCTGCAGATTTTTCCCTGCGACCCATACAGAATTTCCAGGCGAACCGTATCCACGGAAACACCTCCGCTGGCCTGTATACCGTGACCTTGGCTGTTAATCATCAGGGAACCGGAACCTTCTATTTGTAATTTCGCAGGGTTCCCCGTTTCTTTATTCAGCAGACATATCCCCATAGAAGACGAGGTAATCCGGTTTTCACCCTCCACTTTAATAGTAATCGGCACGGGAAAATTGATTCCCATCCCTCCACTGTTGTTAATCACCGCGTCTTTCAACACAAGGGTCCCGCCGACCACCTGATTTCCTGACATCTCCGGCGTCCAGGTCATCCGGCCGCTTCCGGCCGTATAGACCGTTTTTGTTTTCGGCACCTGGTATAACCATTCAAAATCCAGTCCGCCGGACTTATCCGTTTCATCCGCCCGGAGACCCGCCTGACGCACGGACATCTTTTCGATCCCCGCCCTGTCTCCCTCAGAAGCCAGCGCCGTCAAAGGCACACAGCAGGCCAGCAAGCCTGCCGCCAACAGACACAACAGACCAGTTCGCCATCTGCATCCGTTTTTCCCGTCCATATCATCTTCCTCCTGTCTCTTACCAAATCTATTTTCCTGCATATCGTGAGGAGTTTTACCCTGACATTATACGATACCTGCCTTCCGAGTTTTTCGATTTGGCGCGAATCGACCGTTTTTGGCGTAAAAGAAAAAAGAAATAATGGCGGGAAACGATTCTTTCCTGTAAAATAAGCTTAATTAAATGATAGATTGGGAGAAGAAATGAATATAGCGATTGTTGAAGACAGAGACCCGGACGCTGACCGTCTGACCACTTTTTTGAACCGATATCAGGAGCATCATTCACTGAAGCTAAATATCTCCCGCTACAGCTCCGGTGAAGCATTGCTGGCGTCCCCCTGTGAAAAATACCATCTCGTATTTATGGATATCTATCTGGAACAAACCGATGGCGTTGAGACGGCCCGCCGTCTGACCGGACGAAACGCCGAGGCCCTGGTCATTTTCCTGACAACCAGCAGAGAAGATATCTGGCGCGCCGTACAGATGCACGCCTGCTTCGATTATATTGAAAAGAAAGCATTGGATTACGCAAGGCTGGAAGAAACGCTGGATACTGCCCGGAAAAAGCTGCGTCATCAGCCAAAGATGCTGGAATTTTACAGTGGGAAGCAAAAGGTACGACTGCCTCTGTCTAAAATCCAATATCTGGTTTCCCATGACAAATACACGTTCTTTACACTGGCAAACGGTCAGGAAACGCGCTACCGCGTCACTTTTTCCTCCCTGTGCGCCCTCCTGGAAGAGGAAAGCCGATTCCTTCTCTGCAACAGAGGCATCCTTCTGAATATGGACTTTATCAGGCAGGCAGACCGGGATGTCTTTGTCATGACAAACGGCCAGTCCTTTCCTGTCCGAAGGCGGAATCATGCAGAAATCATGCGGCGGTTCCACGACCATCAGTTCAAAAAACTAAACGAGGAGGTATATTGATGGAAAATTTACTGAATGCCGCCATGCATGCACGATCCACCTTGATCATCATACCGCTGATCGTCTTTTGCTTCCTTCCGGTCTGGCAGGATGTAAAAACATCTTCGCAGCGCCTGCTTTTGAAAGTAGCCGCCTCTTTTATCGCTGCGGAATTCGTCATGTTTCTTCTCTATCTCACGCTTCCCCCGATCATTGCGGATAAATTGAACACGTATCTGTGCATTCTCTTTTTCTTTTACCTCTATCAAAAAGAGATTGCGCTGAAACGCTCCCATCTCTGGTTCATCTTTACGACCGCCTGTTTGATCGGAAGCCTTGGCTATCTGTATCATAAATTCATCGATATTGTCCTGCACCCCGCTTCCGTCATAGAAAATCCCGTATATCTGGATTCTCTGCTTTTCCAGGTTGCCTTTGAATCTTTTCTGGTTCTTATCCTCGCCTATCCTGCCAGAAAATATCTCGGATGGCTTGTCCATCATTTCTATGTAGAAACGATTTGGAGAACGATCTGGCTGATTCCCTTTGGCTTTATGATATTTGCGTCTGTTTTCGTCCCCTACGACAACAGCGTCATGCGCGCCGGACGTGGACGTTTCTATGAAGTATATGGCGTCACCATTGCCGTTCTGTCGCTCCTTATGCTTTTCATTTACGTTCTGTTTTACAAAATTGCTTACAGCATCGTGGAAAACCAGAAAATGATCCGGAAAGCCGCCAATCTTGAAATACAGGCGCAGCAATATCACCGGCTGCAGACCTACATGCAGGAAACGAGCCGCCTGCGCCACGATTTCCGCTATCAGCTCACCGTCCTCACCGCCATGCTGAAAAAACAGCAGTATATAAAATTGGAAAAATATCTGGAGCAATATATCGCCAGCGTCTCCGACACGCCCGTCCGCTATTGCTCCTCCTCCGCAGTCAACGCGCTCCTGAACCACTATGCCTCCGTATGCCAGGAACTTGGCATATCAGCCGATCTGAACATACGGCTGCGGGAACATCATTTTGTAGAAGATATCGATTTCTGCGTCCTTTTGGGGAACCTTCTGGAAAATGCCATAGATGGCTGCAAGTCTCTTTCAGAGGACAGGCGTCGCCTCACTCTGAAAATAGGCCAGACCGCCGAGCGTGTCATCGCCCTGCAGATCTCCAATCCCTGCGACGAACCGCTCAACAGAAAAGACGGCCGTCTGCTCTCCTCAAAACATGAAGGGGAGGGACAGGGACTAAAGTCCGTGCAGCTGATCACAGAGAAATATGACGGATTTCTCGATATCCGCTGTGAAGATCAGATATTTGAAGTGAAAGTTCTGCTAAATATTTAATTATATCACCAAATCATGGAATACTTGAAATAACAAGTCTGCCGGAACAGGGAAGTCTCTTTGCCGCCACGCTTCCGCTAAGTCAAATAAGCCCGCCAAAAGGCGGGCTTATCAGTAATATCCTCAATATCTTTACATCTTTTACTCCACAGTCACGCTCTTGGCCAGATTCCTCGGCTTATCCACATCCAGTCCTTTAGATACGCTGACATAATACCCCATCAGCTGCAGCGGTATGATGGCCAGCGAGGTCGTAAAATAGGGATTCGTCCGGGGAATGTACACGGTGAAGTCCGTGGTGTCCTCCACACTGTAATTGCCGTAGGTCGTAAGCCCCATCAGGTATGCGCCGCGGCTTTTCACCTCCAGCAGATTGCTGATCATCTTCTCGTACAGATTCTGCTGGGTCAGCACCCCGATCACCAGAGTGCCGTCCTCGATCAGGCTGATGGTACCGTGTTTGAGCTCGCCCGCCGCATAAGCCTCGGAATGGACGTAGCTGATCTCCTTCATTTTCAGGCTGCCCTCCATGCTGATGGCATAGTCAATGCCCCTGCCCACGAAAAAGATATCCCTGGCATTGGAATATTTGGAGGCAAACCACTGAATACGCTCTTTATCGTCCAGAACCTTTTTGATCTTATCCGGCAGCGTCAGCAGCTCATCGATCATCTCCCGGTACTGTCCCTCTGTGATCGTCTCCTTCGCCATGGCAAAACGAACCGCCAGCAGATATCCGGCTATGAGCTGGGCGCTGTAAGCTTTGGTAGTGGCCACGGCAATTTCCGGACCAGCCAGAGTATAAAATACTTTATCCGCCTCCCTGGCGATGGATGAGCCCACCACATTTACTATGCCAAGGGTCTGGATGCCCCTGTCCTTTGCCTCCCGAAGAGCGGCAATACTGTCTGCCGTCTCGCCGGACTGGCTGATCACTACTACCAGGCCGTCCGGGTCCAGCATGGGTTTACGGTAGCGGAATTCTGACGCCAGCTCCACACTCACTGGAATCTTGGCCATATCTTCCATCACATACTGGAGAGCAATACCCACATGATAGGCAGAACCACAGGCCACAATATAGATCCGGCTGATTTTCCGGATATCCTCGTCGGACAGCCCCACATCGGATAAATCAATATTACCATCATGGATAACAGAATTCAGGGTATCCAACACCGCCTTAGGCTGCTCATGGATCTCCTTCATCATATAATGCTCGTATCCGCCCTTTTCCGCCGCTTCCTGATCCCACTTAATCTCCGTGAGTTCTTTTCCGATCTCTTCTTTATCTATATTGAAGAAAGTAACTTTTCCCCGCTCAATGTGAGCGATTTCCATATTATTGATATAATACACATTACGGGAATATTTGAGGATCGCCGGTACGTCGGAAGCAATGTACACATCCCCGCCGTCTACGCCGATGATCATGGGGCTGTCTTTGCGGGCCGTATAGATCTCCTCCGGGTAATCCTGGAACATAACCGCCAGGGCATAGGAACCCCTGATGCGCATCATAGCCCGAGAGAGGGCATCGACCGGGTCCTGTCCGCTCTTTTTATAATAATAATCGATCAAATTGACCGCAATTTCCGTATCCGTCTGTGAGTAAAAATGGTAACCCTTTTTTGTCAGTTTGGCTTTCAGCTCCTGATAATTTTCAATGATGCCGTTGTGGACCGCCACCACCGACTGATCCTCCGAAGTGTGGGGATGGGCGTTCGTCTCGGACGGCTCCCCGTGGGTAGCCCAGCGGGTATGGCCGATCCCGCAGCAGCCTTTGATAGCCAGGCCGTCATTGGTCTTTTCAGCCAGCACCTTCAGTCTGCCCTTCGCCTTCACCACCACCGTTTTGCCTGCGCCGTCACGGACAGAGATTCCCGCCGAATCATATCCACGGTATTCCAGCTTGGACAACCCTTCCAGCAAAATCGGCGCAGCCTGATTTTCGCCGATATATCCTACTATTCCGCACATATTAATATCCTCCTAATATTCATAGAAACACTCTGCCTATAGAATCATAACATTCATATTCACACAGGCAGTTTGGAATTTTCCTTTCTCAGAACCGGCAATCAGAAAGAGAAAGAACCATTCCAAACCACCCTCAAAAGTACACACAGATAGGGAGACGCCGCAAAAATCGATGTTCCGTCGCTCTTTTCTTTGCAGTGTCTCCCGTTACGATCTATCGCCGTATTTTACAGCCTCTTAATCAGCTCTTCTCTCTCCTTCTCATATCCCGGCTTGCCGAGAAGCGCAAACATATTTCTCTTGTAGCTCTCCACGCCCGGCTGGTTGAACGGGTTCACACCCAGAATATAGCCGCTGACGCCGCAGGCAAACTCAAAGAAATAGAACAGCTCCCCGAGAGAGAACTCATCCTGCTTCGGTACATTCACCACCAGATTCGGTACGTTTCCGTCGGTATGGGCCAGGATTGTGCCGTTCATAGCGTTCTTATTCACAAAATCAACAGTCTTACCGGCCAGATAGTTCAAACCGTCCAGATCCACCGGCTCTTCGTCAATAGTCAGCTCGCACCGCGGCTCTTCCACATTCAGCACTGTCTCAAACATAATCCTGCTGCCGTCCTGAATGAACTGCCCCATGGAGTGCAGATCGGTGGTCAGGTCAACGGATGCCGGGAAGATACCTTTCTGGTCCTTGCCCTCGCTCTCGCCGTAGAG
This sequence comes from uncultured Lachnospiraceae bacterium, assembly GCA_949471785.1. Taxonomy (GTDB): domain Bacteria; phylum Bacillota; class Clostridia; order Lachnospirales; family Lachnospiraceae; genus UBA11957. The sequence continues at coordinate 17,012 of CASWRE010000029.1, read as the reverse complement.
CTGTTTCCACCACTCGGACACATAGTGCAGGCTGGGCTCATAGTTGGCCAGGACTTCTACCGATTTGCCCTTTCTGTGCAGAATATTTCTCAGAGCCGCATATTTCAGTGCGTCGTTATCCTCAAAATCCGCCTCCAGCGCGCGCTTCCTGCCGGCAGCCGCACCTTCCATCAGCTTGTCAAGATCCGCTCCGCTGACCGCGATGGGCAGGAGACCTACGGCTGTCAAACCGGAATAACGGCCGCCTACATCGTCCGGAACCACGAAGGTTTCATAACCTTCCTCTGTGGCCAGCTTCTTTAAAGCTCCTCTGGCCTTGTCTGTGGTGGCGTAAATTCTCTTGGCGGCCTCAGCCTTGCCATATTTCTCTTCCAGCTTGGCTTTGAAAATACGGAAAGCGATGGCAGGCTCCGTCGTCGTACCGGATTTGGAAATTACATTCACAGAAAAATCACGATCACCGATCACGTCCATCAGCTGCACCATGTATGTACTGCTGATGCTGTTGCCCAGGAAATAGATCTCCGGCGTCTTACGGATCTCCTTGGAAACCATATTGTAGAATCCATGACGGAGGAATTCAATGGCCGCCCTGGCTCCCAAATAGGAACCGCCGATACCGATGACCAAGAACACTTCACTGTCGTTCTGAATCTTCTGGGCAGCTTTCTTGATCCGGGAGAATTCTTCCTTATCGTAATCCACCGGAAGATCAATCCAACCCAGGAAATCATTGCCCGCTCCCGTCCGGGACAAAAGCGTCTCCTTGGCATCCAGAGCAATCTTCTTCATCGAAGCCACCTCGGACTCCGCCACAAAGCTTGCAGCCTTTGAATAATCAAATGTAACTCTGTCGCTCATACTCATATCTCCTTCTGCATTCTGTCAGAATATCTCTGAAAATCTCTTTCTGCCGGACAGAAATGTACTTTCAGATACACTCTAGTATTATTTTCCTATTTTAACAGACTATACCTGGTTTCGCAAGTTTCTTTTTGCCTCTCATCTGTCACCATCCGCATCAGATCATGACATTTTTCCGTGTTTCCGGCCTTTTTCGCTTTAGGTTCTGCCAAATAATTCTGTTTTTATTGAGAAAAACAGGACTGCATGATAAAATAGTGAAACACTAAAACAAAAAACCACCATTCAGGAGCGCTAAAATGAACAGACCTGTTACAACATTATTTATGCTGATGTCGGTTGACGGAAAAATAAGCACCGGCGCAACGGACGATTTAGATGTGGACAAAGATTTTCCCCAAATTGCAGGGGTCAGCGAAGGCCTGCATCAATACTATGAAATAGAGCAGACCACCGATTTATGGACGCTCAATTCCGGCCGGGTTCAAGCCAAAATTGGCGCCAATACAAAGGAAACGCCAAACAGAACGCCCGTGTCCTTTGTGGTCATAGATAACAGACATTTGAATGAAAACGGTATTCGGTATTTCTGTGCTTTATCAAAAAAGTTTGTGTTGGTTACGTCAAATGCAAAACACCCTGCGTATAACATAGCGGATGATCATCTTCACATCCTATATCAAGAAGAATTATCGCTGAAAAATGCGCTTATAAAGCTCAAATCAGAATATGGCTGTGAGAGAATAACGATACAGACTGGCGGGACGCTAAACGGCTTACTTCTTCGTGAGAAACTATTTGATTATGTCGACATTGTCGTCGCTCCGATTTTGATTGGCGGCAAAGATACCTCTACGTTAATTGACGGTAAATCCTTGTCTTCACAAAGAGAATTGTCAAAATTGGGCGTTCTGAAACTGCAAGAATGTGTGGTTTTGGAGAATTCCTATTTACGGTTGCGTTATGAGGTCGTTCGCTGATTAAATTCCGTTTGTCAAAAAGTCAACACCGGACAAATGGAAGGCTGCATCGGATTATCAGTGAAAATCCCTATCCGAAACGTAAACCCGGAAACCGCCCGTGAAAAAAGACCGCAGTCATGAAAACTGCGGCCTTCTTCTCAATTATTCATTCACTTATTTATTTCTTATAGAAAGGACCGAAGTTTGCGCAGGCTCTGTAGTCGGCGCCTTCTTTGTCCATACCGAAGGCATTCCATGCAGCCGGACGGAAGATCTTCTCGCTGGGCACATTGTGCATGCATACCGGAATCCGCAGCATGGAGCACATGGTGATCAGATCAGCACCAATATGGCCGTAGCTGATAGCGCCATGGTTAGCTCCCCAGTTGTTCATAACCTCGTAAGCGGTCTTGAAGGGGCTGCCCTCTACGCCGTCTGTACGCGGAGCAAACCAGGTACAGGGCCATGTATAGTCGGTACGTTTCCAGATCTTGTCGGACACATCATCCGGCAGAGCCACAGTCCAGCCCTCGGCGATCTGCAGCACCGGCCCTAAGCCGCGCACCAGATTCAGACGGATCATCGTGGCAGGCATCTCAGCCCTGGTCAGGAACCGGGATGAGAATCCGCCGCCGCGGAAATAACCGTTATCGGCTGCGCACCACTCGGTGGCTCCCATAATCGTCTTCATATCCTCTTCCGTGACATCGTACCACTCTTTCATGATACCGTTGCCGTTCTCGTCCTTCACCTCGCCGCAGGCGTCCAGGCAGCAGGCGCCGGAATTGATCAGATGGATAAATCCGTCCGCCTCTTTTGCCTTACCTTCCAGATCATAGCCGGTGGCTCTCTTCACGGCAGAACCGCTCCAGTATGTACGCACATCGGCAAACATCTGGGCACGGTTGGTCAGAAGGTTCATAAACAGCATACCGAGGCCATTCAGCACGTCATTCTCCGTAGCCAAGACAAAGGGCTCTCTCGGGCCGTTCCAGTCAAAGGAAGTATTCAAAATAGCCTCCGGGAAATCACAGTTCGGCTTCCAGTCTGTCCACTGTCTCTGGCCCTGGAACCCGCCGCAGATCGCGTTGTGGCCCACAGCCTCTTCTTCACAGCCCTCGGGCAGGTTCGGATTTCCCTGATACAGATCCTCGATGATCACAGCCATCTTGGCCAGGAACTCCCAGGTCTGTACTTTCTGCTCGTCGGATGCCTTAACGAAGTCAGGATTCTTATCAAAGCCTTCCTTGCAGTACTCTTTCACCCAGGCCAGCGCTTTCTGATACTCATCCTCATTGTACACATGCTCGTCCATACGGCGAAGGATCTCCACCTCGTCCACAGACTCTACGCGCATACCCAGATAAGACTCGATGAAATCCTGATCGATGATGGAGCCGCCGATACCCATGGTAACGGAACCGATCTGCAGATAGGATTTGCCTTTCATCGTCGCGACGGCCACAGCGGCGCGGGCAAAGCGGAGAATCTTCTCCTGTACGTCATCGGGAATCCTGGTATCGTCCGCCTCGCATACCTCATGGCCGTAGATACCGAAAGCCGGAAGGCCTTTCTGGGCATGTGTAGCCAGCACGGATGCCAGATACACGGCGCCGGGCCTCTCTGTACCGTTGAAGCCCCACACGGCCTTGATCGTGTTGCGGTCCATATCCATTGTCTCGGAACCATAACACCAGCAGGGAGTTACCGTCAGCGTTATGGCAACGCCGGCTTTCTCAAACTTTTCCTGGCAGGCGGCGGCCTCAGCCACACGGCCGATGGTCGTATCGGCGATAATAACTTTCACCGGCTCGCCATTTGCGTATTTCAGATTATCTTCCAGTAATTTGGCGGCAGATTTTGCCATATTCATGGTCTGCTCTTCCAGAGACTCACGCACTTTCAGCTTGCCCCTGCGCCCGTCGATGGTGGGACGGATACCAATTACCGGAAATTCACCAATAAATCTGTTTTTTGCCATAAGAAATACCTCCATTCATTTTGTAAGCGGCCCTGTTTTCACCCCAGACCACTTATTTACTGATGGTATAATCATATCATTGATTCCTCTCTCTGACTTGTGATATAATGGTCAAAAATATAAAAATATTCACCTTTTATATTTTTACGTGTGGAAATTTCGGAGGTTTTTTTGTGCAATATTTACATTTCAACGAGGATAAGCAGCGGGGAACCTATGATTTCCCCTTTGAATTTTACCATGTGGACAACACCCATCCCCAGTATGTGATGTCCTACCACTGGCATGTAGAATATGAGATCATCCGTATAGTAAAAGGGACTTTTCATGTCACCCTTGACGAAAAGGATTTTACGGCAAAAGCCGGCGAAGTCATTTTTATTAACAGCGGAATTCTGCACTCCGGCGTGCCGGATTCCTGTATTTATGAATGTATTGTCTTTGATATGAACTGCTTTTTGAAACAGAACGGGGCCTGCCAGCCCTATATTCAGAAAATCATCGACCATCGGGCGCAGATCTACCATCATTTTGATCAGAAACATCATACGATATGGTCAATCATGGACAGTGTCTTTGACGCTTTTGTGAAACATCCCAGGGGATACGAACTGCAGGTATTCGGCGGATTCTACCAGTTTTTCGGCGCTGTATTTTCCCACCACTTCTATTTTGAAGAACCGCCCCAGTCCCTCCGGGATTATAAAAAAATCATGCAGTTCAAACAGGTATTGGAATATATTGAGGCCAATTATCAGAATACGATCTCGCTAGAACAAATGTCCCGGGCCGCCAGCATGTCGCCAAAATATTTCTGCCGTTTTTTTATGGATATGACCCACAAAACGCCTATGGATTATCTGAATTATCAGAGGGTGGAACACGCCGCTTTCCTGCTCTCCACCTCCCACAGTTCCGTGACGGATGTGGCGTTCAGCTGCGGATTTAATGATCTGAGCTATTTTATCAAGACCTTTAAGAGGTATAAGGGAGTTACACCGGGCAAATATACGCAGCACCCGTAAGCTCCAAGTTAAAAAATCCCGCATCAGCGTAAATGCTTTTGCGGGATTTTCTTACCACAGTTTCGCGTAAATATGTTTGATCTCCTCCACTGTGACCGGCCTCGGATTCGTAGCTGTGCATGCATCCTTCAGAGCATTTTCCGCCATCTCGTCCAGTGCGTCAAAATATTGCACGGCGTCGATGGTCTTCATCTCCGAAATGCTCATGGGGATATTCATCTCTTTCATCATAAACTGTGTCCAGTTCACCAGGGAACGCACGCCCATGACCGGATTATAACTGGACAGCCCCAGGATATGAGCCGCCGACGCATAACGCTCCACAGCGGGCAGATATTCTTTCTGACTGCGGCTGCTGTGATTAATGTTCGAGTTGAACTCAATAATATAGGGCAGCAGCATCGCGTTGGCACGCCCGTGAGGAATATGGAATCTGGCGCCCAGCTGATGGGCCAGGCTGTGATTGATCCCCAGGGAGGCCGTATTAAAAGCCAGCCCTGCCAGACAGGAAGCCACATGCATTTTCTGTCTGGCGTGCATATCGCTGCCGTCGTAGTACGTCCGCAGCAGAAATACGCTGCAGATCTCCATGGACTTCTCCGCCAGCGCCGCAGAAAATTCATTGTGGTTCGTGCTGACATAGGATTCCAGCGCATGGGTAAATACATCCATGCCCGTATCCGCCGTGACGGCCGGGGGAACGCTCTTTACCAGCTCTGCATCCAGAATCGCCTCATCGGCGGTCAGGCTGTCGGATACCAGCGGATATTTCACTTTCGCACTGGTATCGTTAACCACAGCGAAAGCCGTTACCTCCGAACCTGTTCCGCTGGTGGTGGGAATGGCAATCAGCCCCACATCGCCATAGTGATCAATCTGCAACGCAAATTCGCGGATAGACTTGGAGGAATCAATAGCCGAACCTCCGCCCACCGCCACGATCGCGTCCGGCCGATACTGCAAAAAAGCTTTCACGCCCTCCGAAATCTTATCGATCGGCGCGTCCGGAACCACGTCGCTGAAAATCGTGTAATTTTTTCCCGCGGAATCAAGAGGTCTGGTGATATAGTCAACCATACCGCTCTGTTTCACATAGGGATCGGTAATAATCATAATCCGATTATAAGGAATATCTTTCAGACGATCCAGGGCATTGTCGCCGAAATGGATCGTCGTGAGAATCTTAAATGTATTCATAGCGCCCTCTCAAACTTTATAACTGCTTGGTGCTTTCACGGCATCCGTCCGTCAATTTACCGTTTTTCCCGGCGGAAAGATGCATTCCACACCCAGGCCCGCAAAAAGCCTGATCCACTTTGTCTCCGGCTCCTGATCCGTAATCACACCGGACAGTCCGGCAAAAGTATCGATTCTGCAAAATGTATCCTGATCAAATTTCGAATGGTCCACAGCCAGATACACTTTTTGGGAAGAACGGATCATTGCTTTTTTCACCTCGGCAAATACTTCCTGAGGGTCCGTAAAACCATATTCCATACTTAAGCCTTTACAGGAGAGGAACAGTTTGTCTGCACAATACTTTTCCACACCCATCCGGGCCGCGTCGCCAAGCAAAGCCAGATACCCTTCTTTCAGAAGTCCTCCCGTGGAAATGATATCCCATCCGGAGACATCCGACAGCTCAATAATCGCTTCCAGAGAATTGGTTACCACTGTCAGACGCCCCTTCTGCTTCAATGCTTTTGCAATATACACGCTTGTACTGCTGGCATCCAGCATGACATGATCGCCATCCTCCACCAGCTTTACCGCCAGCTCGGCAATCTTCTGCTTACCCGCCACATTATGGTTTTTACGGATATTAAAAGGCATATCCATGCTGCTGTTTTCATTAATGACAGCTCCGCCGTAGCTCTTGATCGCCAGGCCGTCGTTCTCCAGCTTCTCCAGATCCCGGCGTATCGTCTCCTCGGAAACACCGTAAAGCTGGCTAAGCTCACTGACAACGACCCGTTTTTCTATCTGCAGTTTTTCCAGTATCAGATTTCTTCTCTCAAGAGCTAACAATGCTGTCTCCTTTCTCCATGGCTATACCTGATTCGCTCTCCCGGAAAATTCATCATAAAATGGAAGCCGCTATCTTCTTGTCGGGATGGGCAATCACGGATGAATCCAGATACATGCCCTTGGGACCCACGACCGTTTTCGCCCTGTCGATAGCCGCCGATACGGCTGAAACCTCACCGGTCAGGAGCATGTAAGATTTTCCGCACATACCCTTGGCAATGCGGAGCTCAATCAGCTCCACAATGGCTGTCTTTGCCGCCGCATCCGCCGCTTCAATAATGGCTGCCACGTCATAGGTCTCAATAATTCCCAGAGCGCTGATATCCTCCACATGGGTAGCGCCGTAAATAGCCGGGAATATGGACTCATGAGGGTTGCCCAGCACCATACTGTCAATCAGCTGGGTCTCATACTGGGTGCAGGCGGCGTCCACAGCCGCTTTTACCGCACTCAGATCTCCGGAAACTATAGCAATGTACTTTCCGGGACATACTGCCTGTGCCTCTACAAGCTCTACTTCCGAAGTCTTTACCATAGCGTCTGCGGCGGTAATACCGGTAGCTACGGTTTTAAATTCAATCATACCGATTGCTTTACTCATATTGTGCACGTCCTTTCTATGCCACTACGCCACGATCACTATGGCCTGACCGTTTACATCGGCGACCTTACCGCTGATCGATGCGTGAATCGCAACGCTGAGCGCCTTATCCGCCGGTTTAGCAATCACCTGTCCCGCCGTCACCACATCGCCTTTGCTGACTACCGGCTGAGCCGGGGCTCCGATATGCTGGCTGAGCTTCACCGTAACCTTCTTCACCGCTGCCACCTGATCATCCAGGGGCGCCGGCCTGTCGTACTTTGTCAGCCCCAGCCTGGCCATCAATCTCTCCTCAGGCACTTTACGATATTCCCGGGCTTCCTCCACGGAACGGGCCGTCACCTGAGGTACCTTCACACCGTTCTGACGCAGACCCAGCTTAAAGTCCGCCATTAAGGAACGGGGCGCCAGAGTCTGCGGACAGGAATACATCTCGCAGACGCCGCAGGAACAGCAGAAGAACGTGTTGACATACGGTGTGGTGTCCTGGAAATCCCTGTTCGATGTGGCGCGCATAAACATATGCGGCTGAATCGGATGGCCAAGGTTAAACCGGGGACAGAGATCCGTACACATATGGCACTGGCAGCAGATCGAAGCTGCCCGTTTCATATCAATAGACGGTTTTCTTCTTTTCTTGTTTACAATAATATGATCATCAGGCAGTACCAGCACCGCATTGGTGGTTTTGGTGACCGGCATGTCTGCTGAACCGATGAATCCCATCATGGGGCCGCCCACAAAATATACCGGATCTTTACAGGTCGCCACTCCGGCCATGGCTACCACCTCACCGATGGATGTGCCGATGGGTACACGCACCGTAACAGGATTCGATACCTCCGCCACTACGGACACCAATTTATCCATAACCGGCTCCTGCTTCTCTACAGCCCGATATACATTATAAATGGTCTCCACATTAAACACAGCGACTCCCTGCTCAATAGGAAGTCCGCCCGGACGCACTACCCGGCCGGTAGCTTCATAAATCAGCACTACCTCGTCTCCCATCGGATATACCTCCGGAAGCTGATGAATCCTGACCTTCGGGAATTCGTCCACATATGTATTCAGCGCTTTGATGGTATCCACATAGGATTCCTTCACACCGATGATCGCCTCATCGGCGCCGACAACATCGGCTATCATGCTGAAAGTTTTCATAATTTCATAGGCGTGCTTCTCCAGAAGCTGTCTGTGCAGCTTCAGCAGAGGCTCGCACTCTGCGCAGTTCAATAAAATCGTATTCGCCCGCTCATCCAGCTTGGCATAGGTCGGAAAACCTGCGCCGCCGGCGCCCACGATACCATTTTCCTGCATGATTTTCTTTAATTCATTGATATCCATGCCACTACTCCAATCCTGCTCCGTCATCAATGATACCTACTATTGCAGCGTCAACCGGAGCGGTGTCCAGACCGCAGCCGATTCTGGCTGCGCTGCCCTGCGCAACTAACACATACTCGCCCACCCCGGCGCCGATATTGTCTATGGCCACGACACGATTCATGTCTGCTTTCATATGATGCACAGGTTCTACAATCATAAATTTCTGTCCGATCAGATTGTCGCTCTTCCTTGTAGAAACAACGCTCCCTACTACTTTGCCTACAATCATCTCCTACCTCCATTGCGCAATTATGTATGTATCTGCCGAAAAGCCTGCGGCCGGACCCCCCGTCCGTACGCTCATCGGTACACTGCCAGGGGCGAAAATCTCCGCCCCTGAACAAACTTCTTACTTTGAAAACCCGCCGCCGCAGGCGGCGCGCCAATACGGCGCATGATGGTTTATTTGAACATTCTCACTGTATCGCCATGCCGGATACCTGCGGCATTTGCCTCGTCGGTATCGATGTGCATTTCCAATGTGAAGCTGTCATGTACGCGGATCTTCACATGGTTGAAAGCCGTCCCTCTCTCATTCTCTGCAACGACGGAAACGATATCGCCATCCTTTACTCCCGCTGCAGACGCATCCGCCGGTGACATATGGATATGTCTCTGAGCCACGATGCATCCCTCATTCAGATACAACACGCCCTTGGGACCGACCAGTGCGATCGGCGCGGAGCCAACCGTATGACCGGATTCCCTGACGGGGGCCTTAATGCCCAGTTTCAAAGCGTCCGTCTTGGAGATCTCCACCTGGGATGCCTTGCGGCAGGGCCCGAGAATGCGGACATTCTCAATCGCACGCAGCTTCAATCCAACCAGCGTCACCTGCTCATTGGAAGCAAACTGGCCGCCCATCAGCTCCTTTTTCTTTGTGAGCTGATAACCCTCTCCAAACAGTACTTCCAGATCCGCCTGGGTCAGATGCACATGCCTTGCGGACACGCCCACCGGAACGGCAAAACCCTGTCTGGAAGGCGCGCTCTGTTCCATGGCCTCCATAACCATTCTGGTAATTAACTCAATATCCTGAGATTGCAAGCTGACACCTACTTTCCTGTTTATTTAACTGCCGGAAGGATTTTCTCAACATCCTCGTGCGGTCTCGGAATAACATGGGTAGCCACCAGCTCACCCAATCTGGACGCTGCGTTAGCGCCGGCCTCAACGGAAGATTTCACAGCGCCTACATCGCCGCGAACCATCACGGTCACCAGACCGGAACCGATCTTCTCTGTTCCCACCAGGCTCACGTTTGCCGCCTTGCACATTGCGTCAGCTGCCTCGATATTCGCTACCAAACCTCTGGTTTCCACCATTCCCAATGCTTCCTGTGCCATTTTTTTATCCTCCTTCTGGATTACGGGACCTGTCTGGTCCACTTTTTTTACAATTGTGCCGCCGACCGCTGCTTCCTGCGCAGCAGCTTTCGACACGGTTGATTCCTTCTTACCTGCTGTTACCTTTTTTGTCGCCGCCCTGGAAGAGCCTGTGGTCTTCGCGGCAACGGCTTTTTTAGGGGCAGCCGCTTTACTGGTTGTTTTTTTAATTTCCGCCATGTCTTGTCCCCCTATTTCTTCCAACGTTTTGCGCTAAGCTCGACGATTCGCACAATTTCCTCATGGGGACGAGCTATGACTGCATGACATGCCGGTTTTTTCAAGCATTTTTCACATGCCGCATCTATCGCCTGCTGGCAGGCGGAAATGTCACCCTCAATAATCAGAGTAACCAGGCGTCCGCCCATTTTCCTCTCCCAGCTGGCCAGAGTCACATCGGCGGTCTTGCACATAATATCCAGTGCATCCATGGCCGCCACCACGCCCGGCACTTCAAAAAAGCCATACGATTTTCCCATGTTCTTCTCCTCCTGGGGCGCTCTGTCACGCCGTTAATTCAATACGCAGGATTCGTTTAGACTGTAGGAAGAATCTTCTCCACATCCTCGTGGGGTCTCGGGATCACATGAGTCGCTACCAGCTCGCCCAGTCTGGACGCCGCGGCGGAACCGGCCTCCACAGCCGCCTTCACAGCTCCCACATCACCGCGTACCATAACAGTTACCAGCCCGGAACCGATTTTCTCTGTTCCTACCAGAGCCACCTCGGCAGCCTTGGACATGGCGTCCGCCGCCTCAATTGCGGCAGTGAGACCTCTGGTTTCGATCATACCTAATGCTTCTTTAGCCATTTTCTTATATCCTCCTGATATTTCCCCAATCTATGCCAAGCCGCGCTCAGCGTTTATCCAGACAACTGATTTTCAGCATTTTTTCGCAGTCCTCTGTAGGATTTGCGATGACATAATGCTGTACTACGCCTGCCTCCCGCTCCGCAATCTCCATGCCGGCCTCCACGGCCGCCGTCACATCCTGAACGGAGCCCCGGAACTTCACACAGATAATCAGCGGTACGGGCATTTTGTCCGCGTTTCTTGCCGGTTTGTTTTTATCAAATATCTCGAGATGGACATTTGCCGCTTTACAGCCGGCATCCGCTGCCTGAAAAGCCGTCGTCAGCCCATATACCTCTAATAATCCTACAGCCTGTGCCATATAATCACCTTACCGTATTATTCATTGACAACGGCAATCTTCAGACCCGTCATAGCCAGATTCTTCTGATGCGCCTCATTGATCTGGCTTAACGGGAACTTGTCCGTGATCAGCTCCTTGATGGGAAGACCGATCGCCTGAGCCCTCTTTAAGAAATCAAAGGTGGTCACATAATCTCTCAGGGTGTATACCCAGGAGCCTACCAGAGTGATCTCCTTGGAGCAAAGATCAAAGTGCGGGTTGATCGTGGCGTCACCGCCGTTAATGAAGAAACCAAGCTCGCACAGGCCGCCGCCGTTGCGGATAAATTTATAGATATTGGCGTGAGCCTTCGGGTTGCCGGTACACTGGAAAGCAAAATCTGCCAGATGGCCGCCCAGGGCATCCTTGACGCCCTCTGTCAAAGCCTCAATGCCTTTGAAGTTTGCAAAGTTTACGGATGTGTCCGCGCCCAGCCTCTTGGCAAACGCCAGCCTCTGCTCGTTTCCGTCGATAGCTACGATATTCTGGATACCCAGCGTGCGCAGCACGGCAATACAGATCAGTCCGATGGGACCGCAGCCCTGTACGGCCACACGGCTGTTGAACCGGAGAATACCTGTGGTTTTCGCACGCTCCACCGCATGTACCAGCACGGCGCAGGGCTCGATCAGGATACGGGAATCCAGATCCAGGTCGCTTACATTAAAGAATGTGGAACCGAAAGCGCCGCCGCGGATAAAGATATAATCGGAGAACCAGCCGTTCAGATGGATGTCATCATCCGGCAGCAGTCCGTATACATCGGCTCCGCCCACATTTTTCTTATTCAGGTCGTACATGGTGATCTCCGGATCATCCTTGAAGATCATACAGGTAACGATCTTGTCGCCCACCTTCACCGGCTTGCCGGCGGTGTCAACCTTGACGTTTTTACCCATGGCAACGATCTCGCCTGTACCCTCGTGTCCGAGAGCCACCGGGATCAGTCCGAAGGGATCTCTCTTAAACTCATGGGCATCCGTGCCGCAGACGCCGCAGCCCTCTACTTTAACCAGAATATCGTCGTCGCCCACGGGCGGAATCGGAAATTCTTTGATATCATAATGCTCAAGACTTGTCAAAACAGCTACATGGGCGGTCTTGGGAATCCCGCCCGCAGGCGCTGCGGAAGCGGCAGCGGGAGCCGCCGGAGCCGTACCCGTCATACCGGCCAGAACCTGTTTTACAATTTCTTCAATATTAACTGAACTTGTGTCCATATGGTTTTCCTCCTGTTTAGCGAATGCACAGGCTATCCTGCATAACGCACCGTCTCACCTTCGCGAACGTCTTGGCGCTGGTCAGGCCCTCGCCTGTACGGCTGGCGATGGTGAAGGTACAGATACTCTCTCCTCCGAAGCCCAGGGCCGCATAGGACGGACCGTTCTTCACAAGGATGGCCGTATCCAGTTCCCTCGCATATGTGGTAATGCGGTCCACATTTTTCGAGTGGATATGTGCGGAATGACGGTTGCCGTGTTCCAGCCATTTAGCCGCGGCCACGCCCTCCTCAAAGTCTTTCACCCGGACAATGCCGAGTATGGGCATCATCAGCTCCTCCGCGATCAACGGATGCTCCTTCTCACCGAAAAAGGTGATACAGCGGATATTATCCGGCACGTCGATACCGATCATGGCAAGCAGCGCTTTGGCGCTCCGTCCCACGCATTTACGGTTCAGCCTGCCGCCCTTTAACACCACATCGGTGAGCTGCTTCTGCTGTTCCTCATTGATCGGATAGCAGCCCTGCTCATTGACCATGTAATAATACAACTCATCGGCAATGGAATCCACCGCCACGATCTCTTTCTCCGCGATACAGGGCAGATTGTTGTCAAAAGTACATCCGTTCACGATGTCCTCGGCCGCCTTGTGCAGATCCGCCGTCTCATCCACCAGGGCGGGGGGATTACCCGCGCCGGCGCCGATGCCGCGCTTGCCGGAAGAAAGCACCGCCGTAACCACGCCGGGACCTCCGGTGGCCGCGATCAGCGGGATATCCGGATGTTTCATCATAATCGCGCTGGTCTCCATGGTAGGCTTTTCCACGGTCACGGCGATATTATCGGGGCCGCCGCACTCCAGAGACGCCTCATTCACCAGGTTAATCGCGTAAATCGTCGTCTTAATAGCCGCCGGATGGGGGTTAAACACCACCGTGTTGCCCGCGGCAAACATCCCCATTGTATTGCAGAGAACCGTCTCACTGGGATTTGTGCAGGGGGTAATCGCGCCGATGACGCCGAAGGGTCCCAGTTCCACCAAGGTCAGACCCCTGTCGCCGGAATATGCTTCCGTGCGGATATCTTCAGTTCCCGGAACTTTCTCCGCCACGAGCTGATGCTTTAAGATCTTATGGGGCACATTACCCATACCTGTCTCATCTACACCCATGCGGGCCAGAATCTCTGCGCTCTCTCTGGTCTTTCTGCGGATCACAGAGATGATCTGTTCTCTCTGATCCATGGACAGCCTGCGGACGATCTGCTGCGATTTCTTTGCGGCAGCCACCGCCTCATTCATGTCCGTAAACACACCGTGGCTGGTGGTCGGTGCGGCTCCCAGCTGCATCTTGGCCATGACCTCTTTCACGATGTCCTGTACCATACTTTCATTTACTGCCACGAGAATTCCTCCCTAACTTTTACTGGAGCCCCAACTGAGCCATCACCTTTGCCGTTATAGAAGCCACCAGATCGGCATTCTGCACGTTCACGTTCTGATTGGCTGTCACACTGCCGCTGTGCTGTCCTACGCCGCTGTGGCTGCTGCAGCTTCCGCCGCAGTTATGGCAGTTCTTGGTACCTTTATTCTGGCAGAGATTCGCCGGATGCTTTCCGGGAAGGCCCATCTGCCTTCTGATCTCATACAGTCTCTCAACAGTAGCCTGATCGAACTCTTTCGGGCCGCCCAGCATCTTGGACTGATACAGAAGCTGCGCATAGAACTCTACGGACTCCATCTTCATATAGGCGGACAGAAGGTCGCCGGACCAGGTCAGAGCGCCGTGGCTCTCCAGAAGAACAGCGTCAAAATAGGGCAGATATTTTTCTACATTATCCGGGATCTCCATGGTGGACGGTGTGCCGTACTCAGCGATCGGTACGCATCCCAGAGCAATAACGGCCTCGGGCATGATCGGCTGTGTCAACGGAATACCGGCGATGGCAAAAGAAGTGGCATACATCGGATGAGCGTGCACAACAGACCCCACATCCGGTCTTTTTGCATAAACCCGCATGTGCATTTTGATCTCGGAAGACGGTCTGAATCCGGGGTTCGCCTGGATCACTTTACCCTCTTTGTCCACTTTGCAGATATACTCGGGCGTCATAAAGCCTTTGGATACACCTGTGGGCGTGCAAAGATACTCATTATCAGAAAGCTTTACGGAGATGTTGCCGTCATTGGCGGCTACCATGCCCTTGTTGTAAATCCTTCTTCCGATCTCACAAATTTGTTTTTTGATCTCAAATTCGTTTTGCATTTCATTTCCTCCTTGAAATAATTGGTTTCTTGTGAATCTATTGACATTATACCCTCTGCACAGCGGGGTGTCAATTCACATTATGTGGTTTTTATTGGTTTTTTTATCTTTTATGTGGTTTTTTGTGAGTTTGTTTCTTTTTCCCAGGGCATGACGTCGCCCGGTTCCCGCAAATGTTCCAGAATCTCGGGAACGCCCTCCTGGGCTTTTGAGTTCACCCGGAACACCGTAGTACACCCGGCCAGCCTGAGCCACCGTTCCGCTCTGTCCGGATCGCCTCCCGGCGCGTCGATCTTGGTCACGATACCGATCACTTCCCTGTTGCACATGCAGGTGATACAGGGCGGATACAGGGAGTACGGTTCCGTGGAGGAACATAAAAGCCCCACCACATCAGCCTCGTATGTGTACAGCGCCAGGGCATGTCCCAAATGCTTAGTCTGGGCATATTCTCCGGGGGTATCGATGGTCACGTCAAAATTATTGACATACTGGGTTTTATGGTAATGGATTTTCTCACCTTTGAGAGCCTGGGTCAGCGTCGTCTTGCCGCACTCGCTGCGGCCCATCAGGACAATCTTTTTCATATCGTCAGGTTCTCGTCACCGGGCATACGGTAAAACCCAGCGTATTTCCCACATAATCCAGAATGGCTGTAACGGACGCCTCCACCTCGGATACCGTACCGGTAATGATGAGGCTGCCGCTGAAACGGTCCACAAATCCCAGGTCAATTCCGGAGGATTTCACCGCGATGTCGCCCATGATGATAGCCGTCTCCGACGGGCTGACCGTCATGATCCCTATGGCCGCCTTGGAATAGTCAATGGCCGGGTTCAGTCCCAGTTTTTCATACATGACTTTATCCGGATTCGCTATAATATGCGCCAGAGAAATCTGTTTGCCGGGAACCAGCTCCTGAACGATCCTCTGTTTCATCTCCGGACTCATACTGTCCGTATATCCCATGCCTGTCCTCTCCTCCTGATCCTTCATGTCCCTGCACATGATCATTGCATGGACACGATTTATTCTCACGTATCACAGGTCTGCATACCTGCTCCTCACAAGCCTTTATTCATTATACATGAAGTTTCAGGCAAAGTCAACAAAAAGAGCGTATTACACCCTTGTTTTCTCCTGTCTTTTTGTTGTTTTTATTGGTTTTCTTCTCTATGATTATTTGGTTTATTGTTGTTTCCGGCTTTTCCTATTGACTTTTTGCACAGACAGAGGCATACTGAAAAGAAGAATATACTTTTTCGAACGAGGAATTGACCATGTACTTACTGGACATACATACGCATTCCATTGCCAGCGGACATGGCAGTACGGATACCATAGCAGATCTTGCGCGAACCGCTGCCTCCCGGGGGCTAAAACTCCTGGGCGTATCCGATCATGCGCCTTCAACGATGTGCGCCGGCACTACCTCCTATTTTCGCGGACTGGCCATGGCGCCCCGGCGCCGCTTCGGCGTGGAACTGCTCTATGGCGTGGAACTGAACATACTGGATTATGCCGGACACGTTGACTTGGATGCGGTCACTTTGTCCTCTCTGAATTACGCCATCGCCAGTATGCACCGGCCCAACCTGCGCGCCGGCAGCATAAAGCAAAACACATCGGCTTATATCGGAGCGATGAAAAATCCTTATGTTTCCGTGATCGGCCATTGCGACGATACCCGTTACCCGGTGGATTACGGCGCTCTGGTGGCGGAGGCCGCGAGCTCCCATGTGCTGCTGGAAATTAATAACAGCTCCCTGTCTCCGGACGGATACAGGGGAGATACCCGTGATAATATCCGCCGTATTCTGCAATTGTGCAAAGCCGCCGGACATCCGGTGCTCCTGTCCAGCGACAGCCACGGCAGAGAACATATTGGCGATTTTTCCTGTATAGAGCCTTTATTGAGAGAATGCCGTTTTCCCGAAGAGCTTATCATCAACCACAGTCCGGCATCTTTAAAACGATTTTTGATACGTGAATAGCCCGAAAGTCCGGGAGCGCTTTTTTACTGAAAGATACGGCAGAAAGGGGCCGTCGGAAAATAGATAGTTCCCAACAGGGGTCGGTGTGATTCGTGCG
>CASWRE010000028.1 GCA_949471785.1 uncultured Lachnospiraceae bacterium | reverse complement strand
CCCTGTTGGGAACTATCTATTTTCCGACGGCCCCCTTTTAGCATTTCCTTGTCTTCCCGCGTTACCCGATAGGATTCCCGGGCTTTTTGCAGGGCTTTATTGTAAGTCCACGCATCCATATCCGTTTCCCGCAAAAAGGCAAGGGTCTTCTCCCGGTATTTCACAAAACAGACCGAAAGTCCCCAGGCCACCGCCATCTTCACATAGTAATCCTCCAGGCGCACGGAACCGTAGACGGCGATTACCCTGTCGATCCAGTCATCCACCAGGTAATACTGCATCAGAATCACCATCGCAAACCGCCTCTCATACTCTCCTTCTGCTATAATATAGGACTGCAGAAATTCGTACATGCGCTCTCTGTTTTTCTTTACGGCCTTTAATTCACCACAGACCACATCGCAGACGGCCCAGTTGTCAATCCGCGGAATAAACCTGACCAGCCATTCCAGCTTTTCTTCAAAATCGCATTTCGCCCCGGCAGCCACCATGCCAAAGAGCATGGTCAGCTCATAAACCGTCTCTTTCTCTGCCTCCGTGAGAAAGTCCCGCCAGTCTCCCCGTATGATCTCCTTCGCGACTTTACGAAGCTCCGGTACACGGACGCCCCAGAATTCCTGGGCAACGCCGGGAATCAGTTTTCCATGAAAGTCCCGATATTTCTCATCCGCCATCCCCCGCAGCCTGTCCCGCAATGCCGTATAGTTCTCTTTCGCATATACCCCCATACCCTTCCTCCTATTAACCAATCTTTTTCTCCCGACGTCATACGCAATCTTTACACGCCTGAATCACTTTTTTACGGTCTGTGAGGCAAATGTACAGACTAATCTGCCTGTTACATTTTATCATATCTTCGGTAGAACTTTCGTCCATTTCTGCTTGCACTTTTCTGATATTTTTGTATAATGTAACTATATGTAAATACATCTCATCGGCCGGACAGAGCGAAACGGCCAAATGGGTATGTCCGCACCTGCGGTATTTCCGTGTGATATGCCGCACAGATTTTCACACATGAGAGCATGGCGCTTTCATAGTAAATAATTATAGGAGATAAAGAGTATGAGACGAAGAGTAGCAGAAATCATCCACATCGTACCTGAGGAGAGAGAAGCGTTTCTGAAAAACCTGATCACTCCCGACAAAAAAACCCAACAGCTCATGTGGCTTCACGGCATCCGCAGGCAGTTTTTCTTTGAGATGGGCGACACGATCCTTTATACTTTTGAATATCACGGGGAAAACTTCAAGAAAGACATGGAGGCCCTGACCGTCGTGCTGGCCGCCAACAATATTCTTGTTTCCAAGAGACGCCGCGATACGCCGCTTGAAGAGCGGGCAACGACCAACTGGTGGGCTCCCCTGAAACGCCTCGGTTCCAACCTGACCTCCAATCCTCTGCCGGATGACAATGAGGAAGAGGAACTGGAAGAACAGTACCGCATGATGGCCGACGGCATGATCATGAACAGTGTGGACACCGCCTTTGACGAGGATGACTGGAGCGAATCCGTACATATCTGATGACGGCATTTTCTCGATGAAACGGCCGCTGCCCTTTGATATTTTCGGGCAGCGGCCGTCTTTTGCCTGTCTGTATTTCCCTCCTGCGGCTCTTTAAGTGTCTTCACGGCCGCAAATATTCCCGGGGCGCTGCCTACGCACTTAATTATAAACCCGGGTTAATATAAATATTCCTCGTAATCCCCGCTCTCAAACGTAATCTCAAATGTTCCGGCGGCATCCTCCAGAGACGCTGCGTCCCGGGGACCGTACAGGGGGATGCAGGGGAATTTCTGCAGGGTAAAATAGCCCAGGGCCAGCTGAATAGGCGAAGCGTGATATTTTTCCCGGAGCTCTCCCAGGCGTCTTGCAAAAGCCAGATTCTCCGGCGTGGCATAGGGGCTGTCTTTCACAGCCTCCTCCCCTTTGGCTGCGCAGGCAGAAAAGAAACCGCCGCACACACCCATATAGGGCATCAGCAAATTGGCTCTGTTTTCCCTGTGGTACTGATACATCTCCTCTTTCACATAGACCAGGGTGTCATCCTCCAGCGGATTCATATATCGAGAGCCCAGATTCAGCAAAGCCTGGTTGGCCGCAAAGCCGCGGCAGCCTGTCTTTCGGGCATAGGCATCCGCCTCTTTCATACGGTCTGTGGTCCAATTAGAGCAACCATAGTAACGAATCTTGCCGGCCTTCACAAAGCTTTCCATGGTATCAATCAGATTCTCCACAGGGATACTCCGATCATCACGGTGGTAAAAATAAAGATCAATACAATCCGTCCGCAAAGCCTGTAAAGACAGGTCAATATCCTGCTCCATATCGGCGCGGGTCATGCGGTTCATATGAAGGTCCGGATTCGGGCCGATCATCGCCGGGTGACCGCCCTTGGTGATCAGCACCACCTGGTTTCGCTTGCCGCTTCTCTCCAGCCAGTCACCAACGGCCCTCTCGGAACGGCCGATCTCCGGCGGTATCCAATCCGAATACACCCGGGCCGTGTCAATCACATTGCCGCCCAGGTCAAGAAACGCGTCAAAGATCCTGTCCGCATCGGCCCCGTCCCAGCGGAGCCCCGCGTTCACCGCGCCCAGGCCCATGGGGGACAGGACAAGATCCGTTCCCGGAATGGTAACATTTTTCTTCATAAAATAAGCCCTCCTACTTCAGTCTTTCACTGAACTCCTTAATCTTATTGTTGATTCTCTCCGCCTCGCTGCCCGAAGCCGGCGTTGGCCGGTAATCGTTGCGATTTGACACAGAAGACAGGCTGCAGGGAATGATCCTTACATTCTCATCGGCCTGCAGGACGCCGTCGGCAAAAGTAAATGTCTGCTGAAAGATCGCCGTATCTTTATCCTGCGGATTCTTATTTCCGCCGAAGCAAAAATTTCCCAGACTGTAACATATGTATTTCCCGTTATATACCTCTATCCCCTGCAGAACATGGGGATGGTGTCCGATCACCAGGTCGGAGCCTGCGTCAATGGCCGCATGCGCCATAGTCACCTGATCAGAAGTGGGCGTATTCTCTTTCTCGATCCCCCAGTGAAAGCTGGTGACGATCAGATTGGCCCCCTGTGCGCGCAGATTGGCAATATTGTTTTTCAATTGTTCTTCCTTGCCCTCCATGCCGGACAGCGTACTTAAGCCCGTCATACCAATCTTGATGCCGTTTTTCTCTACCACCGCCACCTTGTCATAACCCGATACGGCAATACCCGCCGATTCCACGGTACTCACAGTATCGGTAAAGCTCTGCTCCCCGTAATCCCGGCTGTGATTATTCGCCACATTGACTGCCTCCACGCTCCCCGCCGTCAAGATGTTCACATATTCCGGGTCTGCTTTAAAAGCAAAGGTCTTATCCGCCCGGTCAGTGGATGTGGTAAAAGTCCCCTCCAGATTCACCAGCGTCAGATCATCGCTGTCAAAAATATCTTTCACCCCGGCCAAAAACCAGTCCGCTCCTTTTTCCTCATACATGGCGGGCAGGCTGGTACTGGCGTCGAAATTTTCATCTGAACCCAGCGTACAGTCCCCGGCGGCGCTTATGGTCACCTGTACCCGCCCGGACGGGGCCGCGGAATCTGCGGCCTGCCCCGGCATGGCCCCGCCGGTTCCGCCTCCGCCCTGTGCTTCCGCGGAGACGGAGACCCCGGCTGTCTGCCCGGAGGCCGACTGTCCCGCTCCCGCCTCCCCGGCGGCGCCGCCCCCGACCACCTCCATCTGGTTCTCCGTCTTCCTCTTCTGATTTTTCCCGGCAGACGTTCCTCCATCCTGAGCCCGCGTCACCGCCGTCCCCAACAATAAAAGCAACGCCGCCGCATAAACAAAAAACGGCAAAACAGAGGGCTGCCTCACCCGTTTTCTCCTTGGTCTGTCCTCGCTCATTTTATCACTCCTGTATAAGAAATCCCGCCCTGCAGATCTTTCGCCCGCAGGGTAAAAATCATTTAACGCTCAATTTTTTTCCTTCCGGCGCCTGCGCCGACGAGCCCAGATGAAAGCGTTCTATCTCCCGAATCAGCAGCTCCAGCGTCGCCTCTATCCCATGATTCGCCTCGTCCACCGTGACGTCCGCATATTGCTCATACAGTCTGCAACGTTCCTCGTAAATATCCCGGAGGGTCTGTCCATCCTTGATGACCACGCCGCGCCCTTTTAGATCGCCCAGCCGTTTCTCCAGCCGACTGTAAGGACAACTCAGATACACCACCAGCGCCGTCTCTTTAAAATGCTTCATGGCCGCCCTGCCGTACACCACGCTGCCGCCGGTGGCGATCACACTTTTTTCTGTCTCAATGGAGGCATTCACTCTGTCCTCTATCTCCAGAAACCCGTCCACGCCCTGCTCGGCGATAATCTCTTTAAGCAGCTTTCCTTCCGCCTTCTGGATCAGCAAATCCGAGTCCACGAACTGATAGCCGATCTCCTTGGCCAGAATCACGCCGACGGTACTCTTTCCCACCCCCGGCATACCGATCAAAACTATATTTCTCATACACTTCCCTCCGATTATCTCTGTGCCCAATTATAACAAAACCTCCTCCCCTTGACAATCCGGTAAAATGCACAACCCCAAGGTTGCCTATCTACCCGGATAATGTTATAATAGCTTTTGTTGAACAGACGCGGGTCATCCCAAACGACCCTGCAGCAAATACGGGAGGAACCTATGAAGATTCAGGAATCTGCTGAAAACTACCTGGAGACCATCCTGATCCTGCATAACAGAAAAGGATACGTACGTTCCACGGACATCGCCTCCGAGCTGGGATTCTCCAAACCCAGCGTCAGCGTAGCCATGAAAAATCTGCGTACCGGCGGTTATATTGTCACGGATGAGAACGGATTCATCTCACTGACCGAAAAAGGAAACGAAATCGCGTCCATGATCTACGAAAGGCATACGCTGTTATCCCGCTGGCTGATGGATCTGGGTGTAAATCCCCGGACAGCCGTCGAGGACGCCTGCCGCATGGAGCATGTGGTCAGTCCGGAGAGTTTTGAAGCTATCAAAAATCATGTTTACAAATATCATTTCCATGAATGAAAAAACTGCCTGAGGCAGCTTTTTTCATCCTGTATTATTCTAAAGTATGAAAAGGAGATTACTCTATGGCCTGGTATGACAGCGCAGTATTTTATCACATCTATCCTCTGGGGCTATGCGGATGTCCCCATGAAAACCGTGGAGAGGAGGGGCACCATTTCGGCAAATTGAAAGCCTGGGCCGACCACGCCAGGAAACTGGGCTGTACGGCCATCTATATCGGCCCCCTCTTTGAATCGGAAGGACATGGTTACGAAACCACCGACTATCGGAAGGTGGACAGACGCCTGGGGACCAACGGAGAATTCAAAGATTACGTCAGCTACTGCCACAGCATCGGCATCCATGTCATCGTAGACGGCGTATTCAATCACACGGGAAGAAGCTTTTTCGCATTCCGGGATCTGAAAGAGCACCGCGAAGGTTCCCGCTATAAAGACTGGTATTGTAATGTAAATTTTTACGGAAATAACGAATACAACGACGGCTTCTCTTACGACAACTGGGGCGGCTACAATCTGCTGGCCAAGCTGAACCAGTGGAATCCGGAGGTACAGAACTATCTTTTTGATTCCGTCCGTTTTTGGGTATCGGAATTTGACATTGACGGCATCCGCCTGGACGCTGCCGACGTACTGGATCACAATTTCATGCGCCAACTCCGAAAACTGACGGACAGCCTGAAACCGGAATTCTGGCTGATGGGCGAAGTGATCCACGGCGATTACAGCCGCTGGGCCAACGGCGAAATGCTCCATTCCGTCACCAATTATGAGCTTCACAAGGGACTGTATTCCGGCCACAACGACCACAATTATTTCGAGATCGCCCACTCTGTGCGTCGTCTGCTGGGGATCTGCGGCAAAACGCCTCTCTACACCTTCGTAGACAACCACGATGTGGAACGGCTGGCTACCAAACTGGTTAATAAAGAACATCTGCTTCCCGTTATGATACTGAATTATACCCTGCCCGGTATCCCCTCCCTGTACTATGGCACGGAGTTCGGCATCGAAGGAAAAAAGGAATGGGGCTCTGACTGGAATCTGCGCCCCTGTCTGGATCTGGCAGACTACCGGGACGCTTACGAAAATAATGAGCTGACTCACCTGATCACCCAGCTTGGCCGTTGCAAACAGCAGTATCCCGAGCTGACCTACGGCGAATACCGGGAACTGTATCTGCAAAACCGTCAATACGCTTTCGCCCGGGTCCTGGACGGACGGGCCGTCATTGTGGCGCTGAATAACGACGACCGCTATGCCGTCTTCTCCGTTCCCCTGCCCGTCGCGGCCACCCGGGCCACGGACATCCTGGTTGATGCGGACAAGAATGAAGACGATCCTCTGCTGGAACAGGCCGAGAAGGAACACCGCGAAGCGGAAAAGGCTAAGAAACTGCAGTTCATGGCCGCCGATATCCGTACGGCCCTTCAACGTCTGCAGGCGGCCGCCAATATGCTGACCGGCTCCGGAGAGGATACCTGTACCGTCGAACAGCTGCACAGCGACGCCGAGGGACTTGTCTCCCTCATTGACGCCTACGCCCATGAGTTTCGTATGCCTCTGGTCATGCAGGCGACTCCCAGGAATATTGAAGGGCCCCGGCTCCATATTCAGGACGGCAAACTGGAGGTTCAGCTTCCGGCCAACCAGGGAACTCTGATTTATGTGGAATAAAAGGATAGTAAAAAGGCGTGGCTTCGGCCACGCCTTTTTACTATCCTCGTCTGCTTTGCAGCCAATATCAGAAAATATGGAAATTCACAATCAAAGCCGCAAACACGATGGACACCATGGACAACAGCTTGATCAGGATATTGATCGACGGACCGGACGTATCCTTGAATGGATCGCCCACCGTGTCGCCAACCACCGCCGCTTTATGGCAGGAGCTGCCCTTTCCGCCGAAATTGCCGGCTTCAATATGCTTTTTCGCGTTATCCCAGGCTCCGCCGGAATTGGACATGAAGATGGCCAGCAGGAAACCTGTGGCTGTGGAACCGGTCAGCATGCCGATCACACCGTTATAACCAAGGATCAGTCCCACTGCCACCGGTGTGATGATGGCCAGCACCGTCGGCATAATCATTTCGTGCAGACTGGACCTGGTACACAGATCTACGCAGGTGGCATAATCGGGATCGGTCTTGCCTTCCATGATACCCTTGATCTCCTTAAACTGACGGCGCACTTCCATAACAATACTCTGAGCGGCGCGGCCCACAGAATTCATGGTCAGAGCCGCAAAGATAAAGGGCAGACAGGCGCCGATGAAGATACCTACCAGCACCGGGGGATTCATAACGCTCAGATCCAGGGATACGGCCTCTCCGCCCACCTCCTGGATTTTCTGTACATAAGAAGCGATCAGGGCCAGAGCGGTCAGCGCCGCCGAACCGATAGCAAAGCCTTTACCGGTGGCCGCCGTGGTATTTCCCAGGGAATCCAGAGCGTCGGTCCTCTCCCTGACCTCCGGATCAAGACCGGCCATTTCCGCGATACCGCCGGCATTGTCGGCAATGGGACCATACGCGTCTGTGGCGAGGGTAATACCCAGGGTAGAAAGCATCCCCACTGCTGCAATAGCGATACCGTAAAGTCCCATGTTGGCATCGGTGAAACCACCGGTAAAACCAAAGGAACACATGATACATATGGCAATGATGATGATCGGGGCCATCGTAGAAAGCATACCCAGGCCGATACCGCCGATGATGATGGTGGCTGATCCTGTCTGAGACTCTGCGGCCAGGTCACGGGTTGGTTTATAAGTATCCGAAGTATAATACTCGGTAAAATGACCAATCAGCACACCGGCCAGCAGACCGGCAATAATCGCAAAATAAATACCGATATTTTCCATGCCGAACACCGAATAGACCAGCGGGAAAGCCACAACGGCAATCACAACGGCGCTGGTATTCGTGCCGCGGCTCAATGCCTTTAGGAGCATGGTCTGCTCTGTGCTCTCCCCCGTCTTTACCAGGAAGGTACAAGCCATAGAACAAACGATACCGATAGCCGCCAAAAGCATCGGGAAAGCTACCGCCGCCTCGGGAACGACAGAAGCATGTCCGTTAAAAGCGGTAAATCCCAGGGCACAGGCAGATATGATGGAACCCACATAGGATTCATAGAGGTCTGCGCCCATACCGGCCACATCACCCACATTGTCTCCCACATTATCGGCAATGACAGCGGGATTTCTCGGATCGTCCTCGGGAATTCCGGCTTCCACCTTGCCTACCAGATCAGCGCCCACATCCGCGGCCTTGGTATAGATACCACCACCCACGCGGGCAAACAGAGCCATGGCCGAAGCGCCCATACCGAAAGTCAGCATGGCGCTGGTGATCTGCTCCGCGCTCAGGCCAAAGCCCATTTTCAGCGCCAGATACCATACGGAGATATAGAGCAGGCCCAGCCCCACCACCGTAAATCCCATAACAGAACCGGCCGAGAAGGCAATCTGCAGGCCCTTGTTCAATCCGGTCTGACAGGCATTGGCCGTCCGCGCGTTCGCCCGGGTGGCGATGGACATACCCACATAGCCGGACAGCCCGGACAAAAAGCCGCCCACCACAAAGGCCACCGGCACAAACCAGGTCAAAAGGCCAAGGGCCGCCATAGCTCCCAGCACTACAAACATAACCACAAAAAAGATTACCAGTATCTTGTATTGACGGCTCAGATAAGCCATGGCGCCGGTTCTGATGGACTGAGAAAGCTTTTTCATGCGATCGCTGCCCTCTTCAAATGCCAGTACACCCTTGGCTTTTACCACGGCAAACAGCAAAGCCAGAACAGAGCCGGCCAATGCAACCAACGCTAACGTGTTATCCATTTCTTTTTCCTCCTTGATTCCTTAAAATTTTTCGTAACTGTTCGTTAGCTTCACAGTCACGGCATTTTCACTATAATAACCCCTGTATCAGATATTGACAATTACTTATCAATCTTTTTTTGTATTTTTTTCCATACTACTACGATTTTTCTCTATTCCTTTATACACTTTTTCCATATTTGCTCAAATTCAATCCTTCATCTCTTACGGACCACTCACATCTTTCCCCTCCATTCATAAAATAATCTAAAGGTATACAGGAGCATACTGCCATGCAGGAAAAAAGTTTTTGGAGAGCCATGCAGACGGATAGCCCGGACCGAGGCCGGCTTCGGGTGGATGTGACGTCCATGCTGGAAAACACCCCCATTGAGGGAGCTAAAGTGTCCATTTCCTATACCGGGGAACCGGACCAGGTACTGGAAGAACTGACCACCGATGAATCCGGCCAGACCGAGGCCGTGGAATTGATGACGCCGCCCATCGAGTACAGCCTGGAGCCGTCAGAATATCAGCCTTATTCGGAATACAATATCCATGTGGATGTACCGGGATTTGAATCTGTCAATGTGAGCGGCTCGGAACTGTTGGCCGACGAAACCAGTATCCAGCCTGTGCGGATGATCCCTCTGACCGAAGGCGAAGATTTTGAGCGAATCGTGATTCCCGCTCACACACTGTTCGGCGATTATCCGGAAAAGATTCCCGAAGACGAAGTGAAACCGGTAGACGAAACCGGTGAAATCGTTTTAAGCCGGGTCGTCGTACCGGAATACGTAGTGGTCCATGACGGCGTCCCCTCAGACAGCACCGCCGCCAACTACTATGTGCGATACAGAGATTATATTAAGAACGTGGCCTGCAGTGAAATCTACTCCACCTGGCCCGACAGTACCATACGTGCCAATGTACTGGCCATTATGTCCTTCACACTGAACCGGGTATATACGGAGTGGTACCGGAATAAAGGATATGATTTTACAATCACTTCTTCCACCGCCTTTGACCACAAATGGATCAACGGCCGAAATCTGTTTACGAATGTAAGCCAGATTGTCGATGAGCTGTTCGGCAACTATCTGTCCCGGCCAAATGTAAAACAGCCTATTCTCACACAGTACTGCGATGGAGAGAGAGTAACCTGCCCGAACTGGATGACCCTATCGTAAAAACATACAAATATGACAACTGAGGGGTGGCAAAAATCCTGCCACCCCGTACTTGTTCTGCTTCCGGACTACTCATCAGAAATCCTTTTTTCCGAAGAGCAGACCCGGTTCTTTCTCCAGAACTTTGTAAAAGCCCTGGCGGAAACGCACATAAAACGCCAGATAGAAAATCACATCCTTGGGCGCGCGTATGTCTTTCAGCTCTTTCCCTATATATTTTTTCTTCTGTTCCCCGTCCATTCCGTCCCAGCACTGATTGGCCAGCCGCTCAACCTGCCTGGCGATATTACGGGTGTCCTTTCCCATCTGTTTGGCCACCTCCGGATAGATATCTTTCGTCACCAGAATGTCGTCCATCGCAACTCTTTCCTCAAAAAGCAGCTTCCCTGCTTCGCGGATCGCAGAGGTCAGCGCCTGAGTTCCTTTTCTCCCCGGTCCAAAAATCTCCCGCACCAGGGCGTCCTCTTTTGTCATCTCTGCCATAATAAGAAGTACCTCCTTCATTTATTTAGTAAGAATAGAATATGACATTTTTTCCCATCTGCGACGATAAGCGACATGAATCGGTAAAAATATTTTATATTCACTGAGGCATACAACTGTATTTTATACAGTGTTATGCAGGGAGCAGGCCGTTTCCCGGACAATCTCATGTGTCTGCTGTCAGACTGTCTTCACCTCCTGATAATTCACCGCCTCCGCGGCCCTTCGATTTCCTGCATCGGCAAATTGCTCTTGTTCTTCGACGGTCAGATCTTTCAGCTGCCGTTCTTCTCCGTTGATCATCACTATGTTGCAGTATGTCAAATACATCACCCCCGTACAGGATATGTGATACTGGTTGTACCACTTGACGCTTTTTCCCTTCACCGCGCCATTCCTTTGCGCGAACGCAAATTCTCTTTTCAGAAAAACAGCAAAACCGGACCGCCGGGCAGCCCTGTCTGCACAGCCGTATTTTTTTTGCTTTTTGTGCATACAGTGGTGGTATGATGAACCAGAACAAAACCCTTACGCCCCCGCGTCCGGGAGCGGCCTACATACGGGTAAGCACCCACATGCAGGAAGAACTCTCCCCCGACGCGCAAAAAAGACTCCTGCTGGATTACGCCAAAGCAAACAACATCGTCATATCCCGGGATTACATTTTCCTGGACGGCGGCGTCTCCGGAAAGAAAGCAAACAAAAGACCGGCATTTATGCGGATGATCGCCCTGGCAAAGGAGAATCCCGCGCCGTTTTCCGTGATACTGGTATGGAAATTCAGCCGTTTTGCCCGCAATCAGGAGGAAAGTATCGTCTATAAATCCCTGCTGCGCAGACAATGCCATGTGGAAGTGATCAGCGTATCCGAACCGATCATGGACGGCCCTTTCGGCTCCCTGATCGAACGGATCATTGAGTGGATGGACGAATATTACTCTGTCCGCCTCTCCGGCGAGGTCTTCCGGGGAATGTCTGAGAAGGCCCTGCGGGGCGGCTATCTGGCCCGGCCCCCTTTGGGCTATCGTATTGAACGCCGGGGCGAACCCCCGGGCGTCGTTCCGGAAGAGGCTGCGACCGTCCGCGCCATCTTTCACAAATATGTGGAAGAAAACATGGGGACCTTTGATATCGCCCGAGACCTGAATGCCCTGGGGCTGAAAACCCGGGAACAAAAGCCTTTCGAGCGGCGCGGCGTGGAGTATATCCTGCAGAATCCGGTATACTACGGTATGGTGCGCTGGAACGTGAGGGAAAGCGAGACCCAGCAGATCAAAGCCCGGGACGAGTGGATTCTTGCTGACGGACGCCATGAACCGATCATTCCGAAGGAACTTTTTGACCGGGCTCAGGAACGCCGGAAACAGACCTGTCATCCTTCCCGGACGCGGCCCTCTTCCACCTATCGGCACTGGCTCGGCGGCATCGTGAAATGCCCGGCCTGCGGCCGTACCATGATCGCCAAACATATGAAGGATAAACGCTACGGACGCAGCTACTGCTATTTCACCTGTTACGGTTACTCCAAGGGCAAATGCATGGCCAAATGCACCGTCAGTTCCAGAAAACTGGAGCCGGTCGTCCTGGCCGCCATTCAGGAAGCCATGATCTCCCGGAACCTGTCTTTTGAGCGAAAGATCCCGGCCGGCGCAGAAAAGGCAGGCGAACTGCGGCTTCTGCAAGAACGGCTTGACCGGCTTCCGGATAAAGAAGCCCGGATCAAAGAAGCGTATCGCAGCGGTATCGACACACTGGAAGAATACAGACAGAACAAAGAGCTGATCCACAGAGAGCGGGAGCTTCTGCAGGCTCAGATGAATACCTGCGCTCCCGCAAAAAATACTGCAGAAGCTCCGGCCGCCGCCCGTTCCCGGCGCATAAACGGCATTCATGATATCCTCATTTCGGAAGATTTCACAGACACCCAGAAAAACACGGCCCTGAAAAGTATTGTCTCAAAGATCGTTTACCAGAAGGACATAGACCGTGTAAATGTCTATTATGACTACTCCGGACAGAGGCCCGGAGGCCGGAAGTCCTGATAAAATACGATTTCCCCGGTATTTGAACGTCCTTGCTATAGGGATGAGCCAGTGGGGATCAAAATATCTGGGCGACCGGAATTACTCTGCCATACAGATTCTGCGCTATTACTACGGCGATAACATGTACATCAATACCGCGGAAGAGATCTCCGGCGTTCCCTCATCCTGGCCGGGCTACGATCTGAATATCGGCGCCTCCGGCGCAAAAGTACGCCAGCTGCAGGAACAGCTCAATGCCATCCGCAGAGGGTATCCGGCCATTCCCGCCGTGTCTGTGGACGGCATTTACGGCGAGGGCACGCAAAGCGCCGTGCGCAAATTCCAGCAGGTCTTCGGACTTCCCCAGACCGGCATCGTGGATTATCCCACCTGGTACCGGATTCAGGATATTTATGTGGGTGTAACAAGAATAGCGGAACTGACCTGAAAGGTCAGCTCCGCCATATAAGAACATTTGTTTTTCATTTTTTACTCCAGCTCCAGCCCATCACCAGCCATGCGCAGCAGATCCTCGATTTCGGCAAGGGGCATACCCAGAAAAGCAGAGACTTCCTCCTTTGTAACCTTATGCTCCAGATCCCTTTCCAGCTCCCGGATAGCCTGGTGGAGGCGGTTCACCTTCTCCTCCACCCGTTTGCCGATATTCGCCTGGTCTCCCAGCTCAAGGATATACAGCTCCATGGCCTCCCGAATGGAACCGATCAGATAATCTGCCGCGGAAGTGCCCGCAGGCCGTTCTGCCAGCATGGAAATCCCGGTGAGCAGACCCACATTTCCTTCCTGGATCAGATCTCCCACGGGAAGACTTCCTTTCCCCGCATATTCCCTGGCAATGGCGATCACATGGTACAGATACAGCTCCGCCAGCCGTTTGACGGCCATGTCCTCCCCCTCTGCGGCTGCCTTTGTCAGAACTTCCTCCTCGCCGGGAGCCGCCGGGGCCACCTGCTTCATATCTTCCAGATACAGGTCCAGCACATCGTCTTCCCCGTGCCCGCGCTCCTCAGAAACAGCCCTGTCCCCGGCAGAAGCCGCCTCAGGCATCAGGATATAATCCGAAGTCTCTTTACGCCCCGCAATGCGGATCTTTAATGTCTCCAGATAACGATATACCAGATCCCACTGCCCATCGGCCAGTGTCACACCATCAAAATAATTACGGATCTCCTGCTCTGTCAGCACGCCGTGCTTTTCCTCCGCAAAAGAACCGATAGAGGCAAGACGATTTCTGAAAATCTGTTGCCCGTCCATAAAATTCTCCTTCCGTTTTCCCTGCAAAACGTCCCGCAGGAATAAACCAGAACGTGCCCGAAAATCGGTACCATCATTTTCAGACACGCTCTCTCCCCGATATACTCTCAGAACAGTTTCACAATATCATGAATACTGACATACACAATCAGCAACATCAAAAGGGCAAATCCCGCAAAATGGATCTTTCCCTCCAGTTCCCGGTTGACTGGTTTGCGGCGTATGGCCTCCACCAGCAGGAAGATCAGGCGTCCCCCGTCCAGGGCTGGGATGGGAAGCAGATTCATAACGCCCAGGTTGGCGGACAGCAGGATCACCAGCTCAAGCATGGTAGCCAGTGTCACCGCCGCCCCGTAAGACTTGCTCTCCTCATAGGTATCCCCGATCGTACTCACGATCCCTACCGGGCCGGACATGTCATTAATGCCCACTTTTCCTGTCACCAGCATCCGCAGACTCAGAACCGTCGTCTTGATCCAATACTTAACCTCCTCAAAGCCATAACGAAGCACGCCCAGTGCATCGGCCTTCTCATAGGCCATATTATAGCCGAAACCAATATCGACAGCCATATGCATCGAAGGGGTTACATCTGCTTCCTCTACTTTATCTCCCCGCTTATAGACCATATGGATCACGCTGCCGTCCATGGGGTGATCCGCCATATATTTTTCCAGCTCCGCGCCTGTATGGATCGCCGTGCCGTCCAGCTCAAGGATGACATCCCCGGACTTTACCCCTGCCTCAGCCATGGCTCCTCCCAGACTCACCGACGCCACCAGAGGTTCCTGTTCATCCGCATAATAGTTAAAACCCAGCATATAGCGCTCTTCGCTGTCGGGTACATAAACCAGGGACTGTTTCACGCCGTCACGGAGATACTCCACCCGCACCTGATCGTCCGGCGCCCCCACCAGATTCATATACATATAGAGATCGCGCCCAAGAGAAACGCCGTAACCGTCAAACTTTGTAATCTGGTCGCCCACCTGCAGACCGGCGGCCTCCGCAGCGGAACCCTCCTCCACCGTCGTAACCACCGGCCGGTCAAAGCCGGAGATCCCCACTACCACCATGGCAAAGAGAAACGCCAAAATAAAATTGAAAATCGGGCCGGCCGCCACCACAGAAATACGTCCCCAGACCGGAGCCGCATTAAACGATCCCTCCGTCTCGTCTTCACCGTCCTCTCCCTGCATCATGCAGGAACCGCCGAAGGGAAAGAGCTTTAAACAATACAGTGTGCCTCCTTTTTCAAAGCTGAGCAGTTTCGGCCCCATCCCCAGAGAAAACTCCAACACCGTAATATGGTTCAGTTTCGCAAAAAGGAAATGCCCGAACTCATGGAACAATACTAATACGCTGAATATCACTAACGCTAATAAAATACTCAATCTGCCGCATGCCTCCTTCTGATATGCTCGTAGGTCTCCTGCTCCGCCGCCAGAATCTGTTCCAGATCCGGCTCATCCACATTCCTTTGAGACGCCATAGCATCCCCAATGATCTCATATATATCCAGAAATCTTATCTTTCTGTCCAGAAAAGCCGCCACCGCCATCTCATTAGCCGCATTAAACACCGTGGGCATGGAGCCGCCGATGCGGGCAGCCTCCATAGCCATGGGAAGACCACGGAAAGTATCCATATCCGGCTTCTCAAAGGTGATCTGCCCCAGACTCCAGAAATCCAGCCGTTCTCCGGGTAAATGGCGTCTCTCGGGATAATACAGCGCGTACTGGATCGGCAGTTTCATGTCCGGCGTGCCCATCTGAGCCACCACCGCCCCGTCCGCAAATTCCACCATGGAATGGATGATGCTTTTGGGCTGCACCACCACCTGTATATTGTCCAGCCCCACGTCAAATAGCCATTTGGCCTCCATAACCTCCAGGCCCTTGTTGACCAGGGTGGCCGAATCTATGGTAATCTTCCGCCCCATGGCCCAGTTGGGATGCCTCAGGGCGTCTTCCACCTGCACATGCTCCAGAAATGCCCGGTCTCTGCCCCGAAAAGGCCCGCCGGACGCGGTAATCAGCAGCTTGCTGACGGTGTTTCCTGTCTCCCCGGCAAGAGCCTGAAAAATGGCGCTGTGCTCACTGTCCACCGGAAGTATCCGCACACCGCGCTTCCTGGCAAGAGGCATAATCAAATGCCCCGCCGTCACCAGCGTCTCCTTATTAGCCAGGGCGATATCCTTGCCGGCTTCTATGGCCGCAATGGTGGGACGTATACCGATCATCCCCACAACAGCCGTCACCAGAAGCTCCGCCTCCGGCATCGCCGCCAGCTCCAGGAGACCTTCCATTCCGGCCAGAATCCGCACCGGCAAATCCGCCACCCGGACGGCCAGCTCTTTCGCCTTCTCCTCATCCCAGACCACCGCCAGGGACGGGACGAACTCCCGAATCTGCTTTTCCAGCAGCCCGATATTCCTTCCGGCGGCCAGCCCCGTCACCCGGATATCGCCATTTTCCCTGACCACCTCCAGAGTCTGCGTTCCGATAGAACCTGTAGAACCTAATACGGCAATGTTTTTCATCATACTCCCCATACCTTACGTTTCTCCTGTGACATCTCTGTGTCCGTTTTCTTAAAAAAATGTAAGTATTCTGTTCTTCCCGACAGACATACCGTCATTAAAATTTTGGGGAAATCAACAATGTGCACAAAAAATAGATCGCCGGAGCCGTGAATATCACACTGTCAAATCGATCCAGTATTCCCCCATGCCCGGGAATCAGCGTCCCGTAATCCTTGATTCCCTGGTTTCTCTTGATCGCAGAAGCCGCCAGATCACCCACCATGGAAATCAGCGCCCCCGCGCCGCAGATCACCGCGTAAACCACTGGGATACTCCCCGTAGCCGCGGCATAGACAGCACCCAAAAGGGCCGCTCCCGCCACACCGCCCACAGCTCCCTCAACAGATTTCTTAGGGCTTAAAACCGGCGCCATCTTGTGTTTTCCCATCAGCATACCCACGCAGTAGGCACAGGTATCGCATCCCCAGGAGGACAGAAATATCAGCCACACATGATATTCACCGCCGTACAGACTCCTGGTCTGATAGATAAAGGACAACATGACGCCCACATAAAGTACGCCGAACATAGCCGCCATGACCTGCTCCGCCCTGTATTTCGGATAGGAAAAAACATACACGCACATCAACAGAATCAACACGGCGATCAACTCCATCAGCGCATATTCTCCTGCCGCTCCGATCACCAGATAATATCCGATCACTCCGGCATAACCGGCCAGCTCCAGGCCGGTAAAACGGTCTTCTCTCACCTTCATGGCTCTGTACAGCTCCTGCATCCCAATCACAGACACTCCCAGCAGCGTCACAAAAAGTACCAGGCGCCCTGTGCAGATCGTCAGCAGGGCCACCGCTATCAGTACAATCCCGCTTATCAGTCTCGTCTTAAACATAATGTCCCCCGTTATGATTCTTTCACACCGCCGTATCGTCTGTCCCTGTCATTATATTGCCGGATAGCCTCCAGCAATTCCTCTTTATGGAAATCCGGCCAGGCCACCGGCGTAAAATAAAACTCCGTATAAGCCAGCTGCCAGAGCAGGAAATTGGACAGCCGCTGCTCGCCGCTGGTGCGAATCAGAAGATCCGGGTCCGGTACTCCGGCCGTATCCAGGTAAGAGCCGATCATTTCCTCCGTCACCGGGCCCCTGATCCGTCCGACCTTCACATCGCCGGCCAGACGGCCCACCGCCCGCGTCATCTCATCCCGGCTGCCGTAATTTAAAGCAATCTGAAAATACAGTTTATCATAATCCCTGGAAAACTCCTCCAGCCTGCGTATACTCTCCTGCAGATCCGGCGCAAATGCCGTCGTATCGCCAATGACCTTCACCCTCATCTGATTTTCTTCTGAGGACCGAATACATTTTTTCAGATACCGGCGAAACAGCCGCAGCAGGGCATTCACCTCATCGGGAGAACGCTTCCAGTTCTCCGTGGAGAAGGCGTACACCGTCAGATATTTAATGCCCACGTCCCTGGCCACATAACAGATTTTCTCCAGATTCTCACATCCCTTTGTGTGCCCGTAGGTGCGGGGCATTCCTTTTGCCTTTGCCCATCGTCCGTTGCCGTCAAGAATTATAGCCACATGGTTCGGAATATTCATCACTCGTCCGCAGATCTCGGTCTGCCATCCTTTCTTATGCAATAACCGTTCGGTACCTTCACAGTTTCCTTACGCATACAACTTCCGGCAAACATCACTGATGTCTGCCGGAATACTGTTTTTCTTATTGCCGCCCGGCTCCGGCCGGACAGCATTTCTCTATAGTGACAGTTCAGCTTTCAGCTGGACTATTACTCTCTATACGGTTAAAATCTCTTTGGACTTGGTTTCCACCGCCTTGTCTACTTCCTTGATAAATTTGTCCGTCAGCTTCTGCACCTCATCCTGCATATCCTTGATCTCATCCTCGGAGATATCCTCCCCCTTGCCCAATTTTTTCAGCATATCATTGGCGTCGCGGCGGATATTGCGGACGGCCACCTTAGCCGCTTCCCCTTTCTTGCGGATATCCTTCACCAGATCCTTACGTCTCTCCTCAGTAAGCTCCGGGAACACCAGGCGGATGGATTTGCCGTCGTTAGTGGGATTGATGCCGAGATCAGAGGTCATAATTGCTTTCTCAATCACTTTGATCATCTTATTCTCCCAGGGCTGAATCTGAATCACCCGCGGGTCCGGTACGGACACATTGGCCACCTGCTGAATCGGCGACGGCGTACCGTAGTAATCCACGTACAATCGGTCCAGCACACGGGGATTGGCGCGTCCGGCCCGGATAGCGCCGAACTCCGACTCCAGATTTGCCAGCGTCTTGCCCATCTTTGTCTCATAAGCCTGAATCTTCTCGTTCATAAAAAACCCTCCTGTGGTCATATATTTCTCGCGACAGAAAGCGCACCGCCATGCTTCCTGTCCTTACTACACCGTCACCCTGGTCCCGCCGCTCTTCCCTCTGGCCGCGTTGATGATACTGTCCTCCCCATTCAGAAGAAATACCAACATGGGCATATGATTTTCCATACACATTATGGAAGCCGACAAATCCATGGCCGCCAGCCTGCGGTCGATGACCTCCTGGATCGTGATCTCGTCAAATTTGACCGCGTTTGGATTTACCTTGGGATCGCTGTCATAGATACCGTCCACCGCCTTGGCTAAAAGAATGATCTCCGCCTCAATCTCCACGGCCCGGAGCGCCGTAGCCGTATCCGTGGAAAAATAGGGATGGCCCGTGCCGCCGGCAAAAAATACCACCTTCCCCGCCTCCAGCGCGGCCACCGCGCCGTCTTTGGAAAAAAGACTGGTAAAGGAGCCGCATAAGAACGGCGTCATCACCTCCGTGCCGATGCCCACGGAACGAAAGATCTCCGACACATAGATACAATTCATCACCGTAGCCAGCATACCGATCTGATCCGCTTTGGGCCTGTCAATAGTCTCGCTGGTACGGCCCCGCCAGAAGTTTCCTCCGCCGATGACGATCCCCACCTGGATTCCGTCATCCACCAGCTGCTTTACCTGCTTCGCCACCGCCGTAACCGTGGGCTCGTCAAAACCTGTTTTCTTCTCGCCGGCCAGCGCCTCGCCGCTCAATTTCAACAATACTCGTCTCATCATTGCCTCCCTTATATCCTGCACAATACAAAGATATTATAAATGGCGCGGATCGCCGTCTCAAAATCATCGTTCGCCACGCCGATGATGATATTCAGCTCACTGGAACCCTGGTCAATCATCTTGACATTGACATGGGCGTGAGCCAGGGCGGAGAAAATTCGGCCCGCCGTACCCCGGGTAGACTTCATGCCCCTGCCGACGACAGCGATTAAAGCCAAGTCTGCCTCCAGAGATACGCTGTCGGGATGTACGGCTTTCTGGATGCCAGTCAGCACTTTCTGCTCATGCTCGGCAAATTCCGTCTGATGGGCCAGAATCGTCATCGTGTCTATCCCGGAGGGCATATGTTCAAAGGAAATACCATTGTCTTCAAATACCTGAAGTACTTTCCTGCCAAATCCTATTTCTGAATTCATCATCCCCTTCTCAATGGTGATAGAGGCAAATCCCTTCTTCCCGGCAATACCGGTGATCGTGTACTCGGACCGGCTGCAGGTATCCCGCACAATCATGGTTCCCTTGTCCTGGGGACGATTCGTATTGCGGATATTGATGGGGATACCCACGGTGCGCACCGGAAAAATGGCGTCCTCATGCAGCACGGAGGCGCCCATATAGGACAGCTCCCGCAGCTCCTTATAGGTAATGATCTCGATGGGCATGGGATTCTCCACCACCCGCGGGTCCGTCACCAGACATCCGGACACATCGGTCCAGTTCTCATAGAGATCGGCCCGCGTGGCCCTCGCCACCAGAGAACCCGTGATATCTGATCCGCCCCGGGAAAAGGTATGCACTGTCCCGTCCGCGGACGCCCCGTAAAATCCCGGTATTACGGCATACTCCAGACCGTTCAGCAGCTCGCCCAGCTTTCGGTTCGTGGCGTCGCTGTCCAGAGTTCCGTCCTCATCGAATACGATCCCTCCCGCCGCATCCACAAAAGCGAAATCCAGATATCTGGACATGATAATGCCGTTCAGATACTCTCCGCGGGAAGCCGCATACTGTACCCCCGCTTTATCCCGGAAATGCTGTTCGATGGAGGCAAACTCATCCTCCAGAGACAACGTGATCTCCAGACCGTCGATAATCTCCTGATATCTCTCCCGTATCGCGCCAAGCTGTTCGGTAAAATCCCCGTCCGCCTCCGCCGTCTCATAACATTTATATAACATATCCGTAACCTTCGCGTCCCCGGCAAAACGTTTGCCCGGAGCGGACGGGACCACATATTTTCTCGTGGAATCGGAACGGATGATACTCGCGACTTTCCGGAACTGTTCGGCGCTGGCTAAAGAACTGCCGCCAAACTTAACTACTTTCTTCATACTTTCCTCCGTCTGTTTTTTTCAGGTAATGCGCAAAAAATCCTCATAAATTCTATCATCTTCGCGCCTGAATGTAAATACCGAAAGCAAAGTTCGTCAGCGGCAAAAAATAAATGTTATTTTTCACACCCGGGCCACGCGCTCTTTAATCAAAATGGCAGAGGCTCGCCAGGGTCTTTCAGATTCTGTTTGACAGCCCGCTGAACCGACTGAAAATCCAATCCCGTGGCCATGGCAATCTCTGAAAACAGCACCCGCTGGGCCGTCAGAAGCGTAGATTTGTCCCGGCTCCCCAACGGCTTTTCCAGATCCTTGATCATCAGCATCTTCGTCATGCGGGCCATCCTTCCCGGATTGCCCTCGCGCAGGATTTCCAGCATCTGCTCCTGTCTCTTGCCGATATCGGAGACCCATTCCACCTCCGACTGCTGCAGTTCCAGACAGATCTCCCGCACCTCGTCCCGCGACAACAGCGCCCGAAGACGCACACGGCCGTTCTCCTGATTCACCGGCACATACACGGTCGTACGCTCATCCGGCCAGGAACAAAGTTGATAATAAGGAACCATCTCCCTGCCCTTTTTCATCTCCACAACATCCCGTACCTCACATACGCCCTCCATGGAATGCACCACATAATCGCCCGTCTTTAGCATATTTTCCCCTCGCTTTTGTAAAACCCTCACAAAACTTCCGCCCCCGTCTTCCTTTTGTATACCAGACTCACAAAAAGGAACGCCGTACGCAGTCATTTTGTTAACCATGGAACCAAAAAATGCTCTTTTATCACTAAAAGAGCATCATTTTATACAAAAAATTATATCTCAGTATGCAAAAAAAGTCAATCCTTCTCAAAAGCAACCTGCAAACGTCTCCGGCGGTCATCAAATTGCAGAAGCGAGGCATATCCGGCAAATGCCTCGCAGGGACGCCTCACCAGAAACCGCACACAGCTCCGGTTAACAGCCATAGCCGACAGGAGACTGACAAATTCCGTCCCCTTTCCCAGGACGTCCGCAAGATCATGGAGTGTGCCCGACAGCTTTTCCTGCCGTTTCTGATCCCGTCCCCGGTGGCAATCCTGCCGTCTTTGCAGCCAGGCGGCGGCACAGGCGGCCATATCCGCCTTCTTTCCGTCTCCGCAACCGACCAGCTCCGGATACAGATTGCCAAGCGCCTGCAGCGCCCGCCTTTCTTTCCGCTCTTCTTCTTCGTCCGTCACTCCCTGGTCGCTCTTTATCTCCAGCGCATGGTTCTCCTGCTTTAGCCAGCCGCGGAACTGTTCCGGAAGATCCTTCGTCTCCGATACCTGCCCCAGGAAAAGCCGCCACAATCTTTCCGTATCCCGGCACAATGCCTCCTCTGATTCCGACTCCGCCAGCATACCCGTCAGCTTTCCCGCAAAATAACGGCTGATACAGAGACGCTCCTCCCAACTGGACCGGCGCATAACTTCCTTCTGCTCCCTTCGTTCCCCCTCGGTGAGCCGATCCTCCCAGAATTCCTTCAGACGCAGCTTTTCACCGCACCGGCCATAGAGGCGGTACCAGCCAAAATAATCCGCGGCAATTTCAGGGCACTGCAAATATTGTTCTATGAACTCCGGGGTCACAGGGATATTTTCTCTCTCGTATTCCCCTATCATCACCGAGAGATCCTCCCAGCCCCTGGCCGTCAGGAACTGCCTGCTCTCCCCGGCGCCGCTGATGTGATAAAAGTTTTCGCGGTTTCCGTCCAGATAAAACAGGATGGAACCGTGTATACCGTGGTCGCAGGCATAAGGCAGCCAGGCATCATAATCCACTTCCACCATGATCTTTTTCACCCGGTCCAGCGTCACCATGTCAAATTCACGAACCGATGTATTATATTCCCCTGGATTCCCCGCCGCCACGATGACCCATCCGGCCGGTACCCGGTACTCGCCGAAACGCTTGGCCTGCAGAAGCTGCAGCATGGTCGGCATCAGCGTCTCGGAGACACAGTTAATCTCATCGATAAACAGAATCCCCTCACGGCGCCCGGTCCGATCCATCGTCTCATAGACGGAACCGATGATCTCGCTCATCGTGTACTCTGTCACCGTATACTCCCGGCCCCGCCAGATCTTATGGCTGATCACCGGCAGCCCCACAGCGCTTTGGCGGGTATGGTGGGTGATCGTATAAGCCACAAAACCGATCCCGCACTCCGCCGCAGCCTGTCCCACAACGGCCGTCTTGCCCACCCCCGGCGGGCCGATCAACAGGATCGGACGCTGCCGCAGAGGAGGAATCCGATAATTACCCGCTTCATCTTTTGCCGTATACGCACGAATCGCATGTATAATTTCATCTTTTGCCTGCCGTATATTCATATTTGATAATCCGTCCTTCCCTGTTCCTGCGCCTTTGATTACCCGCCGTTTCCTAAATTCCCGACACGCTAAAATCTCAGCTTTCTGATAAATTCAGCCGGATAGCCCAGTCCGGCAGTTCATGCTTCTCTAGTTCGCGATTGAGAAATACAAAAGCCGAGGGCCAGGGCGGCGCTTTCCGGGGAAATATGCCGTCTCCGTCGGTAAAATACAAGATCCCTTTCAATCTTTTTACCTGGCCGGTGCGCTCCAGTTCCCGGGCCAGGGTAAAGACCGGGGTGAAATCCGTATCGCCCAATCCGCGGATCTTCAGATGTTCCCGGTACTCCCGCCACTCCCTTTCGCAGGTGATCCGCACATGATCCTGAATCATACAGTCGCACTGGACGATATGCACGTTCATCTTATGAAAAAAATGCTCCTGCCTCTCCAGAATAGCAAAAGTCTCGTCCAAGAACCGCTCCACCACATTCCCCGAACAGGAAGCGGAAGTATCTATGGCGATCATAATCTCCTCCAGCCGGGTCACTTCCCGGGTCTCCAGAGGCTCTAAAAATACCAGCCCTTCATATTGGCTGCGGCTGTAATGGTACCAGATCGGGTCAAAATTCTCCGTATCCAGCAGACGTTCCTCCCGGTGCACCATAAACTGCTCCAGAAAGCGGCGATAATCATAACTTTTCCGTTTTCTGCTCCCATATGCCTGACTCAACTCGCCGCCGTTCTGCCCGTGTATCGCTCCCATGCCGCCGGCGCCGCCTCCGGCGGCCACATATTTCCAGCGAGACCGCAAAAACTCCGTATGTTCCGGATCTGTCCCTGTACAGCTTTTCCGGCGGGACGGCCAGAAATCATGGCAATCCGCATACCTGCTCTCCTCTTCCCCCGTCATGCGGGATAGCTGCTCGCCCACCATCCGATCCGCCGCCTGATCCGCTTCTTCTGTCTCTCTGTCCCCGCAGGGCCAAAATATATGGCCGAACAGGCAGTGAAACAGGCTGTGCAGCGTAAAATACTCTATCATACAGGGATCTTGCCGGAACAGCCGGCAGACCGTATGGGGGTCATAATACAATTTTTCGCCGTCCGTTCCCCACAGAGCGACAATTCTGTCCGTCCTCTTTGCCTTGACCGAATCCCCTTTTCCCGACGACTCGCCGGCCGGCCGGCGCTCTTCCTCCATCGGTACGGGCTCCAGCGCCAGCAGGGCACCTCCGAGAAACGGAAAGCGCTGACGCAGGATCTGAATCGTCAGCTGCAAAATCTCCCGGGCCATCTGTCCCATGTCACCTTTTTTTCGTCTGTTCTCCGCGGCTGCGTCCCCTCGGGAAAAACGCTCCGTCTCTCCGTCCGCCGCACCGCGGCCGTTTTTTCTCTTTTCTTCTCCGCTGTCTTCCCGGGAAGTCCCGCTTTCCCTCCCCGGATCTGTTCCGCATTCCTTCCTGCCAGCGCCATACCATTCCCCCAGCAGATACGCTACCAATTCCGCCCGTCCTGCTTCCTGAGCCATTCGCATGTAATCCGGAAGATATTTTCTCTCAAACCAGGCACAGGCCGCCAGCCTGCGCATTCCCGCCAGATCTCCCTGCTGTATCAGGAACTCTGCCGCCGGACGCTGGCGCAGCCTGAGATAGCGTTCCACATCCGGCGTCGGCGCTTCTTCATCGCTCCCATGCAGGCACAGCGCCACGGCGATCCGCAGCTTCTCTTTATCCTGTTTTGTTCTGTGGAATTTTTCGTTCAAATACGCTGTATCCATCGCCATACCTTTTATCCGTTCCCGCCGAAATATCCGCAAAAAAATAACCGTTCTGTTCCAGAATACGTCAAAAATACGAATTCCGCAAGAACGGTTATTTTTTTCACACAAGGCAAATGCTCTTTACTGCTATTGAAGCTTTTAAAATAATATGCTACACTTTTATCCATACACAAGAAGGGCAGTGAACATATGGCAAATATAAATAATTGCAAAACATGCAACCATATACAATAACCAGGAAAGGAAATGATACCATGGCACCAGCATGGGCACAAGAAAAATCTTATACCATTGATGATATCTACAGTCTGCCCGAAGGCAGCAGGGCGGAACTGATTGATGGCCGGATTTACTATATGGCTCCACCGGCCAGAAAGCATCAACGCATTATAGGGGAACTCTTTGCAGCCATCCGGGAGTATATCCATCGAAATATCGGAACCTGTGAAGTTGATATAGCCCCATTTGCAGTATTTTTATGCAAGGATGATATAAATTATGTCGAGCCGGATATCTCTGTTATCTGTGATCCCAGCAAACTCTCTGACAAGGGATGTTTCGGCGCCCCGGACTGGATTATAGAGATCGTATCACCCGGCAGCAAGCGTATGGATTATTTTACGAAGCTCTTTAAATACCGCACTGCAGGTGTCAGAGAATACTGGATTGTTGACCCGGATAAGAACCGTATTCTTGTCTACAACTTTGAATCGGAGGATACCGGAGATTATACCTTTGCCGATTCTGTAAAGGCCGGTATCTATAACGATTTGTATATTAATTTCTCCGAGATTGCAAACCTGCTGAACATTTAACCAAAACCCGGCGTCAATCATAGCCCTGGCTAAAAATCAATCATTTTACCTGCCGGGGCTATGCCATCGCTTCTTATCCTTCTACCAGCACCACCGTCTGTTCCTGATGCAGATCATTCTGCGGAAATCTCAGGGTTTTATCCTGCTCCTGCAGCAAAATATGATACTCAAAATCCCTCTGGATCTTATCCTTATTTACTACTGCACGGTAGACCCAGCGATCTTCCTTTTTAAAAGGAACCGTGCAAAACGCCTCTTCCCCCAACGGCCTGTAGCAGAGAACCGGTGCGTTCGTGCAGCCTCCGACTACGATCACCTTAATCCGGAAGTCTTCTCCCGCCTGAAAGCTGGTACGGACAGTGGGCACCACCAGCCTGGATAAAGGCTCCAGAGAGGATTCCTCCAGCCGGGGCAGCGGCAGATCCTGCTTCTCCAGCATTTTTCTGCACTTTTTCAGGATCGGACACATCGATCTTTGCTGAATATTGGACAGAACGCCCATGTCTCCACAGGTTTCCAGGCCCATCAATAAATGGGCATTCAATTCCTGCATGTCCCGAAGCAGCGTACTGTAGATTTCAAT
Source organism: uncultured Lachnospiraceae bacterium (assembly GCA_949471785.1). Lineage (GTDB taxonomy): Bacteria > Bacillota > Clostridia > Lachnospirales > Lachnospiraceae > UBA11957. Next base: position 18,582 of record CASWRE010000028.1, on the reverse strand, counting down.
GGCCCGCGACATATTTTCCTGCCCGCATTCCCGCTCAAATTCACCCCAACAGCATCCGATCTTCGCCGTATTTTTCATGGCCCGGAACGTATGTTTCCAGTAGGCAAAACGGCTCTTATTGGCGGCTCCCGTCACCAGGGACTCCAGATCCTCAAAAGCATCTACAAAGGCATATTTTTCTTTAATTTCTTCCCACGGCGCCTCATTACAGTAAATATTCCCCGGTCCATCCTCCCATCTGCTGGGACGATGCAGACGCCCGTCCTGGCCCGAAAAAATTTCCGCGGCCTGCCGGCCGGCCCTTTCTCCGAATTCGGCCCTGCAAAAATCCAGATAGAAATCCGCCGCTGCCGCGCTGCGCCCTTCCTTCCCCAGTATCGGCAAATCCTTTTCGTAATCTTCCAGCGCGTCGCCTCCGCAATTGATCCTGCGGACAAACTTCTCTCCATTTAACTGATTATTCTTTGTGGCGCCGATAATAGATATGGCGGCCAGGGCTGCCTCGCCTTCCGATACCTGTATGCTGATATCCAGGGCCGTATCCTGTTCCACTTCCAGACGTGGGATTACAAGCTGCGTATTCTCTTTGCTAATCTCCACATTTCTGGCCTGGCGGTCTTTCGCTTTTACATCCAGCCGTGCATGTTCCGGCTGGAAAAACAGACTAATCTCGTAATTGCCTGCCGGTATTTTCAGACTGTACCCCTCTGCTCCTTTTCTGGCAGTCGCATAGACTCCTGTCTTATCCGGATAATGTTCCACATAAGAAGCCACCCCCAAGTATCCTTCCAGACTCATTTCCTCGTCCATTCGCTCCGCCCATGGCTGTTCCCAGGCCGCCTGCAGCAGGGCTTTTACATTAGGGGCAATCTGCTTTGTACGCCAGTGAATACCCATAAGCCCTTCACAGCCATAACGTTTCGCGTCATAGGCGTCTCTTCGCATTCTCCCGGCCCACAGCTGGGGGGAAATCATGGCCGGATCATCTTCCATCCAGGGAATCGCCCATGCCGGACGTCCCTGCAGCTCCGTAAATTTAGGTTCCAGCGGATCAAAGCCCACATTTCGGTTAATGCAGGAAAATGGCATGGATTTTGGCAGATATTTGTCAAAAGCCGCCCTGTCTTCCTGGGGACCCAACGTCCATCCGCAGACAGCCAGCTCAAACGGCGCCTCCGTTTTCGCTTTTGCCTCTATGGCACAGGAAAAATCCTGTATCGTTTTTTCTGTCTCTTCCGGAGTATTTCCTAGCCAGGTCCAATCCTCCGGTGTCCACATCCAAAAATAGTCCAGGTCATGTGTAGATTTTATCCGCTCAAAAATTCCTTCATACAGTTCCTCAATATCCTGCCGGCTGATTTCTCCGTCCAGATGATATCTTTCTCTTACCAGTCCCGGCACTGTCAAAGGCACCTCCGTACCAATACAGGTCCGGACATGCATTTTCTTTGCGTAGGCAAAGGTATTTTTCAGCACTTCACCGCAGGACTGAAACATCTGATTATATTTGTCCTGGGGAACTCCGCCACGGTGCAGTTCTTCACTATAGATATCTTCCTCATACCCTTCCATGTAATCCGCGCCATAGCAATCCTTTTCAAATACATTTCCCGCGCCAAAAAGATATTCGCCGGTTTTCATGGGATGATACCCCCAACTGTTCCCATTGGTTTTAAAGTGCTGCACCGGATAGCTGCAGGCCACTTCGCCGCTTTCCCCGCAGTCCTCCTTTTTCCCGATCCACACCAATGGTTCCGCCGTCATCGCTTCCGGCGCTTTCTCATTCTCCGGATAGGTATGCAGCCCAAAGAAATTAGCGCGCATTTTGCAAAGCTGCGCCAGTATCACATAGTAATCCTCCTGGTTCCACCAGTCCGGGCCCTCCGGAAAATCATGAAAAGGCAGGATACCGCGCAGCCTGAACAATGGTTTACCTGTAATCTGGAATGTCTGTTTTTCCAGTTCTACAACCGGCTGATCCGGTAAGACATCGCCATGGAGATAAAACCGTATCCCCAGAGTTTCCAGAAAATGATACACGCCATAGAGCACGGAAATATCCGACGCCCCGGTAATCAGCATCCGTTTTGCGTCCTGCTCCAGCGTGTGTATCCAGTATGCCTCCCCCTCCAGAACAGGCATATTGTTTTCCCGCAGCCAGGCCGCCTCGGCAATTTTTTCCTTTACCGACAGTATCATCACAAAACCGTCATCCGGCATCCGGGTCACGATTTCCGGCAGCGTCTCGCCCAACACATACAGATATCTGCGTAGCTCCCTGGCCGCAAACTGCAGCAGGGAAGAATGCTCTTTTCCTATTAATATATATTTTTTCACCTGTCTTATCCTTTCACCGCGCCAGCCATAAGTCCCTGTATAAAATATTTTTGCCCCACTATTGCCAATATCAGAATCACGGGTATACAGGAGAGAAGCGCTCCTGCCAGCGGCGCCCCGTAGGAAATCTTGTAGAAGCTCTGCAGCCTCATCAATCCAATCGGCAATGTATACCGCTGCTCCTCGTTCAGATAGATTAACGGCGTCATAAAATCATTCCAGGTATTCATGAAAGTCAGTACCCCTTGAATACCCAGCCCCGCTTTACTCAGAGGAACCGCGATCCTGGCAAAAATCTGAAGCTCCCCATATCCGTCAATCATGGCGCTCTCGTAGAGATCCCTCGGAATCTGCCCCATGATCTGGCAGTTCAGAAAGATACCAAAAGCATTGATCATAGACGGGATAATCAGCGGCACATAGGTGCCAAACAGGTGCAGATTCTTATACATCTGGAACTGCGGTACCATAAGCACCTGGGGAGGAATCAGCATCGTCGCGAGTATGGCAGTCATCAGCGCCCCGCGCCCCCTAAACGTAAACCGGGTAAACCCATATGCAACCAGACCGTCTATCAGCACGGTTAATATGGCCGCTGTTACCGCTACAAAAAAGCTGTTCAGAAATTGTGTGATAAACGGTATGGATTCAAACAAAGTATGAAAATGGTCCAGTGTGATTTCCCGTGGAATCAACTGTGTAATATGGCGGTTCATCTCAAAATCCGTTTTAAACGCGCCGGAAATCATAAAGACAAATGGATATATGATAGCGCAAACGGCAATCAGCAGGACCAGGTGGAAAACTATATTTAAAGCAAACCTCTTTTTCTTCATATTGTCCTCCTAGTCCTTATCCCGAAACAGCCAGCGCTGTACGGACGTTATAAGCAAAAGTATGACCGCGATCACATACCCCATGGCAGCCGCCCGATTACTCTGATTATTTTTAAACATAGAATTATACAGATAGATCACGGGAAACAACATTGAGTCCCTGGAGCCGACAGAAGACCCATTCTGCACTAGGGTCAGAACCTCACCAAACATGGCAAAAGATCCCGTAATAGCCATGAATACAATGTACGTCATGATGGGTTTTAGAAGGGGAAGGGTGATATACCAGAATTCCTTCCACTTACCCGCGCCGTCAATTCTCGCCGCCTCTCCTAATTCCGCCGGTATTCCCTGCAGGCCGCTTAAAAAGTACAGGCTGTTCACTCCGAAAAATCTCCAGGTCCCTATCAGCAAAATCGACGGCATGGCCCAAAACGGATCACTCAAAAATTTAATCGGCCGGTCAATCATATGCAAAGTCTGCAGCGCGGTATTCAGCAGGCCATTATTGACCCTGAGCACCAGTTTGAATACAATACCAATAACAATAACGGATGTTACATTCGGTAAAAAAAATATCGTTGATACTATCCCGCTCTTCTTCCCCATATATTTACTGTTTAACATTAACGCCGCTATTAATGCGACGGGAAGTATAATAAATATACTTCCCATCATATAAACAGCCGCATTGGAAATTGCTTTCCAAAAACGTTGATCCGCAAACACTTTCTGATAATTGCTCATTGTAAACTGTCCGGCCTTGTCCTGCAAAGACAAAGCAAAGCCGGACACTGTGGGATATAATCCAAAAATGGCATATAATATAAAGAACGGTGATATGAAAAGATATGGCTGAAGTTTCCTTTTCGTTTTACTTTTCATAACATGCATCCTCTCCCTATTGTGCTATTTGTATTATTTGGATTCCTCGTACGCATTCACCGCATCTGTCAATATGTCAGCCATTTCATCTATAGTAATGTTTCCTTCTACCAGATCATAGGCGTTAGAGTTAAAAGTTTCCGTGAAAGTATATCTCCAGTCGGCCTGATTCTGTGTAGGAATCTCATCGGCCAGCTCCTGGTACAGGGCGCCCAGGTCCTGATTGTTGTAATACTCTACAGGGCCGCTGCACTCTTCCATAGCGGCATATACCGGCGGATATAAGGCAATCTGCTGATATTTTTCCACACAGTTGTCTTTGTCAAGCTGAGCAAATTTCATAAAATCCCAAAGTACTTCTTTATCTTTATTCGTATATTTGCTCATGCCCAGGCCGGTACCGCCTCTTACGGATACGCCGGCTGCGGAATCCGTCAACTTCGGTAAAGGAGCCATCTGCCATTTACCGCTCTGCTCCGGTACATTATCACGTAACCAGCCGGCTGCCCAATCCGCGGTAAAATAGGTAGCCACTTTGTCTTCTGCGAATACCGGCCAGGATTCGTCCTGCGTCTCCCATGCATGCATCTGGCCGTTTTTCTGCATAGCAATGTGATCCATGACAACCTGCTTAAATTCATCTGTGATGTTCAACTTTCCATCCTCGCCCACAAAATCCGCATTTGCAGCGCGGAGCAAAACAGAAAGACTGTCCACCTCGTCACTTATCACCGACATATCCTTTGTAGAAGCGATGTAAATATCATGTTTTGCAAATTCCTCCGCAGCCGCCTTATATTCGTCCCAGGTAGTCGGCACAGGGATATCATATTCTTCAAACAAATCGGCGCGGTAGGCCATGGTAACAGGACAAAGCGCATGCTCCAGGCCATAATAATGGCCGTTATAAGAATACAGGCTCAAACGGGTTTCAACCATCTGCTCCACCACATTATCCCGTTCAATGTATTCATCCAACGGTTCAAGGCACATCTGCTCTTCCGTCATAAATCTCGGGAACGTCCCCTGTTCCATATCAATTAAATCCGGAGAACCTTCTCCGCCGGAGGAATTGATGACCGAAAGACGGTCTGCAAGAGCTACATTATCCATAAGCTCAATCGTGAATTCCACATCCGGATGATCTTTCTTATATTCCTCCGACACCCATTCAAAATATCTGGCATGGGGCTCCGCAAAAGCCCAGATGACGATGGAATCTGCATTTGCTTCCGCAGCTTCTGAAGACGCCGAGTCCTCTGCGGACCCTGACGATTCCCCTGATTCTTCCACAGCTTTTGATTCTGCCGTCTTTGACCCTTCTGTTGCCTGCCCTCCGCCGCTTCCGCACCCGGACAAAACAGACGTCGCCAACAATGTAATCCCTAACAGCATTCCCAGTCTCTTTTTCAACATATTTTTTCTCCTTTCATGTTTCATGCCCAAATGATCACTGCACTCTTTTACTCGCCTTGAAATCTTTGATTGCCCGGAACATGGCCAGCATATTTTCCGCACTGGTGGCGCTCTGGATATTATGCGTGGTATTAAACACAAATCCTCCTCCCGGGGAAAACAACTTCAGCCTTTCCATAACTTCCTGGTACACTTCCTCCGGTGTCCCGAACGGCAATGTATGCTGCGTATCGACGCCGCCGCCCCAGAACACAAATTTATCACCCCATTTCTCTTTTAATTCTCTTCCATCCATACCTTTAGCCGAAAGCTGTACCGGGTTCAGGATATCCACGCCGGCTTCATAAAAATCCTGCAGAAATCCCATAATCGCTCCACAGGAATGGTAGAACGTCTTCCACGTCGTATGCGTATGAACCCAGTCATTCAGTTTTTTATAGTATGGTTTATAGAATTCTCTGTATGCGTCCAGTGACATAAATGGCCCATTCTGTGTGCCAAAATCCGTACCTGAGATATAAATTGCCTGGATCTTATTCCCACATGCCTGATAGAGCAATTCCATATTCCGAATTCCGATCTCCACCTGCATCTGGTATATTTCATGTATATAATCCGGACACACCTGATGCGCCATCATATAATCTGATAAATTTCTAATTCCTGTGGGATACTTTACATTAGGCCCCGGTACCGTAGCAAAATCTCCAAGGGATGCGATTGCTCCGCTGAACACGATTCCATAATCAGTATTATTCCAGTAATAATCTGCCTGTTTTTCGACTTCTTTCAGCTGTTCATCTGTAAAAAACGCAAAATCATTCTTAAAATCTTCTGCGCCGCTGTCCGTATCTTCATCGAATTCAATACTGCCCCTTGTAATATTGTCAAAGAAGAATCCGTCCTTGGGCATCATTCCGGAAGGCGGTGCGCTCAGATCCCCCTGGGGATACAGGTATGTCCGTCCCTGTTCGTCTACGGTCGTGTTAAATGCTAATGGGACATCCACTTCCAGCCCCGACTGCATGGTCCACGGCTTACGCCCTGCATTGGAAAAACCAAACATGTTTATCCCGGTTGAGATTTCCACACAATCCAGATGCAGCTCCTGCCTGAGATCCTCCTCCACTTCGCCTAAAAGCTGCAGCGGTTCGGATATTTTTACCTTTCTGTCCTCAAGCCCCACAGCTTTACGAAGCCGGTTTAATGCATTCGCATTAATACCGGTAATCGACGTAGCACCCATATCCACTACCAGTTCTTCCGGTTCGATATGATTCAACGTCTGATGCAGCCTTTCCCTACTGTTCGCCATTGTTTACCTCCTCCTTGTTCTTTATCAGCAAAGTTAATAACTTATACTAATCTCTGTTAATTATTCACCTGCTTTATGCATTCCGTGTCCGCACACATTTTAGAGTATTTTTTTCTCTTTGCTCAATGAGAGTAAAGAGAGTGATTTTTCTAAAATAAATTTGTTATATCAGTTCCGTGTCCGCACACGCTTTATACTATATTATATATTACATTTATTTTCTTGACAATTGTCTGATTTTTATGATAATTCCCCAAAATTTTTAGCTGTTTTTACCAAAATTGAGGTAATACTCATCAATTATTTCGCATTTATTCTTTTCGTGTTCGCACACGTTTTTTTAATTAATTTTTCTCTTTACTTAAAATGTAAAGAGAAAAATTAAATATTATATTTCGTCGCAATATACACATGGGTATTAATCACGGAATCCGACGGTTTCTGCCCCAACAACAGATATTTACCCAAAATATCCACGCCCTGGTACCCCTGCTGGTACGGTTCCTGGCAAACTGTGGCGGCAATCGTACCATTTTTCATGTTTTCTTTGATCACCCCCGTCAAATCGTATGTAATGATCTGCAATTTCCTGTTAAGCCTGGCCTCTTTAACGGCGCGGATTCCGCCCTCAACACCAGCAGCGGCAAAACATATGCCCGTAAGCTCTTTCTTTTCCTTCAGCAGACCGCTCACGAGATCATAACATTTCCCATCATCATCCTCATTCTCCAATACTGCCTCGACAGTTATGTTTGGAAAATCCCTTTCCAGCGTCCGTCTGATTCCATGCAGCCGCTGATTCTGGGCCAGAACCTGGCTGTATCCAATAATTATGGCAATTTGTTCCGGCAAACCGTTACTCATCATACCCAGCAGTTCCCCGCCCACACAGCCGCCAGTGACGTAATCGCAGCCCACGTAAGCCATTCTCTTAACGCCGGGAATGTCTGTATTTATCGTAACTACATGAATGCCCCCGGCGATCACATTGTTCAGCTTTTCGGCGAGTTCCGGGTCATTGACCGGGGTCAGCACAAGACCATTGATGCCCTCCTTAACAAATTCCTCAATTTTCTCTATCTGAGCCCGGGCGTCAAAACCTTTGATGCTTTTCACCTCACTCTCCACTCCCAGACGGTTCAGCTCCTGTCTGGCATTGTCGATTCCGTGTCGGACATCTTCAAAAAAGGGATTGCCCTCCGAACAAAGCAGGATGCCTATCTTTTTCCGGACATACCGTTTCGACGCCAGAGACCGGGCCGCCACATCCGGCTTATACCCCAGCTCATCGGCGATCCGCCTGACTCTGGCCGCCACTTCTGCTTTCACACCGGGACGGTGGTTCAGTGCCCGGTCGACCGTTCCCCTGGATACCTGAGCCACTTCTGCAATTTGTTTAATAGTAACTGCCATCTTCACTCCATTTATCGTGTGCGCACACGTCTTTCATATTCTGTATACTAACAGATTATTCTGTCATTGGCAAGCAGCAAACCTGCTAATATTATCTGTTAAATTTTGTCACTAATGAATGAAAACGGAAAATACTGTTTTTTGATTTCCCCATATCCAAATTTTATCTCGGCGTCGAACAGGATGAACCGGACACGGCAATTTTTCATGAGAAAATCGTTCTGAACTCCCGGCAGATATTTTCTAAAAATGTTTATATTCATCCCGTAAGATGCTATAATTGTTTTAAATAGAATTATGCCAATTTCATTTTAGAAGGAGGGAAACCAGAATGAGTGTATTGGAAAACACAATCTCCATGCTGGAAGTGCTGCCGGAAACGGATTTAATTAAAATCCAGGATTACACCAGGAGCCTGATTAAGCAGCGAGGGGCAAAGTACCCGTTCCCATTGCTGGATGAAAAGGATATCATAGAGATTGCAAAAACTTCCGAACGGCAGATTGCGAACGGCGAATGCAAAAACGCCAAAGAATTTCTTTCAGAACTGAGGCAGGAATATGGGATATTAAGTTATTCTATCAGCGGAAGCCCAGGAACATTTTAGAAGAATCATCTATTATCTGACTTACGAACTTCAGAGCGACCAGGCGGCATCCAGGGTAGCTCTTCCATGACCTGCAGAATTATGAAAACATTTTTTAGCCAGCGGCAGTTATTAAATATTTCTTAATAACTGCCGCTTCCATTAATTCGCCATCATCAAAAACTGAAAGCAGAAAACGGGATATCCTATCCTATATGAAATTTATCCGTGGCCACCGCCGACACCAGAGTCTCAAAAAGCACGCCCGCGTCGCCGGGAGAGCTTTTGATCTTCTCCACGGTGAGGGCCACATTCGGCCGGCTTGAGGTACCCTGCCGGGCCGCTTTCGCACAGACCAGCCGTCTGGCCAGGCCACGGGCAAAGGCTTCTGCCTCCTCATATTCCTCAAACAGGCGTCGTTCCCCGTCCTCATACACCGTATAGCCATAACAATAGCCGTCCCGGTACTCCGCCTTTACCCGGACAAGCACCCGGGTCACGATACGCCCGGAGATCGCTCCCAGGGCATTGGCTACCCCCGCATATTTCGGTATAATGGCCCGTGTACCCAGAAGCTTTGCCACCCGGGGCAAAAACACATGGACAGGCGCGCCCACGCCGATCAGCGGCAGGCTGGTGGTGAGGGCCAGGCCGCACTCCTCGCCCATGCAGGAACCCGCCCCGCCGTCCGCAGCATCCTTCCCGGCTGTTTCCGCAGCATCGGCTTTCCCCTGCGCACCAGACGGCCCCGCCGTCCTCGTCCGGCACAAGCCATCCACCCGGGCTTTCGCCTGCTCATAACACCATCCCAGCAGCATTTCCCGCTCCGCTCCGGCAAATTCCCCGGCCTGCTTCGGATAACGCTGTCCCAGAAGAATCCGCCCTAAATTCATATACATTTTCCGGATCACCAGGTCATACACCACATCGGGAATCTGCTCCACGGGAATCGACACATTCCGTTTCAGACACTGTACCGCCGTGCGGGCCGCCTCGGGATCGTAGATCGTAAAATCCCCTTTCAGCACCATCATATCGGTAGGCGTAAGGCCGCTCTTTATGATGACTCCCTCCTCTTCCAGGCGTTCCGTCCGCAGGAAATGAGGATCTTTGTCCATCAAATCGGCCAGCTCCATGGTGATCAGCGGGCCGTCTTTCAAAGCCCCGCAAAACTTCTGCTCCTCCTCGGTGTAGCCGCCTTTTCCCGAAATATCTTTCAGCAATACGTAAAATTCATGTATCCAGCACCCGTGAAAACGCTCCTGTCCCGCCAGATCGCGCAGCTTTCCCAACACCGTGGGATACTCGGCCGCCAGCAGGGAGACGGGTATTACCCGCACCGTGTCCACATAGAGTTCGCCGTTCTTAAAGCGCACCGCGCTGTCGCCGCCCAGGCCGAAAGTGTCCACATACAGACCCTTCACCATCGTCTTCCACTGGCCGATGGCGATACCGGAGGAAGCCATCACCGGCTCCTTCTCCCGCATAATAGCCACATCGGTGGTAGTACCGCCCATATCCACGATCACGGCGCTGGCCTCGTCCGCCAGGGCGCCGCCGCCTACCACACTGGCCGCGGGACCGGACAGCAGCGTCTCCACCGGACATTCCCGGGCCATCTCCTCGGACATCAGGCTGCCGTCGCTGCGCACGATGGCTATGGGCATGTGAAGCCCTCTGTCGCACATTACGTGCCTGACCGCAGCGATAAACTCCGCCAAAAGGGGGATCAGCCGGGCATTCAGCATCGTCCCCGCACAGCATTTCAGAATATCCACCTCGTCAGAGATATCATAAGCCAGCGTCACCGGAACCGTTAGCCCCTTCTCCAGGACTTTTTTCGCCTTTTTTTCAAAGCGTCCCCCGTTAGCCCGGGGATGTTTCTGCACGATCCCCACAGCGTCGCAGTCAGAAAAATACTCTTCCAGCCGTTTTTCCAGATCTTCCCAGTCCGGATCATAGGGATGGGAAAAAATATTTTCCACTTTTCCGTCGATGACCACGAACTGGCTCCTGTCACGAAATCCGTAGGAGGCATAGATCTCTTTCAGCCTCGCGATCATAGCCATGTCAAAGCCAATCATCAGAAGCTTGGCCCGGGAACCCTTATTTTCCACACAGGCATTGGTGGCCAGGGTGGTAGACAGGGCCAGAAGCTCCGCCTTTGGCACCAGCTCCCGGGGAAGCTTGTCCAGCGCCCCTGCTATGCCCACCTCCAGCTCCCCTTTGGTAGTCAGGGCCTTCCCCGAACCGAGGATCTCCTTTGTATCTATATCGTAGATCACGGCGTCCGTGTAGGTGCCGCCGGTGTCTATCCCTATTCCCAGCATGATCGTTCTCCTGAATTCATTTTATTACACAGTAACTGTTCAGTGCCTTCACAGTTACGATGCAAACGCTTTTGCCTGTATCGAATAGTTACATGATCGCTTACAGGCCTGCGCAGATTCTGCACAGGCCTGTTTTTATTATTTTTTTACCATCACTTGTTTTTTACCGCTCCAGGCAGAATAATAAGTGAGCCCGGATACCTTCTTGTATCCTCTGACGCGGACGTAATATGTCTTGCCTGTCTTCAGGCTTATCGTCTTTTTTGTCGTCTTCGCTCCGGGAGCTTTGACTGTCTTTTTTCCGGTAAACGCGGCATTATCCGCATACTGAATCTCATATCCTTCCACATTTGCCGATTTTTTCCATTTAACCGCGATCTTTCCGCCCTTTACATTCTTTACGCTGCCCTTTCCCGGCTTGCCCAGCTTTTTCAAAGCCACAAAAGGAATCCTGTTTTTCTTTGCCCATTTCTGTGCCGCCGTCTTTTTATATCCGTAAATTTTGGTAATGCCGTACCGGACATACTGGCTTTTAAAGCCCACCGCGTGATAGTCAATCTTCTTCACGCTCCCGGGGATCAAAATCGCTTTCAGGCTCCTGCACTGATGAAACGCCTGCTTGCCGACTTTCTTTACGCCCTCTTCAATGATCACCGTTTTCAGTTTGCTACACTGGGTAAAAGCCCAGGCTCCCACCGTCTTTACACTTCCCGGCACCACAATACTGGTCAGCCCGGATGACTGGAAAGATTGATTTTCCAAAACGCGCAACGTTTCCGGAAGCTCCACACGCTTTAATGATTCGCAGGCAAAAAACGCATGGAATTCAATGGTTTTTACACTGGCCGGTATTTTAACGCTTTTCAGTTTGCGGCACAGGGAAAAGGCCGCTTCCGGAATCTTGTTCATACCGTCCGGAATGACGATACTGGTTATAGCGGTATCGCTGAAAGCCGACTGGCCGATCTCGGATACCGTGCTCGGAATGGAAACCACCGACAGCTTATGGCAGGTGTCAAACACCCGTTTGCCGATCGTCTTAAGCCCCTCCGGTAAAGACACCTCTCGCAGTGAATAACATTTCGCGAACATAAAGTCTACCATCGTCGTCTGCCCTTTTTGCAGCTCAGCCCTGTCCATAGACGTACAGTACATAAAAGCGCCTTCGCCGATCTTTTCCGTCCCGCCGGGAATCACGATGCTCCGCAGGCTGCTGCATTCCCGGAATGCCGACTCGCCTATTTCCCGCAGGCCGGCCGGCAGCGTAACAGAGGACAATTCCTCACATTTCAGAAATGCCTCCTCCCCTATGGACTGCAGCGTGGAAGGCAGAGAGACGGTCTGCATATGATAGCAATCCTTAAAAGCATGATCTCCAATGGCCGTCACGCCTTCTCCGATGATCACTTTTTTCACGTTCGAGTGATTGTAAACCAGACCGCCAAGCATACCCCTTTCATCCATCAGGGGACCGTTTCCGCTGATACGCATGGTACCCGCTTCATCCAGTTCCCATGTGAGATTTCCGCACGTTCCCTCCGTATCGGCCCTGACGCATACCGGCAACAGCCATAAGGCCATGAGCAAAGACACCGCCGCGCAAAAACATACTTTACATTTTCCCCTCATCCTTTTGCCTCCTGTTTATTTACACACAATATTGATGATCTTGCCAGGAACATAGATTTCCTTGACGATATTTCCGGTCAATCGGTCGGCCACCGCCTCTTTCCCCATGGCCAGGGCGTCCTCTTTGGAAGCGTCTCTGGCCAGGCGCACCGTCCCCCGGAGCTTGCCGTTAATCTGGACGCCGATTTCCACCGTGTCCTCCACGGTCTTAGCCTCGTCATACTCCGGCCAGGAAGCATTGTACAGTCTGCCGTCAAAACCGCCCAGCTCCCACAGCTCCTCCGTGATATGGGGAGCCACCGGGTTCAGCAGGGTCAGGAACGTCTTGTATTCATCCCTAGTCACCTTACCCGCCCTGGAGAAATCGTTGATCAGCGCCATCATGGCGGCGATGCCCGTATTGTATTTCAGGTTTTCAAAATCATTACTCACCTTCTTGATGGTCTGGTGCATCCGGGTCTCCAGGGCTTTGCTGTAACCGGTCTCTTCCGTCACCAGATCCTGCAGCTTCCACACACGGTCCAGGAAACGGCGGCAGCCCTTCACGCCGTCGTCGGACCAGGCGGCTGCGGCGTCGAAAGCTCCGATAAACATTTCATACGTACGCAGCGTATCCGCACCGAACTCATTCACGATATCATCGGGATTGACCACATTGCCCCTGGATTTTGACATTTTCTCGCCGTTAGAGCCCAGGATCATGCCGTGAGAAGTCCGCTTCTGATAGGGTTCCGGGCAGGGCGCCACGCCCTGGTCATAGAGGAACTTGTGCCAGAAACGGGAATACAGAAGATGGAGCGTGGTATGTTCCATACCGCCATTGTACCAGTCCACAGGCATCCAGTATTTCAGAGCCTCGGGGCTGGCCAGGGCCTGATCATTCGTGGGATCAATATAGCGCAGGAAATACCAGGAAGAACCGGCCCACTGGGGCATGGTATCCGTCTCGCGCTCCGCCGGTCCTCCGCAGCAGGGGCAGGTGGTCTCCACCCAGCTTCTCATCTTCGCCAGGGGGGATTCGCCGTTGTCGGTGGGCTCGTAATTCTCCACCTCGGGCAGCTCCAGGGGCAGCTCGCTCTCATCCACAGGCACAAACCCGCACTTTTCACATTTTACAATCGGGATCGGCTCGCCCCAGTAACGCTGACGGGAAAATACCCAGTCACGGAGCTTGAAATTGGTCTTGGCCGTACCCAGTCCCTTTTCCACCAGCCAGTCAATGATGGCTTTCTTGGCCTCCTCCACGGATTTCCCGGTCAGGAATCCAGAGTTGACCAGGGTCCCTGTAGCCACGTCGGTGTAGGCTTCCTTTTCCACATCGCCGCCCGCGATCACCTCGATGATGGGCAGGTTAAATTTCTTCGCAAATTCCCAGTCCCGGGTATCGTGGCCCGGCACGGCCATAATCGCGCCCGTGCCGTAGGACATCAGCACATAATCCGATACCCAGATGGGGATTTCCTCACCGTTCACCGGGTTGACGGCCGAAAGCCCTTCAATCTGCACGCCGGTCTTATCCTTAGCCAATTCCGTGCGCTCAAAATCCGACTTTTTCGCCGCCTGATCACGGTAAGCCACGATCTCATCCCAGTTGGCGATCTCGTCTTTATACTTTTCCAGATAAGGATGCTCCGGAGACACCACCATGTAGGTCACGCCAAAGAGGGTATCCGGCCTGGTGGTATAAATACGCAGCTTTTCCTCCTTATCTTTAATGGAAAACTCTACCTCCGCACCGTTGGAACGGCCGATCCAGTTTTTCTGAGACACCTTGACCCGCTCAATATAATCCACCCCGTCCAGATCGTCGATCAGCTTGTCGGCATAATTGGTGATCTTTAACATCCACTGGCTTTTCACCCGGCGCACGACCTCGCTGCCGCAGCGCTCACAGACGCCGTTCACCACTTCCTCATTGGCCAGGCCGCATTTACAGGAAGTACACCAGTTGATGGGCATCTCGCTTTTGTAAGCCAGCCCCGCTTTGAACAGTTTCAGGAAAATCCACTGAGTCCATTTATAGTAGCCCGGATCGGTGGTGTTGACCTCCCTGTCCCAGTCAAAGGAATAGCCCAGAGCCTGCAGCTGTCCCTTGAAACGCTGGACATTGTTTTTCGTCACGATCTTCGGATGAATTTTATTTTTAATCGCATAATTCTCCGTGGGCAGGCCGAACGCGTCCCAGCCCATGGGGAACAGCACATTGTAGCCCTGCATCCGCCTCTTCCTGGACACAATATCCAGAGCCGTATACGGACGGGGATGCCCCACATGGAGGCCCTGGCCCGACGGATAGGGGAACTCTACCAGCGCGTAAAATTTCGGTTTCGTATAATCGTTTACAGCGGCAAAGGCCTTCTCGTCTTCCCAGACCTTCTGCCATTTTCTCTCAATCACTTTGGGATTGTATACCTGACTCATATATAGCTCCTTTCGCCTGCGCGTATTTTCACAAAATAAGAGTGCATGTCCCCGCACCGGATGAACAAATATCTGCGGGACATACACTCTTACTTTACTCACATCGAGAGGAAAAATCAAGTATTTTTGCGAAAAGGTTTCACGTTAAAATTTCTGCGTATGAATCTGCACAGGATCGCTCAAAACCTCTTTTTTATCACACATTCATCCTCCCGCATTTCATTAATGCCTCATACAAAATATCCGCCGATTCTTTCAGGGACCGTCCGCTCGTGTCAATCACAATATCCGGCGATTTAGGTTCTTCATACATAATCAAATAAGATGAGAGAGAAATTCAACCGAAAAAATCGGTGCTCAAAAAGTATGCTTTATGAGAAAAAATGCCGTGATCCTGTATATCCAAGGCCATGCGATAAATATTTAAAAAAATCTTATCATACATAGCACAGCAGTGAGCCGCGATCCTTACAGATCACAGCTCACCGCACATTTTCTAATCACCCGATCAGAACCTTCTTCCCCTCAAAGGCAAATCCATACGCACGTATCCGCTCCGGAGCAATCCCCTTCGCTTCCAGCGCCGCCGCATACCTCTTTTCTTCGATCTGATCCAGCGCCGCCTTCACCGTATCCTCCAGCGTGCTCTCCTCCTCCGGGTCATACACCTTAAATTCCAGAATAAAGGCGTCGTCCGTCCCCTTCAGCGGCTCCAGCATCACGTCATACCGGCCAAAACCGCTCTCCCGGTTGGACGTCACCGCGTAGCGGCCCTGCAGCTCTACTATAAGCCCCAGCACGAAGCCATGGTAAAAGCGTTCCGGTTCCGCCTCTTCCGACGGCTTTTTTCCGGTATCAAAGAAACTAAACGTTTCCAGAGCCACTTTATTCATGTAAATATTCATAGCCTTTTTGTCATCACACAGCAACGCTTTTATAAACCTGTCGTACGCCGGGGTAAACTCAGAAAACCATTCCTCCACCATCCCCTCGAACATCAGGCGGACTTCCTCATTGGTCAGCACAAGCTCACATCTGGTCTTTCCGCCTTCCACAGTATAATTTTTTATTTTCAGGTAGCCGCCGGCCAACAGCAGACTCCAAACCGCACTTTCTTTATATGCCAGCTGACTGAAAACGACCTGTTCATCCAGCCCTGTACAAAAAGATTTTCCCTGCAGGAAATCTTCCATAACCATCTTGATATCCGGGTTTCCCTCCCGGATCAGCTTTCCTGCCAGACTGTTACTGCTGGTATTAGCCCAGTAGGGCAGGAACACACGCTTATCTAAATAATTAATGATCGACCAGGGATTGTACATATTTCTTTTATCGCCAAAGTTGAATCCGTCATACCATTGCCTGACCATCTCTTTTTTCCCCGACAATCCATACTCTTTCAGGACATCCGACACCTCCTGCTGTGTGAACCCAAAGGAATCCGCATACTTTCGGGAAGTCGTCGTCACCACTTCCATATTGTTCAGATCCGAGAAAATAGATTCCTTGCTGACCCTGGTAATCCCCGTCAGCAGAGCCCGCTCCACATACGGGTTACTCTTAAAGGTGGCATTGAACAGATTCCGGATAAAAGATATCAGTTCCTCCCAGTATCCGCCCACATAGGCTTCCTGCAGCGGCGTGTCGTACTCGTCCAGAAGGATGATTACCTGCTTCCCATAGTAACGCTTCAGATAATCCGACAGGCATTTCAGGGAATCAGAGGCAATATAATCCTCCATTTCCGCCGATACCAGCCCATACCGCTCTTTCTCATCGTCATTCAGGCAATCGCTTTCCAGCAAAAAATCAAACCGGTTGTACAGGTTTTTGATATACTGGCATATCTTTTTTCTGACATTTACATAGGATGTCTCCTTCACACCGGCAAAGCTTAATGAGATGACCGGATATGTCCCCTGTAAATCGCGGTACTTCTCTTCATCCCAAACAGATAACCCCTGGAACAGATCGCCTCTGCCGGCGTACTCCACAGAGAAAAACTGCTCCGTCATACTCATATTTAATGTTTTCCCAAAACGCCTGGGACGGGTGATCAGGGTTACATCATCTTTATTCTCCCACCATTCTTGGATAAACCCGGTCTTATCCACATAAAAACAGTCGTTCTCCCGTATTTTCTCAAAACTCTGTATCCCGATTCCTACGGTTCTTGCCATATCTGCACCATCCTTCTGTCAAACTGCCTGTACAGCGACCAAACACAATAAATCATTTACCGAACAGATCACTGTGTGTTCCGGTACGGGACAGTGTCAGCACCAATACATCATCCTCAATCCGATAAATGAGAAGCCAGTCCGGCTGAATATGACATTCCCGGTGCCCCATCCAATCGCCGGTCAGCTCGTGATCCCTGTTCTTCTCTGGCAGTGTTTCGCCCCGTGATAAGGCACGAATAATATCATCCAGCAGGCCAATGTCCAGATTGCGCCTGACTGCCAGTTTATAATCCTTTTTGAATCTCGTGGTCCAGACAATATCACGCTTCATCTTTTCAACTCCCGAAGGGCTTCCTCCACATCGGAATAGCGCTTCACATTTGGGTCATGCGTAATGCGTTCTGCTTCCAGCATGGCCGCAATGGTTTCCCTGTTGGGCTGCTCGAGCTTCACGTCAAAGGGAAAACCACCCACACGGAGAGACTGGCGCAGGAAAACATTGATAGCGGTAGTAAGGTTCATGCCTAACTCATTGTACAGGCTTTCGCACTGCTTTTTGATATCGCTGTCCATGCGGACACTGAAATTTGTTGTATTTGCCATAATATCAACCCCTTTCACAGTTCATTGCACTTATAATATATGCAATTTGCAATGCAAAGTCAACTCAACAGACAGATAAATTTCTGTTGAATTGCAACAGTCTTTGCCCTCACCTTTTGCTTTCAGCTCACCCGATCAGCACTTTCTTTCCTTCAAAAGCAAACCCATATTTCCGGATTCGCTCTATGGCAATCCCCTTCGCTTCCAGCGTCGCCGCGTACCTCTTTTCTTCGATCTGATCCAGCGCCGCCTTCACCGTATCCTCCAGCGTGCCCTCCTCCTCCGGGTCATGCACCCTAAATTCCAGAATAATGGCGTCGTCCGTCCCCTTCAGCGGCTCCAGCATCACGTCATATCTGCCGTAACCGCTCTCCCGGTTGGACGTCACCGCGTAGCGGCCCCGCAGTTCCACCAATAATCCCAGCACAAAACCGTGGTAAAAACGTTCTGGTTCCGCCTCTTCCGACGGCTTTTTCCCGGCGTCAAAGAAACTAAAAGTTTCCAAAGCCACTTTATTCATGTAAATATTCATGGCTTTTTTGTCATCGCACAGCAGCGCCTTTATAAACCTGCCGTACGCCGGGGTAAACTCAGAAAACCATTCCTCCACCATCCCCTCGAACATCAG
>CASWRE010000027.1 GCA_949471785.1 uncultured Lachnospiraceae bacterium | reverse complement strand
ACCTGGAATGCCGCCCCGAATCATTACTTTGAGCGGCCCCAGGCCGTGAAAAGTAACGATACCCGCATCAGCGGTAAAACCGATGCGGGTATCCTGTGAGCCTGTTCACCATAACTATCCGGCAGAGCCGGCAATTATGCTCTACAGCTTCTTCAACTTAAATCTCTTGGTCTGCTCCTCCAGCAGATGTACCTGGTCAAATAATTCCGCGCTGACTGCGGCCGATTCCTGGCTGCTGGCTGAATTGGACTGGACCACCGTGGAGATCTGGCTGATTCCCTCTGTAACCTGGGAGATAGAGTTCGCCTCGCCACGTATCGCATCTGCAATCATGCCGATGGTTCCATTGGACTTCACCACCAGATCCAGCGTCTTTTTCAGCGTCTGGGAAACTTCTCCCACAATCTGGCTGCCGCGCTCCGTGGCCTGAATGGAATTTTCAATCAGCTCCTTCGTTGCCTTAGCAGCCGTATCGGATTTCTCTGCCAGATTGCGCACCTCGTCGGACACTACGGCAAAACCCTTCCCCGCCTCGCCGGCGCGGGCCGCCTCCACCGCCGCGTTCAACGCCAGAATATTGGTCTGGAAAGCAATATTTTCAATGGTGGCAATGATGTTGCCGATCTGCTGGGACGCCTGACTGATATCTTCCATGGCTTCCACCATCTGCTCCATCTGCCTGCTGCTGACAGACACCTGCTCGCCTGTCTGATTCGCATTCTCCTGAGCATCCGCGGCCGCCTCCACGTTTCGATTGGCGTTCCTGGAAAGCTCCTCCAGAGTAGCATACAGCTCCTCTACTGCGCTGGCCTGTTCCGTTGCGCCCTGGGAAAGCTGCTGGGCGCCGCTGGACAGCTGCTCCGCATTCCCCGATACCTTCTGCTCCGCATGATATATATTGGAGATCGTCCCCGAGAGAGTCGCTGTCAGACTGTCCAGAGACGTCTCGATGGATTTAAAATCTCCGATAAAGGACTCCGACGTGGCCACATCGAAATTCCCCTGGGCCAGCTGACTCATAATATAATTCAAATCCTCCACATATCTGTGAATCAGCTCCATGGATTTTTCCAGTGTATTGACAAGATCTCCCAGCTCGTTCTTGGAATGATAGGCAAAGCACAGCTCCAGCTTTCCTTCCTGTAGCGGGCGGCTGCTGTTCGTGATCAGGATGATGGGTTTCACCACACGGGTAAATACATACCATACCAGGCTGATCAGACACCCGAGAGCCAGAACAAGGCAAACCACACAGAGTATGTGCATGGTCCGGATCAGACTGTCCATATGATCCATACTCTGCTCGTTAAGCGCCGTTCCCCGCTCTATCACCTTATCCAGGAGCCCCACCAGAGTCGTCAGATTGACCGAGATCGTCTCCTGATAGTAGGTCTGAGCTTCCGTGGGATTGGTCGTCAGCAGATCCAGTACACGGACGGCGGATTCGTGGAGCTGCTTATGTAACGGCTCTATCTCCTGGCGCAGGGCCAGAATCTCCTCGTCCTCCGTGCCGGCCTCTCCGTAAAGCCACTGGCCCAGGACGCATGTCGTGGGGTCCGTGCTGCCGGTAAACTCCGTACCGGCATACAGAGCGTTACTCAGATTGCCGGACCATTTGTAATGGGCGGCTTCCGCTGCCTGAGCCCTGTTCAGCACCGCATTAATTTCCACGTTTTCCTTCTGGGTGTCCTTGACGCGTATAATATTCATCGTCGTCACACCGCTGAACAACAGCACGGAAATCAGCGCCGCCACCACGCGGACGCCAACCAGCCATATGATACTTTTACGCATAATCGTATATCCTTTCTCTTCCAAAACTTTTCAGGGTCTGTTTACAGCTATTTACCCTCTTATAGATTAGCATAACATGACCGCCGATACCTTGCAACACTTTTGTGAAACGAATTATCCCAACAGAGCGCGTATTTTCTGTTCCATATGCATAAGGGCTTTTTCTCCGTCCTGTTCTCCCCGGACTACGCCCATGATTTCACCGGGAATGATCGTGGTATAAATCGTATTTTTAAAGCGGCTCTCATCCAGGATCTCCGGCATAGTCCGTTTCCGGCTGATTCTGCTGCTCTCCAACACCAGGGATTTCCATGGTTCCAGATTCTCCAGATCTGGACGTTCGTAATATTCCCTGTTCATGGTAGACCCTCCCAGCAAAGACAACGGGATACCGTTATGTCTGTCTCCCAGCCACAGCAGAAAACGCTCCGCCTCCTCCTGATGCCTTCCGTATCGGTTCAGTCCCAGACTCCAGCCTCCCAGCACCGGCGTACCGCCGGGGGGCAGCGCGAAACCGATATTTCCGGCAATCCTCGACAGCGTATAGTTATTGATATCGCCCGCGTCGGAGCTGTAGAGAATGACCATGGCGCTGTTTCCGCGGGCAAATTCGTCGGCGGTCTCATTCCAGGATATCATTGTCTTTCCTGAGGAATACCTGTAGGACTGCAGAAGATTCTTCAGCGCCTGCAGCGCGTTGGTACTGTTGATGCACACCTCCCCTATGGCGTTGAACACCTGCCCGCCACAGGACCACAGGCGGCTCAAAAATTCAATAGCCGTATAGACATTGTCCCCCTGAGGAATGGAAACGCCGTATTTTACCGGAGATTCCGGCGTATACTCCTGAGTGAAAAATTCCGCCACCACGTTAAACTGGCTCCAGGTCTTCGGCGGCGCCAGTTCCTCACCGTATTTTCGTTTAAACCGCATCTGCAGCTGACGATTTTCAAAAAGATCTTCCTGGTAAAAAAGAATCTGAGCGCCCGACATAAACGGAATCGCATACAGAGATTCCACATACATGCCGTAATCCTTCACGGCGCCGTCTATAAATCCCGCCAGACAGTCCCGTCTGTCCAACAGATGATCCAGATTTTTCACGCAGCCGCTCTCTACCAGGCCTTCCAGCCAGGTAATATCTATCATGAAGCCGTCGTAATATCCGTCTTTCGCCCCGCTGCGCTCATAGAGCGTTTTTTCCAGCTCATCATAGGCGTACATGTCAAAATGGATCTTTTTACCGCTCTCCCTCTCATAAATCATGGTCAGCATCTCCATACTCCGGGCCGACGAACAATCATACACCGCAAAGCGAAGATCCGTTTCCCCGGGCCGAATCCCCATCTGAACCGCGGGCGTCTGTTTGAACACGGCCGGAATATAGCGGGTGAGCGATTCATGGAGCCGGGGCCTGTCTATGGCTTCCATGAGACGACAGACGGCTTCCCTGGCCGTCTGTTTCGGGGAAAGGGAAATCTCTCCCGCATAGGTACCGGTATCCACGATCCAGCTGCTCTCCTTAATGACATAGACCGGTACGCGATCCATCTTCAGCATTTCCAGCGCTTTTTTAATCCCGGCGCCGATCTCCTGGCTGCCGGCAATCACCGCGTCCATACGGGTACAGGAGGCGCACAGCTCAAACATGGCCTGAAATCCCCTCTCCTGACTGCCGTCCACAATTTTCAATCTTCCGGTCTCGGGATAATACTCCTGAAAAATACTGCCCATCCTCGCGTCAAACAGAAGATCCCTGTCCATGACCAGACCCACCTGAATCACTCCGCGGCTGTACAGCGTTTCCATCAATTCCCTGAACGCCGCGCCGTAATCCAACACAATATTGTCTCCCGA
This sequence comes from uncultured Lachnospiraceae bacterium, assembly GCA_949471785.1. Lineage (GTDB taxonomy): Bacteria > Bacillota > Clostridia > Lachnospirales > Lachnospiraceae > UBA11957. Next base: position 43,949 of record CASWRE010000027.1, on the reverse strand, counting down.
GAAATCCACCGCGTCATGACGGCTGACCAGCAGGAGAGGTTTTCCGACCTGCTTCCACTCTTCCCGCCATGGCTTCTGCCGAAGAACCGAGTACAAAATCATACCGTCCACCCGCATATCCAGAAAAGATTCTATGGATTTTCTCTCGATCAGACGGTTATTCCTGCTGAATTTGACAGACAGGCCGTACCCACGCTCCCGCAGAAGCCGTTCCAGTTCCATCAGAAAATCCCCGTTAAATTTCTGCGTCATATCCGGCAGAATCACGCCCACCATATTGGTCCGCGTACTTTTCAGGCTCCTCGCCGTGGCATCCGGCCGGTAGGATAACTGTTTCATTGCTTTCTCCACCCGGTCGATCAGTTCCTCGTTGTGCGTCTTTCCGTTCAACACATTGGATACGGTCCCCAGCGAAACATTGGCCAGTCTGGCGACTTCCTTCAATGTAGCCATAAGCCCCTCCCTAAATATTTCGTCATCTAATTATAGCTTTTGAGGATTTTTCTTTCAACACCTGAATCACTTTCTTACGGTCTGTGCCGTCCATGCACAGACCATAAACGATTACTTCAACTGCTATTTTCTGACGTTTCTTTCTCACAGGAGCTTTACACTTTTTCTTCTGCTGATTATAATAGGGGAAACCGATGACCTGAAAGAATTGTTCCTGAAATACAGGAAGATCTGAAAGGAGCCTTAATGAAGACTTCACATGTTTCTAATTACGATACCGTCCTGGATGACTGGCGGCGAAAATTTCTGTCCATGGATCATGAAAACCTGGCCCGCAAATTCCGGCTTGCCATAGATGATGAGGCGCTATACATCACCTATTATACGCACCCGCTGCGCATCGGCCGCCGTTCGGGAGACGTGCGTTACGAAGGGAAACCAAAGATCATACCCCCTTTCAATACGGCCATCACGATCTACAATCTCTTCCACTATGCCGCCGGTCAGCCTGTGGCCTCGGGAAAGCTGGTACCCTTCTACGAAGTCAAACGGGTCTATCCTTTCGAACAGGCATACCGCCGGAACATTCTGAAAAAACTGGAGAGCTGGTTCACCGGCCGTGTGGCGGATCTGAAACAGGCCTGTGAAAAACTGGGCGGACGCCCCCTCCCCCAGGGCGACGCGGGCTATGAACTCCCGGTCTTCCCTTTTTTCACCGTCGCCGTGCTCTTCTGGGACGCCGACGAGGAATTTGCAGCCCAGGCCAATATGCTCTTTGACTCTAACATCACGGATTTTCTTCACGAAGAAAATGTGGTGGGGATCGCATCCGACGCCGTATATTACCTGACCGAAGCGGCGGGATTGGCGCCGGAGGAAATCTATGGCGGATAATTAACCCGGACGGCGCAGGCCGCCCTTTCTTTTCATCCCAAAACCATGCAGATAAATTTCAGGGACATTCACCCGGCCGTCTCTCGCCAGATAAACAATACCCAGTTTTTGCAGAACGTCAAAAATCCCCTGAGGCGAGGTGGCCGGCAGCTTCTCCTGAGTCTTGGCATCCCACAAGTCCATCCGTATTTTTTTAATAAAATCGCTTTTTGAAATCAACAATGTCGTGCCTGTCAGCGCCTTTTTTAACTGCTCCAGCCATGAATATTCCTCCTGCAGTTCCATCACCCGTTCCACAGATACGGCCCGGACGGCGCCCTGAACCATTGCCGGGAGCAATATCCGATTTTTTTTCGGCTTTTCTATATCGGAAGAATCCAGCATTTTTTGAGCCGCCACACTGTAACATTTTATAAAGGAACGCGGCGACAATACGCCGTGGGCATCCTGCAGATGATTGGGCGCCCAGGAGTAACTGGCCCCTTTTTTATTGTTGCTTCCCATGTAGGGCCCAATCATTTCATTTACAAATTGTTTCACAATATCCTCATTCTCTGTGGGAATATAGCCGATCTGCCCGTCCGGCTCCCGGCTGATCAGATTCTCCGTCAGTCGCAGGTAAGCATTCATCTCTTCATTTCCGGCATTGGCTAACCGCTTCACAAACAATCGATACAATGACAACGTATTCCATTCCAGCTTCAAACAGTTACTGACCAGTTTCGATGAATCCGGAAAGGAAAGCAGTTCGGAATCAAACAGGTCGTTACGCAAAAATATTTTGCATTTTATCTGTTTCCAGCGGTGCAAATGGGCGAACCAAAAGGCCAGCAACGTTCTGATATAAGGAAAAATATCCACATATCGGACGCATATCCTGTCCAATGAATCATACAGAAGAAAAACCCACTGATTTGTCCGGCTCAGATAATCGTCCAAATCGTCCAGAAATCCTTCTACACATTCCGGATTTTCTGCTATTTCATCCAGCCATCGGGAAGGACGTCCCAATAATCTCTCCTTCCGCAAATTTTCACAAAAACTCTCGGAAAAATTCTCTTCTACAAACCCCCAAATTTTTTCATTTTCCCGAAAAGACTGTGCCAGCAAAATGACGACACTCCCTGACCAGAATGCGGCGGCCTGCCGTTCATCCGTATATCGTTGCAATACGCTCGGAGACGGAAAACGACTGTCAGTCAAGTCATATCCTGCCAGGAAACGAGTATTATCCGTATTAGGTCGAAATAACTGACGCTGACCACCAACAATCTGTGCAAACCCCGCGTCATTCAAAAGAGTTTTAAAAAGACGCGTTTTACCGGAGCCCCTTCCCCCCAGCACCAGAAAACGATTAGGGTCACCGAGAGCCATGTAACTGCGCAGGGGCAAAAAATCTTCCAGCCGTTCCTCTTCATTTTCCGCAATGGCAGAAACAGACGCCATCGTATTAAGAATCTCCTGCTTGTCCATCCTGCTCCTCCTCCCCAGCGGCAAACCATTGCCGGATTCTCTCCTTGATCTGTTGATAACTCTCTCCCATCAGCATTTGTTTCATCTGACGAACCATCTCGTTTTGTGTTTCCGTACCGTCCGAAAATAACTGAATATTCCCTGCCAGCAACGGCTGATAAGGAACAAACACCGGCGAATGAGCCTCATCCACAGCCTCAGGCCCCGGCTGCTGTTCATCCTCCCAATAATAGGCTTCACAGCAGACCATATAAGCCTGATTTTTAAACGACTGTTTTTCTTCAGAGCCTACAAGGCCGTCCCTTCCGCAGGCGCTGTCCACCAGCAGAATAAAAGGCTTCTCCACCTGAGATGTGCCGATGGCATGTATCACTTGCTCCATGCCATGCCAGGACTGTCTGCTGTCTTTTCCAAAGAGCACTACGCCGTGGGGAATCTGAGCCGTAATCACACCGCCCATATCGTGAAACCCCGCCCTGGAATCCAGCAAAATATAGTCTACTTTGCAAACCGGAGCTATTACTCCGACTGCGTCCGTTATCAATCTGGCAAGCTGCTTTTTCATGTTATGGGGAATGGCATCCTGATAATCAATCCTGGCAAGCTTTTGTAAATATCTTTCGTCCACTGTTCCCGCCGGAACCACAAATACGTTTCCTGTCAGATCCTCGGTCACAACCGGGTCAGTCACCTGCAAAATCATCCTGCTCATATCCACCGTCTCCCCTTCAAAAGAAACCGATGCTTCCAGCAGATAATCCACCGTCCCGCAAGACATGCTGGTTTCGTCAAAAAACAGAGACGCCAGTCCGGGAGCTTCTATATCCGTATCAATCGCCAGGACATTTTTTCCTTCCTTCGCCAAAGACAGGGCAACAGCCGCAAGCGCTGTCGTTCTCCCCATACCGCCTTTAAACGAATAAAAAGTCACCACTTTCGGATTTCGTTCTGTCAGGGCATCCTCGTATGGCCACACGGCCCTCTCAATTCCCGTGCACTCCACCCATGCTTTTTTTGCTATGGCCCTTTCCAAGATGAACCAAGTAATTTCCTGTCGGTATTCTTTGAGCAAACGCAATTGCTCAATCTCAAGAATCATTGTCCTGACCAAATCACTGTTTCTGCCCTGTTTCCAGTACACATTCCCCTGAAAATGCCTGCCCAACCCCTGTTCCAGCATCCCCCGCAACGTATCTCTGTCTTCATCCGGGCAAACCTGATCTCCAAAATCCAATAAAAACGCTATTTTGCCAATCACATCACGAACAATGGTAACCTCTTTCAGCTTGTCACTATAGTTCCATCCACAGATAACCTGAACCGCTGTCTCCACTGCCTGATCAAATATCACCATACCTGCATTTCTCCTCTAACTTTGCATCGTTCCATCTAATACTTCTGAAACCAGCTTTCGCACCAGAAATTCCGCAAATTGACCGGACTCCTGTACTTGCTCTTCTGTATATCCTTTGTCTCTTGCGTATCTGCGCCCGGGGTGACCGTCAAACAGCGCTTCCGGAATACGTCTGCCGCCAAGCAGTGTTCCTGCTTTGGCGTCCAATATCTGTAAAGCCGTATGGTACTGCTGCATATCTCTCCATGCTTCTTCCACATTATGGTTCAGTCGATATCCCCGATTCGCACAAATCTGTTCATAAATTGCTTTCATCGCACATTCCGCAGAAAAAGCATAATGGCACATGGCATTATCCGCCCTGTTTGCCTCCTGCAAAATTTTACCGTCCACAAAATGGCGCACGGCAGCTTCGGGAAAATAATCATTCGTATATTGCGACATTTCGCCCTCCTCATCTCTGTCCGTCTTTTTCCATAATAACATAGATACATTCTTTTTTCAAATTATTCAAAATACCCACAAACTTCTCCTTGTTGAATAATATGGCCCTTTGCCTTACTTAGAACTTTTCTCTTAGTAGAAGATGATTTCAGACTAATTTTGCAATCCAATACATAAATGGTAAAACAATATCTGTGAGATTTTCCTTTCGGCGGCTTCGGTCCTGCATAGCGGTGAAATCCATATCCGATTCCCTGTACCGCACCCTCCGGTGAAAATACAGTTTTTCCTGATGGTATGGCTTTTGCAATTTTATCTGTCGCGGGGATATTCCAAATAACCCAATGTGTAAACCTTTTAATCGGATGGCTCAAATCTTCAAGGGTAATCATAAAAGTTTGGGCATGCGGGGATAAGTTTTTTATGATAAATTCTGGCGAGATGTCCTTCCCCCGCCCGGTATTCTCTACCGGAAATTTCCCTCCGTCTTTTATCCCCATACACTCAAACTCTAGTGTATTTTTCTCCATCTCACCTTTTTTCAAAAGCTGTTTCATCTTTCCATTCCTCTCTGCAAACCCTGAATACCATTCAGTATGGTTTTCAGCGCAAAATCAAAGCTGTCATTTATGGATAGCGGGTTTTCATATTCATTGTACCATTGTATATCTTCAAACAATCGTAGCATTGGAATTTACCTGTGTCAATCTGTTATAAAGGCTTCCTGACAGGCTGCTCTCAGGCTTTGATTTCCTCCAGAACCCAAAAAACTCCTGTCGAAATCGACAGGAGCTCCTCGTCTGAATCTATTCTCATTTTTTTCAGTATCTTTACAGCCACAACGCTTTACGCCTCCGCCGCCATCCGCTTCACATACTGCAGCCCCTTTGCCACAGGGGGCAGGCACACGAGGACGATTGTGGCGATCATCTCCGGCAGTATGTAGGTAGAGTTGTAACCCAACGTATAGATCAACGGGTTCATCCCCTCCGGGGCATAAGAGGCAAAATATACGTATCCGGAAATCACATGGCACACATAACGCCCCGCCATGCCCACAATGATCCCCGTCACCAGGCCGTATTTCTGTTTATAAAAGAATCCGGACAGCCCCAATGCGCCGAAAGCCAGAGGATAATCCAGCAGCACCTGCAGCGGCGCGTAAATGTAAGGCCCGGTGATCAACTGCAGAATACCATAGGCCAGGCCGGTCATGATACCGATTTTCGCCCCGTAGAGATACCCGATAAAGCAGACAAAAAACATGCTGAACAGGGTGATCGAACCACCCATGGGCAGGCTGGCGAATTTGATAAAGCTGGTAACGGTGGCCAGGGCCATGGCCACGGCACAGAAAGTGAGCTGCTTCGCGCTCATTTTGCGCCGCTCCTTTCCAGACAGCAGCGTGGGCAGGAGCAGGATCAGCAGCATCACTGCCGCCAGCACGATATAACCTGGCGTGGTCAGATGGTATTCCCAGTTCTCGGCATCATAAGTAAGAAAAAAAGACATAAAAAACCTCCTTCGGTCGCAGATCGGACGCTGAAGGAGGGTACTCCCGTATATCTTGCTTCCCTACGCCGGTATTGTCCGGATCAGGTAATAAGGGTCAATCCAAAGGATTTCTCAGCCGGTAACGGCTCCCCCAGCGAACGCTTTATTTAGTTGCCGAAACTAATGATAAAACCGGAAAAGAGAATTGTCAAGAAAAACTTTCGGGGACAAAATTACTTGCAAAGATTACTCGTTACTATTCAAGGGCCAGGAATGCGCATATACTGCGACGCGAAGCTAGTCCTTTAGGGCGCATTCCGTAAGAACATCCCCTCCGGGGATACCAGATTGCCTATGGCAAATTAAGGAAATGATTCAGGCGTGAGGGGCGGCTTTTGCGCAGCAAAACTTGGAATGCCGCCCCGAATCGTTACTTTGAGCGGCCCCAGGCCGTGAAAAGTAGCGATTACTCAAAACTCTTTCCTGGCGATCACATGAGCGGATATCCCCAGAGAAACCAGAAATCCGACCACGCATAACCCGGCGGCGATCAGCAAAAGAGCCGCCGTTCCCAGCCCGTTCAGCCCGGCCAGCCACTGATCCGGGTCAATGCCGAGTGTCTTCGTCAGCTTATCCAGCGCCATGCTAAAGCCGATGACGGCGGCCACAACAATCAGGATCATTATCTGCTGCATAGCCGCGCCAAATTTATAGCGCAGCGGCAGCAGAACCATATTCATCAAAAACATCGTCAGCAAAACAATCAGGCAGGCCAACCATTCCTCTTTCTGCAGAAAACCAATGCGCCGCAATACCTCCAGGCTGCCTGTGTGCGCCGCAGCCCCTTTGATCACCGCCGATACCAAAAAAGTCGCCAGGGATGCAACGGCGCCCACCGCCAGGAAAAGCAAAAGAAACAGATATTTGCTCAGCACATACTGATACCGGCTGACCGGCAGCGTCATCAGATAGGCCATGCCGTCGTTTTCCTCATCATAGGACAGGGTGGACAGGGCCAGCATACCAAACAGCATGATTATATAACTCATACCGAAACTGATCTTAGTGTCCGTAAAAAAAACATAGATCACGCCGATACCCATGATCGGCAAAATCGCTCTGGAATTCCCCCGCATGATATTGATATCTTTGATCATCAGTCCTTTCATACCCTCTCCTCCTTCACCATCATCAAGATCACCTCGTCTATATTGCCCTTCTCCACCACCATCCGGGGATAATTGTCCATATAATACTGTCTGTGGTCAGTCAGACACTGCCAGCCGAAGGACGTCCTTTTCTTTTTGAGCAGATACTGTTGATCCATGGCCGCCAGCTCCTCATCGCTGACTTTTAAAACGCCGTAGCTGTCCAGGAGCACGTCCGTATCCTCATGGAGGATGATTCTGCCCTCGTCAATCATATAAATATCATCGCAGAACCCCTCCAGATCGCCGGAAATATGTGAACTGATCAGGATTGCCCGATCCTCCCGCATATGTTCCCGCAGAAGATCCAGAAGCCCGTCCCGGGCCACCACATCCAGGCCCGACGTGGGTTCATCCAGAATCAATATCTGCGGCGAATAGCTCAAGACACTCAAAAGCTTCAGCTTCGCCCGCATACCCGTGGAAAACTCCTTCGTCTTCTGCCCCATGGGCAGTCCGAACCGCTCACAGTCGGACAGGAAACGTCCTCTGTCAAACTTTTCATACAGTCCTGCCAGCACCGGAATCAGCTGCTTCACGGTGAGACAGCCGCTGAACGCGTAGCCCGGAAAGACCACGCCGATCTTCTGCTTATCTCTGGCAGTCAGTGTATTCCAGGGTTTCCCCAATACTTCTATGCTCCCTCCGTCCAGCCGTATTAAATCCAGAATCGCCTTAAAAGCCGTACTTTTCCCCGCGCCGTTGGCGCCGATCAGGCCGGTCACACAGCCAGGCTTTACTTCCAGAGAACAATCCAGCCGAAAACGCCCATAATTTTTCTGTACATTTTTCAATCGAATCATGCTCACAAATCCTCCATAATCAAATGAAACAGTTCACGGATCTCCTGATCCGTCATGTGACAGTTTCTGCCTTTCCTTATGGCCATTTCCAGATCGGCTTCTACCTCTTTCTTTTGTTCCTCCAAAATCAACCCGCCGCTCACACCGGCCACAAAGCTGCCCTTACCGTGCACAGTAACGACAAAGCCGGCCTGCTCCAGATGATCGTAAGCCTTCTTCACGGTCAGCGCGCTGATCTTCAGCTCTTTGGAAAGAGCCCGGACAGAAGGGAGCATTGTCTGCGCTTTCAGCGAGCCGTCCAGAACCATCCCTTTGATCTGTTCTACGATCTGCTCATAAATCGGCTGCATGGAGCTGTTATGAATGATAATCTGCATACTATGTACCCTCCTTGGCAAACAGTATATAACAGTATATATCAGTTGTCAACTGTTATATGCTGTTATAGATAAAAATCACCGGCCGTCTGCATACCCGGACACACAAAAGAACTGCCGCACAGCGGAAAATCCGTTGTACGGCAATTGTCTGCTCTCCTATTTATCTGTCTGCGCGGCGGCCGGTTCTGTTACAAATCCGCTCCCGACTGCTTCATCACCTCTTTCAGCCGCCCTATATAGTACCTGTAATTATCCAGAGACGTGGATGGAGCCACCTGATGATCCGGTCCGGGAATATAACCGCCGGAACGGATCACAGGCAGAATCCGCTCAAATTCCCTGTCTATGGCTTCTCTTCCCTCGGCAATACAGAGTTTATTGAATCCTCCGATAAAACGAAGTTTCGGAAAATCTCTGCGCACCTTTACAATATCCATTCCCGCATTGACATCCATGGGAAGGAAACCTTCCACTCCTGCCGCCATGAAATTCGGAATAATCTGAGCAAAATCCCCATCCGTATCCACAAAAATATTACCGGCCCCATGGGCTTTCATAAGGGGAATCAACCGGCGATAATAACTGCCCACAAATTCGTCAAAAGTATCTCCGGATATCATAGGCCCATTCTTCCCGCTCAGATCCTCCATAATGTAAACCACATCCGGTTTCGTCAGATCAATCACCCTGATCAGCCATTTCTCATAAATTTCCAGTATAAAGGAGCATATATTATGTAAAAGCTCCGGCTCGTCATAAAAAGCGTACAGATGGGTCTCTATTCCCAGAAGCTCCCGGGGTACCCAGAAAAAGCCTTCAATATTCAGCCGTATGGAATACTCGCCCCTCTCATGCCCCGCCGCCAGAGGTTCATATTTTGCCCGTATGGCTTCATCTGTAAAATAGATTTCCAGCTCCTTTTTCGCGTGGTCTTTCAAGCGTTCCCAGTCCTCCTCCGACTCCACTACAGGTTTCTCCACAATCTCCAGTCCGCTCTCTCTGTTCTGCCGCACAATCCGCCCATAGATATCCTGTTTCAGCATATAGCTTTCCCGCTCTTCCACTGTTTTTTCCTCAAAACGGCGGAAAGGCAGGACAAAATGAATCCGGCGAACCGGGTCAAAACCCAGATATTGTTCATAAGCCATAACGCCGTCGCCCCAATCGGCCACCAGATACTTTTCTCCCTGATTTTCCTTATTTCCCACAATATCGTTGGTAATATCCTTCGCGCCTCTGGCTATATCTTCCGGCATTCCCTCTTTTATAAACCGTTCCGTGGTCAGTACCCAGGGGTAAAAGGTCTCCTCCACGGCTCCACGCCCCTGTACTTTTTCAAAATTCAGCGTTTTCCATTCCCGCTCTCTGTTTGTCATGTGGATCGTCCTCCTCTGCTGTGATAGACATATCATACCGCCCGGAGTCATTCGCGTACATGCAAAATCCAAACAGAATTATAGAAAATCTAACTGGCCGGTACCTTCACGGCTGCCATGCAAAATTCATACAGGCTTCCGAAACCCGTTTCATACTTTGAGAAACCGAGCGCGATACTCCCGGGGCGTACAGCCTGTCATCGTTTTAAACACTTTACTGAAGTAAAACTGATCGGCATAACCCAGAGCCTGCGCCACTTCCCCGATCAGATAGTCCCCGTTCTCGAGCAGGCGGCGAGCCTCTTCCATGCGGACATTCATAACAAACTCATTATAAGTACAGCCTTTATATTTTTTAAAGATTTTGCTCAGATATGGCTGGCTGATCATAAAACGGCTACACATACGAATAATGCTGTTGTCCTCGGAAAGATGATTTCTTACGTGCTTTTCTATGGAGCTGACCAGCTCCTGACCCGATACTTTTGCAGGGGGGAGCTTTTTGTCTCCCGGCTCCCGGGTGGAAGCCAAAAGACAGGAAATACGCCCGAACAGCTCGGCTATCTTATCCGGCTCCACCGGTTTCAGCAGATAGTCATAAGCGCCATGCATAAAAGCGTCATGTACATAGTTGAAATCCGCATAACCACTGACCGCAATGCAGGCAGGCATATAGTTTTCCAGACCAGAAATATACTGAATCAGCTCAATACCCGAGCGGCCCGGCATACAAATATCCGTCAGTATTACCTCCGGCCGACAGGCTTCTATGATTTCTATCGCCCGGGTCACGGTATAAGCCTGAGCTTCCACGGTAAATCCTTCCGTCCGTTTTTCTATCGCCCGCCTTTCCGCATCCAGAATTCCGGGTTCATCGTCCACCAACAGTACCTTATACATGATATCTACCCGCCTCTCTTTTCGATTCCCATATAAAGCGCAATACTTGTACCGCCCTCATCATTACAATTGATAAGCCGGTAAGAAAAATCCTCAAAAAATATAGATAAACGAATCAGTGTGCCGGAAAGTCCCATACCGCCAAATTGGATATTTTCCATGATTTCTTTCGTTTCTCTGTCCTTTTTAAAATCTTCAACTTTTCTGCGGATTTTTTCCATGGTTTCAGGAGTAAAACCACAGCCGTTGTCCTTGACCTCCAAAATCATGTTTCCATCGATATAAACGGCATAAATTTTGACACATACGCATTCCGTTTCCATCAGACTGTACTTAATAGCGTTTTCTACCAAAGGCTGCAGCGTAAGCTTGGGCAAAATCTGATTTTCCAGAAAAGGCTCCATCTGAATCTCATATTCCAGCCGCTGCCGGTAACGGCTTTTCATCAGAGCCAGATAGGAGCGCAGCTCGGCCAGTTCTTCCTTCAATGTAACCTCCTGAGTAGCGTATCCTGATGCATACCGCAGTATTTCCGTCAGACTATAACAGGCGTCGGCCGCCTCGGCATTCTCCCCCTTCTCACAAAGATTCGCAATACTTCCCAGAGTATTGTAGAGAAAATGTGGACTGATTTCCGACTGCAGAATGCTGAACAACGTTTTCGTCTGCATCTCTTCCATTTTCCGCTGCGCCGATATGGAGGTTTGCAGACGGTCGGCCATCTCCGCAAAAGAATCCAGCAAAATCCCGGTTTCCCAGTCTTCGCCCACCGTGCGGGGACGAACGAAATGATCCAGCTCCGTACTCTGCATCATCTTAATAAAACAGTTAATCGGACGCATAATCCTTTTTGTCATGAAAACACTGTACAAGACGGTAAAGATAACCAGCAAACCCGCCACAAACACAATCCCCCGCAAAATCTTATTCATTGATTTATACAAAATCTGTTTGGGAAGCACCAGCACGGTTCGACAGGAATAGTAATTGGAACCGGCCTGGGACACGATATCATGATCCGTTTCCTGTAAAGCCGCGTATTTTTTTGTTAAGTTCCGGAAATAGGCAGCTCTGTCCATATTTTTTTTTTCTTCGCTCATGTAAAACAGATCATCCCGCTCTCCCATAAAGACAAATATATTGATATGGCTGGTTCCCCAGGAAAGCTTACAGATATTGTTTATATACATGGCATTTTGCTGGATCTCAATGTAACCTACGATATCCTGCGTAAGGTTTTTAATGGGCTTGATTTCCGTGATGACATCACTCCCGGTGGACGGTTCCCAGAAATCTCTGTCCGCCCCCAGAAACACGCGGCTGTCCGTCAAATTCAGCTTATACGTTTTTTCGAGATGGCGGGCTCTTTGGATTACCATCCCGCTGTCAATCTCCGGAGCGCCCGTACATACATAATTTCCCCCGGCGTCATAGACTGCTACCCTTCTGATGTTTGATCTGTTTTTATAGGCGCTGATCATCCTTTTCTTTATCTCTGTATAGAGTTCCCGGGTGGGCTCGCGGCTATAGATCTCCCAGTCTTTGGCAAATTCCCCGTCGGCCAGCACATCAATCGTTACCTGTTCCATACTGGTCAGACAATTATCGATCTGCTCCATTGTCAGTGTGGTCATCTGAGACAGGTTTCCGACGCCCTCGGCATGAATCGTTTCTTTATTGTAAGAGTAAAATACTACGGATGTTATTCCGATCAGTACAATCACCAATATAGCATAGGTCTGCGCAAGCCTGGTGCTGATCTTTCGTTTTCCCATCCTGTCTCCTCTCCTCCTATCTCCGTCTGAGCCAGCGAACAGCCAGATCCAGCCAGCCGGAAACATCCGGCCGAATCTGTGAAGGCAGATCTTCCGTCACTTCATCGCACAACGCCAGGCCATGTCCGCCTTTTTCATAAATATGCATTTCACAGGAAACGCCTGCCCGTCTCAAAGCGGCGGCAAAAAGAAGCGAATTTTCCACCGGAACGGCGTCGTCCTCCCAGGTATGCCACAAAAATGTGGGTACGGTCTCTTCCGTCACCTGCTTTTCCAGGGAGACCTGACTCACAAGAGAATCCGCGGGATGTCTGCCGATAAGATTTTCCCTGGACTCTTCATGGGTACAGCTTCCTGACGAGATCACCGGATAGGCCAGAATCATGCCGTCAGGCCGCCAGCTTCCCTCGCGCAGCCGTAATGTATCACAGAGAATCCTCCGCAGAAAATCCTGGCGATGCATCGTTCCCAGACTGGCGCACAGATGTCCGCCCGCAGAAAAACCACAGAGAAAAATCTTTTTCTCATCGATATGCCACTCTTTTGCATGTTCCCGGATACAGGCCACAGAAACAGCCAGCTCCACCAGAGCGCAGGGAAATTTCGCCGGAGCCACACTGTAGTGCAGAACAAATGCCTGCATCCCCCGGGCAAGAAAGCGCATGGCGATCGGTTCCCCTTCCCGGGCTGATCGGAAACGGTAAGCGCCGCCGGGACAGACCAGTACGGCCGTTCTCTCCCGGCTGTTCTTTAATTCTTTTGATTCGTCCAGAAGGTAAGCCTCTAATACCGGCTGATTCTCCGGATCACCTGTACAGCCGGCCCGGCTGATATCCACGGATAACTCTTTGTATTTCATGTCATTTTCCTCCTGTTCCCTATTGTATCATGCTTCCTTTTTCATGAAAAGCGCCGCCACGAATCCGCGGCGGCACATTTCCTCGCTCTGTTGCTGTTCACTCCGTGACTAGTAATTAAATTCATCCACATTGGAGGCGTCAAAAATCAGAGCGTCACCCAGTACACATTCCTGGTTTGTAATTTCTTTCGTGCCCAGACGGCCGGCGTCAATGGAAGCCGCATCCGGCGTAATCGTGCCGTTGGCAAGCTGATACGCGGTCTGCACCGCCAGATAACCCAGATCCATACAATTCCACAGCACACCGGAGGTCAACGGATTCTCCTCGTCTTTTATATAAGTCTTTAAGGCGTTCGGCGTGGCCAGACCGGTCATGGAAATGACATTCGCATCCGGTTTGCTGGAAGCGGACTGATACTGAGCGCCCAGGGCCGGTGTGGACATGGAAGACAGGGCAATGGCCGCCTGAATCTTGTCCTCGCCTTCACCGAGACGGCCGATCAAAGTAGCGCACTCGCTGTTTACCTTGGTTTCATCTGTTCCGGGATAGTATACGTCAGTTTCCTTATTCTGTATAATCATAAATTTGTACTCATCCGTCGCCAGCAGTTCATCGATGGCATTTTCCCAGGCCGTCTGGTTGGCATCCGTACCGGAACCGGATACCAGAGCAATATTGGCTGTCTTATCATCCCCATAGCCTTTCGCTTTCAAATCCTGGGCCGCCGCGTCCAAAAGCCCTTTGGCCGCCGCGTCCGCGGAGATCTGATTGACAAACATATCCCGGGAATCCGCCTGGGCGTCCGCGTCAAACGTCACAACTTTAATACCAGCGCCCTGCGCTTTCTGCAGGGTAGGAGCGATAGCCGTCGGATCATTCGGAGACACGATAATGACGTTCACACCCTGAGCAATCCAGCCCTCAAGAATATCCACCTGTTTCTGATTCGTCGCCTGATCCTGGGAAGGCCCGTCATAGAGAAGCGTAATGCCCAGCTCATCCGCCGCTTCCTGGGCGCCGGTCTTACAGGCGTCAAAATAGTTTTCACCTTTAAACTTGGGCAGCATGGCCACCGTTATGTCTCCGGAAGACGCCGCAGGCTTTGCCTCCGATGTACTGCTCCCCGTCTCCGGGGCCGCTGACGCCGCTGATTCTGTTTTTGACGCGCCGCCGGACTCTGTTTTTGAACATCCGGTAAAGGAAACCGCCAACATGGCTCCAGCCAACGTCCCAACCACCATTTTTTGTAACAAATTTCTCTTTTTCATACGTGTACCATCCTTTCATCGTTTTTATATGAATTTTATTGTTACCCTGAATTACGATAAAGCGTCCGGCGCTTCCACTTTGATAATCCTCTTTTTCCTGGCCCTGTTATTGACCACCGCATAGGAAATCAACGCTATGATCAGTACGGCCCCCTGCACGATCGTCTGCACGTCAATAGGAATATTCAGCACAGTCAGGCCGCTGTTCAGTGTTGCGATGATCAGCGTACCGATGATCGTTCCTTTCATATCGCCGATACCGCCGTTGATGCTCGTACCGCCCAGAACCACCACCGTAATCACTTTCAGATTAAAGTTCGTCCCCGCGTCGTATTTTACACTGGTAAATCGTCCGAGAAAAATAAATGCTACCAGCGCACAGATCATGCCGCACAATACATAAATGATCACAAGGATTTTTTCCGTATTGACTCCCGCGTATTTTGTCGCATGGGGATTCAGGCCAATGCTGTAAAGTTTCCGCCCGAAAGCCGTCTTTTTCAACAATACCGTAAAACACAGGGCCAGCAGAACATACAGCCATATCTGCAGCGGTATCCCCAAAAAGGACATTGTACCCATGTACTCGCTGAACGTATAAGAGTAAACGCTGTCGCCATGAGACACCCCCCGGGCCATACCCAGATACAGAAACATGGACGCCAAAGTAGTCACCATAGCCGATATTTTTGCTTTCGCGATCAACACGCCGTTTAGCAGACCGCAGACCGCTCCCGTCAACAGCGTTACCAGCACGCCTGCGATATCTGAGGCCTTTGCCGCCGCCATCCCGCCAAGCATGGCGGCCAGTACCATCGTATTGCCCACTGACAGATCAATTCCGCCCGTAATAATAATCAGCGTCATCGGCAAAGCCACCATACCGATCTCCACAATATTGCGAAGCATAACATTCACAATATAATTGTAGGACAAAAACCCCGGCGCTTTCACCGCTATTCCCGCAAATAAGACGGCCCAGATGACCAGAAGCGCCAGATTAAATGTGAACTTAAACTTTTCCTTCATCAGGCCGCACTCCTTTCCCGGGCTGCCGGATCATCTATCACCCGTTTTTTCTTAATATATTTTGCGGCGCCGACCACCACGGATATAAGAATGATCGCTCCCTTCACCGCATCCGACCAGTCGGGGCTTATGCCCAGATAATTGATCGCCGGAGCGATCATGGCCAAAATAAAAGCGCCGATCACGGTCCCCAGAATCTTGCCGGAACCGCCCGCCGTATTGGTGCCGCCGAGAACTACGGCGGCAATAAATGTCATCTCCAGACCACTGCCCATCGTCGTTGTCACACGCTGGCCCGCCGTGGCAATGATCACAGCGGAAATGCCGAAAAGTGCGCCGGCAATCGTATACGTCCATACCACGGTACGGTCTACTCGGATACCCGACAGCCTTGCACCGTTACTATTATTCCCTATGGCGTAAAGCTTTCTCGCGAAACGGGAATATTTGACAAAAAGCAGCGCCGCCACCGTCACAATCAGGCAGATCAGCACACTGGCCGGAACAATACCGAAAATTTTAGCATCAAAAGCCAGCCAGGTAAAGCTCGCCGGCAGGTCATAGATCGAACCGTCCACAGTCAGGGGGAGCACCCCCTGGAAGATCTGCGTCGTGGCCAGCGTAGCCACAATCGCCGGAATCTTCAGCCGGGTAATAAACAGTCCGTTCAGCGTACTTAACACTGCGCCGATCACCATAGCCGCCGCCATAAGCCCCGCAAACGGAATGCCCTGTTTCCCCAACGCCGCTATGGACAGACATACCACGGAGATCAGAGCCCCCGCCGACACATCGATATTGGAAGTCAGAATAATCAGATTCATCCCAATAGCCGAAATCAATATGTAGCTAAAGGAATTCAATAAGCTCATCAAATTATTGATGGAATAAAATTCCCTGGCCGCCACTGCCATGAACAGCAAAATCGCCGCCAAAAAAACTGCCAGATAAAATTCTGTGGTTAAAAAACCCTTTTTCTTACCCATTTCCCTCTCCCTTTCTAACCCGCCGCGGACTTTGTCTCCAGAGCCACGCTCAAAATCTTCTCCTGAGTCGCCTCGCCCCTGTCAAAACATCCGGCCAAAGCGCCGTCTTTCATCACATAAATCCGGTCACACATGCCGATCAGTTCGGGAAGCTCTGAGGAAATCATAATGATCGTCAGCCCCTGCTGCGTCAATCCGCTGATGATCTTGTGAATCTCCGCTTTCGCGTTCACATCCACACCCCGGGTGGGTTCGTCCAGGATCAGAAGCTCAGGTTTCAGGGCCAGCGCACGGGACACGGCCACCTTCTGCTGATTTCCGCCGGACAGATTGGTTACGAGAAATTCCCCATCCGGCGCTTTGATTCCCACATCTGTCATATAGCGCCCGGCCAGCTCTTTTTCCCGTTCGGTGTTCAATATATCAAACTTATTCACCAGCTTGTCCAGCTGAGGAAGGGCGATATTATTTTCTATGCTCATATCTGCGATCAGCCCGTATTTTCCTCTGTCCTCGGAAACATATACGATCCCCCTGGCCATGGCATCCTTGTAACTCTGTACCTCAATTTCGTTTCCGGCCATAAAAAGCCTTCCGGCTGTCCGGGGAGCAAGGCCGCAGATCGACTCCATCAGCTCGGTCCTGCCCGCCCCCGCAAGACCCGCAAAGCCCAGAATCTCCCCACGCCGCGCATAAAAAGAGATATCCGTCACAAAACCGCTGTCATAATAATGTTCGGCCCGGAACAGCGTATCGCCGATCTCGGTCTCTGTCTTGGGATAGTAGCTGCCCATCTTGCGTCCCACCATATCGGCCACCAGTTCGTCCTTGTCTGTATCTGACGTAAACTTGGTGGAAATGTACTGTCCATCCCGAATCACGGTCACTCGATCACAAATCTCAAAGATTTCCTCCATGCGGTGACTGATATATACGATGCCAAATCCCTCGGCTTTCAACGAACGGATAATTGCAAACAGCGCCGTCACCTCCCGTTGTGTCAGAGACGCCGTCGGCTCGTCAAAAATAATAATATTGGCGTCAAAGGTCAGCGCTTTGGCAATCTCCACCATCTGCTTCTGAGCCATCCCCAAGGCCTTAATCTGTACATGCAGATCGATCTGCGTACTCAGCCGCCGAAAGATCTCCTCCGCTCGTATGGTCATGGCTCTATAATCAATCACCGTAAACGGACCCGCTTTCTTAGTTATTTCATGGCCCAAAAACAGGTTTTCCAAAACGGTCATCTCCTCAAAAAGGCTGGTTTCCTGAAAAATAATGGATACGCCTTTCCGATACGCTTCCATGGGATTGGAAAAACTTTCTTTTTTCCCGTTTACCTCTATACTGCCGCTGTCCGGTCTGTAGACACCGCAAACCACCTTCATCAGCGTAGACTTCCCCGCACCGTTCTCTCCGCAGATTGCATGGACTTCACCGCTTTTCAGGTTGAAATTGATCCCGCCAAGCGCCTTGACTCCCGGAAACGTCTTCACAATATCCTGAAGCCGCAGTATCGTCGCATTCTCCATATGCTTTCCTCCTTTTCTTCCTGCTGTCTATATTGTAAAATTTACGCAAAGAAAAGAACATGGAATATGTAAATCGAAATATATAAAATCTAATACCCCTCTGATGAATTTTCAAACACACACTAGCCGTCACGCCGGCAGTTTGATACAATATGAAATAGAAAATCCGGCTTCCCGCCAAAAGGAGATACCCGTTCGATGAAACCAAGGAAAAAGCTTTATCTGTACTCATTTTTGATCATAGCCCTCATCTATATTGCTCTGCTGATCATTCTCTACTGCTCGGAATCCGCCGACAGTGATTCCATGATCCGCACATTCGGGGACGCTTTCTGGTATTCTCTGGTCACGCTGACCACGGTGGGCTATGGCGACCTGATACCGGTGACGCCTCTGGGACATGTGGTGGGCATGATCTTCTTACTTTTATCCGCGGGAATTATGGTGACTTTGCTGGGAGCCGTACTGTCCTTCATCGCCAGCGAGGGCATGCCCTTTCTTATGCTCAGCCTGCAGCGGCACAAAAACTGGTATTATTTCGCGGATTGCGGTGTGGAATCCGACGCGCTTGCCGCCAATATATACCGGGAAGATCCCCAGGCGCTGATCATCTACGGGGAAAAACGGGACAGCCAGAGCGAGATCCCCCATTACCCCTGTATCTATCTGAGCGCTTCGCCAGACAAAATCGTGGCAAAAAAGAAACGCGTCGGCACAAAATGTAAAATTTTCCTGATGAAAGAAAATGACATCGGCGTGAACCGCCGGGCCGTCAACCTCCATGAATTACCGGTGGAGGTCTATGCCAGAACCACCAACGGACAGGATAAACTCTCCGGCAATATCACTTTTTTTCACAGCTATGAATGCTGTGCAAGACAGTACTGGCGTTCCAAACCATTGTGTAAACGAGAGAGCAGCATCGTGCTCATCGGTTTCGGAAAATACGGGCGCAGCATTCTGGAACAGGCCATACTGACCAATATCATTTCCCTGGAGCAGCATGTGGCCTATCATATTTTCGGCGACGCCGGGGATTTCCTCGCCGTACATTACCGCCTGGAGGAATTATTTTCCCTGAACAGGGAATCTGAAACGATGGACTCTTTAATTTTTCATGCGGAAACCTGGGCCGGATACCGTTCTGTCCTGGAGCATGCCGACCGCATCATCATCTGTGAAGATGACGAACAAAACGGCTGGCGCATATTCTGGACATTGAATAAATATTACCGGGTCCGCGGCCGTATTGACCTGCGCAGCAGCTGGAAGGTACCGGGAATATCTTATTTCGGGGCCAACGAAGACATTTACACCACGCGGCAGATCATCCGAACGGTTCTGAACAAAGCGGCCGTCATGATGAACGATATCTTCCGGCGGTCCGTTTCCTATCCCACGCTTGACTGGAATGAACTGGATGATTTTCACCGGCAGTCCAAGATCGCCGCCGCCGACCACCTTCTGATGAAAACCAGAATCCTGCTGAGAGACGAGTCAATCACAGAGCTCAGCGCATATCTGGTAAAAAAATCTTACGACAGATATTGCCATGATACTTCTGCGAAACCGATCAAAGAAATATACCGCAAGCTGGATCACTTGCGGTGGCTTCGATTCTATATCTTTTATAACTGGAGTTACGGGCCTTTCCGTGACGACGCGGCCAGACAGCATCCCATGCTGCGCCCTTATGAGGAGCTGACAGCGGAACAAAAACAGGAAAGGGACGCCGCCTGGGAACTGATGGGGACTCTTTATAACGAGCTTGAGTAACTGTTCAGTACAGGCCGAAGCACTTGCTGCTGAGGCCGTAAAAACATGATTCAAGTGTGCAAAAGTCTTCACTTCGTTCCGGTCGGTTCTTAACGAGCGCCACTGGCGCTCAGAACCCCATCGCCGCAGGGCGCTGAACGTCCAGTGGACGTTCGCTTAGCGCCGACCGAAGCGGAGCGTAGACATTTTAATTGGATTTTGCATCGTAACTGTGAAGGTACTGAACAGTTACGAGCTTGATTAGATAAAGGCAGCCCGTCAGGGACTGCCCTATCCTACCGCTCACCTTCTTTTGATCCACCGCACCGCCAGTTCCACCCAGCCGGCCACATCCGGCTGAATCCGGGACGGCGTGTTCCCCGTCACCTCATCACAGATGGCCAGGCCGTGCTCGCCCCGCTCATAAATGTGCAGCTCCATAGGGACACCCGCCCGGCGCAGCGCCATGGCAAAAAGCAGGGCATTTTCCACCGGCACCGTTTGATCTTCCCCGGTATGCCAAACAAATGCGGGCACGGTCTTCTCCGTTACCTGCTTTTCCAGTGAAATCAGCTCCAGAAGATCCTCCCGGGGATCGGGACCCAGCAGCATCTCGCAGGATTCCCGATGGCCGTATGCGCCGGAGGAGATCACCGGATAAGCAAGAATCATACCGTCCGGCCGCCAGCTCCCCTCAGAAAGACCCAGCTTCCCGCCCAGAAGTTCCCGCAGGAAATCCCGGTCATGCAGGGTTCCCAGGCTGGCGCACAGATGTCCCCCGGCAGAAAATCCGCAGAGAAAAATCCTCCTGGGATCTATGTGCCACTCCCCGGCCCGCTCCCGGATCAGGGCCACCGCCGCCCCCAGCTCTGCCAGGGCGCAGGGAAAACGGGCCGGGGTGCTGTACTGCAGCACAAAGGCCTGCATCCCCCGGGACAGAAACCGCAGGGCCGCCGGCTCCCCCTCCCGGAGAGACTTACGGGCATAGCATCCCCCGGGACAGACGATGACTGCCGGACGATGCTCACTGTCCTTCAGACTCTCGCCGGCGTCCAGCAGGTACGACCGGAGCACGGCGTTTTCGGACAAATCATCCGCACATCCTGTCTTTTTAATGTCAATGGGTGTTTCGATATATCGCATGATTTCCTCCCTGTGGATAGAAAAAAATGATCTTTTTGAACTATGCCTGTCTGTCAGACAAACGTCATCGAAACATCCCTGGGCAGCGCCAGATTGCATTCCGCCTCGATACATTTCAGCACCGCGGAAGGCATGGGACAGGCGCCGTGCTGCAACTCCTTCGCCGCCTCATAGACCGGCCCCTCTCCCGGCTTCACAAAGCAGGCCTCATAGGCGTCAACGGGCTGCTCAAGGGCCGCCGCCATCTTCTGTACAGCCGGGCATTTGGACTCCACCTGAACCGTCGCTTCCATACCGTCTTCCGACTCCACCGTAATCAGGGCCTCCAGTCCGCATACTCCCGGACAGACCTTTAGTTTTTTCATCTGAAAACTCCTCCTCTGTACTATTGGTTCCTTTATTCGTAACTGTTCAGTACCTTCACAGTTACGATGCAAAATCCAATTAAAATGTCTACGCTCCGCTTCGGTCGGCGCTAAGCGAACGTCCACTGGACGTTCAGCGCCCTGCGGCGATGGGGTTCTGAGCGCCAGTGGCGCTCGTTAAGAACCGACCGGAACGAAGTGAAGACTTTTGCACACTTGAATCATGTTTTTACGGCCTCAGCAGCAAGTGCTTCGGCCTGTACTGAACAGTTACCTTTATTCTATCCTATATAAAGAACTCTGTGAAGAGCAGATTCAAAAAAGCCTGCCTGTTAAAACACGTTCTTTTCTCATTACCGCGTAGAAGACGCTCCATACTACGGCGTGCGCCAGCAAAATCAAAATATATAATCCTAATCTGTCCGGGTTTCCCCCCAGCAGATCCATAAGCCCATAAAACGACGCGCCGGACGGCAGCAGGCAGGACAGGCCTCGCCACACACTCCCATCCGGAACCATCAGGTAGAAAAAAATCGGCGGAGCCAGAAACAGGATCATGGCGATCTTGATATAGATGATCCCCACCATCATCCCTTCTGAAAAATAACCGATAAATAATCCCGCCAACGCAGAAATATAGGCGGATAAAAGAATCAACAGCAAACAGCTCCCTATCCGCGCCGGGGGAATCCGTACGCAGATCACAGCGGTGATCACCGTAGACGCCGTACCTCCGATAATCCCTAACATGATTTTCTGCAGAATATAAGATCTCGCCGTCATGGGGAGAATACTGTTGATCAGGGCGACGCCATCCTCTTTTTCACTGATGATATTCATCGCGTTAAAGGTACATCCCATAAACATGGCCGTAACCAGCGTAATTGCAAGCAAAAGGGATTTCAGTCCGTCATGATCCTCTTGAACGGGAACGACGGTTCTTTTATATGGCAGCTTTTCCGTCCGTCTCTCATAAAGCTGCGGAAGCGTTTCGGCAATCACTCTGTATAGATCCAGTTCATCACCGGAAAGCAGTGTCCGGATACCGCCGCCTGCGTCCAGGACGCCTATCATCTGCGTAGACGGATCATTGACCGCTTCCCGAAGCGCGCTCTCCGATTCGTACTGCGCCACACTTCCATTTGCCTCCAGCCATACGGCCGCTTCATCGGAAAGGCCCTTTTTCAGGACGCCGAAGGATGTTTCGCCCACAGCCTGAAAATTCACTCCCGAGATCAGACGAAGGGCGATGCCGACAAACACCGGAAGCAAAAAAGTCAGGATACACATTTTATCCCGGCGGGTATTTTTCCATTGATACGTCAGTCTTTTCATGCGTTATCCCTCCTTGACCATCTCACGGGTCAGCGCCCGGTGGGCGAGCAGGAACAACAGGCCGATCCCGCCGACACAAACGAGATAATATAGGATTGCTTTCACAGGCGCCCCAAAATATGCGGATTTCATCGACATAAACAGATGATACATGGGATGATACTTGAGCCAGCCCCAGGAAAGCCCCGTCTGCCCCGCCAGAAATACGGGCGTAGTCACGAAAACGGCAATCACAAGATACAGCAGCGAAAACTGTCTGAAATCCGGCAGGCCTATGGCGCACAGGAAACCAATTAGCGCCATAAGCAGCGATAAAATTCCCGCCTGGACGAGTACGGCGGGCAGGACGGTAACGCCGACCGGAAAGCCGAGATTTATGACGGTCAGTAATGCGGCAAATGTCAGATCCGACGCGAGAATCCAGAGAAGTTTGGAAAATATGAAAGCCGACCGGCTGACCGGCAGAATCGCGTGGACACGAATCACTCCCATCTGTTTTTCCTTAAACAGCATAGACGCCAATCCCAGAAATCCCACCGCCGACAGTTCAAAAAACAAAAATTCAGCGGTAATCTCACGGCGGTTTTTCATTTCTCTGCTGTTTGTGCCTGTGATCTGCACCTGTCCGTCCGCCATTTCGTCCAGCGCCGCCCAGGCCCAGGCGGCCCGATAGTGATCGACGGTATCCAGGCCGGAGGAAAGCATATACAACTCCGGTTCGTCCGAAGAGAGATCAACGCCCGCTGAGTAGCGGTCCGCACAGGCAGCCTCCAGCCGCTCTCTGGTATCCACCCTTGTGACATACTCTGTCGATATAGCCTGCTTTCCCTTCGGATCATACAGATATACCGGATAGATTTCCTGATTTACATTTACATACACGAAATGAATATAGACAGAATACAGGACAAGGGAACCAAGGGCCAGCAGGAAAAATTTTCCGGACAGCATCAGCCTGCCATCCTTTTTCAGCAAATGAAAAAATTCTCTCCCCATTACGTCAGCCCCCTTCCGGTATATTGGATAAATATATCCTCCAGCGTCGGCTCCTGGGAATGTATACGGATAATCTCATCATGAGGAAATGGAATACCTGCCTCCAGTTCCTCGATTTCCACCGTCGCCTCTGTTCGCTTTCCCCGATACATATAATCGATCACGACATGACGGTCGCTGTTTTGCTCTTTAAGCTTTTGAGGCGTGTCCAGAGCGACGATATTTCCTCCGGAAATGAAAGCTACCCGATCGCACAGCAGATCTGCGTCCAGCATATTATGAGTAGTCAGAAATACCGTCGTTCCCTTTTGCCTCTCCTCCTCAATGATCCTGCGAAACAGCACGGCCCCGGACGGGTCCAGCCCGCTGGTGGGTTCGTCCAGAAAGAGCACTTTCGGGTTGCTGACAAGGGCCCGCGCCATGCTCACCCTCTGACGCATCCCTTTAGAATAGGATGAAACCGGCTTCTTTAAAAAATCCCGCTTAAATTCCAGCCGGTCCAGTAATTCCATCACATCCCGCAATTGTTCCCCGGGATAAAAAGAAGAAAAATAGCCCAGATTATCTACTGCGCTCAGGTTCGCGTACAGATACGGAAATTCAAACAAAACGCCGATTTTTTGAAAAAACGCCGGACCCTGCGCCGACGAAATTTCCTCTCCAAACAGCGATACGCGGCCGCCGTAACCACGCAAAATCCCGGTTAAAATCTTTTGTGTGGTAGATTTTCCGGAGCCGTTCGGTCCTAAAAAGCCGAAAATTTCTCCCTCTTTTACCGTAAATGTCAGACCGTGCAGGGCTTGTTTATCTTTGTCATAGGAAAAGGTCAGATCTCTCACTTCGATCATTCCTCATCACCCCACTTCCCACGCCGGCTCTCTTTTTTCTCCTTTTGGCATCTACCCCACCATTTCATAAACTTCACTTTAAACGGAATCAAAACAGCCACAGCAACCACGATTCCCACCCACCAATACCATTCCATGCCAAGAAACATAAGCATTTCCTCCTTATCCCGAGAGATTTCCTCTCTTTTAAAGAAGCATAAAACAGTACGGTGAAGCGAGCGTGAGACCGCGGTGAAGTTGAAGTGAAATTATTCATAACAGGTCAGACAGGTCTGTGCATTTACTGCACAGACCTGTCTGAACCGTTACCATTACTCTTCAATCGGAATAGAAAAATAAAACCTGACGCCGTCGGGCCTGTTTTCCACGCCGTAAGGCAAATCCTGCATGGATAAAATCTGCGCCACAATAGCAAGGCCCAGCCCGGAACCGCCGCAGGGATCTTTTTTGTCACGGTAAAATTTGCTCCAGATTTTCGGCAGGTTTTCCTCCGGGACAGGATTTCCCTGATTATAGACAGAAAAGTGCAGTATACTGCCTCTTTCTGTCAGTGACAGCTTCAGAACGCCGCCCGGCCGCACATGCCGTTTCGCATTGACAATCAGATTATTCAAAACCTGTTCCAGACGGTTTTTATCCGCGTATACATACACCCTGTGCTCCGGAAGCTCATGCTGCAACACAAACTTACTGTCCGGTGTATCGATTAAAAGCCGCCCGGCAACCGTCTCCAGAAATTCCACAAAATCAAATCGTTCCGGGACTGGCACAGACGCGCCGGATTCCAGAGCCGACAGATCCAAAAGGGTCGTAATCAGATCTCCCAGGCGCACAGTTTCCTCCAGAATAACGGCTGCATATTTTTGTTTTTGGGCCTCGTCCGCCGCATCCTGCAAACCTTCTGCATAGGCGCGAATAACGCCCAGCGGCGTCTTCATCTCATGGGACAGCCGGTCTGCCAGCTCTTTGCGCTCGGCAAGCAGCATCCTTTCCCGCTCCACATCTTTTTCGAGCTGCATATTCGCCGACTGCAGATCCTCAAGGGCCCGCTGCAGATTTTCTGCCATTTTATTAAGGCTCGCGGATAATTCGCCGAATTCATCTTCCGTCTCCACCGTACAGGCGGCCGAAAAGTCCAGCTGCGCCATTTTCCGGGCAGAACGGTTCAATAGTGAAATCGGAGCCGAAATAAATTTTCCCAGTAAATAATCTATCGCCAGCACCAGTAAAATGACAAGGGCCAGCCAGATCAAAAAGGAGGTATCCGCGGCAACGGGCAGCCGATCAGACACAATATAAGAGACAATCAGAATGATCCCGGCCGCCTTGGAAACCATAATCATTTTTCCGCGGACAGTGCGGAGCGAAAACTTATCTTTCCACCTCATACGACTGCCTCGAATTTATATCCGGAACGAATGAGCGTGGCGATATGTCTGCCCTCGCTCCCCAGTTTCTGCCGCAGGGTTTTAATATGAGTGTCTACTGTCCGAGTCGTCCCCTCAAAATCATAACCCCAAATTTTATTTAACAGCTGCTCGCGGGTAAATACCTGCTCGGGATTTGTCATAAAGAAATAAAGCAGTCCGTATTCTTTGTGGGTGAGCGCAATCTCCTGCCCGTCCAGAAACACTTTGTGGGCGGACGGAACTATGGTAATCTTTCCGGCATTCAATGCATCCTGACAGCCGGGAGAAAACCGGCGGAGCAGCGCGTTCACTTTCGCCAGCAGCACCTTCGGGCTGAACGGCTTCGTCATGTAATCGTCCGCGCCATACTCATAGCCCTTTAATTTATCTTCCTCTCCGCTTTTTGCGGTGAGCATAATGATTGGCAGACTGCTTATCTCACGCGCCAGCCTGCAGACGGAAAAGCCGTCCAGATGAGGTATCAAAATATCCAGAATCATCAGATCCACAGGATTATTTTTCAGCAGCAAAAACGCATCCACACCGTCGTCGGCAGTCAAACAGGTATGGCCGCCTCTCCGCATATATTCCGCAATAATATCCTGCATATTTTTTTCGTCTTCCACAACTAAAATATTTGCCACAGAACGCCTCCGCTTTTTCTGTTGGTTCATTCGCCGCTGCTTACGCAGAGAAATCTGCGAGGCATCCGACAAGACCACTGTATTGCATCGATTCTGATTGCAAAAACTCCCCGATGCTATATGCATTATAGAAGATTAATTTTTCTCTGTAAACATTTCTTTCCTCCCACATACTGTATATAAAAAAGAGAATATTTGCATCTATGGCTATCGGTTATCTTTCCATACAGGCGAGGACGGCCCATGACGCCGTCCCCCTGGAAGGCGTACAGATTACGATCATGGACAGTCAGGGAAACACGGTCTACGATCTTACTACAGATGAGAGCGGACAGACACAGCCCGTCCCCTTAGAAACTCTTAGCAAAGACTTCTCGCAGAATCCCTGGTTTTCCGAAGTACCCTTCACCAGCTACAGCGTACTGGCCCAGGCGCCTGGTTTCAACACGCTGTACATCTCAGATATTCCCATTTTCGACGGGGAGACGGCCACCCTGCCCGTCTCACTGGAACCCATGCCGGAACGGCAGCAGGAGCCCTCCCAGGAAGCAATCTCCATAGGGCCGCCCGCCATCGCTTTCCCGGAGACCCGCAGGCAGGAAGGACTTCTTGCACAGCCCCGCGTACTCCGCCAGGTGGTTATCCCCAACCCTATCACCGTACATCTCGGCGCGCCCTCCTCTTCCGCCGCCAATGTACAGGTGCCCTTTGTGGACTATATTAAAAATGTGGCCAGCAGCGAAATCTATCCCACCTGGCCCGACGCGGCATTGCGGGCAAACATCTATGCAATTATCACCTTTGCACTGAACCGGGTTTACACAGAGTGGTACCGAAGCCGCGGTTACAGCTTTGATATCACAAACAACACAGCCTACGATCAATACTACGTCAAGGGACGCCCCATCTACGATTCCATCAGCCGGATTGTGGATCAAATTTTCAATGAATATGTCCGCAGGCAGGGACAAAACGCCCCCTATTTTACCTCTTTCTGCAACGGTACCACGGCCACCTGCCCCGGCATGTCCCAGTGGGGTACCGTAGATCTGGCCAATCAGGGACGCTCACCACTCCAGATCCTGCGTTCCTACTACCCCAACGATATAGAAATCGCAGAAACCAATATCATCACCGGCGTAACCTCCTCCTATCCCGGTACCGCCCTTCGGGCAGGCAGCAAAGGGCTGGATGTGGAAACCATACAGACCTACCTGAACCGGATACGCAGGAATTACCCCGCCATTCCAGCCATCACCGACGATGCCGGCAGCTTCGGAAATTCTACGAAAGCCGCTGTGACCCAGTTCCAGCGCATCTTTAACCTGACTCCCGACGGCATCGTGGGGAAAGCCACCTGGTACAAGATTTCCAGCATTTATACCGCCGTAACCCGTCTGGCAGAGCTGAACAGCGAAGGCAATTCTCTGGGAATCGGAACCGTCCCGCCGGGCAGCACGCTCCGCCAGGGTTCACGGGGACAGGATGTCATCACACTCCAGTACCTCCTGAACATGATCGCCGAATTCTACCCTGACATTCCTGCTCCCTCTCAGGACGGAATCTTCGGCAGCGAGACCGCCCGGGCCGTGACGGCATTCCAGAGATCCCGGAAGCTGAACCCCGACGGGATTGTGGGACCGCTCACCTGGCGCGCCCTGTACGATGCCTATTACGGCATAGAAAACAATATTCCCTCCCCGGGGCCGGGGCAGCCCTCCACGCCGGGACAGAATACGATCCGTTATGTGGTGCAGGCCGGCGACAGCCTGTGGCTGATCGCCCAGCGTTACCAGACCACCGTAAACGCCATCAAATCCCTGAACGGGCTCACCGGCGACCGTCTCTCCATCGGCCAGGTACTGCAGATCCCCGCTCCCCAGGGCGGTTCTGTCCTCACCTACACCGTGAAATCCGGCGACAGCCTCTGGAAGCTGGCCCAGACCTACGGAACCACCGTGGACGCCATTAAACGCGCCAACAATCTGACCAGCGACGCGCTTTCCATCGGGCAGGTACTGCGAATCCCTTTAAATGAATGACGGCAATTTTTATTGGACTGCAAAAAAAGGAACGTCACACGGAGCCGCAATCCGTGTGACGCACTTTTCAATTTCCCCCTGCGAAATCAGGCCATCGCAATATTGTCTGTCCACATTTCACATTGTCTCATGACTGTTTGTACAGCATCCTCCATCCCCTCCGGCGGGTACTTGTGCCGCTTCAGCAAACGTTTGACCAGTTTACGCATACCAGCGCGGGCGCTTTCCTTTTTCTGCCAGTCAATAGTACGATTTTTCCGTAGCAAATCGGTTAGCTCCCTGGTGATGGCAATCAGTTCTTCGTGCTCGTAAAAATCTTTGATGACCTGGGGTTTAGTGAGGGCGTCGTAGAAAGCCAACTCTTCTGCGTTTAATCCTAATGTCTCCCCTTCCACGTTTGCCGCCGCAATGTCCCTGGCCAGATTCAGCAGTTCCTGAATCACTTCCTCGTTGGTGAGCATACCGTTAAGATAACGGTTCATGGCGTTCTGGATAATCTCGGAAAACTTCTCTGATTTGACCAGATTCGTCCGGCGATAGATGGAAACCTGCTCTGCAATTAGTTTTTTCAGCAACTCTACAGCAAGGTTCTTCTCTTTCATACTGGCGATTTCTTCCAGGAATTTGGAATCGAAAAGAGAGAACTCTGTTTCGATATCGGAAAAGAGATTGATTACCCCTTCGCTTTTGATGCTATGCTTCAAAAGCTCGTTGATTCTCTCATTCACTTCTGGAAGGGTGAATTTTCTGCCTTTCGCCCCAGATTGCAATCGGATAATCATAGTGCGGACTGCATCGAAAAATGCCGCTTCACAGCGTGATGTCTCGTCTGTCAAACTGCCACACAGAGAGAGAGCCTGCCGGAGCAACAATGCTTCTTTGATATATACATTTTGTGTGCGTTCATTTTCAGGCAGGTCATGCTCTGCAACGCTCTTGCCCAGGATAAAGTTTACGCCGCCGGTGATCATTTTGGCTTTCTCAAGGTCGCTGCCGGACAAGAATTTCCGGTAGTCATAGCCGTAAAAGAAATCCTGGCAAACGGAGAGCTTTTCTAAAAATTTCGGATAAGCCACTTTGCTGACATCCGTATCTCCATATTTTTTCTTATCTCTGGCGGTATAGTCGTTCATCGCCTGCTTAAGCGCAGCGGCAATGCCCACATAATCCACCACCAGCCCGCCTTCCTTATCCTGGAAAACCCGGTTGACACGGGCGATGGCCTGCATCAAATTGTGGCCAGACATAGGCTTGTAGACATACATCGTGGCCAAAGACGGCATATCAAAACCAGTTAACCACATATCTACCACGATTGCAATTTTCAAAAGCGAATTGTTGTCTTTAAATTTCCGTGCCAGTTCATTTCTGCTAGCTTTATTACCGATAATTTCCCGCCACTCTTCATGGTCGTTGTTGTCCTGGGTCATGACAACAGCCACTTTTTCTGCCCAAGCCGGGCGCAATTCCAAAATGCGTTTGTAAATCTTCATAGCAATTGGGCGAGAGTAAGCCACAATCATTGCCTTCCCGGTAAGAAGATTGGCTCTGTAGTTTTCGTAATGGTCAAGGATATCATCCACCAGGGAGTGAATAGTCTGATCTGCCCCCAGAACAGCTTCTATTTTCCCCAATTCTTTTTTACTTTTTTTGATAACATAGGGGTCTGTATTCTCCGCCATAATGTCATATTCGGTGTCGATCAGATGTAAAGCTGCCTCGTCCAGTTTCAGGTGAATGACCCGGCTTTCATAGTAAACCGGCCTTGTGGCTCCATCTTCCACGGCTTGCGTCATATCATAGATGTCAATGTAGTCTCCGAACACTTCTCGGGTACTGCGATCCCTGGAGGAAATGGGTGTTCCGGTAAAGCCGATATAGGTAGCGTTTGGCAAGCTATCACGGATAATCCGGGCAGTACCAATAATCGTATGGACTTCCAGCTCGCCATTTTTCTTCTGCTGCGTCACCACCTTCTCCGTCAGGCCGTACTGCCCTCGATGAGCCTCATCGGCCATGACCACGATATTCCTACGTGCAGAAAGGGCTTCGCTACTCTCCTCAAACTTCTGCATAGTACTAAAGATAATGCCGTTGGCCTGACGGCCTGCAAGAAGTTTCGTCAAATGTTTACGGCTTTCTGCATGTTGAGGGGTCTGACGGAGAAAATCCTTGCACCGAGCGAATTGACCATAGAGCTGACCGTCCAGGTCATTCCGATCTGTGATGACAACAATAGTCGGGCTTTCCAATACTTCTTGCAGATAGTGAGCATAAAAGACCATAGACAGAGATTTACCGCTGCCCTGGGTATGCCAGAACACACCGCCCTTGCCGTCTGTTTGAATGGCGTGTCGAGTGGAGACGACCGCTTTTTTGACAGCGAAATACTGGTGATATCCTGCAAGTATTTTGAAAGTATTTTGCCCATCCACATTAAAGCAGATGAAATTTTTCACGATGTCCAAAAAGCGTTCTTTCTCAAATAACCCCTCAAAGAAGGTATCAAACTGTGCGTATTGAGTATTTTCATAGCTGCCGTCTTTGGTCTTCCATTCCATATAGCGGTCTTCGCCAGAGGTGATGGTCCCAGCTTTAGAGGTGGTCATATCGCTCATGACGCAGACAGCGTTGTAAATAAACAGGGAGGGAATTTCGTACATATAGTTCCTGAGCTGGCGGTAAGCAACAGAGGCGTCCGTTTCCTCGCGGGAAGGAGATTTTAATTCTACTACTACCAGTGGCAGGCCATTGACGAAAAGGATCACATCAGGGCGCTTTTCGGAGTTTTCGATAATTGTCCACTGATTGACTACAGTAAAGTCATTGTTAGCAGGATTTTTGAAATCGATGAGATGAACGAGGGCAGAACATTCCTCGCCATCGGCAAAATATTTCACCGACACACCTTCTTGCAAGTAGTCCATGAAAGTCATGTTTTTTTGCAACAACGTGCCATTTTCAAAATTTTTCAACTTATAGACTGACTCATTGACAGCGTCCATGGGCAGGTTGGGATTAATCCGCTGCAAAACGGGTACCAGAACATCCTCATATAGCGGAGAGTGGTAGTCCCGTACTACATCTGGGCCATAGACATAGTGATAACCCATGTTCTGGAATAATTCTATGATGGAGTTTTCATAATCCGCTTCCGTATAAAATCCCGACATGGCGTTCGCCCCTCCTGGCAAATATCTGCGTAGCAATCATTCTTCCTCTTTGTAAATTCATGGCAGCCTAAATATCGAAATCGGAGACATCCAGTTCACCGGACATCAGGCGTGGCAGTAGAGTGTCCCGCATATTTTCAAGCCTTGTTATCTCATGTTCGTTTAACTTAGTCATTTTGATAATGGGGCTGATCATTCCAAGATACTCTGACATATCTCTGTCCGGAAGGATGGGAATTGGTAACGACTTTATGGTTCCAAGGCTTAAATTAGCTTGTACGGCTTGCTGGATACGCTTTGTATAATAATCGTTATGCCAGTTTCCCAGGAAGAAACTATACAAATATTCAGGCATAACCAATTGGGGGTCTGCACGAATGATTGCAACAGCCTGATTCGTGTTAGCCGGCAAAACACTATCATCAATCAAGGCAAATCGTCCAAGCGTACCCGCGATTGTAAAAACTATATCACCAGAACAAATAATTGAGCGCTTCAGCAAGTCATTTGTTTCGGTGTTGATGAAAGCAAACTTGTTTTTATCAATAGCATGATTGCCCAATATAGATTCTGCCTTTATAAAGTTGATGCCTTCAGAAACAAACGGCCTTCCAAGGGTAGTAGGTGTTGTTCCTTTAGTGATAACCAAACACAAATCCGCAAGTGCAACTTTTGCCATAGAATCAAGTTTGGGACTATCCGAAAACCAATGCTTGAAAATTGCGTTTACTTGCTGAATTAAATTATCGTTTATCCGCTGATTGTTCTCAATTTTACAATCAATCGCATTGAAAATGGCGGCAATATTTCTCTGCGTTGTTATAGATTCAGGAATCATAACTTCTATCTTACGCATAACGCTTCCGGAAACTTCCTTGAAAGTGGTGCCGCTTCCCATTGCTTCTATTGTATCCTTATTATATTTCAAAAGATAATATAAAAATAAATAATCTACATTATCATAGGGAATTACACTTTTAAAGCCCTGATTGGTACACATTTCATTTTGTGCAATGGCAACATAGCCAATAGGAGCTCTTGATGAGAATAATATTGTATTTTTAGGCAGTAGCTGCGTAGAGCAGCTATCCATACCTGCTTTTGTAATACTACGTTCACCTTGGGAAATATATCGACCCTGGAAATCAGATAAATCCTTTGGCGTTATCCAGGCAATGTCGCCATTATAGTATTCTTCTTTTTTCGTAGATGGAGTAGCACCGCCTACTACCCGCCCCAAATCGGATATTTTAACTTTTTTCCACTTACTCATAGAGCACCTCAATCATTTTCAATTTTGTATTGGAATTCAATAATGTCATTGGCAACTGCATCAAAATTAACGGTAAACCAATATTGGGCTTCATTGGCGGTAATTACTATATCAATGTTGTATTGGTTTTCTTCATATTGACTTACACTCTCAACAGCGACATTTGTTACAGAAGCATCGTATTCTTGCTCTATGGAAGTAAGTAAATATTCGTGCCAATATGTATTTTCAGTAAACTCTCGTTTCAAACGATCTTCAACAGAAGTTTCATAGTACTTACTCAAAAATTCAATTGCCTGCTCAATAGAGGAACATTTCACAAATGTATTTGTCTCATTGAGTGTGTTTTCAAATTTTTGCCCAAAGTCTGAATCATTGGATATAAGCAGGCATTTTCTGTCTTTTTCTTCGCAGTAAGCAAAAATCGTTTCAGCAATAATCGAATCCTTGAAGCCGGCATCCTTATATGTTTTCCCCTCAATCGTTTGGACAGTAAAAGGCTTGACTCCTCTGAGCGATTTATCCAGCAAAGTATCCAACAGTCTTTCTTTTGATGATACAGGAACATATCTACACACATTTTTAGGGTTGTTGATAAAATCATTTATAAGGCTGTCTACATATTCAGGGTAGCTTTCTTTTTGCTGCTTGATACTGTAGCTACACTCAAAAAGGTCTCCTGCAATTTTAGCATAGGACGCCATATCTGATTTTATACTGTCACAAAAGCTATTGAAATTGTTGATCATATGTTGCCGCAATTCCTTAAAGACAACTTCTGATATGCATATTTCGATATCATCTTGTAACCGATTATCTGTAATAAAAGCGACCAAATCATAATAGCTTTTAGGAATACCAAGATTAGAAAGGAAGACATAGTCTTTCCTGTGATGTTTTACAAACGATTGCAGTATATTGGTATCTATAAAGACGGATACCTTTTTCAAATCTTTTGGCATGTCGTCGACTCCATTATAGGGAATAACCTATTTTTGCAAGTTCCTCTTTAATTTGAATTTCCAGGTCATGAGACTTGTTGAACAAATCGGAAAGCTCATGAGTTAAACGATTCATTTTCTCTTCGAAAGGCTGGCCGCCCTCTTTCTGTTCCTCGATACCCACATAGCGTCCCGGTGTAAGGATGTAATCCTGCCCGGCAATTTCCTGTGTCGAAACAACTGCGCAAAACCCCTTTTCATTCTCCAACCTTCCCTCCACAAAAGCGTTGTATGTAGAAGCAATTCTCTGAATGTCCTTATCGGTCAACTCCCGTAGTTTCCGTGTAACCATCTTCCCCAGCTTTCGGGCATCGATAAACAAAGTCTCGCCCTTCTGTTTCTTGTTCTTGGCAACGAACCAAAGAGACACCGGAATTTGTGTGGTATAAAAAAGCTGTGTGGGCATAGCAACAATGCAGTCTACAAGGTCTGCGTTAATGATATTTTTGCGAATTTCTCCCTCACCGCCAGACCGGGAAGAAAGGGAACCATTCGACAGCACCATGCCGATGCGCCCATTGGGCGCCAGATGCCAAATCATGTGCTGGAGCCACGCAAAGTTAGCATTGCCTGCGGGTGGCGTGCCATAAACCCAGCGTACATCCTCCAGCAACTTATCCTGACCCCAGCCAGAAAGGTTAAAGGGAGGATTGGCCATAATGAAGTCGGCCTTGAGTTGGGGATGGCAGTCGTTAAAAAAGGTGTCTGCATTGAATTTGCCCAAATCAGCTTCGATGCCACGAATAGCCAGGTTCATCTGCGCCATCTTCCAGGTGATGGGGTTAGAGTCCTGTCCAAACACAGAAATCCGATTGATGTTGCCACCATGATTTTCAATAAACTTCGCTGATTGTACAAACATACCGCCAGAACCGCAGCAAGGATCATAGATACGCCCATTGTAGGGCTGCAAAACTTCTACTAAGGTTCGTACAACACAGGCGGGGGTATAAAACTCTCCCGCCAGTTTGCCCTCCTGCTCTGCAAATTTAGATAGGCAGTATTCATAGGTGCGCCCCAGAATATCTTTGCTGTTCCCATGCTCAATCATCTGAATATTTGTGAAGAGATCAACCACATCGCCTAACCGCCGCTTATCCAGTTCTGGACGGGAAAAGTTTTTCGGCAAAATATCTTTGAGTCGTTTGTTTTCCTTCTCAATAGCTCGCATGGCATCGTCAATCACATTGCCGATCTCTGGCGTATGGGCAGCAGAAGAAATGACAGACCACCGGGCATCCTCCGGTACAAAAAAAATGTTTTCGGAGGTATACTCGTCAACATCTTCCTCAAAGCCGTCGCCCTCAGTCACCAGCTCATTATACTTCGCTTCAAACCGGTCAGAGACGTACTTCAAGAAAATCAATCCAAGCACAACTGACTTATACTCCGAAGCATCTATGTTACCACGAAGGACACAGGCCGCGTCCCAGATTTGCTTTTCAAACCCAATACTGCTTGTATTGTTTTCTGCCATTTCAGCTTCCCCCAAAACATACTTCCTTTAAGCTATTCTTCATCGACACACGCTGTTTCGCGGATGTGCCAATATCATAAAACTTTCTCTGTTTACTCGTTTGTACCTGCATAATCTATATTATGCCACAATTCGTCTATGAAATCAATTGCTCCCCCAACTGATCGTTCCAGATATTGGCATAGAGACAGTTATTATCGTCAAAATCGCTTTTTCAGAATTGCCCTCCATCAGAGGGTCCGCCAGGTACTGGTCAAAAGAAATGGCCACCGTCTGTCCCTTTTTGCAGCGTATCCCTGTGCCGTCCGCAGATACAATATGGGCGTAATTACCGTTTCCCAGATAAAAAGAGGGTACGGTAATATAGTTCCCGTACCGAACATACACGATTTCACAGGCCTCCAGATCCGTATAGGGATCAAAATACTTTCCTGTCGCATACTCTTCCGTCTTCGGTCTCTCTTGTCGATACGGGCATACACTTTCTGACATATTCGTTCCGTATCCGGCCGGTACGCTGCTACCGCTCAGGTGTATTTGCCCCTTGAATACCGCCCTCAGATATGCTATATTAGAAATACAAAAAGGGAAGCCATAGAAACGGCTACCCTCAACAGAAAAAACCTAATTTACATCAGGCCGTCAACTATCGCAAGTAGTTGGCGGCTATTTCCTTTTCCCTTTGAACACCGTATAACACAGTCCAATTGGCGGGTGGTATCTGGTTTTAGCCAAATACCACCTTGCTGTATTCGTCGATGGCCCGGGAAGTGGCTTCATACACGCCCTTATAAGTGCTTATGGCCAATCCCTGGGAAGCGCTGGGAATAAAATAGAATTTGCCGTTTTCGTCGCAGGCCCGCTTCACTTCTTTTGCGACAACCTCCGGCGTCCAGCCCTCATAATCAATCTTCGCACTGTCTATACCGCCCATAAAACTGATCTGCCCTCCGTATTTTTTGATCAGCTCGGGAATATTGTTGGTAGTCATGACGCCCTGCCAGATATCGATTCCCATCTCGATCATATAGGGAACCAGTGTGGCGGCATAGGAATCGCTGTGATGGACGATCAGTTCTACGCCGTTTTCTTTGTAGCACCCGTATATGTCTTTGTAAGCCGGCAACAGGAATTCCTCGAACATTTCCGGAGAAATGAACGTGGAAGTCTGGCTGCCCCAATCATCGTGGTGGAACAGGCCGTCCGGCCTCAGATATTTACAGATCTCTTCCGCCTGCCGCACCTCCCACTCGGTCAGATACTTGATCAGGTCTTTCATATCATCCGGTTCTTCGTAAAAATTAATGAGTGTGTTCTGTATTTCCCCCAGGTGATGGCATTGCTCAAAAATACCGGGCGCAATGAACGGAGTGACAAAATACTCATCCCGGTCAATGGCCTCCGCCTGCTTGATAAAAGGCTCCCAGGCGGATTCGGGGAATTCTGTGGGCGGCACTTTCACATAGTCCCGCCAACGGGTAATATCTTTGATAACAATCTTATCCGGCGTATGTACCGGGAAAGAACCGGGAGTTCCGAGGGGCCATGACGTGGTCACGCCCCAGGCATTTACCACCTCTCCCCCGCCGTAGACAGGCCGGGCGCTCTGGGTGGAAATGGGGTGAAAGACCATGGAGAAGGCTTCGTATTGATTCACAAATCGATCAGGACGTCCTCCATGAATGGTTTCCAGGAGATTTTGTTTTTTTGTCAGCATATTATTTCCTCCGTATGCGCATGACGGGAATCATGCGCAGAATATGTTTACTCATCGGAATTTCAGCAGCGGTTTCGCCCGTCTGAAATATGGATCTGTCAGGCCAGCCATCCGCAGAGCATGGGATTCCACAGGGCGCACAACAGGGCCAGTACCAGAAGGATGGGCGCCGTGGCCCTGGGCATGTCCGTCATCTGAAAATAACCTGTGCTGTAGGCCAGCAGGGGAACGGTGTCAATAGGCAGCAGGTAACAATTCGTAGCGCAGAAACACAGCGTCACGATCAGCACCACCGGAGCAATGCCGCAATTGGCGGCCACCACAATGAGCGGGCCGGCCAGGATCTGGATCAGGGCCCCGCTGATCGGCACCACCAGAAGCATGAGTATCACGAAAACCGCCGTGATAAATACCATAGCGAAGGCAGGCAGGGACAGATCCGCCGGGAATACCGTGTTGACGACCCAGGCGCTCAGGCCCGTCTCACTGATAATATTGCCCAGAGAGATCACGGACGCGGTGACAAAGACCACATCCCAGTTGGTATTTTTCTTAAAATTTTCCCAGTCCAGTACCCGGATGCCGGGCAGAAACATGACGGCTACGCCCAAGACGGCCACTACATAGAGATTAATGGCCGGTATCCACGAGGAAAGTACCCAGAGAATGATCATAGTCCCCATGATGCCGATGACCTTTGCCTCCTGACGATCTACTTTTTCCGTAACCCTGGAGTCTTCCACAAATTTTTCAAAGCGTTCCCGTTCCAGCTCCACCGGAGGGAATACGCGGGTGATGATCAGCCAGGCCAGCGGAATCAGGACCAGGCCGATGGGCACGCCGTAAGCCGCCCATTCTACAAAGGAAATATCATAGCCGGCCATGGATTTTAAAGTGGATATGGCTACCAGATTGGGCGAAGAGCCCACGGGCGTCATGATCCCTCCGATCATGGCGGCCACCGGAATGGCGATCATCATGGTACGTCCCGTCTGCCTGCGGCTTTCTTCATCTTTGTACAGTTTCAGAAAAGCCAGACCGATGGTGACGAACATGGCCGTGACGGGGACATTGGATATAAAAGCCGAGACCACAGCCGTGGCAAACATCAGGCCGAGGAGCGTGCTTTTCAGCGATTTCCCGAAAAGTTTCAGCATAAAATACAGGATGCGTCGAGAAATCGGCGATTCGGACACGGCGGCAGACATCCCGAAAGAAGCCAGTATAAAAAATACCGGCGGCGTGGCCATGCCGCTGATGGCCGCCGGCAGAGAGGCCGCTGCGCCCAGCACATAGTACAGCATCATAAAAATCAGGGAGGTCAGCCCCAGGGGCAGGGCCCCCGTACTCAGGCAGACCAGCAAAGCCAGTGTGCAGCCCAGTGTACGGACGCCCGCCTCGGTCAGACCATCAGGCGCGGGGATAAAAAACATGGCGGCCAGGATCAGCAAAGCAAACAGCAGCCCATATTTTTGTTTTGCCTGTAACGTCTTCATTTATTTCAATCCTTTCAACGTAACCATGCAGATCATGGGAACAATGGAAACAGCGGCAAATATCATGTAGGCGCCCGCGTATCCCAGGGTAGTGGCGGCCAGAATACCGAAGATCGTGGCCCCGAAGAAAGAGCCGATCTTGGTCCCCGTACTTAATACGGAACAGCACATGGCGTAATTCTCTTTTTCGATCACGTCACTGCCCGCCGTGTAGAACAGCCCCATGGTAATAGAGGGAATTCCCTGAAGCCAGATACAGATATTCAGCAGCATTCCCGCGGGCAGGATAGCGATGAATACTCTGGACACGGCCATCCAGGCAAAGCAGAATACAAAAATCCATTTTCGGGTATGGAGCACATCGGAGAGCCAGCCGCCCAGAAGGGAGCAGATAGCACCCACCAGGGCACAGACGGAAACCAGGGAACCGGCCGCGGCCACGTCCATGCCTTTTGTCTGAACCAGGAAAGCCGGGGTCATGGCGAGTACGGCCACCGCCGAGGCCATCATAAACATACCGCCAATGAAAAAGCGCAGCATCTTGGAGTCGCCCAGGGATTTGAGGGTGGTGATCAGAGACGGGCCCTGCTGTCCGGAAGCGCCGGCCGGGGGAGCTACCTCGTCCGTGATGGTCAGCATCCAGACGATCATCATGACCAGAGACCAGACATTGGTCAGCCACCAGGCGGGGGCCACATTGGCCGGCGTCACGATCCTCGGAACGATATTGTACATAAAAAGCTGAGACAATGTACCCGCCATAATGTAAGCGCCGTTGGCCTTACCGCGCATTTCCGGCACAAAGAGGCAGGCAATGACATAGGGACAGGCGATGGAGATCGCGGCGCCGCCGGCTCCGACGATGAGCTGGGAAATCAGCATGACAGAAAAATTCATGGTGAAAAACGTTCCCAAAACAGAGCCGCCCAGTACCAGACTAATGCCCAGAAAACCCATCTTGCGGGGGCCCAGCTTGTTCATGACCACACCCAGAGGGATGGTGATAAAGATGCCGAGCAGGTTTACGGAAGAAGTGAGCAGACCGGCCCGTTCCGTCCCGTCCCTATTCCCATGCCTTCCATCAAATAGGTGAGCACCGGGTTGATCTTATACTGACAGTTCCCGTAACACATGAAAAACAGGATCATAATGATAATGTAAACGTAAGGATTCAGCATTTTCTTTGAGGCTGCGTTTGTGTTTTGTGACATAGTGTACCTCCCAATTCTTTAAGCATAGATATTTTTGCTGATGTATCTGCGTTTCCCAGACAATGCCGCAAGCTATTTTGCCTAAAAATATCATAATGTACAGCGTTGTTTTATGTAATATGTACAATGTTGATTTCTTTTTTTGGATAGTGTGCAGTATGCCCATCGGTTTGCCAGGTTTGTTTTCGGAACAATTTTTTTTTTCGTGATTTTGTCGTATTCTGGATTAAAAATTTTATACTTTTTACTAAATATTTATTTTTTGTGACGAAATATGTCGCGGCACAGATATTTCTTTTCTGCGCAAGATCAAATGCGTCCCTGCTGCCTCCGGCTTGACACTGTGTAAGGCCCATGATATAAAAAGATCACAGATTTCCTTAAGAACCGATTAAGAGATTAATTCTTTAATAGTTCTTTATGGCAACGCCGCAAGCAATACATGCCATGATCTTGTATAAGGAGGAAATCATATGTCAACAAAAAAAACCCTGATCATAGAGAGCCGGATGGTTCCGCCGCCCTGCCCCCTGCCCAAATTCGACTATCCGGTATCCCAAAAAGAGAATTACAAGTTGTGTATGGAGCACAAACTTCCCTACTGGGTACCCATGAAGGACATTGACAACGGAATGACTTTTTGCCCCCATGATAACGACCGGCCTGCTTTTGGCACCAGCGGCACGGACTGGTTCGGCGTGAGCTGGAGTTATGTGGACGCCGTGGGCGGCCAGATGGTTACGCCTAATACTTTCATCATGGATAATCCCTCCCAATGGAGAGAAAAGCTGGTATTTCCTGATCTGGACAAGATAGACTTCTCCGTGGGCGCCGCAGAAGCGCGTGAAAAGATTGATCCCCATAAGATTACCGGCTATGTGATGCAGGACGGCCTGTTTGAACGTCTGCTCTCTTTATGCCCTCCCGAAGAGTCTTTAAGCTGGCTTCTGGAGGAACCGGAGGACGCGGCGGAATTTTTCAATGCAATGGCAGATTATAAAATCGCTCTTCTGGATAAACTGTCGGCAGAGTGGGCCCCCTTTGATCTTCTGATCAATTCCGACGACTGGGGAACGCAGATCAGCACTTTCATTTCACCACAGGTATTTAGTGAATTGATCCTTCCGCCCATGAAACGTATAGCCAAACGCGTCCATGAACTGGGTTTATACTGGGACTGCCACAGCTGCGGGAAGACGGAAACTCTGGTACCCTATATGGTGGATCTGGGATTCCACTTCTGGGAAGCCCAGCCCATGAATGATTTGAAAGCCGTGAAAGCCAAATATGGGGACAAGATAGCCATTCAATATACCCTGGACCCCTATATTCTTCAGGACCCGCATGTGACGGAACAGCAGCTTCGCGCGTATGTCCGTCAGGTGATCGACGATCTGGGTGAGGGCGGAGGACTGATTCTGGCTTTTAAGTGCATGACGCCCATGTCT
This sequence comes from uncultured Lachnospiraceae bacterium, assembly GCA_949471785.1. GTDB lineage: Bacteria > Bacillota > Clostridia > Lachnospirales > Lachnospiraceae > UBA11957. The sequence goes on along the minus strand of CASWRE010000027.1, from coordinate 2,387 downwards.
TACACGGCGGTTACCACGGAAATATTTGAATACAGCAGTAAAAAATATGCCGCAGAGCGGGCGGCACAGAAATAAACGGAGGGAACGCCATGAGGCTGAGTTTGGATGTCATTCGGGATGAACTGAAACAGCAGTTTGATTTTGCGGACTCGGCTTCTAATCTTCCCTATGCCATGGAGCTGCGTGCGGCGGCCGTACTGACCAGCGAGCCGCCGGAGCCCCATACGCTCTATGTGGCGGAGGCCCGGCGGCTGCCCGTTCACTGGAAATTTTCGGGACATGTGTCCCTGCTGGTGGTGGGCCGGGTGAATGCCCTCTATTTTAAGGGACGTTCGGTGGATTATCTATGTATATTGGATAACCGCTTTTTTCTGGTTTTAAATGCCGTGCTGGATATTTTCAGAAGGTACGGAGCCTTTAGCGATACGCTGAAGAATCGTTTGATACAGGGAGTCGCTCCGGACGCCCTGTGCAATTATATTGCGGAGATTTTGGATATTCCTTTTGTGGTTTTTGATCTGTCTCTGCGGATTTTATATATTTCTCCTGACGCCATGGGACTGCTGGAATGGGAGCAGGATTCCTATTCCGGACTCCGGCTGCTGCCCACAGAGTTTTTCAACCAGCTCAATCTGGTTTACAGGAAAACGGAGGAAAATCACATCGGAGACGCCGTACTTTTGAAGGATGACAGACTTTCTCTGAACCTGATCACCACGTATAGCAGGAGAAATAATTACAATATTCTGGCTTTTGAGACGGAAAGAGAGCTGGACCGCAGGGCCCTTGCGATCGTCGGCTATGTGAATGTATTTCTTGTGTCGGCCTTTGGCCAGGCAGCCCATTCCCAGGAGGCCCCGGCCCTGTCCTCGCTGGTGCTGTCCCTGCTGGAAGGCAACAAGCTCAGCACCGTGGAGATGAAGAATCAGCTGGACGCGGTGAGCTGGAAGCCGGAGGACAATTACTGCTGCGTTGTGCTGAAAAAGCAAAAAAATACCCAGCCCCTGAAAGATATCCATACGTTCTGTCAGAAGCTGGAGAATCAGTTTGCCGCCTGCGTGGCCGCGCCTTTTAAAAACCGAATCGTGGCGGTTATTAATCTGGACAAATCGAAGTGCCCGTTTTTTGATATTTCCAGACGAATCGCCTTTCTGCTGCGGGACGGGCTTTTGCGGGCAGGAATCAGCTTCCGATACTGGAGCTTTGAGACGACGCCGATCTATTACCAGCAGGCAGAGTATGCCCATGAAATGGGAGAACTCTACGCTCCCGACAGCTGGTGCTATCATTTTAAAGATTATGCGCTGTACTATCTTCTGCATTATGGTTCCAGTAAGATTCCGCCCAGACATCTATGCCACCCGGGCCTTGTCAACCTGTACACCTACGACCAAAAAAACGGCACGGAGCTGCTGCACACGCTGGAGGTCTATATCCAGTGCAATTGCAACGCGGTAACGGCGGCCCACGCTCTCTATATCCACCGGAATACCTTTTACCAGAGACTGAGCAAGATCCAGAAGATCGAGAATCTGGACCTGGAGAGCAGCGACGAGCGTCTGTATATCCTGATGTCCACCAAAATGATCAGCATGTACTACTATGAACTGCAACACGGCTATATGTTTCCGCGGGAATGAGAATGGCGGAAATCCACCGCCTGACTGCTATGCTCCTGAATGTCTCCTCATTACAGGACGGAATCATCCCTCCTCCGGCGCAAAAGACCGTAATGCCATTTACCGGTAAAATAGCTTTGTGTAATCCGTCTGCGTATCTGCGATGTGATATACATATGCTGTTTCATGAATAACCCGGTATATGGCAATGTGCTTTTTGCAGATTACCATTCGGTACCCCTGCTCATTCAGCCAATCGTCCGGGGTAGCCGAACCGGAATCAGGAAACTGCTCCAGGCGTTCAATGGTATCTAAAATATGGTCGCTGACTTTCAATGCTGTCTGCACATCAAACTGCAAAATATAATAGTCCTCTATTTTTTTCAAATCCTCCCATGCGGAAGGCAGAATTTCCACTCTATGCTTCACGGGCTCTCTCCCTTAGGCGCTTTCTCGCCTCTGATACACTGATCGTCGGCTCTCCGTCTATTCGTTCCTGCTCCGCCTGAAGTATCCTTGCCCTTAACTGCAACATCTGCTCCCGCTTTTCAAAGGCGTCTATACTCATTAATACTAAATCGCCTTCCCCATTCTTGGTAATATATATGGGTTCTTTTGTTTCCCTGGCCAGTGCAGATATCGTTGCATACTCATTTCTCAGCGCTGCCGATGCTTTTATAAGCATAATCCTTTCTCCTTTTACTTTTTGTTATATTTTCGTAACTGTTCAGTACCTTCACAGTTACGATGCAAAATCCAATTAAAATG
>CASWRE010000026.1 GCA_949471785.1 uncultured Lachnospiraceae bacterium | reverse complement strand
CATAATTTTTCCGTCCTTCCCAATGAGAAAACCATAATAAGGTCAGCAACAAGCCACCTGTCGTTAATGCTACAATCCATATTTTTTCCGTTCCATAGTTGAAAATTTGTCGGCTCAAAATATCCTTTACCCAATTCATAGACCATGAAAAGGGAATATACCTCGCTATGCCTTTTAGTTCGATATTACTATATAAGATACATTGCAGACTTTCAAATACGCCCCAAAACAGGGATAACCCTAATCCAAATTTGAAGCTAAGGAACAGGTGCAAGATGTATATTATCAAATTACAAAATGCCATCCCGGCGGCGGCTCCGATCAGCATTCCAAGCTGCACTGTATCAGCCATTCCCAAAAGATGTATGCCTACCACAAATAGCAGGCACAGAAAGAACAATGCAAATACCCCAGAACCATAAAGATAAGTTAATTTTGCAAGCATATTTTTGTGTCGGTTCGGTACAGCAAGCAGCGTTTGGAAGTGTGAAGCCTTTTCTTCCAGTGCAACATTCAGACCTACAATAACGCTTATCAACAATGGAAAAAACGTTGTTGTAATTTCCAATATCATTTTGAGCTTTTTACTATCTGCTGTGCTGGCATACTGGAAATAATAAGCAAGAAATAACAATGCCCCGATAGCAGGCACACATAAATGAATAGCCCAAAACGGTGTATGCTTCGTTTTTTCCTGTTCAGAACGAACCGCATAAATTAAACCCATTTCCATCTACCTCCCTTTGGAAAAATCCTTTGCGTCGGCATAGGACAAAATAAGGAACAAGAGTATTGACAACGCAATGGAAATCATAATGGCTATAGAAAATCCACAATTTCCCGCATAAGTTCCGTTTATTTCAATTCCCATAAGTGGCTTTGCCAGTTTTGCCGCCCAACAATACGGTACAAACCACCATGCTATTGTATTTCCTAATGCAGTAGCAGTAGATAGAACAATCCCAAGTATTGCATTTAACACAATCGACACAAACATTCCCGTTTTGCGTGTAAAGTACAGGCACAAAGGGATTTGCCAGACAGACGCAAGGATAATCCCGATACTTCCTGTAATGCTGTGTAAAAGAGAATATACTGCCGTTGCCGGAGCAATGATATTACTGATAGAAATAAGCAATGCTAAAAATATCGCTGAAACAAGCAGTTTTTCGACTAAGATAATGCCCTTAGCAAATTCAAATTTTGAAAGGTTCACGGGCATAGAAAATACCGAATAGTATTTCCCGGCGCTTTCTTCTTTTCTGTGTGACAAAGAACACAAAATTGCGATTGCTCCCGGAAGCAAAAACGCATACCACCAGTAAAGTGTCATGTATTGATACCCCATAAATCCACCCATAAGCCACGCAAAAATAGCTGTGATTAGTGGAACAATGAAAATCAGTTTGTTCGATATTGTCCGCTTAAATTTCAAATGTTCTGATTTTAGATAGTCCATGCCTTAACCCTCCCTGTGATTGCTTTTTACAACGTCCATAAAAAGCTGTTCCAAATTTTCGTTTGCGTTCAATTTTCCCTCATATCCAAGAACGCCACCCGCGATAATGCCGATATGGTCGGCTATCTGCTGCACTTCTGAAAGAATGTGACTGGACAGGATAACCGTAATACCTTTAGCCGGAAAAGAACGAATAAGCTCTCTAAGTTCTTCAATCCCAATCGGGTCAAGCCCGTTGGTTGGTTCATCAAGTATGAGCAGCTTCGGGTTGTTTAGTAATGCAACCGCAATTCCAAGACGCTGTTTCATACCAAGAGAAAACTGTCCGGCTCTTTTCCTGCCTGTTTCCGTCAGTCGGACGATTTGCAGCACTTCGTCAATCCGCTTATCTGTCAGTCCTAAAATAGTAGTCCTTACTTTCAGATTTTCATAGGCGGTCAAATTTTCATAAAGCGGCGGCATTTCAATCAACGCTCCGATATGGTTTAAGTCGCTGCGTTTCCATGCGTGACCGTCAAATTCGATATTCCCAGAGGTCGGTTTCAAAATGCCCGTAATCATTTTGAGCGTCGTAGATTTCCCGGCACCGTTCGGTCCCAATAGTCCATAGACGGAATTTCTTTCAATGTTCAGCGATATGTTGTTTACGGCTGTTTGCCCGCTGAAAGATTTGCAGAGGTTTGTTGTTTTCAAAATCATTTCCATAGTCTGTACTGTCCTTTCTTTTGATTATGGGAAAAGAATAGCTGATGTTTTTGAAGATTTCATAAAGATTTTTCTTTATCTGAAAAAAGATGCTATAAGAGTCGTAGTCGTCGGCATTGCTGGTAATGTGTATAACTGGCTGTCTTGGGCGATATTCAACTCCGACAGACCTATCCCTACAATCTTTTTGCATAAATGTATCCTCTATCCCATTCTCAAACGCTTACAAAAAGCCCACAGAACAGCTTATCATGCCATCCTGTGGGCTTTTCCAAATCATTTTTCATTTTCTTCCGATTGGCCGAAATCTAATCAAAGAAAGTTTTCCACGCTCTAACCAACTAGAATTTTACCGCATATTTCACTTGGTCAGCCTCTGGAATTTTCATTGCCGTCATAGCCTCATCTGCGGACAGTCTTAGCGTTTCCATTAAGTTCCTGATTGTCTGCAAAAAGCGTGGTTACGGGGCTGATGACCTTTATGAAAGTGGATAACTTCAAAAATCGAGAAAATCATCGCAGGGACTGCTACTCCTTAATTTCGTCAATGTCAGTCATGTTGACGCCTGCGACTTGGAGAATTGCTTTTAAAGAAGCATACTCCCTCTTCAGCTCCGCATATGTTTTGGAAGCATTCTCTTCTTTTGCAATCGCCATATATCTTTGAATCTTTTTGAAATCGTCAATCGCTGCTTTTGTAATTTCAAGGCCGTTTGGCATATCGTCACCTCCTGCTTTTTTAAGTGTCTCTATGTGTATTTGGTGATTTTATTATAACAATGATTGAACAAAGTGTAAAGCCTTTACCCTGCCGCCACACCGGACGGCAAAACCGCCGAAAACAACTGCTTACTGCCTCGTCTGCTTTCTTATCCGTCATTCCACTCTTAGCGGCGCCAGAACACCTTGCCGGTGAGTCTTTGACTTTCTTTCCTATTCCACGATCACATTCTGCACATCCGCTGTAAGCTTCCCGTCCCGCAGATCGATCACGATCCGGTCGCCCTGGCTGACCGTCCCCGACAGAATCAGCCGGGCCGCCAGGGTCTCCACATTTTTCTGCAGATACCGTTTCAAAGGCCGCGCGCCGTAAACCGGATCATAGCCGCCCTCGATAATGAAAGCCCTGGCCTCGTCGGTGAGGGCTACCTCCAGCTCCTGGTCTCCCAGCAGGGTATTTAAGCTCTGTACCATCAGGCCTACGATATGGCCGATATCCTCCTTCGTCAGCGGCTTAAACAGAATGCACTCGTCCAGCCGGTTCAGAAATTCGGGACGGAAATGGGCTCTGAGCTCCTGGTTGACCATCTCCTCCGCCTCCGGAAGAATATCCCCCTCCTCGGAGATCCCCTCCAGCAGATGGGCGGAACCGATATTGGAGGTCATGATCAGGATCGTATTTTTAAAGTCCACGGTGCGTCCCCGGGAATCGGTAATCCGCCCGTCGTCCAGCACCTGCAAAAGCACGTTAAACACGTCGGGATGGGCTTTTTCTATTTCGTCAAAGAGCACCACGGAATAGGGCTTGCGGCGCACCGCCTCGGTGAGCTGGCCGCCCTCCTCGTAGCCCACGTATCCCGGAGGCGCTCCGATCAGCCGGGATACGGAGTATTTCTCCATGTACTCGCTCATGTCGATACGCACCATATTGTTCTCGTCGTCGAAAAGATTCGCCGCCAGGGTCTTGGCCAGCTCCGTCTTGCCCACGCCGGTGGGGCCCAGAAACAGGAAAGAACCGATGGGCCTGCCCGGGTCTTTCACTCCGGCCTTGGAACGGATGATGGCGTCTGTCACCTTCGACACCGCCTCATCCTGGCCGATCACCCGTTTATGCAGGATTTCTTCCAGCCCCAGGATCTTGGCTCGCTCGCCTTCCGTCAGCTTCGCCACCGGGATACCCGTCCACCGGGAAATGATCCGCGCGATCTCCTCGTCGGTGACGCTCTCATGGACCAGGGACAGATCCTGATCCTTCACCCGCGCCTCCTCGGCTGCCAGCTGCTGCTGCAGTTTGGGCAGCTCGCCGTACTGCAGCTCAGCGGCTTTTTCCAGATTATACTCCCGCTGGGCTTTCTCGATCTGCTTATTCATATCCTCGATCTGCTCCCGCAGCCGGGAGAGATTATCCACGGAATTTTTCTCATTCTGCCACTGGGCTTTGCGGGTATTGAACTCCTCCTTCAGGTCTGCCAGCTCCCGCTGCAGGGCCGCCAGACGCTCTTTGCTCAGATTATCCGTCTCCCGCTTTAACGCCGCCTCCTCGATCTCCATCTGCATGACCTTGCGCTGCAGCTCATCCAGCTCCGTGGGCAGAGAATCCAGCTCCGTCTTGATCAGGGCGCAGGCCTCGTCCACCAGGTCGATGGCCTTGTCCGGCAGGAAACGGTCGGTGATATACCGCTGGGACAGGGTGGCTGCGGCCACCAGGGCGCCGTCGGTGATCTTCACGCCATGATACACCTCGTACCGCTCCTTCAGGCCCCTTAAGATCGAAATGGTATCCTCCACGGTGGGCTCATCCACCAGCACCGGCTGGAACCGCCGCTCCAGGGCCGCGTCCTTCTCGATATACTGGCGATACTCGTCCAGGGTGGTAGCGCCGATGCAGTGGAGCTCGCCCCGGGCCAGCATGGGTTTTAACATATTGCCTGCGTCCATGGCCCCGTCCGTCTTGCCCGCCCCCACGATCAGGTGCAGCTCGTCAATGAACAGGATGATATGGCCTTCGCTCTTTTTGACTTCCTCGAGAACCGCTTTCAGCCGCTCCTCAAACTCGCCCCGGTACTTGGCGCCGGCTACCAGGGCACCCATATCCAGGGCAAAAATCTTCTTGTCCTTCAACGCTTCCGGCACATCCCCCCGGACGATCCGCTGGGCCAGCCCTTCCACCGCCGCGGTTTTGCCCACGCCGGGCTCGCCGATCAGCACAGGATTATTTTTCGTCTTGCGGGAGAGGATGCGGATCACATTGCGGATCTCACCGTCCCGGCCGATGACCGGGTCCATCTTTTGGCTCCTGGCCTTCTCCACCAGATCCTCGCCGTACTTATTCAATGTGTCATAAGTAGCCTCCGGATTATCCGTCGTCACCCGCTGATTGCCCCGCACGGTGCTTAACGCCTGTAAAAAACGCTCCCGGGTAATAGCGTACTCCCCGAAAAGTTTTTTCATGGACGGGCTTGGCTCTTTCAGCATGGATAAGAACAGGTGTTCCACCGAAACAAACTCGTCTCCCATGGCCCTGGCCTCATCCTCCCCGTTCACCAGCGTCTTGTTCAGATACTGGCCGATATAGGGCGAACCGCCGGAAACCTTGACCCTGGCCTCCAGGGCCTGGTCTACCCGGTCCAGAAAATGTTCCGTATTGATCTCCATCTTCGCAATCATCTTGAGGATCAGGCTGTCCTCCTGATGCAGAAGATTATACAGAAGATGCTCCTGCTCGATTTCCTGATTCCCGAAATCGTAGGCCGTCTTTTCCAGATTCTGCACGGCCTGCAGAGATTTCTGTGTAAACTTGCTTATATTCATAACATCCCCTCCTGTCGTATGGATTCACCTGGCGGCAGTCCGATATCAATATTCGCCAGGCGGCCGCCCCGTTTGTTCTATAACCACTATAACACAGCTTTTCAAAAATGCAAGACATATTTTAAAAAATTTGGTTACATATCTATGATGGATCTAAGCCCTGAGCTTGACTAACTGACATTGGGTGTGAAAAGTAACCATTTCCTAACGCACAAATATATACTCTTGCAATCATCCTCTGTTCCCCCTATAATAAACCCGTCGGAAGACCGTCCGGATGCTCCGGAAAAACGAACGGACAGCAGGACGCAGACCGGCTTATACCAGACGGCGTGATTATTATCCGCAATCACAAAGTCGCCTGCCATAAAAAACGTATGATGCAAACAGCGCCAAAAAGGAGTGTATTATGATCAAAACAGTAATATTTGATATCGGAAGAGTCCTCATGAATTACGACTGGGACAGCTATCTGAAAGGGCTTTTTGATGACGGGGAGACCGTGAGGGCCGTAAAAGAGGCCCTCTTTACCAAGGGCGTGTGGGACGAGCTGGACCGGGAAGTGTGGAGCCTGGACCGGATACGGAACGGATTCGTGAGCGCCGCGCCGGGCTACCGGACGGAAATCCTCACTGCTTTCGACCGGCTGGGCGAAGCTTTTACTCACCGTCCCTATGCCAAAGACTGGATTCGCGGTCTGAAGAGCAGAGGCTATCAGGTACTTTTCCTGTCCAATTATTCTACATACGCCATAGAGGCCAACAGGGACGTACTGGATTTCCTGCCCCTCATGGACGGCGGCATATTCTCCCGGGACGTCAAGCTGATCAAACCCGACCCGGCCATTTATCAGGCGCTCATCCATACTTATCATCTGACGCCCGAAGAATGTGTGTTTATTGACGACACCGAACCAAATGTACGGGAAGCCATTCGCCAGGGTATCCACGGCATTCATTTTACAGACTATGCGCAGGCATCCGCAGAACTGGAGAAGCTGCTGAACGCCTGAAAACACAGCCGGCGCGCCGTCAATCATGTTTTGACAGCGCGCCGACAGAAACAGTTCCCTCGCAGAACCATGATTTTCGCAAAAATTTACGTCTCACCGCTCTCCGATCCGCACATTATCGATTCGCATGTTCGGCCAGATTTTTTCAATCATCCAGTCCGGATAATGAGTATCCACAAATTCTCCGATCGAACCGGCCGGCGCCTGGCCTTCGTCCCTCTGGGTATAACGTACCATGGCCGTTGCCGAGATCAGGCCGTCGCAGACGATGGCCGCGATCAATACCCAGGTGGCTATCTTTCCTCCCAGCGGGGGAAACTTTTCGATAAATCCGCTGAGTTTCGGATAACAGATCTTCACCCACACGACCGACAGAATTCCCCAGAAACTACAAAACAAAAGGTTGGTTCTGCCGCCGATATTAAAGGGCATATCGCTGTAATCCCAAAAAGTGGTCCCCAAGAAAAATTCCGTAAATACACTGCACATATATTCATAAACCCCGCCCAGCAGGCAGCCGAAACCAAACACATACCGGTCGTCCTTAAGCGCCACGCTGTCCAGTACGATGGTCAAAAGTACCGCGCCGAACCCCCAGACAATGCTGAAAGGCCCGTAGATCACACTGGAACGGCTCATCCAGTGACCGGCCGAAAAACGGCAGAACACCGTCTCGATCAGATCCCCGCCCAAAGCACAGATCACAAAGACCCAGACCATCTTGTCGAAACAGAGTCCCTTTGCAAAAGTCAGATCTCCCGGCTCCGCACGGGCAATCTCCATCTCCGGATAGGCCATATCCAGCCTGTGCCAGATCATCTCGTACAGCCGATTGCCAAAGGCTCCTTTTGGCTTTTGATTTTCCCTACGATACTGCATCAGCCCGCTTTTATTTTTCCGGTTATGTACAACGGCATATAAAATAGAAAAATGATCAGCCACCAGCAAAGTCATACCCGTGACGGCAATCACATTCCTCACGGCCATGGGAATCACCTTCACCATCACAAACAGCATCGGATGAACCAGATAAAATGTCAACAGTGCGGCGGCGGCCAAAATGCAGGAATACAAAAATCCCTGCTTCCCGCCGCCGAACATATTGTTCCGCTCGTACCGCCACATGCTGCGCCCCCAGGTCATGCGCACGGTGGCCCCGGAGTAATAATACACCGCCGCCAGCACCACCAGCGTGGTCAGATACTGTATAAAAAAATGACCTTGCAGAGTAGGCAGAGCCAGCAGCAGAATATCCAGCAGCGCCCCATAAGAGGGACAGACCGGCAGATTGTAGAAGCCTCTGTTGCAGAAATGTTTCTGCCGCAGAGACACCACCAGAACTTCCATGACCCATCCCAGAAAAGAATAAATGAGAAAAAATAAAACTAAATCCGTTTTTGTATAATGCAAATAAAGCCTCCTGTCTCCATATGCCGGAAAAACATGCCCCTGACAGGCGCTGTATTGACCCGGCTCACCGCCCGCGAAAACGACCGGCCTTTTCGCCTGTCAGTCTCTGCGCCGATTCGTCAAAAGCAGCAGTCTGAGCAGCTGCAGAATAGCCGAGGCCGCGCCGGCCACATAAGTCAGAGCCGCCGCAAACAGCACCTTCCTGGTCATACGAATCTCCTCGCTCTGTAAAATACCGCTGTCCTCCAATACCCGCAGAGCCCGGCCCGAAGCGTTAAATTCCACGGGAAGGGTGACAAGCTGAAACAGCACCGCCGCCGAGAAAGCCAAAATTCCCACAGTGATCAGCAGGCCGGAGGAACGACTTCCCATGAGCAGCCCGAACAGAATCAGAGGCCAGGCAATTGCCGACCCGAAATTGGCCACCGGCACCAGAGCGGAACGCAGGGAGAGCGGTACATAACCGTGGGCATGCTGCATGGCATGGCCGCACTCGTGGGCCGCCACTCCCACCGCCGCCACCGACGCGGTGCCGTAAGTGGTATCGGACAGCCGCAGCACCTTGTTCCGCGGATCATAGTGATCGGTCAGATTGCCGGAAACATGCTCAATCCGCACATCCCGTATACCGGACTGATACAGAATTCTCTGAGCCGCCTCCGCCCCGGTCATACCGCTGTAGCTGCGGACTCGTTGATATTTATTATACGTAGCGTTCAGCTTTGCAGAAGCCGTCATACACAATAACACGCCGGCCAAAACCAATATATATGTGGGATCAAAATAGTAATAAAAAGGCATCCTACACCTCCTCAATGCATGATCAATTTCACAATTTTATCATATAACCCCTGGTAAGGCTGATACCGCATGGGCATATCCACCAGCACGGATTTTTTCAAAATACTCTTTTCATGGCTGAAAGTCTGAAAACTCCGTTTCCCGTGATAGCTGCCCATACCGCTGTCCCCCACGCCGCCAAAACCCATGCTCTGGGAGACCAGATGAGCGATGGTGTCGTTGATGCAGCCCCCGCCATAAGATACATAGCGCAGGAAACGCCGCTCCACCGCCGGATCAGAAGTGAACACATAGCAGGCCAGGGGCTTGGGCCCGGCGGTCACAAAATGTTCCGCTTCCTCCAGAGACCGGAAGGTCAGCACCGGCAGGATCGGCCCGAAAATTTCCTCCTGCATGATAGAGTCCTCCGGTTTTACCCGATCCATAACCGTAGGCTCGATGCGGAGCTTCTCCGGCTCCGTGCGGCCTCCCAGTACGATACGCTCCCCGTCCATCAGGCCGCAGAGCCTCCGGAAATGTTTCTCATTGATGATCTTCCCGTAATCCGGATTGGCCAGCGGATCTTCACCGTACATCCGCACCACGGCCCGGCGGTAATGTGTAAGAAATTCATCTTTGACGGCCTCGTCAATCAGCAGATAATCCGGAGCCACACAGGTCTGCCCGCAATTTAAATACTTGCCGTAAGCCAGCCTTTTCGCTGCCATCCGCAAATTAGCCGTCCGGTCTACGATACAGGGGCTCTTACCGCCCAGCTCCAGGGAAACCGGGGTCAGATGCTTCGCGGCCTTTTCCATAACCAGCCGCCCCACTTCTTTGCTTCCGGTAAAGAAAATATAATCAAATTTCTGCTCCAGCAGAGCCGTATTCTCGGCCCTTCCCCCCTCCACCACGGAGACATGGCCCTCCTCAAAGGCCCGGGACACCACTTTTCGGATCACCGCCGAGGTGGCCGGGGAATAATTGGAGGGCTTTAACACCACGCTATTGCCCGCGGCGACGGCCCCCACCAGAGGCTCCATACACAGCATGAAAGGATAATTCCAGGGGGACATGATCAGCGCCACGCCATAGGGTTCCTGTACGATCCTGCTGCTGGCCGGAAAATTAGCCAGACTGGTGCCCACATGTTTCGTTTTGGCCCAGCCCTTCAAATGTCTTTTCACATGGGCCAGCTCGGAGAGGGTCAGTCCCACCTCGCACATATAGCTCTCTGACCTGGCCTTTCCCAGATCCCGGTATATGGCCCGGCAGATCTCGTCCTCATAATGTCGGATAGCCTCCTGCAGGCGGGTTAACGCCCGCAGCCGATATGCCACTTCATAGCTCTTCCGGGAAGCCACAAATTCCCGATGGCGTTTCATCAGTTCCTGCATTTTCTACTCCCCCTTCACTTTCAGATACATGGCCTCCAGCTCCTCCCGATCCATCAGCACCGGCACTGGATAGAGGGGATTGGCCTCTTTATCCGCATGGGCGGCCAGACGGGGGATATCCTCCGTCCGAATTTCCGGAATATGCTCCGGGATGCCCATGCGGCGATTGACATCCCTGACCCACCGGCGGAATACCTCCGCCGCCTCATAATCCGGGAGACCTTCGTCCGCCATACCGGATTTTCTGGCGAGAATTGCCAGCCTGCCGTCGATGGTTTCCCCGTAGTGATCCAGGAAATAGGGCAGGATCACCGCATTGGCAAGACCATGGGGCACGCCGTACAGTCCGCCTAATGAATGCGCCACAGCATGGACGTACCCCACATAAGAAATCGAAAACGCCTCCCCGGCCAGAAAAGCGGCATAGAGCATCCGTTTCCTCGCCGGCATGTTCGTGCCGTCCCGCCAGGCGGTTTCGATATTCTGGTAGATCCAGGTCACGGCCTTCTCCGCGTAGCGGCGGGTCTTTTTGGTCGTGGTACCGCCGATATAGGCCTCCACCGCATGGGTCAGAGCGTCCATCCCCGTGGTGGAGGTAAGCTGAGGCGGCAGCCCCAGAGTGACCTTCGCGTTCAGTACCGCATAGCGGGGGATCAATACAAAATCGTTAATCGGATATTTATGATGGTTGTCCGAATCCGTAATTACCGCCGCCAGCGTCGTTTCGCTGCCCGTTCCCGCCGTGGTGGGCACCGCGAAGAGCAAAGGCAGACGGCGATGTACCTTCAAAAGCCCTCTCATCTTCTGCACCGTCTGTCTCGGTTTGGCAATCCGCGCGCCCACCACCTTGGCGCAGTCGATGCTGGAACCGCCGCCGAAACCGATCACGGCCTGACACTGGTTGTCCGCATACAGGGTCCGGGCCTCTTCGATATTATGGATGGTCGGATTAGCCACGGTGCCGTCATAGACAAAACATCTGATCTGCCGGTCCGCCAGTTTCTCCTCCAGCTCTTTGGTCAGACCCGCCTCGCATATACCACGATCGGTGACTAAAAGCACCCGGGAAATCCTGCGCCGTTCACAGATCCTTGCCACCTCCTCCATCGTTCGCAGCATCTTCGGTTCCCGATAAGGCAAAAAGGGCAATGCGGCGCGCATCACCAATTGAAAAGTTCTACAATATAAGGCTTTCCATTTTTTCATAATATTCTCCTGTTTTTACGCAAATTTTTCTATCTGTTCGTGCCGAAGACCCGTTTTGCGACGAATACTTCCGCGTACCCGCGCACGGTGAGAAAGACATTCAGCCCTTTTTCATCCGCTCGACTGACAGCCGGGCAATACGGCCGGACAGACGGACAAGCTGAGCCGCGTCCTCCTCGCCCAGAGCTTCCATCACCCTGTCCAGGTCATTCAAAATTTCCAGACGGGCATTTTCCACCCGTTCCATACCCGCTTCTGTGACGGACACTGCCTTTTTTCTGGCGTCGGTAGCATCCGGCCGGCGCCGTATTTCCCCTTTTGCTTCCAGATTGCGCAGCGCCTTGGCCACATGGGCTGTACTGGTCCCTGTGATCCGTGAGAGTTCTTTCGGGGAAAGGCTATTGTTATAATAGGACAGAAATGCCAAAATCAGCAGCTCGCCGCCGCCGAAATGTCCTATTTTCTTCTGACTGGGATGTATACACAGAGCAATCATATTTTGCATATAGGCTTCCGAGTATTTTCTTGCTTTCATGAACAGCTTAACCTCCCGGTAATATGACCGCCAAAACCGGCGCGGCAAATACCGCCGTCTGACCGTTAGTATTATACGCAAGGGGCAGGGAAAAATCAACTCGACATATGGAAATCATGGAAAAAATACCATACCGCATAACAAAGCCCCATAGACCAGCGGCTGATGCAATAAATAGACAATCAGCGAATATCTGCCCATAAAAGAAACTACGGGCATGGGACTCTGGACTGGCAGACGCAGTTTCCCCTTCCGGCTGAGCAGGAAATAGATAAAATATCCTGTCAGATACAAAAAGAACCAGGGAAGCAGAGAAAAGTAGTCCGTGGAATAAAAATCCGCCGCGGGAAATCCCAGATAGGCGGTACACAGATTGGCATAGAGCCGCTCCGGAACACGCAGCAGAGGGATATCGAAAAATCCAAGCCAGCCGCCGTTCACCCCTTTAAAAAACGCAAACAGCAGAAAACTCGCTAAAAACCCGATTACAGGAGGGATCTGTTCCAGCGCCCTGCGCACAGGTACAAGTAAAAGCATACAGGAGCCTATGAGCGTCAGCACCCCGAACACGACCCGCTCTGCGGGCATAAAAATCCATGTGACCGCCATGACCAGAAGCCCCGCCCCGAATACCTTCCCTCCGTTTTTCACGGGCCGTTTTGCCAGGCCCTGACAGAAACCGGACAGCAGAATAAATGTCCAGCAGATGCTCTGCTGCCAGAGATAAGCTCCCTGAGAACGAAACCAGTCCCAGGGAGCGCCGAATATATAGACCATATCCCAGACGGCATGGTACAAAATCATACTAAGCAGGGTCAGCCCCCGCAGATTATCCAGAAAAGGATAGCGCGGAGAAACTGCCTGTTCTGTCTCTGTTTGCTTTTCCATCATCTATTTTCCCTTCCGGCTCTCCGGATCACAACGGTCCGTATGCCAGGTTCGGCATCCCCGCCGTTTGGCGGTCAGTGCCCGTGCTGGGGCCCCTCATCCATACTGCCGGAGCGATACCCTTCAAGATCCAGCGTGACATACCTGTACCCCAGCTCTTTCATCCTGGTCATAATCGCCTCCCGGCGGGCCAGAACCTCCGAAAAAGTTTCCGTATCCACCTCCAGCCGCGCGACCTCCCCATGGACACGCAGCCGCACATTATAAAATCCCAGCTGCCGCAGATACGCCTCTCCAAGAGCCGCCCGGTCCATATCTTCACAGGACAAGCGGGTTCCGTAAGGAAACCGGGTAGCCATACAGGGCGACGCCGGCTTATCTGCAGCCGCCAGCCCATATGCCGCCGCCAGCCGTCTCACCTGCTCTTTGGTCAGGCCGGCGTCCGCCAGAGGGCTTATAATGCCCAGTTCTTTCAGGGCAGAGAGCCCTGGACGGTACGCATGCAGGTCATCCTCGTTGGTTCCTTCCAGAATCCGCCTGATACCCATCTCTCCGGCCAGACCACATAATTTTGCAAACAAAAATCGTTTGCAGCGATAACAGCGATCCTCGGGATTATCCTGAATCCCTGCTTCCGCCAGTTCATCCACCTCTATGATTCGGTGTTCCGCTCCCATATCCACTGCGGCCCGGGCGGTCTCCTGTATCTCCGCCGCCGGATGCAGGCAGGTTTTCATCGTCACGGCCACTGCCCGCTTTCCTGTCTCCTTTGCCGCCTCACAGGCCAGTTTCAGGAGAAGGCTACTGTCTGCCCCGCCCGAAAAAGCCACGGCCACATCCTCTGCGGCATATTCCTTCATTTGACGAAGCAGCGCTTCTTTCCTTTTTTCATCCATCCCATCCATATCTGTTCCCATCCGCTTTTAATCCACCGACTTCATGCTCTCCACCATGCTGATTTTCTTTAACTTTCCTGACATAACCAGACAGACCAACCCCGTAAACACCATCGTGATTACAAAAGAATACACAAAACTCAACGGATCAATCCGCCGGCCGAACATAATATTGGATACTTCCGTCGTCACGACAATGAACCGGTTCAGATAAATACCGCCCACCAGCCCCGCGGCGGCTCCCAGGATGCTTAAAACCGCTGTTTCCCGGTAAATATAGGCATTCACCTCTCCCGGATAAAAGCCCAGCACCTTGATCGTGGCGATCTCCTTCTCCCGCTCACTGATATTGATATTCGTCAGATTATACAGCACCACAAAAGCCAGCAGGCCGGCACAGACAATCAGCACCACCACGATATAATCCACCTTGCCCAGCATATTCTCAAAGGTGGCGATCACGGTCGAATTATACTGGGCCGAGGAGACGTCCGCCATGGCCAGAAGCTCTGTGATTACCTGCTCCTCCTCTTCCGGTTCAACCGGATAAATGACATGACAGGCAGTATAATCCACTGTCTTCCCAAAGGCCTTCTCATAGGCTGCGGCCCCCATATAGACGAAGGAGCGGATATAGTTTTCCGTGATTCCCGTTACGATAAGCTCTGCCCGGGCATCATCCCCGTCCTCCAGCGTAAAGGCGTCCCCCACGGACAGCCTCAGCGTTTCTGCCAGTTTCTCCGTCAGCAGCACTGCGTTTTCGTCAAAAGCAATTTCCCCGCCGCTCTTCCTGTCCCGAAACACCATAAACTCTCTGTATTTTTCCGCCGATTCGGGAATCACCAGTACTGTATCCTCTTTCCGCCGTCCCCGTAAAATACTGGCCTGCTCACTGTGGACAGCCGCGTAGCCCTGGGCATGGCTGTCCAGATACTCCTGCAGGGCCTGCCTGTGTTCCCGGGAATCCTTCTCTTCCAGGCTGACTGTTAACTGATACTGCTGCAGTTCCTCATACTGGATTCTCACGATATCGCCGATGGCGTCCCGGATACCGAAACCGGCCAGCAGAAGAGCCGTACAACCGGCTATGCCCACCAGCGTCATGAACAGCCGTTTTTTATAGCGGAACAGGTTACGCGCCGTCACCTTATAGGTAAATTTCATGGAACGCCACAGCGGCGTCACATATTCCAGCCAGATCCTTTTCCCTGCTTTGGGCGCACGGGGCAGCATCAGACGGGCAGGTTTTTCCCGCAGAATCCCTGCGCAGGCCAGGTAAGTAGCTCCCAGCACGCCCAATATGGACGCAGCCGCGGAAGGCGCCGCGTAGATGCCGCGGAAAACCGTGTGAAAATCAGGATAATAATACATGATGCTGTAAGCATTCCAGATCACCGTGGGAAAAAGCCATTGCCCCACCAGGATACCCGCTATACTGCCCAGGACTCCAGCTGTCCCTGCATACAGCAGATACTTTGCCAGAATCATCCCCCTGCCATAGCCGAGGGCCTTTAACGTACCGATCTGGCCCCGCTCTTCCTCCACCATGCGAGTCATGGTCGTCAGCGCCACCAGGGCCGCCACCAGGAAGAAAAATACGGGAAATACCCGGGCGATGGCCGATACCTTCTCCGAATTATTATCAAAGCTCACATACGAGGGGTTTGTATTGCGATCCAGCACATACCACTCCCCCTCTTCCAGCTCATCCACCTCCTGCCGGGCGTCGGCAATCTCTGCTTCCGCGTCGGCAAACTCCAGGTTCGCTTCCTCGCGGGCTTCCTCATACTCCGCCAGGCCGCCTTCGTATTCCGCCCTGGCGTCTTTTAATTTCTGCTTGTTTTCCGTATACGCTGCCAGACCGTCCTCATACTCCCTGTTGTGCTTCTCATACGCGGCCTTCCCGGTCCGATACTGCCGCAGCCCTTTCTCATAGCTGTCTATTCCCTCTTTCATCATCGGATAATTTTTATCCCACTGGGCGATCTGCTCACGGGCCTCACTGATCTTCGGCTCCGCCTCCGCAATTTTTTCTCCCGCCTCGTCCAGGGTCTTTTTATTCTTATTATACTCTTTCTCACCGGCGTCCAGCGCTTTCTCCGAAGCGTCCAGTTCGACTTTGGCGTCCGCGATGGCCTTCTCCCGGGCGGCCAGCTCTGCCTTACCCGTCTCGTACCGGGTCTTTGCCTCCTCCAGCGTCCGGCGGGCTTCTTCCAGAGCCGTCCTTCCCTGCTCATAGGCCGCTTTACCCGCCTCATAGCCTGCCAGAAGCTGACGCATCTCCTCGGTCACCGGCTGGCCGTCCTTCACAGCCTCGGCCACCGCCAGGGCATCCTTTTCTATGGCATCCAGAGAAGCCTTATGCTCTGCCAGAATTTTCTCCTGAACGGCCAGCTCATGCTCCCCTTGGCTGATCTGTTTCCCGGCCGCATCCAATTCCTGACGGGCTTTCTCCATCAGGGGCTCCGCCTCGGCCCTGGCCGCCTCATATTCCGCAAGACCTTCAGCCAGCTTCTTCCTGCCCTCATCCAGCTTCTTTTTCGCCTTATCCAGTTCCTTAACGCCTTTTTCCCAGGCCTTCTTCTGCTTATCAAAGGTTTTCACCGCCTCTCTGGTTTCTTTGATCCTGCCCTGATTTTCTTTAATCGTTTTTTTGGCCTGCTCTACCCGGGATTTATTTTGATCCAGCTCTTTTTTGGCGTCGGAAAGTTGCTTTTCGGCTTTCACAAGCTCCCGCTTGCCGTCGTCCAGCTCTTTCTTCCCGTCCGCCAGTTCCTTCTCTCCGTCGCGAAGTTTCTTTTCCGCGTCAGACAACTCTTTCTTTGCGTCAAAAAGCTCCTGCTCGGCATCGGCGCGCTTTTCGCGGTACTCATCCTCCGCCTCGCGGATCTCCTCCATGGCCTCGTCGTAAATCTCCTGGTCGCGTATCCCGGCCCGTTCCCGGCCCAACGCTTCCAGCGCCTCCGTCTGTGCATCCACAGCCTCCTGATAACCGCTGTCAAAGGTGTTGAAAGACAGGCAGTCCTTCAGACTTATATGAAAATCCGTATATATATCCGTGTCGATTCCCGAACGGTCCACATAGAAAAAAAGGGAGACCGTCCCGCTGCCCACGGAAGTAGATTCCTGTTCCGCCGCCATATAAAGGGGACTTGACGCAAGCCCCACTACCGTAAGCTCCTTCTCCCGAAAAAGCTCCTCGTCGTCTTCCTCGGGAATCAGGCGCACAATATCCCCGATCGCCAGATCCGCTCCCGCACTAAAAGCGCTGCCGGAAATCACCGCGCACTCTCCGGCCTTTTCAGGAAAACGCCCTTCCTTCAGCGTGGGACGATTGACGCTCTCCTCTCCTTCATCGGAAAAATCCAGCACATGAAGACGAGCCGTCGTCTGCTCGCCGTCCTCTGTCTGCACCGGCAAATCTTTCTGATAAGAAGGAGTAACAACCGCCACATCCGTCATCTGCTCCACCGCTTCCCGGTCGGCCCGGGTCAGCCCTTTTGTGGACTTCACATTCAGATCAAACAGACGCTCCTCGTCATAATATGTATCCACCGACTGTTTCATATCCGGCGCCGTGCACAAGAGACCCACCAAAAAACCCACGCCGAGGCCCGTGATGGCAAAAATGGCAATAAACCGGCCGAAACTCTCCCGAATGGTGCGAAACACCATAAGCCAATAATTTTTCTTCATATTTTACCACTCAATTTCTTCCGCCGGAACGGGGGCGGGGTTTGTCTTCATCTCCTGTACGCTGCCGTTTTTGATCCGTATCACCCGGTCGGCCATGGGACAGATGGCCTGATTATGCGTGATGACAAATACGGTCTTGCCCATCGTTTTACAGGTATCGTAAAGCAGCTTCAGAATCTGTTTGCCCGTGTTGTAATCCAGGGCCCCCGTAGGCTCGTCACAGAGCAGCAGTTTCGGATTCTTGGCGATGGCTCTGGCAATGGATACCCGCTGCTGTTCTCCACCGGAAAGCTGGGCCGGAAAATTGGCCATCCGCTCTCCCAGACCCACCTGAACCAGCACCTCCCCCGCCGGCAGGGGCTTTTTACAGATTTCCGACGCCAGCTCCACATTCTCCAGAGCCGTCAGATTCTGCACCAGATTGTAAAACTGAAAGACAAATCCCACATCCAGCCGACGAAAACGGGTCAGCTCCTTTTCACCGTAGCCGCTGATATCCACACCGTCCAGCAGGATATGGCCCTCATCACAATTGTCCATACCGCCAAGGATATTGAGCACCGTAGTTTTCCCCGCGCCGCTGGGCCCCACGATCACCACAAACTCTCCCCGGCCCGCCTCAAAATTTACATGGTCGGCGGCGGCGATTTTATGGTCACCGTTATTATAATATTTGCATACGTTTTGAAACTCTATAAATGCCATGGGTTCCTCCCTGCGTCTGCTTTTTCCTGTTTGTACGGCCGTCAAACAGCATATATTTTTTATTGTAAGCAAATCCGCCCGAAAAGTAAAGAGCGACTGTTATCTTTTCAGGATAAACGCATGGCTCTTTCTCTCCATGGCTATGCTTTTCAGCTCTTTTCACTCTCTTTCTCAAGTGTATGACGCTCTGCTGAGGATGGAAGTGATGCCATATGCGAAAAATGGGGATTGATGGTCAGGTAATGTGTAAATGTTTATAAAGCATATCCGATAGGATGGGCTTATCTGGTGCGCCTATTTTGCAGATTTTGACGTGCGCCTCTATGGTAAAAAGATTATGGGATGTGGTATGATATAAAAAAAATGGAGGGTATATCTATGTATGAGTTTCTAGTGTATGTTGGCATATTTCAAATTATAACAGACATTTATGATATGTTAATTGGTTCTGCACTGATTTATGGCGCATTAAAATGGAGAAAAGGATTGCTTACAACGACAGCTTTTTATTGGGGGGTAGTATTAGGATTTTTAAGTGGATTATTTCTTACTGCTGCTTTAAATGCAGATGTTCCGATTGTCATAATAACGACTATAATAGGAGCTGTAATTCTTCCGATATTAACATATCGTTATCCTGCAGTAAATAGATTTGTATTAGGATTTATTGTTACTATGAAATTATTATATATGTTTACAACCTATTTTGCTAAAAACGGAAATATGGAATTCGGAATGGCAATTATAATGCCTCTTATACTTGCTACAATATTCGGAATTGTATTTATGCTGTTACGGCAATTGAGTGTTTTGCCTTTTGCTCTTGCATGTGCCTTTTTAGGAGCAAGTCAGGTTGCCCCGACAATTGCCAAATATGTGAATCAGTTTATTTTTGGCATAACTCAAGATTATTCATTACTTTTCGATCCAATAGATTTTATATTTGCTTTATTTAAAATTGAATTAACGGACGGATGGACATTATTATTTATGATTATCCTTATGTGTATTGGTTCGTCTGTTCAATTAAGTTCTATTAAAAAACAGGGGTATACTTATGATACTCCCATAATAGCATTCGAAACAGATGATCCTAATATGCATGGAAAAATTATTTCCTAGAAATGACTGGGAAAGATGCATTAATTTAGAAAACGTATTTAAAATTTCCAGAATGGAAATTTGTCCATTGAACCCATAGACAAATTGAGATATAATATGACTACATAAAACCGCTTAAACAATTTATTTATAGAAGGGAGCCATATTATGGAAACAATTCGCCCATCCTCCGACCTCAGGAACCACTACAGTGAAATATCCAGGCAATGCCATGAAGATAGAACACCGGTCATCATCACAGTGAATGGCCATGGAGATACAGCCGTTTTGGGATTGCAGGATTATTACCAGATGAAGTCAGAGCTGGAATTACTGCGCACACTTGCTGAAGCTGAAAATGATGTTGCTAATGGAAGAATGGCATCCATGCAAGACACATTTGACGGTATCAGAAAAGCCCTGATGGAGAGAAAGGACGGATGAAATATAGGATACTTAGGACAGATAAAGCAGAAGAGCAGCTACGGGAAATCATTTTCTATATTGCGGACGATTCAGGGAGCATAGATATAGCGTTGGATTATCTTGGAAAAATTGAAAAAGCCATATGCCGGTTAGAAGATTTTCCAATGTCCGGGAGCGTCCCGCGATACTCTATTTTAAAGAAACAAGGATATCGGGTTCTCATTGTAGAAAGACATTTGGTATTTTACAAAGTGAATGAAGAGAAAAAAGAGGTTATCCTATATGCAATTGTGGATGGAAGACGGGAATATAAAAATTTGATCTAATTATATTATCTACATCGTGAACTTTCACCACAGATTGGCGGCATGCCCGTCATACGAAAAAGCGGAAGCAAACGCGCTCCCGCCCCACATGTCAAAGATTCCATATTCCGATGCACATCCCCACGCCCATCCACATGCCGCCATACAGGACAAGGCTCAGCCCCACTATGCGCAGATAAGCTCCTTTCCGCGCCCCTCCGGCCTCCAGCGCGGCGTTTTCCCGCAGCCATCCTTCCCGGCCGTATCTCACCTGCAGACGGATCAGCGCTGCCGCCGCAAAAAAACAGACGAGGGATATAACGGCCGTATAACCATTCTCTATCCCCCGCCGCTGCCAGGAAATCATGGATTCCGTATCGGTATTGTCTGCCGCCGCTCCCAGATTCGCCAGGGCCTCACTGACTGTTTCCTGAGCCCCCGCATTTCTGATACGCACCAGCAGGCGAGTGGGAGTGGGTATCTCGCCGCGGCCAAGCAGTACTTTTTTGGCCCACTCGCTGTCCATATAGGCCTCCGGCGTCTCCCCCTCCAGACAGATCCCGCAGATACGGGCCGGAAACCGGACGCCTGCTGCCGGTTCCTCCTCCTGTCCCTCCGGATCGCCGCTTTGCAGCCACACGGCCGACTGCCGCCAGTCCGGCAGGGCGTCCGCCGCCACCGTCTTGCCTGTCGTGTCCCGAAAAGCCATCCACGCCGCCCGGTTGATCATCAGACAGGAAGCGGTATCCTCCCCGGAAAAGAGCTCCCCGTCCAGCATGTTTTTCTGCAAATACTCTCCCCGCACACCATATACGGTAATCTTTTGGGTACAGGCTCCCACGACAAGCTCTACGGGGATCTCATAGACGGGCGTCACGTCAATCACATCCTCTATGGCCCAGATCGCCGCCAGATTTTCCTCTGAAAATTCGTCCACAGTTATCTGCAGTTCCCAGGGCTGGCTCTTCTCTTTCTCCAGCGCCATGGTACGCCCTCCGGCCAGGGTCAGACTCAGCATACCGCCCAGCAGAAACAGCCCGACGGACAACCCAAACCGGCTTTTTCCTTTCCAGGCCAGATACACGATGTCATACCATTTCATGATACCTCCTTCTCGCCAGCAGCGCCGCCATGGCCATGAGCAGCAGCCCTCCCGCCGCCGCCACGGAAATCCACCATTGTCCCGCCGTTTTTTCTTCCTTTTGTCCCGTGTTTACGGACTGAACGGCCGGCTTTTCAATCTTTGTCTGAAAATCAAAGGTCTGGGTGTATTCCTTTCCGGCGGCGTCTTCATAGCGCAGAGTCGCGGTTCCCGCGGTATCCCCATAGGGTTCTTCCCCGGAAAGCATATCGATAAACACATTCATATCCGCGGTCTGGGCCGTTCCTGCCTCCATATTGCCCACAAAGGCCACTGACCCGGGAACCAGTCCGTCCCCTTCCAGCTCACAGCGCACATTATACACCGTGCTTCTGCCCAGATTCATAAACTGAAAGCTCAAAGGCAGAGTATCTCCGGCGTGTACCCGGGCCTGAATCGTCGGCATGGTCATTTCCACGGCCAGCGGCTGGCGGACCCGGACGGAAAATACCCCCTCGGAGGTCAGTGTCTCCGCCTTCTCGTTGTCATAACTCATGGCCAGCCGTATATCGTATTTTCCCTCGGATGTGTCCGCGTCGGCCCGGTAACGCAGGGTCAGCTCAGCGGTCTTCCCTTTGCCGACGCTCTCCAGATACGTGGTATTGGATTCATTTAAAAGGGTCAAACCGGGCGTTTCGCAGCTGGCCGTCACCACCATATTCTGGACAGACTTTTTACTGCTGGTATTTTTCAGCGTCACCTTGACGGTAAATTCGCTGCCCGCCTGGGCCTCCCCATCCGCATCCCCCTCCAGCCGCACTTTTTCTACCAGCATAATGGGCTGGGATGTGGGCTTTTCTTCGGCGGATTCGCTTCCACCTCCGCCCGATCCCCCCGCATCGCCGGAAGCGCCGCCGAAAGAATCATCCGAAGGACGGGAGGCCGGACTGCCTTTAACCGTGACGTATGTGGTAAAACTCTGTTCCACAGGATTCCCCTCCGTATCTCTGGCCCTGATCTGGATGCCCACCGGATACACGCCGTCGGTCCGTCCGGAGGCCAGTTTCAGATCAAACCGGACATAATACACGTTGACTTTATTTTTGCCGCCGTCCACTTCCTCCTCCGTAAGCCGGACGTCTTTCTCATAGTTTCGATAGACAAAGGGACAGCCAGAGGGATCGCCCAGTTCCAGACTGGCCGTGAGACGCTCGTCTTTCAAATCTCCGTCGGCCAGAAGGGGCAGCACCAGAATGGCTTTCTTTTTCTCCACCACCGGAACATAACCCTTGCGGTAAGTCTTCTCCATACCTTCGTAGAGATGCTGATTGTCAATCTTTAACGTGACGCCGGACAGGCTCTCCGCGCCGTCGCCGTCTCCCGCATTCCCTTTGTCCGGCGCAGAGTCGTCGGATGCGGTCACATCCTTACGATCCGAATCGTCTGTCTTTTGCCCGGCGTCTGAACGATCATCGACAGCGTCTTTGCCTGTATCCTCTGCACTTTTCCCTTCGGATTGTCCTGTGCCGCCGGGATTATCCGTTTCCTTTTCACTGTCTGCTTTTTTATTCTCCGTATCCTCCCCGTCCTGACCGGACATGTCCGCCGCCAGAACCGCTGTTCCGGCTGAAACGGCTTCCCCCGGAATCGGCGCCGCCATACCCACCATTACGGCCAACAGGAGAATTCCCGCCCTTTTTATCATCTCAGCACACCCTTTCTTTTACCGGCCTTCGCCGCTATCTTATTTCCTTTTGTAAAACCTCAATCAGAGTTTCCCTCTGCCGTCTGGGAACAGCCATATTCCCGCCTTGCCAGTTCTCTGGCTTCCATAACGAGTCCCCGCTGTTTCTCCGTCACCATAGACGGTTTGGCATGACGTACGCCGGACAGACCCAGCCGGGCCAGGACCCGTTCTGCTATCTGCCTGCGCTCCTGTCTTCCCACACCCTGGCAGGTCAGCAGGATAGCGGCATTATCCAGCAGATCCAGCTCGGGTATCAGCGCCTCTGTATATTCCCTGTTCCCCGCAATTTCCGGCAAAAGCTTCTGCTCGCCCGCATCCTCCCGGATCATCGTCATGATTCCCGCATCCATCTCACACACAGTATCGCAGAGCCGGTCGATATCGGCCTGATTATGACTGGCCAGCAGGATCGTCTTGCCTTCTCCTTTGAGTTCCAGAAGCAGACGGCGCATATTTTCGGTCACCGCCTTATCCAGTCCGTTGAAAGGCTCGTCAAGGATCAGGATCTGCGGATCTTCCATGATGGCCTGGGCTATGCCCAGCCGCTGGCGCATCCCCAGGGAATATTTCCCCACGTTTTTTTTCATATCCGGGTCCAGTCCCACCCGGCGGATACTCTCTTTGATTTCCGGTAAACGGATCTTTTTTCGCAGATCCGCCAGAAGCTGCAGATTCTTTACCCCGGTGCGGTTGGGCAGAAAGCCCGGCGTTTCAATGATGATCCCCAGATTATCGGGGAAATCCATATCCCGGCCCACCCGGCGTCCCTCCACCAGAATGCCTCCGCTGTCGGGATGCAGGAAGCCCACGATGCACTTCATCAGCACCGTCTTGCCGCTGCCGTTATTGCCCACGATACCGTGGATCTTTCCGCGGGTAAAACTGCGATTCACATCTTTTAATACCTGTTCCTCCCCGAAGGCTTTGCTCACATGGTCCACCACGATGCAGTACTCCGCCGCTTTATTTCCTATGTCATTCATCTGTATCCCATCTCCCCAGAGAAATATTTTCCACCTTTTATGACGAAAAGTAACTGTTCAGTACAGGCCGAAGCACTTGCTGCTGAGGCCGTAAAAACATGATTCAAGTGTGCAAAAGTCTTCACTTCGTTCCGGTCGGTTCTTAACGAGCGCCACTGGCGCTCAGAACCCCATCGCCGCAGGGCGCTGAACGTCCAGTGGACGTTCGCTTAGCGCCGACCGAAGCGAAGCGTAGACATTTTAATTAGATTTTGCATCGTAACTGTGAAGGTACTGAACAGTTACGACGAAACTTACATTTCCGTCCCCGTAAAGGAAAAATTATAGTTTTGCATCATCCGCCACGCCGTAATTCCCAGAAAGACCAGGATCACGCCCAGCACCGTCCCGGTCTGGGGCAGCGTAGGCAGAAGGTCATGGCCGAAATTATGCATGGCGTAGGTGGCATGGTTCAGCGGCGACAGCCAGCCTACCGCCACATTGGCTTTGTAACGCTCCGCATCCGTCAGGTTAAAAAGCTTCATAAACGTATTGGGGTCCAGCAAAATCCCATATATGGTAAACACAAAAGCGCTGACCACTCCGGCCGCCTGCCCTTTATACAGAGAGAATACCAGCATCAGAAACACCAGAACCAGCGCATACAGGAGCATCAGAAAGAAGATAACGGCCGCGCACCGGTAGGGCGTGGTGGCTTCCATCACTTTCAGGGAGGCAGGCAGCACCACATTGGAGCCCTGATAGCCCAGGATCACCGCTGTGGGGCTCCATTTATCCCCGGGAAAAGAATTTCTCATACACAGCGCCACCGTGGACAAAAAGGTAAAGGCCATATACAGCCCCGTAGCCGCCGTCACATAAAGGGCCTGCCCCGCCACCCAGACCCTTCGATTGATCCGCACCAGATAAAAGGGCGTGCCGGAGGTCAGAAAAGGCATATCCGCAAACAGCAGGATCAGCAGCGCCGAGGTCAACAGAATCGATGAACTGTTGCCGAAAGTCCACACAAAGGCTTCGGCCAGCTGCGTAGTCTTTTCATGTTCTTTCGCGAAAGCCACCACTTTATCCGACAGCAGAAAGCACAGGATAAAGTCCAGCATAAACGTAATCACGACCCGGGGATTTCTCTCCCACTGGCGGAAATTGTACCCGGCCACCGCCAGACTCTGACGTAAAAATCTCATAAATTCCCAAGTCTCCTTTCCGCAGACCGGGCAAAGAGCAGGGCAGAGAAAATGACAAGCTCCGTCAGCCATATGGCAAGCCCTGCCTCTTTAAAGGGCCATTTCTCCGCCGGGTTCAGCCAGACTGCCGGATACAACACATAGATCCGGGGCAGATACCGCTCACACAGGATCACCAGCATATAGTAAATAATGAAAGGGGCGGCACAGGCCATATAGCGGTTCCCGCCCATCATCCCGGCAGCCATGCCCGCCAGCGCCCACAAAGCCCCGTTCAAAAAGAGTAGACCGCACAACACCGTCAGTTTTGTCAGAGAATCCTCCGCCGTCTGCCCCTCTGCCAGCGCCGCCTCCAGGGGGGTAAGAGCCAGAGCCGACGCCCCGTAGAAAATCCACGCCCCGCACACCGGAACCAGCCCGCCGGACAGAATACAAGCGAGAATTTTCCCCACAATATAGTTTTTGTACCCTGTTCTGGGCAGGTATTCCTTGATAAATCCGCTCTTTACCTCATCCACACAGGAGAAGGAGCAGGGAAGCATACAGATCACCGGCAATGCAATACGATACACGCTGCCTGAACAGGCCTTTAAGACAAGAGTACCGTGATAACCGTATTCCAGCAGTTCTTCTGCCCTGGATACCTCCAGCAGATCGTTGAATACCGCTGCGCCGGCCAGCGTCACCGCCGCCAGGACGGCCGCAAAAAACTTTTTCTCACACAAACTGTTTTTGATGTATGGCGCATACTTTTCCATCAATATCCCTCGACCTGATCGATCACCGTGCCGTCCACCGCGTTCACCGCCAGGACAATCCAGGGGGTATCTTCTTCATTGGTCCAGTCTCTTTCTTCTTCCGCCATCTCCGGATAGTCGGAGTGGAAGGTCATCGCCTTGGAACCATAGAAGATCCAGGTCGGCACATAAAGCCCTTCCCGCTTACTGCCGTCATTTTTTACCCGCATCAGGCCGAGACGCACCTGAGTCACTTTTATGTCCATCTTTGCGCTTGTGTACTCATCCGAAAAGCGCTCCAACTCCCCCTCATGGGACAGGGGCGCCAGCTCCTCAAAAACGGCTTTCGCGTCGTCAAAGGAGAGGATGGGCACGTCATTGGCCACCGTCTCATTCAGGGCCACGGGGGAATCCCAGTCGACCTGTTGTATGCCTGCCTCCGTGACGTCCACGGTGATCTTTTCATAGGGCCAGGTCAGCGCCGTATCATCATCCGGAACCTCGGAAGATGTGGTGGCCGCCACGGGCGTACCGTCCACGACGCGGGTATAATAAAAACGAAAAGCCGTATAATCATCGCTCTGGTCAATGGAGAGCGTGTCGTCTTCCTCGCTGCCGCTCTCGGTATAGCCGGTCAACAGCTTTGCCTCCACCAGATTCACCTCCACACCCGCCGCCGCGAACACACCGTCCGCCAGGGATTTAGCCTCTTCATAGGAATACGTCAGCTCCGCGGATTTCTTCTCGTCCGCTTCCTGGGGCGTTACCGTAATTCCCCCGTCCGGCATATAGTTGTATTTTCCCTGTTTCCGATAGGACAGATTGGGCCAGCCCGGGGAATCCACCGGCGTATTATTTACGGCCAGAAAATCATTCTGATCGCTCTGGCAGTCCAGGCCGAGATACGTCTCCTCAACGCTCTCCTCCCCTCTTAAGACTTGCCAGGTTTTGTCCGTCAGGGTGGAATCCACCGGTATCTTCCTGATCTGGCTCTCTTCCGGCAGGCTGTCATATTGGGCCGTCAGATCGTCGATCTCCATCTGGGCCGTTTGCTTTTCCTGTTCGATATATTCGGGGTCATTTTCCGTATCCTGCTCCAGTTCCTCCAGCCGGCGCCTTAGCTTCACGATCCGCTCTTCGCATTTTTCTTTCGTGAAATCGCTCCCTTCCACGGTATACGTTTCCCGCCCCTGGAACAAATAGTCATATATGCCGGTCACCTCCTCCTGGGAAAAACCGGTGCAGCTTAAGCGGTACATGGGAATCGTTTCGGCCTCCGGCAGCGTGACGTCCGCGTCGGCTTCCACATGCAAAGTACCGTCTTTATTGTCATAACTCCAGGTATACCGTTCCGGCGCCTGCTCCTTATTCTCGGCCAGGGGCTTCCGGTTCTCCTCTTCCTGCTCCGCTTTGCTGACCAGGGCCTCTGTATTTTTCTGGATCACGATATCGTTTTCCGGTGATTTCGCGCAGCCCGCCAGCAAAAGAGCGGCGGCGCATATACAGGCAGTTTTTCTCTTTCTCATTGTATTCTCCTCCTCTGTCAATATCCTTCGATCTGATCGATCACCGTGCCGTCCACGGCGTTCACCGCCAGGACGATCCACGGCGTAGATTCCGTAGAGGGCTCATTACCGTCCAGCCCGGGATCTTTGTAATTGTAATTCGTCGTCTCCGTGCCGTAGAAAATCCAGGCCGGCACATACAGCCCTTCCCGCTTACTGCCGTCATTTTTCACCCGCATCAGGCTCAAACGCACCTGATTGACATGGACGTCCATGGACACGGAAACATCCTGATCCGAATGCTGCTCGATTTTCCCTTCATGGGCCAGGGGCGCCAGTTCCTCAAAGACGGCTTTCGCCTCCTCAAAAGGCAGAATCGGCACATCATTGGCCACCGACTCGTTTACGGCCACAGGGGAATCCCATTGGATCTGCTGTATGCCCACCTCCGAAACCAGGATGGTAATCGTTTCATAAGGCCAAATCAGCGCCGTCTCGTCGTCGGAGACATAATTGGACGAAGTAGTCGCTACAGGCGTACCGTCCACCACCCGGGCATACTGGAACTGGAAGGCGGTATAGGCGCCGGCGGATTCCGTAGTCACATCTTCTTTACTGCCCGTATCCGCGCCGGTCTGTATATACCCTTCGATCAACCCCGTCTGCACCAGTTCCGCGTCAATACCCATAGCCTTCGGCACTTCGTCTGCCAGGGCTTTGGCCTCCTCATAGGTGTAGGGCAGATCCGGCGACTTTTTCTCGTCTGCCTCCTGGGGAGTCACGGCGTCCATAATATCCTGATCATAACGATATTTTCCTTCCTTCTCATAATAAAGGCCGGGCCAGCCCGGGGAATTTACCGGCGAATTATTAACTGAAAACAGGTCTCCCGCATCACTTTCACACATCAGGCCCATAGATACCTCATCCCGGGATTGGCCGTCCGCATCTGCCACCGAAGAAGTTACCTCCACCAGCGTAGAGTCCACGGGTACCTTTCTCTCCTGGCTCTCCTCCGGCAGCGTCTCGTACTCGGCCAGCAGCTCATCCAAAAACTGCTGATTGTACTCAAGCACCTGTTCCCTCTCTTCCTCCGGCCTGTCGTCTGTCTCCTGCCTGATCTCTTCCAGATGCCTTCTGGCCTCCACGATTTCTTTTTCACAGTCGGCTTTTGTGCGGCTCTCGCCCTCCCGTTTCCAGGTCTCCCTGCCCTGGAACAGATAGTCGTAAAGGCCCGTCACCTGTTCCTGGGTAAAACCGGTGCAGCTTAAGCGGTACATGGGAATCGTTTCGGCCTCCGGCAGCTCTACATCCGCCTCAACCGTAAGATGCAGCGTACCGGCGCTGTTGTCATAGCTCCAGGTGTAATGCTCCGGCGGCTGTTCTTTATTCTCGGCCAGGGTTTTCCGGGTCTCGTCCGTTTCTGTAGCTTTACTGACAAGGGCTTCCGTATTTTTTCTGGTCACAATGTCGTTTTCCGGCGACTTCGCGCAGCCCGTCAGCAACAGCGTTACAGCGCACAGACAGGCTGTCTTTCTGCTTCGCTTCATATGGTCATCCTCCCGTTACTTTGTTCGTTCATTTTTTCTGTGATTTAATCTGTCCTTTTCTGGAAAGAGTATAACGGAGGAACCATGTTCGAGTCATCACAGAAATGTAAAAGAAATGTAAAACCCACCCCCGCGTTATCCGAGCCGACGGCCACACGCAGCGCCTTAAAACCGCAAAAAAACAACGGCCCCTGCGTAAAGCCGTTGCTTTTCGTGAATACATATATTTTTTACCGTGTATGGCGCGAAACTTTCTTTCTTTTCATACAGATTACTTCTCTGCTCAGGGCGTCCATACAGAGCGTCACTTCTTTTTGCGAGACGTCATATACTTTCAGCACATCCCTCACGGCCTCCTCCAGCATTTCGCCGCCGATCTCATCGGCTTCTTCCAGAAATCCCGGATCATAGTGAATCGTCTCGGCCTTCTCCATACAGGCGATATAGAGGATATCGGCTTCTACCAGATCCTGGAACATATGGCTGCCGAAGGACAGCTCCGGCATATATCCCGCTTTGCTGTAAGCCACTTCCATAATCGCTGAGAAATGGCTGATCTCGGCGTAAGCCACCGGCACGCCCAGCTCCGGCGAGGACGTCCCGATCCGCCCCGGCGTAATCAGCAGCATGTTTTTGCCTTTGCCCTCAAAATAACGGTTGACCCTGCCGATGGCCCTGGCTATATGGGGCTTTTTGGCGTAGGGGAAATTATAATACGTGAAAGGGTCCACATACACGATCACGTCGATTTTCTGTTCCCTTGACGCGCCCATCACGTTTTTCGTGATATGGAAAAACGTATTTTCCTTCTCGCATGCCGGTATGGCCACCGTCTCGTTTCCGCCCGTGTGGAGAGGACGGCACTGGAGGATATTAATCTGGAATTCGCCCGTCTCCGAGAAGTTGACCGTATATTCAATATCCACCGCTTTTCCGTAATGCTCCTGCAGCGTCGACAAAATCTCCTGCATACAGTCAATAAACTCCTGATCTTTGATCAGTTTTTCGCAGTCGGCAAATAAAATATCCCTGAAAATCCCCCTGTCCCGGAACATTCTTTCCGCGTCCCTGTCATGGGAAAACATATATTTCCGCTGCCACTGGGGAATCAGCGGGACCATTTCCTCCACAGGATAGTTTCTCAGCTCGTTTTTCTCCAGATCCAGTATATCCATACGGTGCTGGGAGAACCTGTGGCGGTCGGACACCGTAGAAAATGGCGTAAGCAGAGGGCGGTCCAGATTAACCAGACGCGGATAGTCTCCCGGCGTCCGGTCCACGGCCCGAGTCCCCAGGCCTACCACGATCCGGATCATGCCCGCTTTCGGGTCCAGCTCCCGGCTCCAGGGATAGCTGTTATAAGAATACCCCACCCCCGCCGCCATGGGAAAATAATACTGTCCCCACCGGGAACCGGATACCCGCTGCACCAGCAGCGCCATCTGCTCATCCTTTTCCAGCAGTCCCCGCACTTTGCGGTATTCCAGCGCGGAGGGCGACATGGTGCTGGCATACACCGTCCTCACCGCATCCTGGAAAAATGCCATCCGATCCTCCAGAGAACCTGCATTCACGCAGAACACCGACTCATATTTCCCCGCAAAGGCATTGCCGAACCCGTCCTCCAGAAAGCTGCTGGAGCGCACGATGACCGGACAGGTGCCGAAGTAATCCAGCACCCGTTTAAACTGCCTGCGGATATTGCCGGGGAAAATTCCCGTCAGCAGCTTTTCTCTGAGCCGGTCCGCCGCCCTCCGGTCCTCCGGATGCCTTTTCTGATACATCCACAAACGCCAGCAATCGTTATGGATGATATAGGTATAGTAGATATCCGAGGCTATGTAATAGGAATCGTGAGGCTCCAGATGCTGTCTGGCCCTGGGACAGAATTCCCGGACAAATTTGCGGGCCAGAAGCATACCACAGGCTTTCCCGCCGATCATGCCCGTGCCCACCATACGTGCTTTGACCGTCATATAATCCCTGGCGGTAAAATGCTGACGGATCAGCTTACGGATCTTCTTATCCTTGGTGGTCATCATGCCGCACATCTTGTCCAGATCTTCCTGCTTCAGATTGCCTTCCGCCAGTCCCAGACGCATCTTCAGGAAGAAATCCTCCCAGGAATCCTGCATCTGCTCTCCCGCCCCGGCCTCGTCGAGAACCGTATAATACCGGCTGAGAGATGTGGAATAGGTCATGGGATGAAAGCTTTTATCCAGATCAATCCGGTGCGTCAGGAACATCTCGCCATGATAACGGTTTTCCACTTTCAGCGGCGTCAGATAATAGCAGGTCCCGGAAAAGAACACATCCAGAAAAACCTGCACCGACTCCCGAATCCGCGAAATGGAATCATAGGAATGAACGCCGTGAGTAACCGGATAAATCGCGGTGGACTTCGCTTCCCGGATAAAAGGACAGGTCACCCGAATAAAATTATCCATCATAAGATCCGAATACCAGGCGATCTGCAGTTCCGAGAGACAGTCAAACAAAAAAAACGTCCCCGGACCCGCCTCCTCAATAATCTCATGCACGCCCAGCGTAAACAGCTCAAACCCCTCCGCCGGATCCACCTGCCGAACCTCCAGGCCATCCCGGATCTTTGTTAGCGGCTCATCTTTGCCGAAACGAATATACAGAACCTTCTTCCCCTCTGCAATCTGCTCATTCAAAAGGCCCTCGGAAAAGAAACGAAAATGATCCGGCTCTTTCACCCGAAATACGACATTTTCGCCCGACCGAATATAATCCAGTTTCCTGTCGAGACCATCCATTCCCGACCGAATATAATCTTCTGCCATATAGAACCTCAATCTGTCCCCGTTCTGATTTCACCATCCAGCAGCGCTACCGCCACGTCATTGACATTTGTCCCCGTGGGCCCCGTAACAATCAGTCCGCCCGCCGCCGCCAGGGCCGCGTAAGCGTCATTATCTTTCAGCGCCGCAAACACATCCAGCCCCTTCGTCTTCAGGCATTCCATGGTATCTCCGTCCACATAGCCGCCCGCCGCATCCGTAGGCCCGTCCGTACCGTCGCTCCCCACGGAGAATACGCAGGCGTCGGGAATTCCGGCAAGCAGAGGCGCCGCCGCCAGGGCCAGCTCCTGATTTCTCCCGCCCTTTCCCTTTCCGGTTAAGTGCACCACCGTCTCGCCACCCGCAATATAGCAGATCCTGCCGCCGTCTTTCCGGTGGGTGCGCAGCATACTGGCCAGCATACTCCCCGCTTCCCTCGCCTCGCAGCAGAGCTCGTCGGTAAGAAGCGCCGGGGCAAACCCCAGCCCTTTCGCCGCCCGTAGCGCCGCCTCACACAGCTCGCGCACGCTTCCTGTAATCTGCGTCGTCACATTGGCGAGGTTCTTGGGCGTTTCCTCCTCCAGCAGAACCCTGGCCCTGGCGGACAGTTTCAGATTATATTTTTCGACAATCGCCTTTGCCTGCTCACATGTGGAGGAATCCGGATAAGCAGGACCCGACGCGATCATATCCAGCGGGTCGCCCAGAATATCGCTGAGCACCACCGCATACACCTTCGCCGGCATACAGGCCAGGCCGAAACGGCCGCCCTTCACGCCGGACAGACGCTTGCGGATCGTATTCATTTCCACGATATCCGCCCCACAGGCCAAAAGCTGCTTCGTGATATCCTGCAGCTCCTCCCCCGGAATCAACGGTTTCTCAAACAGCGCGCTTCCGCCGCCGGAGAGCAGAAATATGACGGTATCCTTTTCATCCAGGCCACTGACCTTTTCCAGAGCTTTCCCGGTGGCTGTAAAGCTGTTTTCATCAGGAACAGGGTGGCCTGCCTCCCGACATTCCACCCCCGGTATTTCACCTTTTACATGTTCGTATTTGGTGATAACGATCCCGTCGTCCACCTTTCCCAGTACCCGCACCGCCGCGGCCGCCATCTGCCAGGCGGCCTTCCCGGCCGCCACCAGAATGGTACGCCCGCCGGCGGACCGGAAATTTTTCAACGCCTTTTCAACCGCGCGATCAGGCATCACCGAGGCAAGAGATTCCCGAATGATCTGATCGGCTTTTTGTCTCAATATCTCATTCATCCTATTTATTCACCACGTTTGTGGGATTGCCGTCCACAAAAGCCTTCACATTATCTACGGTAATATCCATGATCCTCTGACGCGCCGCCTGAGCCGCCCAGGAAATATGGGGGGTGATCAGACAGTTTTTGGCTTTCAGCAGCGGATTATCCCCCTTAATGGGCTCTGTAGATACCACATCCAGGCCCGCGGCATATATCTTGCCGCTGTTTAAGGCGTCGGCCAGATCCTGCTCCACCACAAGCTGCCCGCGGCTGTTATTAATCAGGATCACGCCGTCCTTCATCTTGGCGATATTCTCCTTATTAACGATGCCTTCCGTCGACGGGAACAGCGGACAATGGAGGAAAATTACATCGGACCGGGCCAGAAGGGTATCCAGATCCACATATTCCGCCAGCTGTCTTCCCGCGTCGGATTCAAAAGCGTCATAAGCGAGAACCTTCATGCCTATGGCGGTCAGTATCCTTGCCGTGGACTGTCCGATCCTTCCCAGGCCGATGATTCCGGCGGTCTTACCGTACAGCTCGATCATCGGGAAATCCCAGAAACACCAGTCGACGTTGTTTTCCCAGCGGCCCTCTTTCACCGCCTGGTCGTGATGGGCAAAATGGGAACAGATTTCCAGCAGAAGTCCCACCGCGTACTGTCCCACGATCTGTGTCCCGTAGGTAGGCACGTTCATGACCGGAATTCCTTTTTCCTTCGCATACGCATAATCAATGACGTTATACCCCGTCGCCAGTACGGCGATGGCTTTGATACCCGGACACGCGTCTATCGTCTCCCTGCTGATCGGCGTCTTGTTCGTGACGACCACGTCCGCGTCGCCGATCTTCTCACGGATAACGGGATCTTCCACATAGGAAACGCGGTCATATACGGTCAGCTCCCCCAGTTTTTCCAGCGCATCCCAGGAAAGATCTCCCGGATTCTCTGTATATCCGTCCAGAACTACAATCTTCATCTTAACTTACCTCCTGCTCTTTTTTAGAAAACGCCCTGTTCCAGCATTGCCTCTGCCACGCGCTCGAATCCGGCAATGTTAGCGCCGGCCACAAGATTATAACCGAGGCCGTTTCGCTTTGCCGCGGCAACAGAATTATTATAAATCGTATTCATGATGTTATGCAACTGTTTATCCACTTCTTCCTCTGTCCACACCAGACGCTCACTGTTCTGGCTCATCTCCAGAGCGGACGTGGCGACGCCGCCTGCGTTCACAGCCTTTGAGGGCGCCACGATGATATCCTTCTGATCCATCAGGAAACGGAGGGCGTCGTTGGTGGTGGGCATATTGGCCACCTCGATGTAATACCTGACATGGTTGGCCGCGATCTTCCGGGCCTCCTCGATATGTACATCATTCTGCATGGCGGAAGGCATACAGATATCTGCCTTTACGCCCCAGGGTTTCTCGCCCGGGAAAAACTCCACGCCGAATTTGTCCGCATAGTCCTGTACTTTATTCCTTCCGGAATTTCTCATTGTAACCAGATAGCCGATCTTTTCCGGCGTACATACGCCGTCGGGATCATAAACATAACCGTCGGGACCGGATAGCGTCACTACTTTCGCGCCCAACTCTGTGGCTTTCTTGCTGATACCCCAGGTCACGTTTCCGAAGCCCGCGCAGGCGATGGTCTTGCCCTTGATGTCCTGCCCGTCGTCCCGCAGAACATTCTCCAGATAATAAACTGCGCCGTAGCCTGTGGCCTCGGGACGGATCAGGCTGCCGCCGTAGGAAAAACCTTTCCCCGTCAGGACGCCGTTCTCAAAATTACCTTTCAGTCTTCTGTACTCCCCAAAGAGATAACCAATCTCCCGGCCGCCGCAGCCCATATCACCGGCGGGCACATCCACATCCGGCCCGATATAGCGGTACAGAGCCTGCATAAAGCTCTGACAGAAACGCATGATCTCGTTGTCGCTCTTCCCCGACGGGTCAAAATCCGAACCGCCTTTACCGCCGCCGATGGGCAGGCCGGTCAGACTGTTTTTAAAGGTCTGCTCAAATCCCAGGAATTTCATAATACTGGGCGTAACGTTGGGCTGGAAACGAAGACCGCCTTTATAGGGGCCGATGGCGCCGTTGAACTGACAGCGATAACCCGTATTGGTATGCCACCCGCCCTGGTCATCCTGCCATACGACGCGGAAACTGTACATCCGCTCCGGCTCCACCATACGGTTCAGAAGATCCACTTTCTCATACTCCGGATGTTTTTCCACCACCGGCTCCAAAGAAGACAGCACTTCCTCCACCGTCTGACAGAACTCCGGCTGCTCCGGATACTTTTTACGCACTCTCTCGATCACACTGGCGATATACGCATTCATTGCATTTTCCTCCCAAAACAGCTCCGCTGCTTTTATATATTCATTTTTTATTTCGTCTTTAATTCCTCAAACGCTTTCTTCATCCTGCCCATCGCTTCCACAATGCGCTCATAGCTGCAGGCGTAGGAAAGACGGATATACCCCTCGCCTTCCGTTCCGAAAGCGGAACCGGGAACGGTGGCTACTTGGGCGTGATCCAGCAGATAATCCGCCACCTCGGCCGACGTTTTCCCAAGGGATTTGATATTGACAAAGATATAGAACGCTCCGCCCGGAACCTTGCAGCTGATGCCTTCCATGGCATTTAAGGCCTCCACGGCGTAATTGCGTCTCTTCTCATACTCTTTCACCATCATCTGTACATCCGGCTCCGCTTCCTTAAGGGCTGTCACGCCCGCATCCTGCACAAAAGAGGAAGCGCAGGTATTGATATACTGATGGACGCGCACCAGGGCCTGGATCATTTCCACGGGGGCGGCGCAGTAGCCCAGTCTCCAGCCCGTCATGGAATAGCATTTGGAAAATCCGTTCAGCGTGATCGTCCGTTCTTTCATACCCGGCAGAGAGGCAATACTGACGTGTTCGACGCCACCGTAAACCAGCTTCTCATAAATCTCGTCGGACACCACGATCAGATCATGCTTTTTCGCGATATCCGCCAGTTTCTCCAGGGTCTCGCGGCTCTGCACCGTACCCGTCGGGTTCCCGGGCGTATTGATGACCATCATCTTTGTCCTGCCGGTGATCTTACTTTCAATCTCTTCCATGTTGATCTGATAATCGTTCTCCTCTTTCAGAGAATACGTAACCGGAACGACCTGGAAGAAATTCGGTACATGGATATAATTCAGCCACACCGGATTCGGTACCAGAACCTCGTCCCCCGGATTTAAAAAGGCCGCTATGGACGCGTAAGTCCCCTCGCCCACACCGATCGTGACAAGGATTTCCTCCGGCTTGTACGCCACGCCGTTCTCCTTTGTGAGCTTCTCCGCGATAGCCGCCCGAAGCTCCGGCGTACCGTAATTGGACGTATAGAAGACATGTCCTTTCTCCAGGCTGTCATAAGCCGCTTTCTTGATGACTTCCGGCGTATCAAAATCGGGACGGCCGATCTCCATGTGAATGACGTCCTGCCCCTCTTTCTGCATCCTGTTCGCGCGCTCCATCATCACACGGATTCCCGAAAACGGAAGCGCCTCCATCCTCTCGGCTGTATCAAACATAGTTCTGCTCTCCTCTCTGTTATGTATCGCAATGCTTTCTGTAACTGTGAAAATAGCGACCGGTTACAAGCTCCTTATATATCTCATTATAGGCACTGCCAATCATAAAGTAAAATGAATTAATTCTATTTAAATTATTTAGGCTATTTATATTATTTTTGTTTCCGCGCATTGCCGGAGACTCCCATGGCGGACAGCACATTTTCCGCGAAGTCACCGGCCTTCCGACGGATATCCGGAACCTCCAGAATGCTTCCGGGCAGATTGGCCGTCTCCGTCAGAGAAAAATTTCCGGGCAGAATAAAAGATTTATTCATATTCAGCCCGCCGATCAGCTGACGGGCTACGATGTCCCCGCCGCTGTAGCCCGATACAATCAGAGCAAACAGGCATTTATCCGTGAAAGGCCTTTTGCGGAAGAGCGCCGTCAGCCGGTTGATAAAGGCTGTCAGATTCGCACCCAGGGCATCGTTATAATTGGGGCACAGCAGCATCAGCCCATTACACTCTTCCAGGGCGGGATAGACCTCCTCCACGATGGGTCCGCCATAGAAACAGCTGGAATTCCTGCTGTAATACATACACATTTCGTAAGGACAGCCCGCGCAGTCCGGGATCATGCCGCCCCGCAGGGATATCTCCCGCACTGCCAGCCGCTCCCCCAGCCCTTTTTTCACTTCCTGCCAAAGCCGCAGCGTATTGGAAGTGGAGGGATTGCAGGAATGTACGCACAGAAGCTTCGGCCTTTCCCAGGACGGTCTTTTAAAAGCCGCGACACGCTCCGCCATGTCCCTGGCCGCCTGCAGATAGGCCTCATACAGACTGCAGTGATCGTTCGCCGCCGCTACCCGATAATTCTGCAGGCTCCCGGTACCTTCCGCCAGCGGACGGCCGACAAACCAGCACCCGGCCCCGTTGGCTGTCTGAGCAATTACCCGGCCCACAGCCTTAGTATCGTATTCGCTCTCGCCATCCACCAGAATACCCGCCACACTCCCCTCCAGACAGCCCGGATGGAGCCGCAGCGCCTCAAGCATGGCAAAAAGCGCCAGATTAATCCCCGACCGGCCCAGGCCGACGGCAAACAAAATCCGTCTGCCCTTCAGTTCCCCCCGGAAAGCGGCCCTGGCCAACGCCTCCGCTTCCCGAATCGTCCGCTCTACGCAAAACGACGCCAGGGCAAAAAGAAGAACCTGTTCCAGCCGTTTCTCCTCCCCGTGCCCGGGCCGAACCAGAATCAGCTCCATAGAATTTCCTCCAGACCGATAAAAGCTTTCTCCAGCCGCGCAAAAAGCGCCTCCGGAAGGGGCTGCGTCTCCCAGCGGACGCCCTCTGGCGTCTGCCGGTTCAGCGCGCCGAAATACAACCCGTTCAGATATGCGGCGCTGTATTGCCACTCTCCCCGGAGCATGGCCAGGAGGGTCAGGACCGCCGAAGATATGGCCGGCGCCAGAAAAGGCTTAAAGCCCAGGGCGCGGATCTCCATATTGGCCCCTGCCGTCAGCCCGGTCAGTTTTCGGGAATTTTCGTCATCATAATGTTCCGGGTCTAAACTGTTGGCAATGACCAGATCTTTCCCGTGGGGGCCAAAAGCTCTCCCCTCCCGCAGATAAAGCGCGAATTCCGGGTGTCTCCCGGCATAATACGCCGCCCGCCCGTGCATAACGCCCAGGCCGCAGCCCCGGACCTGCTCCGGTCCGAAGGCTCCCGCGGCCCCGCCTTCCCAGGACGCCTTAAGGGCCTCCATGCACAGCAGATCCACCGGATCAGACACCACCACAAACAATCCCTTATAGCCCGTCTCTGCCGCCCTGCGGGCAT
The DNA here is from genome assembly GCA_949471785.1 of uncultured Lachnospiraceae bacterium. Lineage (GTDB taxonomy): Bacteria > Bacillota > Clostridia > Lachnospirales > Lachnospiraceae > UBA11957. Next base: position 9,344 of record CASWRE010000026.1, on the reverse strand, counting down.
ACAGGGAAACAATCCCCTTATTCGCCTCGTACTGGGCCATCCGGACATCTTTTACCTCGCTGTCCAGCGCCGGCACACTCTTTGTCGCACAGAACAAAAACACCTCGCAGTCAAAAATCTCTTCCCAGGAAACCTCCGCCACCTCCGGCATCCGCCCGCCCTCCGGCGGCGGCGCCATCTGTGACAGCTCTGTTTCCATCCTCTTACACTGAGCCCCGTTCAGATCATACAGCCCGATCCGCTCTATGATCTCACCGCCCAGAAGAGTCAGACCCAGGGCCACGTTTCGCCCCACGTCCCCAAGCCCCGCCAGATGGACGCGCTTTTTGTCTCGTTTATCTTTTTGCAGCCACAGAGGTTCCACACACGTCCCGGGCGCCTTTTCATCCCAGATACGTTTCTTCTGCCTGTCTATGCCAAGCTCCATGATCGTTTTCATCCGTTTACTTCCTTTCACATAACGTCCTTAACCTGCACAACCGTTCCAGCTCTTCCTCCAGAATCCGCGAAGGCGCCTGATGCAGCCGCTCCCGGCTAAGCCCGATATTATCCGGATACCTGGGTTCTGCCGCCACCTCGCCGATTCTGTCCAGGGTGAGCTGTCTGCCGTACTGCCTCCGGTATTCCCGCTCCAGCACCCGGTAGATATCTCGGGCATTTTCCATGCAGACCCGTGACAGCCCGTACAGAGACGTCAGAGACCCGCCTTCCAGATAAGCCGGCGCCTCGTAGGGGAGAATCGCATTCACGGACGGAATAGCCATAATCTCCCTGGAAGCCTTTTCCTGACTTTTCACACCGTCCCCGCCGAGAAACGGATACAGATCCGATTCAATCAGCCAGGACCGCATATTCGGCACACTGTACACCGCCCGGACCTTCTGTCCGTTTACCTGGGCCAGATCCCGGCCCCGGCCCGATATCACACCCACGATAAGCTCCGCGTTCTTAATCCCCTCCTCCTGTAGATTCGGGGTGATCGCCCGCATCCGATAGCCGCTGTGATACAAGTCGTCCACCAGAATCACCGGCCTTCCGAAGGAACCTATGGTCCGTATCTGTACCGGAAGCGGCGCATAACCCGGGAAATTGGAGATGGTAAAAGATGAGAGATCCTTCTCATATACTTTCTCCGTATCCAGCCCTTTCGTGACCGTGTTGGGGACAAGCACCCCTTTGAGGATTTTGCCGAAGGGCACGCACATTTTCTCTCCCCTCTGTTTCGAGGAGGCCGGCTGCATGCCCACATGGTTGGAACCGGTGATCAGGCGGATCAGCCGGTAATTCATGACCTCGGAAGAAAAGCACAGAATCAGCCGGCCGGGATACAGTCCGGTCAGCGCCTCCAGAAGGCGCAGGTGGCATTTTCTAAGCGTCAGTCGCAGCGCTTCGCTGTCCGCCATCGGTTCCTTGACGGAGGACGGCGTATCGTAAAACAATACCAGCGGACTGCGCAGATCCAGCAGGTACATAGAAGCGATCCCCTGCACGGGAAGAAATCCGTGAAGCCTTAACGCATCCTCATTCTCTCCTCCATCCCTGCAGAGAGCAAAAGAATAACTGTTCTCCTGAAAATATTCCAGCGCCTCATTCAGAGCCGTCAGCCTTCCGTCGTCAAATTTCGTAACCTCGCCCTGTATACCCGTAATCATGGCGGTTCTGCCTGAAATCAGGCTTCTCAGTATCTCCGCCTGCTCCATACTCCCGCATTCCTGCATAAGCCGGGCGGCATCCACATCATGAAAATCCACACGGGAGAAGACAGTTTCTCCATTGGACAGCTCCATCCGCCAGAAGCCATCTCCTTCTTCCGCCAACCTGGCGTCCACCTGCAGAAACCGGGCTGTTTTCTTGTAAATGGGGTCCATGGTATAGAGTCCCAAATGATAGATATAGTTCTGAACACATTCGTCCACCAGCCCCAGGATATCCTTCCCCGCGTTAATATTTTCCCGAATCCGGGTGGAGCTGACATTTTCCAGCAGAGGCGGCAGTTTCATATATCGTTTAACCCCCGATATGCGTGCCTCACAGAGCGACTCCTTGCCCTTCCCCGCCTCCCCGTCGCTGATATTTCTGGAAAAGATAATATGGGGAAACTGATGCACCGATCCCTCTTCCGGTACTTTCTGATAAGCCGACGCGTTTTCCACCACATCGCTGCCCATAACCATGTGCACTTCTTTTCCGGCAAAAACACGGGATAACCGCCTCATATCCGCCGGATTGGCTATATTGATGGGGATTTCCTCCGGGAACAGATAAACCTCCTCCATATCCGCCGTTGACATGGACAGAATCCTTCGCCGGATCTCAAATGGCTGCGGTTTCTTTGACCAGGAAAATTCGTCCACAGCCAGATAGACCCGAAAGCCCATCTCCCTGATCCTTTTTACGATCTGCTTATGCCCCAGAGAGAACGGATCAAAGGCTCCCGGGAAAAAAGCAATGGGCAGATGGTCCTCTTCAAAGGGGCAGCCTCCCCTGTCTACAATATAATCATTGATAAAACGGTAGATCCGGTTCAGGGATGCGCCGTTGAAATAGACATAGAGGCCCAGACGATCCCAGTTCAACAGTGTGAGAATCTTTCTCGCCAGTCCGGAAAAATACCGCTGTTTTTCGTCCAGCGTAAAGCTGCGGCTGCCGAACAGCTCATGCCCCATAATATAGAACGCTTCCTGTACGATTTCATCACGATAATCTGCCATGCCAATGCACAGGATACCCTCGGCCCGGGAACGCTCCCCATCAGATATTTTGTCCGATCCGTTGCGAAGGATTTTCCCCGCCGTCTCCAGCACGGCGATCACCGTCCGGCTGTGATCCGCGCTGCAAAACCTGTGGAGCTGTGTTAGGATATAATCTCTCTCCTCCTCCACCAGCAGGGCGAACATCTGACCCAGACAGGGCGGAATATATTTGGATACAGCATACTCCTCGATTTCCAGAGCCCGGATCAACTCCAGAACGATCTCGTGGCACTGGGCCTTGGACAGAAGCGGAACAATCGCCAGAAGATTGTCCCCGGCCTGCAGACGGTTGACGATCTGCCCGGAAAACTGCAGCATATGCAGCAAATGGGATGCATACTGATAGAGCTGCTCCCGGCTTTTTTCCACACCCTGACGTTTCTTCAGGATCTCCAGATTCATAAACTTATAGATCCACGGTACCTCGGAACGCTGATTCTCCATATACAGATGAGTTATATCATAATAGATCATACCGTGGTCGCTGGGAATCCGGTAAAATTCCCGAATTCTGGCAGCCAGAAACTGTACGCTGTAAGGTTTCTGCTTAATGGCGGGGATTCCCTCCGTGATCAGGTCCGATACATTTTTCTCCGGTTTCCAACCCTGGCGCATCCACAGCAGGATAAAATACAGGGCCGCCACCTGGCTTTCCCCGCCCCCCTCTCCCGAAATCAGTGAGAAGGCAAATTCCGTCAGGGCCCCTGCCTGTTTCCGGCTGCACTGGTCATACCGGATCTCCGCGCCGCCGCACATCAGGAAGAATTTTGTGAGGGAGTCGTACCCTTCATGGCAGCGGCTGATATAGACCTCCAGAACCCGCTTTTTCTTCTCTCCATCTACCCTGTCCAACAGGGTGTGCAACACATTTTTCATGGCAAACCCGGCAAAGCGCCGTTCCCGCTCCGCCGCATGGGCTTCAGGATACAGCAGTCTGTCCAGGAAATTCCTGAAAACATCTTCCAGGCTCTTTCCCACCTTCGGCGCATGAAAACCGGACGGGATCTCCTTGCCGAAATCAATTTCATAGCCAGCCATCAGGATACCGGCAATGGAGGCCGCCTGACGGCGGATATCCCCGTCCCTGTGGGACAGCATGGCAAACAGGAATTCCAGGATCACGCTCTTCTGGTTCTGCGGAAGATAGGCGGAGTATTCCTCTATGGCAGTCAGATACGCCCGCACGTGGCGCCAGTCCCGCTCCGACCGGATATTTTCCAGAAAGCTGATGAACTGTTCCTCCCGCGCCGTCGTGCTCATGATCTGCAGGTTCGTCCGGATGGCCAGATTTTTAAACCGGCGGACGATCTCTCCCCCATCCATCAGGGAAGCATGATTCTCCCTGACAGCCTCCCCCGGCGCCGAGGCAAGATCCACGGCGCAGCCCAGGGAGACCATATACTCCTCAAAATCTTTCAGCTTCGCGTATACCCTGGCATAGCGCGTCCGCTTCGCCTCATCCACGTTATCCAGCTTACCAAGGATCACCTCATAGGATTCATCCAGGCTCCAGAAATGAATCTGCTCCTTCTTCTCCGCATCATAGATACTTTTCACCCGAAAATCCGCGTAGATCAGAAGAAGACTCTCCGCCGACAGATTTTCCAGCTCCAAATCCCACACCGAATGGTTGGAAGCAATATCCCCTATGGTTTCCAGACGGTTTTCCCGGCAATATTGGTATGTATAATAGTAGTGGAGATAAGGCACCCGCCTGCCCTCTTCCGGGCGGCATCCATATTTTCCAATGTCGTGCATCAAAGCCGCGCCGGACATCAGCCCCAAATCCACCGGGACCCCCTTCGCCGCCAGTTGTCTGGCCATATACATAGACACATGGTGAACCCCCGCAATATGCCCCAGAGTATTGTAGGGCGTACATACCCGGGAAAGACGCATAAAAGCGTACACGCCCTTTTTCCCGACGCACTTCCGAAACCGTTTATACTCGGAACGGATGCTGCAGCCGCGCTCCTCCTCTTTCCCCAAAAGGGCAAAACTCCGACACGGATCAAAAGGCAGCTCCGCCTCCTCTCTGGCAAACAGGCCGTTCAGCACATCCACATAATAAAAAACCGCCTGCCTGCCGCCCTCAAACTCCTCCACGGAATAATTTTCCGGAAAATATTCCGCCAGAAGAAAATGCCACGTATAAAAAAGCCAGCCCTCCTCCGGCTCTTTCTCACTGACCTGATTCATATAGGGCTCACAGAGAGACAATACCTCTTTCAGATCCACTCCGCCCTGCGGTATCCGATACTCCGCAACGATCTTTTCTTTCCCCATCATCCTATCCCCACACAATAAATATATCATTTGAAAAAAGAAGGAACACCCCACGGCATTCCTTCTTAAAAAAGTATTCAACGCTGAGTGCACAGCCGCTGCGCCCCATCTGTATGCTCTGATAAGGGCATTCAAGGGGCGTTTTTAGCGGAGGTGAAATCCAGTGCTTACGAAAACTTAGGCGCGAGGGCTCTTCCCGAGCGTCTTAGTTGTAGTTAGCACTTTGTTCGCCGCAGCGTTGCCCCAGCCCGTTCAGAGCATACAGATGGGGCGCAGCGGCGTCCCCGCAGCCACACACTAGCCTTTTTTACGAATTATACACATCCTTATCCAGCTGTCCCTCCGACGCATTCACGATCACGTTGACAGCCGCGTCGCCGATAACATTCAGCGGCAGCAGGGACATCTCCACCGGCCTGTTGATGGCAACCACCAGGGCGTAACCCAGCAGACAGGCGTCCGTAGTCCAGCCCATACCGGACAGAACCGTAAAGATCATCGTCGTTCCCGCGATCGGGATCGCCGGCGTACCGGCAGCCGCGCAGATAGACAGTAAAGCCATCACAATCATATTCACCGGTGTAACCTGGATACCGGCGGCCGTCGCGATAAAGGTAACGGCGAACATATGCATCATGGTCGTACCATTCATATTGATGGTCATACCGGTGGGAAGGACAAAGCTTGTGATCTCCTGAGAACAGCCCAGTTCCTCCAGACAGGTCTTGGTGTTCAGCGGAAGAGTAGCCGCCGAAGAGTTCACGGAGAAACCGAACACACCGACCTTAGCCATTTTCTTTAAGAATTTCATCGGATTCAGGCCCGTGAAAATGGATACGCCGAGGGGATAGAGCACACAGCAGGTAATCAGCAGGGTCGCCATGGCGGAAACGATATAGGCTGCCGCCGGCGCCAGATACTCTGCGCCGTAAATGGCAAATGTCCTCGCTACCAGGCAGAAAATAGCCACCGGGCCGATCTTGTTGATCAGGAAGTTCAGATACATCTGGATCACTTCATTGGCGCTCTCAAATACTTTTTTAAGGGCGTCCGCTTTTTTCATGCGCGCCGCTTGAATACCGGTGCTGCTTCATTTATGATATACACAGCAAATCATCCGGGAGGTACGAAAAAATGGAAAAACTGATTGTTCTCGGCACGGGAAACGCCCAGGCCGTCCACTGCTATAATACCTGCTTTGCCCTGAAGAAAGGGGAGGAATACTTTCTGACCGACGCCGGCGGCGGCAACGGCATCCTCCTCGCCCTGGAAAAGCAGCAGATCCCTCTGGAAAAGATCCATCATGTGTTCGTCACCCACGCCCACAACGACCACATCCTGGGCATGGTCTGGATCGTCCGCATGATCGCCACCGCCATGAACAAGGGCAGCTATAAAGGCGATCTGCACATATACTGCCACGGTGAGCTGGTGAACACCATCAAGACACTCTCCTGCCTGACCATAGGGAAAAAATTCACGGCCCATTTCGACAAACGCATCCTCTTCCATGTTGTTGAGGACGGGGAGCAGAAAGAAATTCTTGGCGACCGTTTCACCTTCTTCGATATCGGTTCTACGAAGGAAAAGCAGTTCGGCTGCAGTATTCATATGGATAACGGCGTGCATCTGGCTTTCCCCGGCGACGAGCCCTACCGCGAAGCCCTGCTGCCCTACGTCCGGGGCGCCCGATGGCTGCTCCACGAGGCTTTCTGCCTGTACAGCCAGCGGGAAAAGTTCAAGCCCTACGAGAAACATCACAGCACCGTCATGGACGCCTGTAAACTGGCGGAGAAACTCGGCATCCCTAATCTCGTCCTCTGGCACACCGAGGACAAGGATCTGGCCCACCGGAAGGAAAGGTATACCGCCGAGGGGCAGGAATACTACCATGGAAATTTATTTGTGCCGAATGACGGGGAAATTATTACGTTTTAACCCTCCACTTTACCGTCACCGCAGCCGTTCCACCCTGCAAGAATGCTCCCTGGTCTTCCTGCTGTAGCTGATCCCTGCCGCCAGAATCCGTCCCGTATACTTTGGCTTTTCTCCCACTTTTCCCTCAAAGCGGAGCGCATAATTTTTCTCCCGGATCTGGCGGATGGCATTTTCCGGCGTATCATCCACCTTGAGCTCCAGGATCAACGCGTCCGCCCCCTTGCGCCCGGGATAAAAGATAAAGTCCACATACCCTTCCCCGGCTTTATCCTCATGTTCCACGCGGTATTTATCCCGGGCGGCCAGATATACCAGATTGACCACCGCCGACAATTCGATCTCCCTAATGATTAACTTATTTGTTAATCTTTCAGGCGTATCTCCTACTATTTTATACCTTTTATTTCGCATATTTTCCATATTATTTTGGTTTTCAGAGCAAACAGGTATCGTATGGGTATCACATTGTATCATAAAATTTTACAATCCAAATGTCCGATACATCCATGCTTTACTATCGACTAACATATGCAAAATTCTAACTATGTAAATGGTGTCCCCCTCTATCACATAATAAATCTTGTAATTGCGATAATAATCTTTTCGGACACCCAATCCAGCAAGTGACTCATCTTCATCCAATTCATTTCTCTCTGGAAAATTTACCAGAGAATTTATCTTTGCACGAATTCCATTTACTGTATTTTCAGCGGCAGACGGATTTTTCAATTCATAGGCAATGTAATCGCCAGCATTTTCTAAATCTGCCTCTGCCAACTCCGTAATCCTAATCCAATATTGCCTCATCTCTGTATTTCTTCTCCAATCTGTCACATACAGTATTAAAGTCCTTTGTCTTTCCTTCTTTTATCTGTTCTAATCCAGCCATTACAAGCTCTCGGACTTCCTTTTTCTGTTCGTCCAAAGCTCTCTGATAATCTTCTTTTAATGCCACAGCCATAAAACCAGTCCTTTCCGTTTTTATTTTCGCTATTTTACCAACATACTACTTACATGATACCTCGTCTTAATGATGTTTGCAACAACTGTATGAGGATATTTGCACTGAAGTGCTTCCGCATTATTCCTATATTTCTGATGTAATTTCATTTCTGATCGTCCAGCATCAGCCGTATAAACGCCTCGCTTATTTTGTTCTGCAACAACATATGAAGTTTTTAAAGATTCACTATAATATTCCTCAATAATAACTCGAACCGCTTCACAAGGCATATATCCATCTTCTTCAATGGGCGAATATGCCAAAAGATGCCCTATTAAATTCCCAAACAATTTGTCCTGTTTTTGCAAAATCAGCAGCTCTTTAAACTTATCCATCCACTCTTTAAGTAACTCATAATTGACTTTTCCACCCTTCTCCGTCGGACAGAATTTTGCTTAATCAAAACCCGAATATACCTTATTCGCCAAATCACTTTTTTCTTTATCAACTATATCTCGATCTTCATCTGACTTATAAATTATTTGAACTAACCACAAACACACTTTTTCACTTGCTTTTTCTGAAATTCAAAGTCTCAAACTCCTACTCCAGTATGCTGTTTTAATTGCATCATTCTTATATGCAATAATAGCATTACCATTATCTTCTATTATCTCCAATAATATCAAATAAACAATTAAATTTTCATTATCTGATACATCTTTTACTTTTTTTAAAATATCGTTCAGACATGCATTGCCTTTCCATATCAAAAATCTTATATAATCATATACATGGTTACCCTCTGTATCTTCTTTCAACAAAATCCCAAGAACGTCTTCATCATAGACCCCTCCACAATAAAACTGTGCCAAAACTTCACCTACTAATTTTTTATTTTCTTTTATCGCCAACGCTACCAATTTATCCAACGAGTATTGATGTTCCTTAAAAATACTAATTTAAGTTTCTATTTCTTTTTCCCGTAATAACCCATTTTCATTTCTTGTCCTGCCAATACCATCTTCTTGATCAAATGAAACTGGGTGTAACAAAGGAAACTCATAACTAGGCGAAAACAAATATAAGAAATCATATATTTCATCATCCAGAATAATTTCATTTAGAATTTTCTCCTACTAGTCTAATTGTTTTTCCCCCATACACCAATCTGCATCTGAAAAATATCTATGTCGATAAATCAAATATCTTATTTCATCCTTTATTTGTATTTTCTCTAAGTCAGACATACCGTCACAAGCAACGCAAAGTTTTTCCATTACTTTTTTCTGAGTTTTCTCATCATACCAATGTAAATGTTCAATAATTTTTTTCCATTTATCTGTATTCCCTTCAAGTGCATTTACACATGAGTGAAACCAGATAAGGAGAAAACTAAAAATTGTGTTTAAGACAACAGACAC
>CASWRE010000025.1 GCA_949471785.1 uncultured Lachnospiraceae bacterium | reverse complement strand
ACTACTGCCTAAAGAGGTGGTGGTAAATCTAAATATCAACGTGTCAGCACACTAGCGTTGTAAGGGCGATAAAGCCGGGGACAGTCACAATTTACGGATTTCTAATGGGGTCCAGTCGTCAGCCCAACTATGGACAACGTTATAATGCTGTCACAAAACGGTGGGAATCTTATATATACTACACCTATAAATCTGTTGAACACAATTATAAATGGACAGTAGTTGTCAATAAATCATCTACAAACGGTAGTAACAATGGTAATAATAACGGCAGCAACAGCGACGGCGATGATAATACAAAAAATCTACTTCTGTCGCGAAAAAAGTTTCGCCTAAACTTACGGCTAAGAAAACTGTAAAGGTCAAAAAAGGAAAAACCGTACAGCTGAAAGTGACTCGTAAAAGCAATGGGAAAATTTCATATAAATCGAATAACAAAAAAGTGGCTACTGTCTCCACTAAAGGCAAGATAAAAGGAAAGAAAAGAGGTACTGCAGTGATCACGGTTAAAGTGAAAGCAAAAGGAAAATATAAAAGTGCCACAAAGAAAATAAAAGTTATCGTAAAATAGGGACGTTGACCTGGATATGAGCGGAAATATAGATTTCCGCTCATTATTTATATAATATTCCAGATTTTCCTTGACAAGAATAGGGGAAAGTGGTAAAGTAAGCAAGTGTGAAAAAGAAAGAAGAGTATCCGCTCTCACCTTAGCACGGGACAGTGACTATGGTTAATATGTACAGGTCAATTTAGGCGTGATTCTGTAAGTGTGTGAAAGTGGATAGTCTGGCTATCTGCTTTTATTTTTATCAGGAGGTACACAGCCATCAGCAATTTAATGATTAACGAACAGATCAGGGACAGAGAAGTGCGCGTTGTGAGCGCAACGGGGGAACAGTTGGGAATCATGTCCTCCAGAGATGCTTTTAAGCTTGCCCAGGAGGCCGGTCTGGATCTGGTAAAGATTGCGCCCACAGCAAGGCCGCCCGTATGTAAGATTATTGATTATGGGAAATTCCGGTATGAACAGGCGAGGAAAGAAAAGGAAGCCAAGAAAAAGCAGAAGACTGTGGAGATCAAGGAAGTTCGGCTGTCTCCTAATATCGATGAGAACGATCTGAACACTAAGGCCGGAGCCGCGAGAAAGTTTATCACGAAAGGAAACCGTGTCAAAGTGACGCTGCGTTTCCGGGGACGTGAGATGGCCCATGTGCAGAGCAGCAAGGTGATCCTCGACGAGTTTGCCAAGAGGCTGGAGGATGTGGCCATAGTGGAAAAAACTCCGAAGATGGAAGGCCGGAGTATGACGATGTTTTTAACTGAAAAACGTTAAAATAAAGATAAGACAGTATAAGGAGGAATAAACCATGCCAAAAATGAAAACAAGCAGAGCGGCTGCAAAACGCTTTAAAGTAACGGGTACAGGTAAATTAGTCAGAAACAAAGCTTATAAAAGCCATATCTTAACCAAAAAGAGCCAGAAGAGGAAGAGAAATCTTCGGAAATCTGCGATCATGGACGAGACAAATGTAAAGAACATGAAGAAAATCTTACCGTATTTGTAATAGAGACGATATAGGAGGAATTAAGAAATGGCAAGAATAAAAGGCGGATTAAACGCAAAGAAGAAACATAACAGAGTATTAAAGCTGGCTAAGGGTTACAGAGGAGCCAGATCCAAACAATACAGGATCGCCAAGCAGTCCGTAATGCGTGCGCTGGCAACTTCTTACTCAGGCCGTAAGGAGAGGAAACGTCAGTTCAGAAGGCTGTGGATCGCCCGTATTAACGCGGCGGCAAGGATGAACGGCCTTTCTTACAGTAAGTTTATGTATGGCCTGAAACTGGCCGAGGTGGAGCTGAACAGGAAGGTTCTGGCTGACATGGCCGTGAATGATCCGGAGGGATTTACCACATTGGCAGAGCTGGCCAAATCCAAAATTGCGTAAAGACAATAAAAAATCTCTTATACTTCATGACATGTGGAGTATAGGAGATTTTTTGATGGAAAGATTGCCGGACGGCGGTCTGGATGCGGCCGCAGGGTCAGGCGGTCAGAACGGTTCGGCGATTCGGCGCAGATCATCGTAAAATCCGGGATAAGAGATATCTACACATTCCGCCCGTTCTATGGTGGTGACGCCGTCTGCGGCCATGGCGGCAATAGCGAAAGCCATGGCGATGCGATGATCCAGATGGCTGTCGACGACGGCGCCGTGGAGAGGTTTTCCGCCCCGTATGATCATGCCGTCTTCCGTTCCCGTGATATCGACGCCCATGGCGGCCAGGGAACGTACCATGATGTCCAGACGGTTGGACTCCTTGATTTTCAATTCGGCGGCGTCGCGGATCACGGTTTCACCTTCGGCGCAGGATGCCAGCACGGCCAGGACAGGGATCTCGTCGATCAGTGTGGGGATCATTGCTCCCTCGATCACCGTACCATGGAGGGAGGAAGAGCGCACCAGCAGGTCGGCGGCGGGCTCACCGGCCTGGGAGGAGATATTCAGTTTTTCTACGGAACCTCCCATGGCTTCGATGGCCCGCAGGATGCCGTCGCGGGTGGGATTGATGCCCACATGCCGGATCAAAAGCTCCGAATCGGGTACGAGAAGGGCAGCGGCGATAAAGAAAGCGGCAGAGGAAATATCCCCCGGTACTGTTACCTGTTGTCCCGCCAGAGACGGATGGGGCAGAATTGTGGCGGTGCTGCCCTCGGAGGACACGGAGGCCCCAAAAGACGCCAGCATCAGCTCCGTGTGATTTCGTGACAGCGCCGGTTCCGTGACGGATACCGGGCTGTCGGCATAGAGTCCGGCCAGCAGTACGCAGGATTTGACCTGGGCAGAGGCTACCGGAGAAAGATAGTGGATGCCCCGAAGCGGCCTGCCGTGGATCGTCAGCGGTGCACAGCCATTTCCTTTATCACTGGCTATATCGGCCCCCATTGCCGTCAGCGGCGTAATGATCCGTTCCATGGGGCGTCTGCATATCGACGCGTCTCCGGTCAGACGGCTGGGAAAAGACTGCCCGGCCAATATGCCGGAGATCAGCCTGGTCGTTGTCCCGCTGTTCCCCGTATCGAGGATATCCTTCGGGGCCGTCAGGCCGTGGAGGCCTTTTCCGTGGATCTTAAGAAGGTCTTCCGATTCTTCCATTTCAATTCCCATTTTTCGAAAACAGGAGATTGTAGACAGGCAGTCGGCGCTTTTTAGAAAATGCGACACTTCTGTCGTTCCTTTTGCCAATGCGCCGAACATAACGGCGCGGTGAGAGATCGATTTATCTCCCGGAATATTGATTTCGCCGCGTATGCGGCGGCATTTTACAAAATTCATAACGTGATGTCTACCTTCCATACAAGTTCGTTCGCCGCAGCGCTGCTTTGGCCGTTCAGATTATGAGAAACCGGATACAGCGGCGTCTGCAAGCGTTCCCTCTCAGTTTTTCTCGTGAACCGTATAATTGCGCGAGCGCAGAATCGTCATAGCCTGCTGACAGGAATCTTCATCATAAAACTCGATATTCAGCACACCCTCTTCAAAGGCCCTGTTATGCACGATGCCGATATTTTTAATGCTGATGCCCCGCATAGCCAGCATAATCGTGATGGTCGCGATGCCGCCCGGTTCATCATAGATGTCACAATAGAAAGAGTAGATCTTCTTAATCGGGCCGGAAGAAGAGTCCCCGAAAGAATTGCGGTAATCCCGGGAATCCTCGAACATCCGATAAACTCCGGGACTGTCCTTTTCGCAGATCATCTCCCTGGCTTCTTTGAGCATGTCAATGTAAACATCGATCACCCGGGCGATATTTGCCTGGTTTTCACTGCAGATCTGCTGCCACATTTCCGGAGAAGAGGAAGCAATACGGGTAATATCCTTAAAGCCTCCCGCGGCGATCATTTTCATGTGGGCCTCCGGCCCGTCCAGACGCTGTACCGCATTGACCAGGGTGGAGGCGATGACATGGGGCAGGTGGGAGATCACGGCGGTGATATAGTCGTGCTCCCCGCAGGAAATGGTGATGGGCAGTCCGCCGATGGAAGATATCAGACGGGAGAAATCGTCGATCTTTTCCTGGGGTACGCCGTCGCCGGGAGTCAGGATGTAGTAGGAATTCTCGATCAGATAGTCTGTAGCGTTGGCATAACCGCTTTTCTCTGAACCGGCCATGGGATGGCCGCCGATGAACATGGAAGACAGCCCCATGTTGTCTATGGCGTCGTGGATCGGCGTCTTGACACTGCCCACATCGGTCAGGATGCAGGCGGGACGCATATTATCTTTGAGAAACGGAAGATATTCAATATTGCTGGATACGGGAGCACACATGAAGATATAGTCACAGGCGGAAAAAAAGGGGTCTTCTTTTTCGCAGACAATGTCGATAACCCCTTCCTGCTTGGCTGTTTCCACGGTTTCCGGCGTACGGGAGTAGGCCATAATCCGGCAGCTGGGATGAAATTTTCGAAGAGCCTTGGCGATGGAGCCGCCGATCAGCCCGAGTCCGATGAATCCGACTGTTAAGTTTTCCATAATGATCGTTGATTCCGCTGCAAATGACGGCGGAATATTATCCTTTCTGTTGCATTTTATGCATGAAATAAGCACGGGGATTATTTTAAGTCATGGTTTTTGAAAAGTCAATGGCCGGAAGAGGAGATTTTAACGAAACAACGTGATAAAATGTATGGGATCATGGATGACCCGCCATATAAGCAAGAAAATATAGATATTCGCCGAAAAATATAGTACTATGTTTTTATGAAATATTTTAAAAAGAAAGGGGAGGACAGATGAACCGATATCGAAAATGGATGACGGGCTGTTTTATGATGGTATGTGTTTCTTTTCTTGTCGCTTTCAGCAGCTGCCGGGTGCAGGCGGCGAAACTGCCGAAACTGAAAGTAAAGGGGACGCAGTTGGTGAATGCCAAAGGGAAGGCGGTGCAATTAAAAGGAGTCAGCACGCATGGGTTGTCTTGGTATCCGGAGTATGTGAACCAGAAGGCTTTTACCTATATGAAGAAAAACTGGAAAATCAATGCGGTGCGCCTCGCTCTGTACACCAGCGACTATAATGGTTACTGTGTCGGAAGCGCGGCCAATCGAAAAGCTCTGGAGAAGCGGATCGATCAGGGTGTGCAGTACGCTGAAAAGGCAGGGATGTATGTGATTATCGACTGGCACATTTTGAGCGACGGGAATCCCCGTACCCATGAGAAAAAGGCGTTGGCTTTTTTTAAACGGATGGCCAGGAAGTACAGAAAATATACCCATGTCCTTTACGAAATCTGCAATGAACCAAACGGCGGAACGAAGTGGAGCACAATACGGACCTATGCGAAAAAAGTGATCAAAACCATACGCGCCCAGGATAAGGATGCAGTGATTTTGGTCGGCACGCCTGTCTGGTCTCAGGATGTGGATGTCGCGGCGAAAAATCCGCTCAAAGGTTATAAAAATGTCATGTATACGTTGCATTTTTATGCCGGTACCCATGGCGGAGAGCTGCGGAAAAAAGCTCAGGCAGCGCTGGACGCGGGCCTTCCTCTTTTCGTTTCCGAATTCGGAATTTCCGATGCTTCCGGAAACGGGAGACTAAATACGAAAGAGGGAAACAGGTGGATGACATTTTTAAACAAAAATAAGATCAGCTACGTGGCATGGAATCTTTCCAATAAGCAGGAAAGTTCGGCCCTGCTGAAATCGTCGGCGAAAAAGACGACGGGCTGGAAAACCAGTCAGCTCTCTGCCTGGGGAAAATGGTTTGTGAAGAAAACAAAAGCGAAATAAGCATGTGCGAAAAAACGTTACTTTTCGCACCCGGGCCACGCGCTTCCCAGGGGACGCCTTCGGTTGCTGCGTGGCTGTGTGAGAACATGATTCAGGCGCGTTCCAGTGCAGGTTTTGCCAATATTTTATTGATATTGAGAGTAAAAAGAGTTCCTGCTGTGACGACGGATAAAAGATCCGCCACCGGTTCTGCCAGGAATACGGCAAATACTTTATTCGCAAAGAAAAACGGCAGAATATAAATCAGCGGGATCAGGAGGATGACCTTGCGCAGACAGGCGATCAGGAGGGAAAGCTTTGCCTGTCCCAGCGCCATGAAAGTCTGCTGTACGGCCATCTGGATGCCGAACAGACCGGAAGCGCCCATATAAATGCGCAGGGCCCATTTTGTCAGACTGATCAGGGTGGGCGAATTATTGTTGAACAGGCGTACAAATATCCCGGGGAAAAGTTCCACCATGAGCCAGAATATCAGTGTATAGACCAGGCTGGACGCCAGCAATATGCGGAAGGTTTTTTTCACCCGGTCGATTTTGCCTGCGCCGTAATTGAAACTGATTAGCGGCTGTGCGCCCTGTCCCAGCCCCTGGACGGGTAGAAACTGAAGCTGCATGATGCTGGACAGGATAGTCATGGCCCCCACGGCTGCGTCCCCGCCGAATTTTGCCAGAGAAGAATTGAAAGCCACGTTCAGAAGGCTTTCTGTGAGATTCATGATAAAAGGGGCCACACCCAGGGCCAGGACAGGGAGGATCACCTTGCGCCGGACACGCATTTTTACCGGCCGTATTTTCAGCCGGGTTTTCTTTCCTGTCAGGAAACGCAGCACCCACAGGGCCGACACCCCCTGGGAGAGTATCGTTGCCAGAGCGGCGCCCTGTACGCCCATGCCAAGTACGAATATAAAGATCGGATCAAGGATAATATTAAGCACCGCACCGATTAGCACCGTCATCATACTGATTTTTGAAAATCCCTGAGTGGTTACGAACATATTCAGGCCCAGGGTCGTCATGACGCAGATTGTCCCGAATACGTAGATCCTCATGTAGGAAATGGCATAGGGAAAAGTATTGTCGCTGGCCCCGAACAGCCGCAGGATTGCAGGCCCTCCGGATTCCAGCAAAACGGTGAGCGCTATGGAAAGACCAAAGAGCATGGCCGTACAGTTTCCCAGGATCTGTTCGGCGCTGTCCATGTCCCCTTTTCCCATGTAGATGGCGGCCCGGGGTGCACCGCCGGCTCCGATCAGGCTGGAGAAGGCGGTGATCATCATAATGACAGGAAAGCAGAGCCCCAGACCTGTCAGAGCCATATCGCCTACTTCCGGGATGTGCCCGATATAGATGCGATCAACGAGATTGTACAGCAGGTTGACGATTTGAGCGATGATGGTCGGTATGGCCAGTTTCAACAGCAGAGGCCCTACGGGGTCCTCGCCAAGGTTTTGTTTTTGAGAGTTTCGTTCCATATGCTGATCGTGTTCCTTTTTGTTTTTTTCTATTAGAGCACAGATGGATCTTTTTGTCAAATAGGTGGCAGTTTATAAACGGTAACAACCAATGTTTTAAATTGAAAAGAGATGAGGTGATCGTAAAATGCGTATTTTACTGGCTGAGGACGAACAGGATTTGAACAGGATTATTACCAGGAAGCTGACTTCTGACGGCTACAGCGTAGATAGTTGTCTGGACGGTGAGGAGGCCATAGATGTCCTTTCCTACACAGACTATGACGCTGTCATTCTGGATATCATGATGCCGAAAGCAGACGGATTTGCCGTTTTGAAAAGCCTTCGGGATGCCGGAAAGACAACGCCGGTGCTCTTTCTCACGGCGAGGGACGCTGTGACTGACCGTGTCAGAGGATTGGACAGCGGGGCAAACGATTATCTTGTCAAACCCTTTTCTTTTGAGGAACTGTCTGCCCGCCTGCGGGCCATGACGCGAACTGCTTTTGGAACGGTGAGCAATATTCTATCCATAGAGGATCTGACTTTGGACTGTGCCAGCCACGCGGTGAAACGGGGCGGAAAAGAGATTATTTTATCTGCCAGGGAATATGCTCTGCTGGAATATTTTATGCTCAATCAGGGCATCGTATTATCCAGAGAAAAAATTGAAAATCATATATGGAATTTCGAGTATGAGGGCGGCACTAATGTAGTGGATGTATATATCAGCTATCTGCGCAAGAAGATCGACGACGGACATGAGATAAAGCTCATACGCACTGTCCGCGGGAGAGGATATGTCCTGCGGGCGGGTGAGAATAAATGAAGCGTCTTTCTATCAGGTTCAGGATTACTTTCTGGTTTACGGCCGCACTGATCCTGGTGGTGCTGTTTACCTATGTGGCCATTTTTTTCGTCAGTGATCAGATATTGCAAAAAACCATACGGGACAATCTGATCGAGATCGTGGAAGACAATGTAGATGAGGTGGAATTTTATCAGAGCATTGCGGATGTGAATCTGAGCGATGACGTGGATCACTTTATCCGGTATGGGGAGGGTTACCTGGAGATTGACGATGATTTTCTGGATGCGGTCAATCAGGTTTATACTGCCCTGTATCAGGAAGACGACGTGCTGCTGTATGGAGAAAATCCGATCTCACGACAGGTTTCCGGCGTGGGTTTTGCGGACGGTCATGTCCAGCATATTCATGTGGATGACAGGAAATATTATATTTTTGACAGAAAGCTGACGGAAGACGGACTGGAAGAGCTCTGGCTCAGAGGGGTTGTGTCGGAAGAACAGGGAACTGTGCAAAATTCTACGCTGATACAGATTTCAATCATTTTTCTGCCCCTTCTGGTCTTACTGGCTTCTGTGGGCGGCTATTGGATTGCCGCCAGGGCCTTGGGGCCTATTCAGGAGATATGCCGAACGGCCGATCAGATCGGGAGAGAGAATGATCTGAAGAAGCGGATTGATCTGGGGGGCGGTCAGGATGAACTGCATCAGCTTGCCGACAGCTTTAACGATATGTTTGAGAAGCTGGATAAGGCGTTTGAGGCGGAGCGTCAGTTCACTTCCAACGCTTCTCATGAGCTCCGCACACCGATGTCCGTGATTCTGGCGCAGTGTGAGTATATCCTTGAAGAGCCAAGGACTGCCGGGGAGTATGAGGAAGCTCTTAAGGTTATACAGAGGCAGGGAAAAAAGATGTCGGGGCTGATCAATGATATGCTGGATTTCGCCCGGCTGGACAGTCATTCAGATCGATATGGAAAGGAAAATGTCTCTGTGACGGAGCTGGTCACATCCGTGTGCACGGATATGGCGTTGATTCGGGAGAAAGGGATTTCCCTGCGGTTTGACGCGGAAAATGATGTGACGTTTTATGGAAACCGTGAGCTTCTTTCCCGTCTGCTTATCAATCTTATCAGCAATGCTTATCGCTATGGCCGGGAGGATGGGCATATTTTTGTCCGGCTCTGGCTCGGGAACGGGAAGCTTTGCCTTTCCGTGGCCGATGATGGCATCGGTATCGACAGAGAAGAGCAGCAGAAAATCTTCCGTCGTTTTTATCAGGCGGACAATTCCCGTTCCGGGATCGGTCTGGGACTGGGCCTGTCCATGGCCCAGGAGATTGCCCGGTTTCACGGGGGCGAAGTGATTGTGGAAAGTACGCCGGGAAAGGGCAGTGTTTTTACCCTGACATTGCCGATGCCCTGAGAAATTCCTTTTTTCTCTCTCTAATAATGTTTTAATAATCCGATTATATAATGCACACAGAAAAACGGCGAAACGAAAGGTACGATCGGCGTGGCCGTTTTCTGTATATCAGGGCATATTAAGAAAGGAAGGATTCGTTATGATAAAGAAATTATTTTCCACACCTAAGCGCACGGCCATAACCATGGGCAGCCTGTTCCTGTTGCTGATTATTATTGGTTTGGGAATTTTATTAACGGCAAGAACTGCCGTGAAACATACCTCTATCGGGGAAGAAAATGCAAAGAATTTTGCGTTTGCGGATGCGGGGATAGATCCTGTCCTGGCAAAAAGGGTTCATGCCGAATATGGACATGAGCAGGGCCATTTTGTTTATGAAGTAGAGTTTGTTGCCGACAACACAGAGTATGAGTACTGGATCAAAGCGGAGGACGGCTCCGTGGTGAAAAAGCAGATGGAAGTGCTGGATATCAGCGGCTCAGATATTATTACTGCGGAAAAAACGGAAGGAGAGAGTCAGGCGGTATCTGCCCAGGGCGGCCGGGGGGATAGGCCGGCAGGTGAATCCGGCGCGGCTACACAGGATAATTCTCATACCGGCGCGCAGGACGGGCAGACGGGCGCTTCGGATACTCAGGGTACAGGCGCCTATATAGGAATTGACAAAGCGAAGGCCATCGCCCTTGAGCATGTCGGATTCACAGAAGATGAGGTCAGCTTTTCCAAGGCCAAGCTGGAGAATGACGACGGGTATGATGTGTATGAAATAGAATTTTATAAGGACAGGATGGAATACGAGTATCAGATCAACGCGGTCACGGGTGAAATCATGGAGTATGGTATGGACAGAGAAGATTAAGGCATGGTCTCATGCGTCTGTTAAACGATATTCTGTCTGAATGTGAATGGAACAATATTTATAAAACGATGTCACTTATTAATAATTCTAATATATTTGTGTGTTTTGAATAATTTGCTTGAAGTGAGGCCGATTGTCTAGTAGAATATGACTATATCGAAATATTGGAGGTTTTAATCATGGACGTTTACAGATCAGACAAAATTCGCAATGTAGTACTCCTTGGACACGGCGGAGCCGGTAAGACGACTTTGACTGAAGCGATGGCGTATTTGTCCGGTATTACCAGCAGAATGGGTAAAGTCACGGACGGAAATACGGTCAGCGATTACGATAAAGAGGAAATCAAACGCAAATTTTCAATATCCACATCGGTGATCCCGGTGCAGTGGCACGGCTGCAAAGTCAACGTGCTGGATACGCCGGGATTTTTTGATTTCGTAGGCGAGGTGGAAGAAGCCGTATCGGCGGCGGACGCCGCTATCATTGTGGTAAACGGCAAATCCGGCGTACAGGTTGGTACACAGAAGGCCTGGGACCTGTGTGAGAAGTTTAAACTGCCCCGTATGTTCTTTGTGACAGGTATGGACAATGATACGGTCAGTTACCGGAAGGTCATTGAAGATCTGACCGAGCTGTATGGCAAGAAGATTGCGCCTCTTCATATGCCTATTCGCCAGAATGAAGAGTTTACCGGTTATGTAAATATCGTGAAGAATAAGGGGCGTAAGTTCCTGGCGAAGGACGTTCATGAAGAATGTCCTATCCCGGATTATTGCCAGGAATATCTGGAGAAATACAGAGATATTCTGATGGAATCCGTGGCGGAAACCAGCGAAGAATTTATGGACAGGTATTTCGAGGGCGACGAGTTCTCTGTGGACGAGATTATGATGGCAGCTTCCATGAATATTCAGGACGGTTCCCTGGTACCCGTCAGTATGGGTGCGCCTAATATTTTGTACGGCGTCACCAATCTGCTGGATGATATTGTAGACTTTATGCCCAACCCGACTCAGAGAGAGAGGGTGGGTATGACTAAGGATACGGGCGAGATTTATCAGGCGGATTATGATTTTGCCAAAGCGAAATCCGCCGTCGTATTTAAGACCATTGTTGACCCGTTCATCGGAAAGTATTCTCTGATCAAGGTATGCTCCGGCGTGCTCAAGACTAATGATACGATGTATAATTCTGTTCAGGAGGAGGAAGAACGTCTCGGTAAGCTGTATGTGCTGGAAGGAAATAAGCCTGTTGAAGTGAGCGAGCTGTTTGCAGGGGATATCGGCGCCATCGGCAAACTGGACGCGCGGACCGGCGATACTCTTTGCGCCTCGAAGAATAATCAGGTGCTCTATACCAAGCCGGCGGTGTCCGCACCCTATAATTGCATGCGGTACATAGTGCCCAATAAGAATGAGCTGGATAAGGCGGCCCAGGCGCTGAGCAAGATGGCTCAGGAGGATCTGACCCTTAAGCTGGTCAATGATTCTGCCAATCATCAGTCTCTGATCTATGGTATCGGCGATCAGCAGCTGGATATCGTGATCAGTAAGCTGAAAGAGCGTTATAAAGTAGATGTGGAGTTGGTAAAGCCGAAGGTGGCTTTCCGTGAGACGATCCGCAAGAATTCCGATGTGGATGCGAAGTATAAGAAGCAGACCGGCGGCCATGGTCAGTACGGCCATGTGAAGATGCGTTTCGAGCCCTCCGGCGATCTGGAATCTACCTACACTTTTGAGCAAATGGTGGTAGGCGGCGCCGTGCCGAAGAATTATTTCCCGGCCGTTGAGAAGGGATTGCAGGAATCCGTGGAGTCCGGTCCTCTGGCAGCTTACCCGGTAGTGGGCGTGAAAGCAGTCCTCTATGACGGTTCTTATCATCCGGTGGATTCCTCCGAGATGGCTTTTAAGCAGGCGACAAGGATGGCTTTCAAGAAAGGCTTTATGGATGCTTCTCCCGTACTTCTGGAGCCCATTGTCAATATGAAAGTGACGGTGGCCGACAAGTATACCGGCGATGTGATGGGCGACTTGAATAAGAGGCGCGGACGTGTGCTGGGCATGAACCCGGATCACAAGGGCAATACGATTATTGAGGCTGATGTGCCTATGCTGGAGATCCACGGTTATTCCACGGTGCTTCGTTCCATGACCGGAGGAAGCGGTGATTTTTCCTATGAGTTTGCCCGCTATGAGCAGGCTCCTTCGGATATCCAGTCGAAAGAGATCGAGGCGAGGGCTTCTCAGATTGAAGATGTGGATGCGTAAAAGGATATAGAAAGACAAAATAAAGGGCAGCAGCTGTTTATGTATTCGACAGCTGCTGCCCTTTATTTTATTTATATTCTTTACTTTTTACGTATTGCGCGCCGTCCCACAGCTTTCTTATAAAAATACTGATCCGTTTCACCACGATACTGCTGTATCGCAGCATGGGCTCCGTGCATACCGCAAATACCCCCAGCAGCATACCGCACCGGAGAGAAATGCCGGTGATGGCAAACAGGTCGCTGATGAAGAAAATACAGAACAGCATACCTACCGCGCTGCAGATCAGTACGGCGCCGCGCAGCAGATTCAGTGGTTTGCTGACTCTGTAGAGGATCATCAGCCCTACGATGGCCAGAAGGAGAGTTGCCGCGGTGGAGAGGTCCGTAGCGTCCACGCCGAAGGTGTTGCCGAAGATCACAAGGGCGCCTACCGCTACGGCGTCTGTCAGCCCGGCCGGCAGGGCGGATACCAGTACATTCGATATAAAGTGGCCCTCGATCCGATTTTTGTTGGGCTGCATGGCCAGAAAAAATCCGGGTACCCCGATGGTGAACATACTGATCAGCGATACCTGGGAAGGTTCCAGCGGATAATCCAGCACGATAACCATGGAAAAGATGGCCAGGAGCAGGGAGAAGATATTTTTTACCAGGAACAGGCTGGCGGAGCGGGTAATGTTGTTCACTACCCGGCGTCCCTCCGCCACCACGGAAGGCATACTGGAAAACCGGGAATCGAGAAGCACCAGATCGGAAGCCTGGGCGGCAGCGTCGGAGCCGGAGGCCATGGCGATACTGCAGTCGGCGTCTTTTAATGCCAGCACGTCGTTTACACCGTCCCCCGTCATGGCTACAGTGTGCCCGTCCGCCTGCAGGGCGCGGACGAATTTGCGTTTCTGATCCGGCGTCACCCGGCCGAATACGGTGAATTGCCGGACGGCCATGGCGATATCCTCACTGCTTTCCAGCATCCGGGCGTCAATATATTTGTCTGCGTTTACAATACCTGCCTTCTGAGCTACCTCGGATACGGTCATGGGATTGTCTCCGGAAATGACCTTAATACACACATCCTGTTCCGCAAAATAGCGAAAAGTCTCCGGCGCCTCCTCGCGGATCTGATTGGACAGAAGCAGCAGGCACCAGGGAGTAAAGTCCCCAGTCAGGGCTTGGCCCTGGGGATTTTCACTGTATTCTCCGAAAATCAGTACGCGGTAGCCTTTGCTGCTGTAGCCGGCTACCTGTTCCTCGTATTCCTCATAATCATCCCCTAGGACAAATTCCGGCGCGCCAAGTACATAGGCTCCGTCCTCGAAAGAAACGCTGCTGTACTTATAGGCAGACGAGAAGGGCGTCACGGCTTCCGCCGTGGCAGTGCGCTCCGGCCGGAAGTACTTTTTCAGCGTCTTCATGGTACTGTTGTCGGCTTCCATATTGGAGACAAAATCGGACAGGCGTTTTTCGCAGTCCTGTCTCGAGGCTTTCCCGCTGTCAAAGGGAAGAATGTCATCCACAGTCATCTCATTTTCTGTAATCGTTCCGGTTTTATCTACACAGAGAGTGTCCACCCGGGCCAGCATCTCGATACATTTCATATCATGCACCAGTACCTTTTTGCCGGCCAGGCGCATGACGCTGACCACCAGGGCCACACTGGCCAGAAGGTAAAGGCCTTCGGGAATCATGCCGATGATGGCGGCCACCATGGAGGTGACGCTGCTGCGGAAAGTCTCTCCGGAGAGAAAATACTGCTGGGAAAACAGAACGATTCCGATGGGGATGATCAGGATGCCTGCAACCAGCACGATTTTATCCAGGGAACGGATCATTTCCGTTTGTTCTTTAGGCTTGCCCTTTTTCGCTTCCAGGGTCAGCTGGGAAATATAGGAATCCTCACCCACTTCATCTAACTGGGCATAACATTTACCGCTGACGACAAAACTGCCGGAGAGCAGCGGGGAGCCGGGTTCTTTGGTGATCTCGTCGGCCTCTCCGGTGATCAGAGATTCATTGACCTGGATTTGTCCATCGACCACCTCGGCATCGGCGGGAATCTGATTGCCGGCAGCGAAAATCACCATATCGTCCAGCACCAGTTCCGAGGAGGGAATGACCATTTCACTGCCGTCCCGGATTACCCGGGATTTGGGCGCGTTCAGTACGGTCAGCTTATCCAGGACATTTTTTGATCGGATCTCCTGAACAATACCGATGACCGTGTTAGCGATGACAATGGGTAAAAAAGTCAGATCGCGGAAAGAGCCCGCGATAATCAGCAGCACGGCGATCACTGCAAAAACCAGATTAAAATAGGTAAATACGTTACTCTTTATAATATCCGGTACCGTCTTTGAGGGCGGTTCCACAGGAGTATTGATCAGTCCTTCATGAATACGCTGTTCTACCTGCTCTTTTGTAAGTCCAGTCTCTGTGTCGGGAAAAAATCGTTGATTTGCTTTCATGCTCATGTACTCCGTCTGTGTGAATGTATAGTCGTATGTATTCGTGGATGTATAGGTACCTCCCGCAAGGGGTATAAGGGACCGAGTGTTTTGTCACCTGCTATAACTATAACGAAACCACATGGCAAATTTAGCCGTTTTTTTCTATAATTCACTATTTTTATGCTTTTTTTATATTACGGAATCCGCCCGGCCGTGAAGGGCCGTTGTGTCTCTGTACGTATGTGGTTTTCCTCACTCCACTATCTTGATCCCGGAGATATCCGGCGCAATGCTCATAGAATAATTTGTATGGTAAATCACAAATCCCGGCTTTCCCCCGTTGGTTTTTTTCACATGTTTTTTCTGGATATAATCGATTTCCACTTTTGGGGCCTGACGGCCTTTGGAATAGTAGGCGGCCAGCTTCGCGGCTTCCTCAAAACTTCTGTCCGGCAGTTCGTCGTTGCCGCATTTGACAATGACATGGGAACCGGGTTGCCCTTTGGCATGGAACCACCAGTCGTTGCCGGTGGCTACTTTGAAGGTCAGCTCGTCATTTTGGAAATTATTTTTGCCCACATACATATGGTAGCCGTCGGAGGAGATATAGTGGAAGGGGCGGCTGGTTACCCGTTCCCGGCGTGTGCTTGCCGCGTGCTTTTTGATATAGCCATACGCGGTCAGCTCCTGTTTGATCTGGGTCAGATCGCTCTCGGACACAGCAATATCCAGGGCGGTGGCGATAGATTCCAGATGTTCGATTTCCTCCCGGGTTTCCACCAGTAAGGTGGACAGGGCCTCTGCGGTCCGCTTTAGCTTGCTGTAACGGTCGAAATATTTTTTGGCGTTTTCCGCGGGAGTCAGCTCCGGATTCAGGGGAACCGTAACAGGATCATTGGTATAATAGTTGATGGCCTCGAATTTTTTTGCGTGTTCCGGCACGGAGTAGCCGTAGGTGTGGATCATTTCTCCGTAAATGCGGTACTTGTCTTTTTTCTCTGTATCCCGCATCTGTTTTTCCTGCAGGATCAGCTTTCGCTGACTGCGCTCCAGAGCGCTCTGTACAATGCGGCGTAAATCAGAAGATTTCTGGCGGATGCGGGAACTTTTTTCTTTCTCGGCATAGTAAGTTTCCAGTACGGCGGAGATGGAAGGGTACTCTCTGTAATCCATTCCGGCGAAAATCCTATAAGGAAAGCAGGTAAAATCCTTAGGAATGCGGTTTTCATAGATGATGCGGGGGGAGAGATGCCCTTCCCGCAGGCCATTGAGGAGCAGAGAGGCCTGAATGTAGAGCTTTTCCATATCTTCCGCCGTGCAGCCGCCCGCGGGCCGGGCGCTGTCCAGACCCGCCCGTTCGCACAGTTCCTCCGCCAGTATGGGGGAGAATCCGGTGAAGGTCTGGTAGAGGGCTTTGGCAAGAGGTACAGGCTTCGCGGTAAGGTTTACGGCAAAGTCTTTCTGGGTCACGGTCAGGGGGTCTGCCTTTTTCCGGGTATCAGGAATGAACCATGTGCGCCCGGGTAAGACCTCCCGGACCGAGCTCATATTGGCCGATACATGTTTGATACTGTCGAGAATGTGATCTTCGTCATCACAGAAAATAATATTGCTGTGCTTACCCATCAGTTCTACAATCAGTTTTTTACGGCATAGGTCGCCCATCTCGTCAAGATGTTCAATGGAAAAGCACAGGATACGCTCCAGGCCGGGTTGTGTGACGGAGAGAATCCTGCCGCTGCCGATATGTTTGCGCAGCAGCATGCAGAAATTCGGGGCCTGCATGGGGCCGGGCCTGTTTTTTTCGGTCAGATACAGAAGGGGCAGCGAGGCGCTGGCGGAGAGAAAGAGCCGATAGTTGGTTTTCTGATTTTTTACAGTAAGCATGAGGGCGTCTGATTCCGGCTGGGCGATCTTGCTGATCCGGCCGCCGGACAGGGCCTTTTCCAATTCGATACGCAGGTTTGCGACGGTAATTCCATCAAATGCCATAGAAATATCCTCCCCGAAGTTTCATCATAAGTCTTTTCATTGTAACAGGAAAAAAAGGATTTGACTAGGGTTTACGATTGACATATAATGAATTCGTGTGTATGGAAACCGGTATGGATTAATGGATAAAGGAAACTTTCACGATGATAAAGAGCATGACAGGATACGGCAGGGCCGAATACCAGGATGAAAGCAGGAAGATTACGGTGGAAATCAAGGCGGTCAACCATCGTTATCTGGATTTTAATATACGAATGTCGAAAAAATTTAGTTTTTATGAGGCGGCTATCAGAAGTATATTGAAGGAATATGTGAGCCGCGGCAAGGTAGACGTATTTATTAGCTGTGAGGATTTCACACAGTGCCGGGCCTCGCTGAAATACAATGAACAGATGGCAGAGGAATATCTGCAGTATATGCGCCAGATGACGGAGACGTTCCATTTGCCGACGGATATGAGCGCGGCTGTGCTGGCCGGGCTGCCGGAGGTCTTTACCCTGGAGGAGCAGCAGATTGACGAGCAGGCTGTCTGGGAGGGAATCGAGACGGCCCTTCGCTCCGCGGCAAAAGCATTTTCCGAATCCAGGGAGAAAGAAGGAGAAAATCTCTCACGGGATTTGGAGGAGAAACTGAACAGTATAGACGGTATGGTGGATCGCATCAAGGAAAGAGAGCCGGAAATCCTTGCGGCCTATCGGGACCGCCTGGAGACGAAGGTGAGAGAGCTTCTCGACGGCAGTCAGATAGAGGAGGGGCGCATCGCCGCAGAGGTGGTGCTCTACGCCGATAAAATCTGCACGGACGAGGAAACGGTTCGGCTGAGAAGCCATGTAAAGCACATGGAGCAGGCGTTGAGAGAGGGCACAGGGATCGGCCGCAAGCTGGATTTCCTTGCCCAGGAAATGAATCGGGAGGCAAATACGATCCTCTCCAAAGCCAATGATCTGGAAACGTCCAATCTGGGGATCGATTTGAAAACCGAGATTGAGAAAATACGTGAGCAAATTCAAAATATTGAATAGAGGCGGCAGCCGTGAAGGCTGTACGCGGTTGTGAAAGGTGATAATATTGGCAAGACTGATACCGATTGGATTTGGCAATGTGGTGAATTCGGATATGGTTCTGGCGGCGGTGAGTCCGGACGCCGCTCCAGTGAAGCGCATGGTACAGCGGGCAAGGGAGGAGAACCGGATTATTGACGCCACCCAGGGGCGTAAGACTAAATCCGTGATTTTCAGCGAGACGGATTATCTGATTCTTTCCGCTCTGCAGCCGGATACAATCATGAAAAGGTTCAACACCAGAGAGGATGTGGGGGAGAAAGATGAATGACGCGACGGGTATATTGGTCATTGTATCGGGTTTTTCCGGCGCCGGAAAAGGTACGCTGATGCATGAATTACTGAGCCGTTATGAGGGCTATGCGCTCTCGGTTTCTGCGACGACGAGAAGGCCCAGAGAGGGAGAAGTGGACGGTCGTGATTATTTTTTCCTTGACAGGGAAGAATTTGAACATATGATCAGTGAGCATGCCTTTATTGAGTACGCCCGGTATGTGGAGAATTATTACGGGACCCCCCGGAAATATGTGGAGGATCAACTGGCGTCCGGCAGGGACGTGATCCTGGAAATCGAAGTGCAGGGGGCCATGATCGTCAAACGGCAGTATCCCGACGCGATCACCGTATTTGTAACGCCGCCGAGCGCTGCGGAGCTGAGGAGGCGTCTGGAGGAACGCAGGACGGAGAGCGCGGAGGTGATTGCGGGCCGTCTGAAACGGGCCGGAGAAGAAGCGGAACTGATGAACAAGTATGATTACCTGCTGATTAACGACGATTTGCAGGAGAGTACGAAAAAGCTTCACGACATTATCGCAAATGCCCATGCGCGAATGAGCGCAAACGAAGAATTTGTGGCAAGGATTCAAAAAGAACTGAGAACATAAGAGTGTGATTCGGGAACGCAAAAAGCTATGTAAAGGAGAATGATTATGATCCATCCATCTTATTCAGAATTGATGCAGGTAGTAAACAGTGATACGGAGCTGGACGAAGAGCCCCTGGTAAACAGCCGTTATTCCATTGTGCTGGCCACCAGCAAGAGGGCGCGCCAGCTGATCAGCGGTGAGGAGACCATGCTGAATAAATACGTAAGCGGCAGGAAACCTCTGTCCGTGGCCGTAGAGGAGCTCTATACGGGAAAAGTAAAGATTGTCCCTGAAGATGAGACGGCCGACGGGGAAACGGAGGGAATAGCCGGGGATACGCAGGAACTATCTGCAGAAGTGTCGGCAGAGACAGAAGAATTCGTGCTGCAGGAGACGGCGGAAGACGAGGGAGAATCGGATTTCCCGGTTGAGGAGCCGGAAGCGGATACAGAAGAAATGTAAAAGGAAATGTGTGAAAGGCTGCGCAGAGGGGGAATAGCCCTATGCCCTGTGCAGCCTTTATTACATGCCATAGTATGCAGAGACAGTCCCCTCGAAGGCATATCTTGTGCGGCGGAGGATTTTCTGTATCTGTCTGTGCATATGGCGCAGAGAAAGCCGGACGGGAGGAGACATAGATGAACGTATTTTTTGTTTCTCTGGGCTGTGATAAGAATCTGGTGGATTCGGAGGAAATGCTGGGTCTGCTTGTAGAGCGGGGGATTCAGATTACCGACGATGAAGAAGCGGCGGATATCATTGTAGTCAACACATGCAGCTTTATCCATGATGCCATGGAGGAGAGCGTGCAGGTCCTTTTGGAAATGGCCGGGTATCGGGCGAACGGAAATTGCAGGGCATTGATCGTAACCGGTTGCCTGGCCCAGCGTTTTAAGGGAGATATCCTGGAAGAGATTCCGGAGATTGACGCAGTGATCGGTACGGGCGCTTTTGACCGGTTGGGACAGGTGCTGGACCGGGTTCTGGAGGGAGAAAAAGTATTACATGTCGTTCCGCCGGAAGGGCCGCCCCGTCCGGGTTCTCAGCGGATCGTGACTACCGGGGGGCATTACGAATATCTCAAGATTGCTGAAGGATGCGATAAACACTGTACCTACTGCGTGATTCCTTCTCTGCGGGGGAGCTACCGCAGCGTTCCCATGGAGCAATTGCTGGCTCAGGCCCGCAGGCTGGCCGAGGGGGGGGGGCGTGAATTAATCCTGGTGGCCCAGGAGACCACTTTGTACGGTGTAGATCTATATGGAGAAAAGTCGCTGCACCGGTTGCTGAAAGAGCTGTGCGCTATCCCGGAACTGTCCTGGATACGGGTACTGTATTGTTATCCTGAGGAGATATATCCGGAGCTTATTGAGACGATAAAAACGGAGAAAAAGATCTGTCATTATCTGGATCTGCCGATTCAGCATGCCAGCGATCGGATCTTAAAGCTCATGGGGCGCCGGACGACGAGGGAAAAGCTGGAGGCTCTGATTGGCGGGCTCAGGGCGGCCATACCGGATATCGCGCTGCGCACGACGCTGATTACCGGATTTCCGGGGGAGACCCGGGAAGATCATGCCAAACTCCTCGATTTTGTTGACAGGATGGCGTTTGATCGGCTGGGTGTGTTCACCTATTCCCGGGAGGACGGCACGCCGGCAGCCGTGATGGAGGGCCAGATTGACGAGAAAGTGAAGGAAGCCAGGAAGGCTGAGATCATGGAATTACAGCAGGAGATTTCTCTGGACAAGGGTCAGGCCCGCATAGGCCGGGTTGTTGAGGCCGTTGTCGAGGGCAAGGTGGCGGATGAGGACGCCTATGTGGGACGAACCTACGCGGATACGCCTGGTGTGGACGGTTATGTTTTTATCCATACGTCTGCCGACCTGATGTCCGGTGATTTTGTCAGGGTCCGTGTGACCGGCGCCCTGGAATATGATTTAATAGGAGAGATTGATGATGAAGATGAATACGCCGAATAAACTGACAATGCTCAGAGTGATTTTAATTCCGTTTTTTCTGGTTTTTCTGATGGGAGGAGTTCCCGTGGAAGGATCTAAGTGGATCGCGCTGGCCATTTTTGTGATTGCTTCCCTGACGGATATGCTGGATGGCTATCTGGCGAGGCGGGATAATCTGATAACAAATTTCGGGAAATTCATGGACCCCCTGGCAGATAAGCTGCTGGTCTGTTCCGCGTTGATTGCTTTTGTGGATATGAAGGTCATGCCCACCTGGATCGTGATGATTATTATCGCCCGGGAGTTCATTATCAGCGGTTTCCGGCTGGTGGCATCGGATAACGGTATCGTGATTGCGGCGGGTATCTGGGGAAAATGTAAGACGGTATGCCAGATGGTGATGACCATTGTGCTGATTGCGGATCTGGGCGGTGTTTTTGATATGATCGGGCAGGTATTGATCTGGCTGTCTCTGGCGCTGACCGTGATCTCTCTGGTGGATTATCTGGTACGTAACTGGCGGGTGATTTCCATGCAGGATTAAATATGCAGGAGTGTAAAAATGGGAAAATATAAAACAGAAAACGATGCGGCGGAAGAAAAGCTGACAGAGCTTTTGCAGGCGTATGGCTGGCGTGTCAGTACGGCGGAATCATGTACCGGCGGAGCCGTTGCGGCGGCGATTGTCAATGTGGCAGGCGCTTCGAATGTGTTTGAGGAAGGGTTTGTCACCTATTCCAATGCGGCGAAAAGGAAGTATCTGGGAGTGAAAGAAATCACTCTGCGGACTCTCGGAGCGGTGAGCCGGGATACGGCGGCACAGATGTGCCGGGGATGCTGCCGGGCGTCCGGGGCCGAGGTGGGGATCGCCACCACGGGCATTGCGGGGCCGGGAGGCGGAACGGCCGGGAAACCGGTGGGTCTGGTGTATATCGGCTGCTGCGTCGGGGGAAAAGTGACGGTAAAAAAGTGCCGGTTTAGCGGCGGCCGCAGCGAAGTACGGCGGCAGAGCGTGGAAACGGCGCTGCGGCTGGCCATTCAGTGTGTGGAACGGGTTACGGCGGCAGCAGGAGACGGCGTCCCGGTATGAGAACGGGAATGTTGAGTCAGGGCGGGAATATCAGGATTGATATTCCCGCTTCTCTCATTTCCCGCTATGGCTGTCGGGATTGCCGTTACGGTTGTTAGGGTTATTGTTATTATTGCTATTATAGCGGCTCGCCATCATAAGCGCCTGGGAGATCAGGGCCGCTTCCTGGGGAGAGGCGTATTTCTGGACCACGCTGAGCAGCACCTGTTTCTCCGAGTCCGTAAAATTTAACGGAATCTGGCCCGGATTTCTGGCCATGGTCATCAGGTAGACCATCAGATCCTGGCGGTTTTTCTGTCCGGCCTGCGTGGTCATGGTCTGAAGCATAAGAAGTTTTTCTACAGGGATCTGAGCCAGCAGGGGATCTCGTATCCAGTTTTCATTCATGGCTGAACCTCCGTGGGCGGCATAGTACCGCTTTCCTGAAACATTTGGATGAGTTGTATGGTGTCTAAGAGCTGCTGGATTGAAGAAATAGCCTGCTGCCCCTGGGCGCCGGCGTATTGCCTGAGCTCATTTAAGAGTTCTGCCGGCGTCGGCTGCGGCCTGTCGGCGGACATGGCCTGCAGACCGCCGGATGTGCTTACCTGACGGTATAACCGCAGGGTATTCTGTAGTTCCTGCATTTTGGAAAATACGGCGACAAAACCGGCGGCTCTGGGGGAAAGATAAGGGACCGCGGCTTTCATCATCTGGAGGGAATCTCCGGATATCATTTCATCCAGAGCGGTCATGCGGCCGCCTCCTGTCTTTTCGTCACTCATGCATACCTCCGTTTTTTTATTAAAATATGTAAGGAAAAAGAGAAATAGTATAACCAATTTTGGTTTGTCGCATATGGTAAATAAAGGAGTGAATTTTATGTCGAAAGGTAAAACGAAATTAATTA
The DNA here is from genome assembly GCA_949471785.1 of uncultured Lachnospiraceae bacterium. Lineage (GTDB taxonomy): Bacteria > Bacillota > Clostridia > Lachnospirales > Lachnospiraceae > UBA11957. The sequence continues at coordinate 24,894 of CASWRE010000025.1, read as the reverse complement.
TTGAGGAAGATACGGTCTACGAGATCGATCTTCAGTGCCTTCAGCGTAAAAAGCAGCGCGAGGCGCAGCGTAAAAGAAGAATGCAGGGGTCTCGAAAGAGAAATACCTCTCCCCAATAACTGTAGAATGAACCTGCCCAGGCAGGTTCATTCTATGCTTTTGTGTGCGAAAGAACAGCATAAGACAGGCGAAACCCGGGTGGGTTCCGCCTGTCTTATCAGGATGCTTCAGTATACAGAAAAGCTGCCGTGACAGAATTTCCGCATGGATCAGATGATCCGGATGAATCAATTAGCATCCGCATCCGCAGCCATTGCCGCCGCAGAAGAGCAGAAGCAGGATGATCCACAGGCAGCTGTTGTTGCCGCCGTCGTTGAAAAGACCTTCGCCGCAGCCGCCGCAGGACGAAAGAAGCAGGAGCAGGATCAGGCATCCGCAGTTTCCGCCGCCGAAAAGATTACTGATCCCATTGTTGCCTTCACAACCGCATCCACAGTTTGTTGCTGCTAAATCACTCATGTTTTAATCCTCCGATTAGATTTGGTACACTTAATAGTATGAAGATTCGTCAGGACGTGTGAAGGATCAGGCAAAAAAGGACAGAAAACTCTGTTCCAGATTCAGATTTCCGTAGCCGGAGAAGGGATTGGGGAAGGTTTCTCCGGAAGGACGGTCGGCCCCGCGCAGCAGAAAAGTACTGATTTCATTCTGGCCGTAGTTTTTGGGCGGGGTAAGGCTGCGGGCCCATTCCAGGATTAGCGCGCAGCACCCGGTGGTCAGGGCCGTGGAAGCGCTGGCGCCGGTAATGCTCCGATATCCTTCAATATAGGACGGCGCGGTCAGATCGGCGCCGGGGGCGGCGATACTGGGCGTGATCAGATCCAGGAAGTTATATCCCCTGCCGGAGAAACCTTCTGTGGCGGTATTTGCGGTGTTATTGACGGCCACGGTAAAGCAGTGGATGCAGTTGCCCGGCCCCATGACCGTGGTAAAGGGGTCGGGACGAAGCAGGCGCACATCTTCGTCAAGCGTCCCATAGGCAGGGAGCCAGAGATGGAAGAAACTGTCGGACGTGCCGGAAGCGGTCAGATTGAGACGCCAGATCCCCGGAGAAGGCGTCAGAAAACGAAGATAGATCATTTGATTACCTCCCTCGCCGCGTATGATCTCATAATTGATTTCTACGTTAGTGCGGTCCAGGAGAAATTCCAGGGTTTCCTGTGTACCCAGCCGGGCCGGTATATTGGCGACCCGGTCGCCGGAGGGGGCCTGGATTCCCGTCGACAGGAGCGCCACAGGCGGGCACCAGATTTCCGCGGAAAAAGCTTTTGCGCCTTCCGGAACCAGGATCTCGACAGAATCTTCCCGGTTGTTTCTGAATTCCCCGAATGCATGGTGGGCTTTGTCTGCTTCATTGCCCGTACCGGTTGTCAGCGTGACGCCCGGCAGGGAGGAGAGAAGCCGGACAGTCTGTTCCAGCGCGCTGTCGCCGTTGTGGGAGCCCTGCCAGCTCTGACAGCTCAGGCAGAGGGACAGGGGCATTTTTTCCCGGAAGGAGATATCTTCCATCCAGCTGATAGCGCATATGATGTCGGTTTCTTCATATACGGGGACGGAAGGAGAAAGACATGTCTGACGGATCAGATATTGTTTTGCCTGCTTGAGCTTTACCACCACCAGTGAAGCCCCAGGAGCCACACCGGAAAAACCGGCGCTGCTGTCGGGACTTCCGGCGGCCACACCGGCAACGGCTGTTCCGTGCCCGGTATCGTCGCGGCTGGGTACAATAGAGAAGGGGTCCTCTAAAGACAGAGCCCGGTCAATATCTGACCGGGTATATACCGTGCCATAGGAGAACAGAGGATGGGCGGTACCGGCGGCATCCGGATAATCTTCCGGCTGAATCGTCTGATCCCATAGAAACAGGATACGGCTGCTGCCGTCGCTGCGGCGAAATGCCGGATGGGTATAATTGATACCGCTGTCCATGATGCCGATGATGACGCCGTTTCCTGTCATGCCCAGTGTGGGCCGTTCCTGTACCTGGAGGACACCGGCATTATCCAGGGCGGCGGTGGACTGGGGAATATAGAGCTTGGGAATGGATGAGTACAGGGCCATATTCAGCAGGTTATCGGGAAGACGGTCGAGAGGAAACCAGGATACTTTAAACAGCCGGTTAATCTGCATGAACGGGATATTCGTGGCGGCCAGAAGATCGTCCAGTGATGAATCCGGGGTGTTTGACAGCAGAAAATCCCCGTAATTTTCAGAGAGAATATAGTTTGAATACATAGGCTCCGGATGGAAAACTTGCCTGTTTTACCGCATTATATGAGGAAGAATAAAGAAATAGTATACAGGTGTTTGTCACGTGCCGCGTATTAGTGAATTCTTTTCTTGCAGGAACCGGACGTATACCGTATAATAAGAAAAGTGTGTGCGCCGCGGAAGGCGGAGTGCAGATTGTAAAGGAAAATGATCAGTAAAAGCTGCAGGGAGGAAGTTATGATTTGTAACAATGTATTGGAGGCGATGGGGCGTACGCCGATGATCCGGCTGAATCGGATGGCAGATGCGGATTGCGCGGAAATCCTGGTGAAGTTTGAGGGATTAAACGTGGGTGGGTCCATTAAAACGCGAACGGCCTACAATATGATACGGGCAGCCGAAGCGGAGGGGATCATCCATAAGGATACGATTATTGTGGAACCCACCAGCGGTAACCAGGGGATCGGACTGGCGTTGATCGGCGCGGTGAGAGGATACCGCACGGTTATCATTATGCCGGACTCGGTCAGCGAGGAGAGAAGAAAGCTGGTGCGTCATTACGGCGCGGAGGTCATCCTGATCCATGACGCGGGAAATATCGGCGAGTGCATCGACGCCTGTCTGAAGAAAGCTCTGGATATGGCCGCGGAAAATCCGAATGTGTTTGTGCCCCAGCAGTTTGAAAATATCCATAACCCGATGGTGCATCGCCATCATACCGGACTGGAGATTCTGGAGCAGGTAGGCGGGCCGATCCACGGCTTTTGCTCCGGGATCGGTACAGGAGGCACAATTACCGGTATCGGGGAGACTTTGCGGGCTCTGAATCCCGACATCACGATCTGGGCCGTAGAACCGGAGCATGCGGCGATTCTGGCCGGGGGCACGGTGGGCACCCATATGCAGATGGGCATCGGAGACGGATTGATTCCAGGGATTTTGAATCAGAATATCTATGACCATATTTATATTGTGAGTGATGAGGAGGCTATTCGGACCTCCCGGGATCTGTCCCGCAGGGAAGGTATTATGTGCGGGATTTCCAGCGGCACCAATGTGGCTGCGGCCCTGCGCCTGGCCAGGAAGCTGGGCCCCGGAAAGACTGTGGTAACAGTGCTGCCGGATACCGCGGAACGTTATTTCTCCACGCCTCTTTTTGCGAATGAATAAAGAAGGGAGTTACATATGTATATCAGAAATCTTGTGGAAAATACCTGTATGCGGTATGGCCTGCAAGGAGAGCACGGCCTGAGTTTTTATATTGAGACAGCCGGACACAAGGTGCTGTTTGATACGGGGGCGTCGATGAAATTCTGGAAGAACGCGCGGCGTATGGGCATTCGTCTGGAAGATGTGGATACGGTGATTTTATCTCACGGACACCATGACCACGGCGGAGGGCTGGCGGCTTTTCTGGAGAAAAATACGAAGGCGAAAATTTATATACGTAAAAGTGCTTTTCGCCGCCACTATTCGGATCTGAGAAAAGAAACCGGCGGTATATTGCCGGGTATTGCGGAGTGCGCGGATATCAGTCTGGATAGAGTGATTATGGATCATGACAGAATGATCTACGTAGATAAGCCCATGTATATGATAGATAACGAGCTGATGCTGCTTTCCGGGATCGTTCCGCTGCGGCTGCAGCCGGATACATGCAGGCGGCTTTATGAAGAAGACGGACAGGGACTGAATTACGATACCTTTACCCATGAACAGCATTTGATCATCACGGAAGGGAACAGGCATGCTCTGTTTTGTGGCTGCAGTCATACGGGGATCGTGAATATTCTGGAAAATTTCCGTGAAAATATTGGTACGGCCCCGGATCTGGTGGTGGGCGGTTTTCATCTCAGCAATCCCCGTCAGGGAACGATGGCGGACGAGCGGCTGATGGAAAAGATTGCGGCGGAACTGATGCGCTATGAGGACTGCCGGTATTATACCTGCCATTGTACCGGAAAACAGGCTTATGAATGGCTGCGGGTTCGGATGGGAGAACAGATCCAGTATGTAGCCACCGGGGACGCGGTTACGACGGGATGGTAAAGGATAAAGGCTGATCAGCGGGCCGCAATCCCGGGTTTACAAATTATGCTATCTGTGATATATTTCATATAACAGACATTAACAAAAGAAAGCCGGGTGTATGATGGTTTTGGAATTTATTCATATTGATTTTAACAGTGAGGAAGCAATCTATATGCAGCTGCGCAACCAGATTATCTGGGCTATTGCCACGGCGGATCTCCGCGAGGGGGAAACGCTGCCTTCGGTGCGGCAGATGGCGGACAGTGTAGGTATCAACATGCATACGGTCAACAAGGCCTACTCAGTGCTGAAACAGGAAGGCATTCTGACCATAGACCGGAGGAAAGGCGCGGTGATCCGCATAGACGCGAATAAGCTGTATGCCATGGAGGAGCTTAAGGGAGATCTGCAGATGGTTCTGGCAAAGGCCTGGTGTAAAAATATCTCCCGGGACGAGGTCCATGAGCTGATTGATGAGATATATGAAGATTACAGATAGCCGTAAAGATATGGGCATGTAACGGTTCGGCTTGCCTGATCTGTTACACATGATTATCGATAAGGGAGATAAAATATGCAATATCATTTGACAGGATCTGCAAAAAAGGCGTTGCAGCTTGCAGAGAAGGCAGCAAAAGCGGGCAGGCAGAGCGCGCTGGGCACGGAGCATATTTTGCTGGGGCTTGTGCAGGAGGAGAACGGCACGGCCGGGAGAATCTTGCAGGAGGCCGGCGTCCGGGCGGAAAAGCTGCGGGAGCTGATGGATAAGCTGGTCAATTCAGAGAATGGGGCTGTGCAGACGGCAGGACGGCCGGAAATGACGCCCCGGGCTACGTATGTAATGGACAATGCGGCGGATGAGGCCGCTTCTTTTCGTCAGGAGGAGATCGGTACGGATCACATTCTTCTGTCCATGATCCGGGAAACCGATTGTGTGGCCACAAGACTGCTGTTTACCATGGGTGTCAATCTGCAAAAGCTCTATTTGGAGGTGTTGCAGGCTATGGGCATGGATGCGGCCAGCGCAAAAGAAGAGCTGCAGAATTTAAAGGCTTCGGTGAGCGAGAATGCGGGCGCCACACCTGCTCTGGATCGGTACAGCCGGGATTTGACCCGTATGGCCGCGGCCGGAAAGCTTGATCCGGTCATCGGCCGGGATCAGGAGATCAGCCGCATTATTCAGATTTTGAGCCGCCGTACGAAAAATAATCCCTGTCTGGTGGGGGAACCGGGCGTGGGCAAAACGGCTATTGTGGAGGGGCTGGCCCAGAGGATTGTGGAGGGGACGGTGCCGGAGGCTATTATGGGCCGCCGGGTGCTGGTGCTTGATCTGTCCGGCATGGTGGCCGGTTCCAAATACAGAGGTGAATTTGAAGAGAGGATTAAGCGGGTGATTCAGGAGGTGATGAGTCATCCGGGCATTTTGCTGTTCATTGATGAACTGCACACGATTATCGGCGCGGGAGGCGCCGAAGGCGCCATGGACGCTTCTAATATTTTGAAACCGTCCCTGTCCAGGGGGGAGATTCAGATCATCGGGGCCACTACGATCACGGAATACCGTAAATATATCGAGAGGGATTCGGCTCTGGAGCGCCGTTTTCAGCCGGTGACGGTGGAAGAACCCACGGAGGAGGAGACGCTGGAGATTCTGAAAGGCCTGCGCCCGTTTTACGAGCGGCATCATAAGGTGAAGATCACGGACGAAGCGCTGGAGACTGCCGCCCGTATGTCTGTGCGCTATATTAATGACCGTTTTTTGCCGGACAAGGCTATCGACCTTGTGGATGAGGCCGCTTCCAAGGTGCGCTTAAACGGTGCGAAAATCCCCAAAGGGCTAAAGGAGGCGGAACAGGAACTGCTGCGTCTGGCCGGGGAAAAGGAGGAGGCGATCATTCGTGACGACTATGAGCTGGCCCGTGATATCCAGGCCGAGGAAAAGGAAGTGCGGGAGGCTCTGCAGAAAATGCAGAAGCGTTATGCCCGCAGCGCTTCCGACAGTCATCTGGCGGTGGATGCCGAACATGTGGCAGAAGTGGTGTCTGACTGGACGAAAATCCCTGTACGGCAGATTACCGAGGAGGAGTCAAAACGTCTGCTCCGCATGGAGAAAATTCTCCATAAGCGTGTAATCGGCCAGAACGAGGCGGTGGACGCAGTATCAAAGGCCATCCGTCGGGGACGTGCCGGCCTGAAAGATCCCGCCCGTCCGATCGGTTCATTCATGTTCCTTGGCCCCACCGGCGTGGGTAAGACAGAGCTTTCTAAGGCGGTGGCAGAGGCGGTGTTTGGCTCGGAGAAGGCCATGATTCGTGTGGACATGTCGGAATATATGGAGAAACACAGCGTGTCAAAGCTGATCGGTTCGCCGCCTGGCTATGTGGGCCATGAGGAGGGAGGCCAGCTCAGCGAGAAGGTGCGGAGAAATCCTTACAGCGTGATTTTGTTTGACGAGATCGAAAAAGCCCATCCGGATGTGTTCAATATCCTTCTGCATGTGCTGGACGACGGCCATATCACGGATTCCCAGGGACGGAAGGTGGATTTCAAGCAGACTTGCATTATCATGACTTCCAACAGTGGCGCTCAGCTCATTCAGGAGCCGAAGCGCCTGGGCTTTGACGCGTCTGCTGATGATAAAAAGGATTATGAATACATGAAATCCCGGGTGATGGAAGAAGTCAAACGGACATACCGTCCGGAATTTTTGAACAGGATCGACAATATTCTGGTGTTCCGTCCTCTGTCCGGGGAGGAGATGAAACAGATTGTAAATCTTCTGCTTCGGAATTTCGAAAAACGGTGCAAGAAGCAGATGGATATTGACCTGACCGTCCGCGCCAATGTGAAAGAGTATCTGGCCAGGAGCGTTTCGGACAGTAAATACGGCGCCAGACCGCTGAAACGGGAAATTCAGCGGCAGATGGAGGACGCGATGGCGGAGGAGCTCCTTGCCGGGAAAATCGGGCGTGGAGACCAGGTGACTGTAGGGCTGAAAAAGGATAAGATTGTATTTCATGTGAAGACCAGGCCCGGAGAAGAGTGATGGCAAAAGCAAAAAAAATCGTATATTTCTGTCAGGAGTGCGGTTTTGAATCCGCCAAATGGCAGGGACAATGTCCGGGATGCCGGGCCTGGAATACGCTGGTGGAGGAAACGGTGACTCCGGCGAAGCCGGGAGGCGGGGGCGGCCATGGCGGCGGTACGGTACTCCGGCCCGTATCCATTATGGAGATCGAGACCGGGGATGAGCAGCGGATGACCTCCGGGATTCCGGAACTGGACCGGGTGCTGGGGGGCGGGATTGTCAGTGGTTCCCTGATGCTGGTGGGCGGCGATCCCGGCATCGGCAAGTCTACCCTGCTTTTACAGGTGTGCCGCAATCTGGCTGCAGAGGGACGTCAGGTGCTGTATATATCCGGGGAGGAATCTCTTCGACAGATCAAGCTTAGGGCGGGCAGGATCGGAGAGTTTTCCTCAAAGCTTTCGTTGCTCTGCGAGACCAATCTGGGTGATATTCGTCAGGTGATCGAGCGGTCGAAGCCGGAAGTGGTGATCATTGACTCCATCCAGACCATGTATAATGAGGATGTGGCTTCGGCCCCGGGCAGCGTGTCCCAGGTACGGGAAGCCACGGGCGTTTTTCTGCAGATTGCCAAGGGACTGAATATCTCTATCTTTCTGGTAGGTCATGTGACCAAGGAAGGTAATGTGGCCGGTCCCCGGGTGTTGGAACATATGGTGGATACGGTGCTCTATTTCGAAGGAGACCGTCATGCCTCCTATCGGGTGCTGCGGGGCGTCAAGAATCGTTTCGGCTCCACCAACGAGATCGGCGTCTTCGAGATGCGGAGTGAGGGACTGGCAGAGGTGGAAAATCCGTCTGAATACATGCTGAGCGGCAAGCCTCAGGGAGCGTCCGGCTCTGTGGTGGCCTGTTCCATGGAGGGAACACGGCCGATTCTGCTGGAGATACAGGCTCTGGTTTGTCATAGCAATTTCGGTATTCCCCGGAGAACGGCTGCCGGCACGGATTTCAACAGGGTAAATCTGTTGATGGCGGTACTGGAAAAACGGCTGGGGATGAATCTTTCCGCCTGCGACGCCTATGTCAATATTGCGGGCGGTATCCGCATGACAGAACCGGCCATCGACCTGGGAATCGTGCTGGCCATTATATCCAGTTTTCGTGACCGGGCGATCCCTGAGGATGTGCTCGCGTTCGGAGAAGTAGGCTTAAGCGGCGAGGTGCGGGCGGTCAGTATGGCGGAGCAGCGTGTTCTTGAAGCCCGGAAACTGGGGTTCCATAAAGTGATTTTGCCGTCGGTTTGTATGCCTTCGCTGAAAGGTGTGGAAGGGATTGAGCTGATCCCGGTCAACACCGTAGGAGAGGCGGCGAAAAAAATAGTATGACATACGGCGTAACAGTATGGCTAATGGTAATCAAAGATTGCGATTGCATTCGCTGTATAGATCGTTTATAATATGACTTGCCGAGCAGCGGTGGACGGTTCCGGTGTCGAAAAATGACGCCGGGCTGTCACAAAAGAGAAATAAGTCTGAAAAGGTGGTAGTATAATGAGTTTATTACAGGAATGGCGCGATAAAGCGTATGATCAGAATGAGGATCAGAAAAGATTACAGGAATTCTGGCAGGATTATTTTCTTGTGGAGAAGGGGATTTATGAGCAGCTTTTGACGAATCCGGACGAGGAAGTCACGGGGACGGTGAAGGAGCTGGCGGAGAAGTACGGGATCAGCGTATTCACTATGACCGGATTTCTGGACGGAATCAATGACAGTCTGAAGGTTCCGAATCCCATTGAGGAGATGGAGGAGGATACGCAGGTCAGCCTTGCTTTTGATAAGGAGCTGCTGTACAAAAATATGGTGGATGCCAAAGCGGAGTGGCTGTATGAGCTGCCGATGTGGAACGACATTTTTACGCCGGAGAAGCAGAAGGCGCTGTATTTGGAACAGAAAAAATCCGGTACAGTGGTGAAGCCCAAAAAGATCGGGCGGAACGATCCTTGTCCCTGCGGCAGCGGCAAGAAGTATAAGAAGTGCTGTGGAAGATAGTGTAAGGACAGGCCTGCGGAGGAAGAGTGATCCGCAGGCTTTTGTCGGCCGGAAATATTCAGGGAACCGATTTATGATTTCCTTTTGGTTTGGATAAATGTGCATTCATTTTCTTGATATTCCGCATACCGATCACAAATTCTATTATCCATATACCGGCAAAAATCAAAGCAAAAATGCCGAAATAGCTTAAAATGCCTGTAAGACTGTGTTCCATCCAGTAAGTGCAATAGGCCGTCGGTATCATAATCAGGGAAATAATCAGAAAATAAACGCCGGTCTGTTTCACAATCCCCCAATTTTCCAGTTCCCATATGACAGAGCCCGCTGCGCAGCCCGTGCCCAACAGCCCGCAGAGGAGGGCCTGCAGGATTACTGCACGGATTTCATTTCCCATGACGGAAATCAATTCGGGCATACAGGGCGAGTAAAATCCATTTGCCCACGCAAGAGAAATAACGATTGTGATTACATATCCAATGGCGATGCCCAGAGGGAATCCCAATGCACCTCGTAAAACTGCCTTTTTTTTCATATTCTTCACCTCATACTCCTAATATTTTTTTGATTTTGGAAACGTAGCGCCGGGAAACATAGGCCGTTGATCCGTCTGATAATTTAACGCAAATGGTACCGGTAAAACTTAAGTCAAAGTGGTTGACTTTTTTCAGGTTAATGATTTCCGAATGGGAAATACGGACAAACTGACGGGCGTCCAGCCGTTCTTCAGCCTCGTATAATCTGAGGCGCAGAGCATATTCGCCCTTATCGGTTGCTGCGCAAACTTTTCCGGCGTTTGCGTAAATGCGGATCAGATCTGCCGGTTCCAGTACTTTGATTTTTCCATTTTGGCTGCCGGAAATGATCTGGGGCCTGTCGTCGGATAACTTCTGTATAATATCCTGGACGTCTTTTGTCATCGCCGCGGTCATAATGATGACTTTCGGATCAATACAGGAACCATCGATTTTAATCTCCACCTGCACGGGACCACCTCCTTTCTTTGTGACGTCATTATAAGAAGAAAGACCGGTATTTTCAACAGATTTGCAATAGTCGGTCGGATGTGGAAGATATATGGTTAAAATCATGGGGCAGTACACGTACCAGGAGCGTATCCTGAATGTCCCTGCGAGTTTCATCTTATCTTGAATTTTACAGAGGTTTATATTAGGATAGTATCGTCATATGACAGAAAATGAGCACACAAACGGATGAAATATCTTATGATTTAAGAAAGGACATATGAGTCATGATAGAAATACTGTTGTGGATAGCCGGTGGATTTTGTTTCCTTTATTTTATGATCTGTGGAATCTATGCGGGATTTGGCGCGTCATATCTGGGAATCTGGCCGCTGGCCGGTGTGATTTTTGTATTGCTTGCGCTGTTTATCCGTATGGAACGCAAAGGCAGAGTGGTCGTCCATCTGCCTCAGGGGGTCAGGGTGATTCTGGCCTGCCTGGTACTGGCAGGGGTGCTGCTCTTTACGGTTATGGAGGGACTTGTCATCTCCGGCATGTTTGCCAGAGGACCGGAGGATCTGGATTACATCATTGTCCTCGGCGCCCAGGTGCGGGGGGATCGGGTAAGCATTGCCCTGGCGAATCGTCTTGAGGCAGCCCAGGCATATCTCGGGGAGAATCCGCGCACGATAGCGGTACTATCCGGCGGGCAGGGACCCGGAGAGAATCTGTCGGAGGCCCAGGCGATGTACGACTGGCTGACAGAAAAGGGAATTGACGGGAATCGGCTGGTTTTGGAGGATGTGTCCACCGATACCTGGGAAAATATGGTGAACAGTCGGGCCAAGATCGGTACAAACAGGGTATCCGTCGGCATTGTCACCAATAATTTCCATGTCTACCGGGGAGCCATGCTGGCGAAATGTGCCGGATTCGCCGATGCCCACGGAGTTGCCGGACAGTCCCATACAGTCATGCAGCTCCATTATCTGGTTCGAGAGGGGCTTGCTTTGGCGAAGGATATTTTAAAATATCAGATTTTAGGAAAAGGGCAGGTGTAGAATTGTGAACCCAACAGTATGACGCTGTTGGGTTTATCGCTGAACAGAATTCGAAATAAAAAATCAAACAAAATTCATGTTTTGTCCATCTAATAGGTGTAACAGATAAAGTAAGAAGTCCGGACACATAAGAAAGAAGAGGAAGTAACATGAACCTGTTGATAAGGAATGCCAGAAAACATGATAAAGCAGCATTTCAGCAATTGATGGAACAGGAAGGCAAGTCCATGTATAAAGTGGCCAAAGCCATCTTGAAAAACGATGAAGATGTGGCAGACGCCATGCAGGAGACCGTTCTGACATGTTGGGAAAAAATTGATACGCTGAAAAAGGATCATTATTTCAGGACCTGGCTGATCCGCATTCTGATTAACCACTGTAATGCCATTTACAGGCAGCGGACGAGGATGATCCCGGAGGAAACGATTCAGGAAACATGGTTTCAGGAGACCGGCTATGCCGACGTGGAGTGGAAAAGTTTTCTCAATGGCCTGGAAGAAAAATACCGCACGGTGATTATGTTGTATTATGTGGAGGGATTTAAGACTAGGGAAATAGCGCAAATCCTGGATATGAATGAAAACACTGTGAGGGGAAGATTGGCAACGGCAAGAAAAAAACTGGAGGCATCTTATAATAACAGCAGAAAAACGGCGAGGACGGTAAAGTTTGAAAAGAAAACCGCCTTTTGCGCAGCAGAGAGGAGAGCTTAATATGGGTAGATTTGAGGATATGATCCTGGGATTGCAGGAAGATACCGAGGTGCCGGCAAAGGTATGGGAAAAATATACGGATACCCTTGCAAATCTTCCTGATCAACCGAAGAAACTGAGTATGCGGACAAATCGCTGGAGCAAATACGCAGCGTCGGCCGCCGCAGTGGCTGTTGCCGCCTCCGCGATCTGTACGACGAACCCGGCGCTGGCGGCCAGGATTCCTTTTATTGGTAGAATTTTTAAAGAAGTGCAGGAGATTCCCATATTTTCGGGTGAGTATGACGGCAAAGCCACCGTATTAAATACGGAAACAGTATCAAACGCGGAAGCTGAAAATGCAAAGGAAACCGGTAATACAGAAGAAACCGGTAATACGGAGGGAACCGTAAAGCCGCAATATATGGTTGAGGACGCAGGCGTGGCTATCACGGCATCGGAGATTTACTGCGACGGGTTATCTGTTTTTCTTACCGCACAGGTGGAAGTGGAACAGGGAATGCTGAATAATATGCCGGGAGATATCATGTATCTGCGGGGAAGCTGGAAAGCCGGTGCGGACGGGCAGGAGACGGAACTTGAAAATAACAATCTGGAGGGAAAAGTGATCGACGATCACACCTTTATCGGTATGCTGAAACTTGACCTGGATACAGTGAATGTACAGGACGGCGAGATGGAGCTGAAGCTTTCCCGGATCGGTTATGACGATATCCATAAGCTGGATGCGGAGGATATCAGCGAATCCCATAAGATTGAAGGGGAATGGAATCTGAAGATTCCCTTTACCGTGGATAAAGAAGCGGTGACAAAGATCCCGGTAAACAAGGAAAACAGCGGATATTGCCTGAAAGAAGTTTTTGTATCTCCCTATCAGGTCGTCGCTTTTACAGATGTGCCCTACACCATGAATCCCACCACCCGGGAAGAATTTGATGAAATGATGAAGGAAAAAACGGGCGGAGCCGGCGATCCGAGTTATACGTATGAAGAATACATGGAGCAGCAGGGGAAAATCTATGAGCCCTGTGACGCCGTTGTATTCAATCAGGACGGTGAAAAGCTGCAATCCTGGAATAGCGCATATCAGGGACGTTCTGTAAACGCGGTGGAGGGGAAAGAAATTTCCAAACTATATGTCTATGTTTTTAATGACGGCGACGCCTGTCTGGACATGGAAGAGGAGGGGATGGATTCCGCTGCTGCGGATAAGGCTCTGATTGTTGCTGAGGTGGATGTGAAATAGATTTGTAAAGAGAGTATGCCGATCGGTCGGCATACTCTTTTTACCTGCGGAGAAATATGTGACAGAAAATGTCGAATAGAGTTGTGTATTTTCCATCATTTTTTACGGCCTGTGCAGTTGAAAATATTTTAAAACATGTTGAAACCGGTTGCGTTTTGTGATATAAATGGATACTAAACTGGTTTTGTTATAGACGGTGAATCCAGTGAATGAGAGGTAACGCTGTTTAGGGTAATCGTTCGGATAGCCGGACAGCGCTTTGATCAGTTAGAGAAAGAAGGGATTTACATGGAAAGCCGTATGGACATGATAAACGGCTCGTTGGGAGATAAGATCATCCGGTATGCGATACCGCTTGCCGTAACGGGGGTTTTGCAGCAGCTGTTTAACGCGGCAGATCTGGCCGTGGTCGGACATTTTTCCGGCAAGGAAGCTATGGCGGCTGTGGGAAGCAATGCGCCCGTTATCGGATTGCTGGTCAATCTATTCGTCGGTATTTCTCTGGGAAGCAACGTCATTATCGCAAGATCCATCGGCCAGAGAAATGACGAGAACATTTCAAAAGCAGTACATACATCGGTGGTCGTAGCTTTGCTTGGAGGAGCGTTTCTTGCTGCGCTGAGTGAGTTTCTGGCTCCCGAGATTGTAAAAATGCTGGATGTTCCGGGGGATGTATACCCGCTGGCCGTAAAATATCTGCGGATTTATCTGGCTGGTATGCCTGTGATTCTGCTTTATAACTTTGAGGCGGCAATTTTCCGAAGCTGCGGCAATACGCAGACCCCGCTGGCCGCTCTGGTGGTTTCCGGCGTAATCAACGTGGTTCTCAACATGTTTTTTGTCCTGGGATTGGGCATGGATGTGGACGGCGTCGCGACAGCGACGGTGCTTTCGAATCTCGTCAGCGCGTTAATCCTGTTTACGGTATTGACGAAGACGAAACTGGCGATTCGGATCGATCCCCGAAAGCTTAAGGTGCATGGCGATGTACTGGGACAGATCCTGAAGATCGGAATTCCGGCAGGCATACAGGGAATGATCTTTTCGTTTGCCAATATTATCATTCAGTCAGCCGTAAACAGCCTGGGAACGACAGTCATGGCGGCGTCTTCTGCAGCGTATAATCTGGAAGTCTTTTCTTACTATATCATGAATTCTTTTGGGCAGGCATGTACGACATTTGTCGGTCAGAACTATGGGGCCGGTAAAGGGGATCGTTGTCGAAAAGCGCTGAAGCTCTGTCTGGTGCAAAGCCTGGCGAGTACTGCGGTAGCCAGCAGTCTGATTCTGCTGTTCAGCCATTCGCTGCTCAGTATATTCAACACAGACCCGGATGTGATCGCAGCGGGACGGATTCGGCTGGAATATATTTTTTTCGCGTATCTGTTTAGTTTTGCACAGGAAGGACTGTCAGGGTATTTGAGAGGATTTGGCGTTTCCTTTATCCCGGCGGCCTGTTCGGTTATCGGAATCTGCGGCGTGCGGCTCACCTGGATTTTTACGGTGTTCAGGAAGGTTCCGTCTTTTGCCACTGTCATGCAGGTGTATCCGATCAGCCTGGGGATAACGGCGGCAGTTATTATGATTGTGACGTTGTTTGTGAAGCCGTCGAAGCGATTTGTCGGTAACAATTCAGCCCAGGACTTTGCACTTGCTGCAAAGTCCGTAAGAACGTGTAAATCAGGCCGATAGGGAATCTGCCCCTCGCCGGAGGCGACCCGGGAATGGGCAGATTCCGTAACAGTGAAGCCGAAGGGCTGAACTGTTAGTTACTTTTCACGGCCCGGAGCCGCTCAAAGTAACCGTTCGAGTCGGCATTTTGAGTTTTGCTACGCAAAAGCCGCCCCTCACTCTTGAATCATGTTCTCACGGAATGCGCAGTAAATGCGCATTCCTGACCCATGAAAAGTAACAACTGTTACATTTGTCACGCAGTCGGGTGCTTTCTCCGCTTGACAAATGAATCTTAAATGCTATAATAAAGGCCAGTAAAAACCTGTTCTGTGTATAAAGCGTTGAAGAGAAGAGTAAGCCGTGAAAGCTGCCAGAGAAGGACGCCCTGGCTGGAAGCGTCCTCAGTAGAAGCGGACTGAAAACTACCTCCGAGCGGCCCCAATTCGGCCCGGTGATTCCGTTATCGTCAAAGGAGTGGTTTCTGTCGAATGTCGGACGGAAGCAATCAGGGTGGAACCGCGAGCGTATACAGGCCCGTCCCTTGTGATCTTAGATTACATGGGACGGGTTTTTTTGGCGCATTGCCGTAAGGGCCGAGGCCGCAACTTTCTGCATATCATCATGTAATGTATAAAAAGTGTATTGGCGGGCTCTCTGTTTATTATGGATGTGAATATTTTGCCATCATGAACGGTTCTCTATGTCGATATTGCGCATTCAATGAAAAGAGTTTACATAATTCGATTATGTAAACTTAAACCGACAAAGAAAAGTTTCTAAAACGAAAGGAGAAAAGAATGAGAATTTCATTAAAAGACGGATCAGTGAAAGAATATGATCAGTCCATTACAGTGCTGGACGTGGCCAGGGATATCAGCGAAGGTCTGGCCCGGGTGGCCGTGGCGGGCCAGGTGGACGGAGAAGTGGTGGATCTGCGCACCGAACTGGATAAAGATTGTTCCCTGCAGATCCTCACGGCCAACGATCCGGAGGGCCTGCGGGTGGTACGGCATACAGCGTCCCATGTGATGGCGGAGGCGGTAAAACGCCTGTTTCCCAAAGCAAAGCTGGCCATCGGGCCGGCCATTGACGAGGGATTCTATTATGATTTTGAGAGTGAACCTTTTTCACGGGAGGATCTGGACGCCATTGAGAAGGAGATGAAAAAAATCATCAAGGCGGGAAAAAGACTGAACCGTTTCACCATGCCCCGGGCCGAGGCTATCCGTTTCATGGAGGAAAAAGGCGAACCATACAAAGTGGAGCTGATCAGGGATTTGCCGGAGGATGCGGAGATTTCTTTCTATGAGCAGGGAGAGTTTACCGACTTGTGCGCGGGCCCCCATATGCAGAGCACGAAAAATATCAAAGCGTATAAGCTTCTGTCCTCATCCATGGCATATTGGCGTGGCGACGAGCACAAGGCCCAGCTTCAGCGTATTTATGGTACGGCCTTTGCCACGAAGGATGAGCTGAACGCTTATCTGGAGCATCTGGAGGATATCAAAAAGCGCGATCACAACCGTCTGGGCCGGGAGATGGAGCTCTTTACTACGGTGGATGTGATTGGCCAGGGGCTTCCCCTATTGCTGCCCAGGGGCGCCAAGATGATCCAGAAAATGCAGCGGTGGATTGAAGATCTGGAGGATAAAGAGTGGGGGTATGTGAGGACGAAAACCCCGCTGATGGCAAAAAGTGATCTGTATAAGATCTCCGGTCACTGGGATCACTATACGGACGGCATGTTTGTATTGGGCGATGAGAAAGTGGACAAAGAAGTGTTTGCCCTGCGCCCCATGACCTGTCCTTTCCAGTATTACTGCTATAAAAACAGTCAGCACTCCTATCGTGACCTGCCTATCCGTTACGGCGAGACTTCCACATTGTTCCGCAATGAGGATTCCGGCGAGATGCACGGCCTGACCCGGGTGCGTCAGTTTACGATCTCCGAGGGGCACCTGATTGTGCGTCCGGATCAAATGGTGGAGGAATTTAAAAACTGCCTGGCTCTTGCCAAGCACTGTCTGAAGACCCTGGGCGTGGAGGAGGACGTGACCTACCACCTGTCCAAATGGGACCCGCAGAACCGGGAGAAGTATATCGGGGAGCCCGAGATATGGGAGGAAACCCAGCAGCATATGCGGGATATCATGAACGAACTTCAGATCCCCTATGTGGAAGACGTGGGGGAGGCCGCCTTCTATGGACCCAAGATCGATATCAACACAAAAAATGTCTATGGGAAAGAGGACACCATGATTACGATCCAGTGGGACGCCCTGCTGGCGGAACAGTTCGATATGTATTACATTGATCAGGACGGCAATAAGGTACGTCCCTATATCATCCACAGGACGTCCATGGGCTGCTATGAGAGGACCCTGGCCTGGTTGATCGAGAAGTATGCGGGGCTGTTCCCCACCTGGCTGTGTCCTGAGCAGGTGCGTGTCCTGCCCATTTCTGAAAAATATATGGATTACGCAGAGAAAGTACGCAGGGAGCTGGCGAAAAATGATGTGGATGTCACCGTGGACAGCCGTTCGGAGAAGATCGGTTTTAAAATCCGCGAGGCCCGTTTGAAAAAAGTACCTTACATGCTGATTGTGGGAGCCAAGGAGGAAGAGGACGGCGTGGTATCCGTCCGGAGCCGCTATAAAGGCGACGAAGGGCAGAAGAGCCTGGATGTGTTTATTGAGGAAATTTGTCGTGAAATCCGCACGAAAGAGATCAGGAAGATCGAAACGGCGGAATAAGCGGGAATGGTACGGACCGTCCGGCTTCCGGTAAACAGAAACTGCGATGTGTTTGCGGAGAAATGGGAAATTCTGAAGAATGTGGAATTGTCCCGGAGAAAATGATAGAAATAAAAAAGCGCGAAGTCGATGACATGGAATATCGACTTTGCGCTTTTTGATTGGCCGAGCCGGTTGTATTTTTACAGGGCAGAAATTTTAATCAAATAATATTTTTAAAATACAGGTAAACCTCATGTTTGCATAGGCAACTTGAATGTATAGTAAAAGTAGTATACAGCGCGCGCATTGTCAATTTTTGTCAACATAAACAGAATTTTTTTGCGTGCGTGATACTACCGGATGCAAATAGGCGACTTACTTTTGTGGATAGAAATGTACTATGGAAATTAAATATACGGCTTAACAATATTCTGGTAAACAGATGTGATAATCATGCTAATGCTTTCTTGGTGCTGTCAGGAGCAGCCATTCAACTTGTCTGAACTGTCGGGAAGAGGACATGAAAAGATTTGCGTGATTGGCATTGATTTTTGAGCGTGTAAGGTTTATACTTTTGCCAATAAGGTAATGATAGTATTATGGCCTTTGTACCTTGAAAATTCGTCAGACGAAATCGTTGCTGTTAGGTGAAATACAGAATGTGTTTCAGCAGCAAATGTCTGCTATAGTGACAGAATATATTAAATAATATTTGTAGTACCCTTATAGTATACTAAACATAGAGGGATTATAATATATTAACGGTCGATATGTTTTATGAAATTTCACGATGTGGTTCAATTGTAACGCCCTTGGCACCCTGACATAAGATGTAGGTATATCCTCATATTATGTTTATCAAAGAAAAAGTGAAAAGGAGAAAGGGATATGGGAAACAGTCAAAATGGAATCGTGCGTAACGCGTTTTACAGGCGTAATGAAAATGGGGATACCAGGGATACACTCTGGGGAAGGACCCAGGGGGCGAATACAGAGATATTTGACTATGTGGAGAATGAAAATGGTGAATTAGTTATTATAGAGAGGACGGACGGGCGCTAAGAGATTACGGGAGGGCCACAAAAGTGAAAGGGTATGTATTTGAGTATTACAAATATGTGAGATATCCAAAAGGAACATTAGCGGATATCAAAGAGTGCCTCAGTTATGAAGATGCTGAGAAAAGTATTTTGACATTTGGAGAATATGACAGGTTAAAAATCAATAATATGGCGCAGTTTGATCGGTTTAGAGATTTGTCGAAGCTGGCAAAAGAATGGATCGGAAACCGTCAGTCAATATTGTTATATGATTTTGGAGATGAGCCCAGATACATTTACGAAGATGATCAGGAAAAGTGGGGATTTAAAGCGGCTGGAACGCAGATGTTTGATGATCACCTGTTTTGGGCGTTAACAGAGTTACCTTTTCGCAGCGTATTGCGTGAAAAGATGGATACTTATGACGATCTTTTGCGATATGCGAGGGAGAAGCTGTGCGGCGTTATCGGGGAAGCGTGTGGTTCATATTCAGACAAACCGGATTATGTGGTTTTAGGCACGTTGGGAACTTTTGGAATTGCTGTTCTTTGGTTTGGTAATCAATATACGGATATATTAAAGATTGTTAATTGTATCAAACGAAACAGTAAATTCAAAAAGGAAAGAATGTATCTGACAGCGCATACCATATTCTCCAAAAATCCTCTATACAATACAGTACAGGAGGAGAATTCTCTGATAGAAAGCATCAAGGGCACGGCATATGTGCAGCTTACCGTAAAAAAATGGATAGATAGCGAATTGAAAAAAATTAGCGGTATAGGTAAAAATCTTCGGCAGACATCCGGCGAGTATGATCTGGAAATGGAGATGACTGCGCGGGATGCTTTCGTTTCTTTTGAAAAAGAGGAAATATTTGATCATGATAAAAATACATACCAAAACAGCATACTGCAGACAAGAGTGACATTGGGGGTTGATGTTGAAAAGACTGAATTAGAATCGGAAACTTCTGATTTGGAATTAGCGGATGCAGAAGATCTGAAACAAAATCTGAAAGATAATTTGTTGGGCTGTCTGCAAAAGGAGAATGACGCGTATGTTAAGTTGCGAAGTCTAATAAAAGAAAATGTGGATAAATCCGCGGGACTTGTCGATACGCTGGATTCATTACATTGCGATTACAGATACAATGTAACTTCTGCCGTAAATCAGAGCTGGGCGGATGATTTTTCGTATATTTTTCTTAAAAATATGGAATGTATGAGGGAAATTATCAATATGGATAAAAGCTATAAAATAGATGTAATGTCCATATTAAGAGTTGTGCTAAATAATCTTAAACAGCAGATCTTCCATATATCGGAATCCAATAATCTGAGCTTTGAGATTCCTAAATGTCATTTGCGCTATACAGGCCAGGAGGATTGTATCCTGTTTGGCTACATGGGGATTATTAAAGATATTTTACATACAGCGTATCAGTTGGAGGGATACAATAAGCAAACAGAAATCATTCCTGTTGTAACTGTGGACATTCTCCCCGTCATAGAAAGTGAAATGTATTTCGACAAATCCAGTTATGTAGACGTGAATGATGCTGATCAGGAATTTAAAATTGTGTCTTTGAATCTGCCCCATGCGGCATTTTATGATGTCCCTTTGTATACCTTATATCTGTATCACGAAATTTACCATTATATTGTCCCCCGTGACCGTGAGGAAAGAGACTATGTCATGGGGGTTTTGCTGTCAACCATATATTGCCATGATATTTTGGATAAGGTGTTCTCAAGTCTTTTCCGGAATAAAAAGGGATTGGCAATGTTGATTTTAAATTATATTGATCCAATACTGTATAGTACGATTGGCGAACAGTATTCCGAGGTGCATAAAACAATTACCGGTTTTGGCAGACACAAAAGAAAATGTAAAACGGATACGGTTCTTTTGATCGGAGAAGTATATAAAAATGAGCTGATTAAAAATCTGAACGGTCCCGATTCCTGTATCGAGCAGTGGATTTTGAAGATCTGTGAAAGGCTTGAAAGGGGCGAAGTTCAGGGGTTATCTTTTGAAAAACTGCAATTAAAATGTGGACAAGATGGCGAAAAGACTGTACCAATATTGAGAAAATGGTTTGATGATGTCAGAAAAGGAATTTATCGAATTGAACCGGGACAGGCAACATCCGTAACGAATAAAGTTTTACAGGGCATGAAAGAAGTATCGGCCGATATTCCTATGATTGAATTATCCGGAATGTCCTTATCCGAATATTTGTTGTTGTATTCTTGTTGTTTAAAGAATGAATTGGTGAATCCTGACGGATTTGACCGGAATGAGGATTTGCATGAGCTGGTTCGGATAGGGATGGTATTAGACTACTTTAAAGCAATGGACTGTAGTCTGAAAAAAATAAAAGATGAATTCATCTATTTGTATATTGCAAAATATATTCGCTTTATGAAAGATGAAGCCTCTTCATTAACAGATGCTATCCGAAAACGCAGGGAAGAGGCGGAGAAATGGTATCATTATTTTGAAAACAGCTGGCGTATGTATCAAAGTCAGTTCGTTCTGTACAAAAAACTGTGTAGTACGCTGACAAAGTTGTTTGGTGTAAAGAATCGTTTGCCGTCAGATGATATCTATGAGAAAAAGGAATATTATTTTAAAACTTACAGGAGCGCTTATGCTGAGTTTTCCGATGTGATAAAATGTGTTGAGTCGCTGGATAAAAAAGGAAAAAAAGAAAAAGCTATTCAGCTTTTTAACACCGGGAAGAATAAAGTATGCGAGAAAATATTTGCGGAGAATATTAAACTGATCAATCATTTTCAGGCGCAGGAAAATCTGACCCATCTAAGCGTCTGGAATAAAGAAAATAATGAAAAGAAAGAAAATAATAATCAGGCATATATGATTCCGGTATTTAGACAAGATTTTGCCAATGTGCGGCATGTGCGGAGAAGATCCGGAACAATAATGTCAATTCCCGTGATATATGATTTAAATGCTCTTATGGATCAAATGAATTCTGTGACAAAACGGTTACAGAAAAGTTGTCACAGGATGTTTAATAAAAGGGAGTATCCGTTGTGGTATCGGGGACAATCAAACAGTAATTATGGATTACTGCCAAGTATTATGAGAAAAAATGATACGGGCAGGCAGGAATTTAACTATTTGTCCCAATATCAACGATATTTATTTGAGGAATTTAAATACAGGTCAGACGGCGCGCCGGAAGTAATCAATAGGTCGCATTATGCGGTTTCTGACTATCTGGCGTTGATGCAGCATTATGGAGTTCGCACAAATTTAATGGACTGGTCAGAGGACGCGTTTACAGGTCTGTATTTCGCACTTGAGCCATTGATTACCCATGAAAAAGAGATGTTGAAAAATGATGCGGTTATCTTTGTTTTTAGTCCTCATTTGTATAATGATGCAAGAAATTATATGATTAGTGAAGGCGCGTTGGCAACCTCCTGTACAGAGCGGTCATTTCTTGCTTCTAAAAAAACGGCGGGATGCAGTGACGGTTTGATCCCCAATATTGCGGTCAATTACAATAAAGATGTTTACGATATGTTTCTTATGGGGAATCTGAATTATGAGTCCGGAAATGCCTATGGCAACGAGAGGGAGATGGCCCTGAATGGCAAGGAGGAGATGGCTTATCTGCCTCTTGCAGTGTACACCTCCAGATTGAATCCAAGGATACGTTCCCAAAGTGGTATTTTTGTGGCATATAATTTGTATGCGGAACCGTCTGCTATTATAGATTCTTATGACTATATCGACCTTGAGAAAATACAGACATATTATTTTGAACGGAGTGAAAGAAAAGAAAAAGAACAGTTTTTGTATAGAATTGTAATTGAGAAAACTGTGGCAAAGGAAATTGCAGAGTGTTTGAGCCGAATGGGTATTTCAAAAGAGAGGATATATCCGGAATTGGCTAATATCGGCCAAAGGATAAGATAGATATATCCATAAGCGCAAACATAAACAGGGAGCCGATCTGCGCATCGCGATAGCAGATTGGCTCCTGTTTAAAATGTATGGTCCATGAAAAACAGGAAACAATATCAGGAATAGGAGGGTTAGGCAATGAAACTATTCATGGATGAAAATTTCCTGTTATCTACCGGGACTGCAGAAGAGCTTTACCACAAATATGCAGGCAAAATGCCGATTCTGGATTATCACTGCCATATCGATCCCCGGGAGATCGCGGAGAATCGGAAGTATGAGAACATGACGCAGATATGGCTGGGCGGCGACCATTACAAATGGCGCCTGATGCGCGCCAACGGCGTGAACGAGCATTATATTACCGGGGACGCCTCTGACAGGGAGAAATTCCAGAAATGGGCGGAGACTCTGGAAAAGTCCATCGGTAACCCGTTATTCCACTGGAGCCATCTGGAGTTGCAGAGATACTTTGACTATCATGGCATGCTGGACGGAGAGACGGCGGAAGAGGTATGGAATCTTTGTAATGAGCAGCTTCAGCAGGATTCTATGCGTGTGCGGAATCTGATCAGCAGCTCTTGCGTGACCCTCCTGTGTACGACGGATGATCCCGCAGACGACCTGAAATGGCACAAGATGATCAAAGATGATGAAAGCTTTGATGTGCAGGTGCTTCCGGCCTGGCGTCCGGATAAAGCCATGAATCTGGATAAGCCGCAATATCCCGAATATCTTTCCCGACTGTCGGAGGTATCCGGCGTAAAGATCAGAACTTTTGCGGATCTGAAGGAAGCCCTTGACGCCCGGATGAAATATTTTTGCGACAGGGGCTGCCGTGTCTCCGATCATGGTCTGGACTATGTGATGTATGATCCTGTTCCCCAGGCGGAGATTGAGCGCATTTTTGCCGATCGGCTGGCCGGGAAAAAACTTTCCGGCCAGGATATTGCCCGGTTTAAAACGGCATTTATGCTTTTTGCGGCTTCCCGGTATGCTCAAATGGGATGGGTGATGCAGCTGCATTATGGCTGCAAGAGGGACAATAATACCGCCATGTATATAAAACTGGGGCCGGATACCGGGTACGACTGCATCAGCAATTATGCCCCGGCGCACCAGCTGACCGGTTTCCTGAATGCCGTAAATGAGACGGGCGGTCTGCCGAAGACGATTCTCTACAGCCTGAATCCCGGGGACGACGAACTGATCGGAACGGTGCTGGGATGCTTTCAGAACAGTGATGCTGTGGGTAAGATTCAGCAGGGTTCGGCCTGGTGGTTTAATGATAACAAGACAGGTATGATAAAACAGATGACCTCTCTGGCCAATCTGGGATTGCTGGGGAATTTTGTGGGTATGCTGACGGATTCCCGCAGCTTTTTGTCCTATCCCCGTCATGAATATTTCCGCAGGATTATGTGCGAGCTGATCGGCGGCTGGGTGGAGAATGGAGAGTATCCCAAAAACATGAAAAATCTGGAGAAAATTGTGAAAGGTATTTCCTATAACAATGCCGTTCGCTATTTTGATTTTGATCTGGAGATCAAATAGGATCGTTCTTCTGCAGATGAAGCGGCACAGAAAGGGATGCCACAAAATTCCAGCATAGATAGAAGCATTTGGCGCATACTAGGACATGACTG
Organism: uncultured Lachnospiraceae bacterium; assembly: GCA_949471785.1. Classification (GTDB taxonomy): domain Bacteria; phylum Bacillota; class Clostridia; order Lachnospirales; family Lachnospiraceae; genus UBA11957. The sequence goes on along the minus strand of CASWRE010000025.1, from coordinate 491 downwards.
AAAAATGAAAAAGGAGGATTCAGCTATGCCCGCTTTAAATTGTATGGCAACGACATGTATCTATAATAGGGATGAATTATGCTCCAGAGGAGATATCGAGGTGAAGGGTTACAGCGCCGAATATGCCGGTGAAACCTGCTGCCACAGTTTTCGGGAAAAGTCAGAGAGTTCCGTGACCAACAGCACAGTGGCCGGCTGTGGCTGCAGTACGATCGATGTCAAATGTGAGGCAGAAAAATGTATGTACAATGACAATTGTCGTTGTAATGCCGGCGAGATCAATATTGACGGCCCTGGCGCATGTACTTGTGACGAGACCGAATGTGAGACCTTCCGAACGAACGGCTGACAGAGAAATACGGCGGAACAGAAATTTTAAATTTCTGTTCGTTACTTTTCACGGCCTGGGGCCGCTCAAAGTAACGATTCGGGGCGGCATTCCAGGTTTTGCTACGCAAAAGCCGCCCCTCACTCCTGAATCATGTTCTCAC
>CASWRE010000024.1 GCA_949471785.1 uncultured Lachnospiraceae bacterium | reverse complement strand
TCTGCACTTTTCCAATTGCTATCTTTACGAAGCGTATACTTGTGGCGTTATACCTCTTCTGAGAAAACGAGAGAATTTTTTCTTTAGGAAAAGCGGTAGGGACAATCAATTCCCTACCGCTTGAGTGCTTTATACAAAAATCAGTTCTGTTTGTACGATTTCTCTTGCCCTTGCTTGTATTTCGTTCATTTTTCTAACCCACAAAATAGGGTTTTCTGCTTTAAGCTGTTCAGCCCCCCCTCCTTGTCAGCCATTTGCTCGACCAATCGAAACATCATCTCTGTTGCTTGTTTGTCAATGTCGGCAAGATAACTATTCAACTTGCCATTCATGGGCAGCGAGGTGTAAACCGTTCTTTTATGTTCCTGTAAGTAGCGTTTGTGTCGCTGTCCCCATAAACCGATAGGCTTGTGTTCTTTTTCGGTTTGTAAAGTAAGACAAGGAATATAATAATCTCCCTGCAACTCATACCATAAACCGTTGCTTTCATCATAAATATATTTCTCCATAGTGTTGTCCTCCAAATAATATATTCGCACATATATCACAATTCTCCGATTGCCACACTCTGTTATATCGTGTTATGAGATTTTCTTGCCCTTAATTTTGCCCTTATAAGCAGTCAGGGAAAGAGTAAACTTGTGTGAAATCATATAAAGAGATAAGGCGAACACATTGCGACAAATCCTTTGTTTTCAAAGCATTTAGAGGTTTTTATTGACAACCTATGAAGCGCAATAATCGCTCATAATTTTATGGTTTCCAATTCCGGTTTGCGGAGACGGCCCAGGTCCTCATCCCCATCCAGAAGAACGCATTCCGCATCTTTGCCCCGTCCCGTATCCTCCATGTCATAGTGAATGAAGGTCCGGGCGTTCTCCATAAACGGCGTGAACCGGGCCGCCAGGGGGACTTCCAGGCAGGGCTCGATCACCCAGTCGTCCCGGAAATGCTCATACCGGTAGATCTGCCGGCGCAGCTGCCATTCGTAAGAGCGATAAAATTCATCTTCACAGACCATGCTGTTCCAGGGCAGGATTTCCAGCCAGGCAAGCTCCGGAAAGACGACCACCACAGGCCGGACTCTCTGGAGGCTGTTATGGGCATACCAGAGTTCCCGGTTTTCCTTCATTCTTGAATCCCGGGCATATGCCGCCACCTTCTCCGCCAACCCGCGCAGTACGCTCCTCTCTTTCTCTTTCAGCGGCTTTTCTGGTCCGTTCAGATAGATGGACCGGGGATCAATATATTCAATCATGGATTCACCTCCGTTATTCTTTCACCGCTCCCGCCGTGAGGCCGGAAATTACATATTTCTGCAGCGCAATATAAAGCGCGACGATGGGAATGATAATGCAGATTCCAAACGCCATGATGCTGTTCCACCGGGTGCCGTACTTGGTCTGGAAATCGTTGATCAGCGTCGTCATCGGCCAGAGATCCGCATTCCGAATAAAGGCGATAGAGTACACCAGATCACTCCAGGGGAAAATAAACGTGAAAATGGCCGCCGTAATCAGCCCCGGCTTTGCCACGGGAAGCATGATCTTCCAGAAGGCCTGGAACATGGTGCACCCGTCGAGCCGGGCCGACTCCTCCACGGATTTGGGCAGAGAGGCGAAAAACGGCCGCAGCAGGATCACGATAAACGGAATGGACATGGTCACCGTCGACAGGATAGGCGCCCACCGGGTATTGATCAGATGGATTTTTGTGTAAAACAAAAACAGCGGCGTAAGCAGCAGCGCCGGAGGCAGCATCTGCGTCACGAGGAAGCCGAACAGAATCGGCTTCTGCGCCCTGCTGCTAAACCGCGCCAGCCCGTAGGCCGCCGGCACGCCCAGCAGCAGGGCCAGGGCCATGGACGACACGGACTGGATCATGCTGTTTTTCAAAGCCCGGAACAGCCCGGCCTCAAACTGATCGGCATAGGCCTGCCCGGTGGGATTCTCCGGCAGAAAAGTCGGCGGATACCGAAAAATTTCCTCATTTTTTTTCAGTGAGCTGACAAACTGCCAGACCACCGGGGACAGGTAAATGGCCGTCACGATAAGAGCCAGGGCAAAAACCAGCACCCTCTTTCCATATTTTTTACGCTTCATGACATCACCTCATCGCTTCTTACAAATTTCAAATAGGCCAGTCCGATAAAAAACAGCAGCGCAAACATAAGATTCGCCACCACGGAGGCCTCGCTGAAATTAAATTCCCGGAACGCCAGCTGATAGGAATAAGTGGAAAGCATCTGCGTCGCATTGACCGGCCCTCCCCCGGTAATCACCACCACCAGGTCAAATACCTTAAAGGTATAGATAACGCCGAGAACCAGGATGGAACACATCACGGGCTTTAACATCGGCAGAGTAATATAAAAGAACCTCTGCATCCGGTTTGCCCCGTCAATCGAAGCGCTTTCCATCACATTCTCCGGTATGGAGGACAGGCCCGTCGACAGGAGAACCATGTCAAAGGGAATCCCCACCCAGCAATTGGCCAGTATAATGGTCCACAGGGCGCTGCCGCCCTGTGATAGCCATTGCACCGGCCTGTCAATCAGGCCGGACTGCATCAGAAGATAGTTGACAACGCCCGTATCCGTCTGAAACATAAATTTGAACAAAAGTCCCGTAACGGTCATGGGGATCAGCCAGCCGATCAGAACCAGCCCTTTAAAAAACCCCGCACCTTTGATTTTCCGATGATACAGAAGGGCGAACAGAAAGCCGACTGTAAACTGGATAGCTGTGCACATTACCGTAAAAAACACCGTATTATAGGCTGCCATACCCACAATACCCTCCGATAAAACGGTTTTTATGGTCTCCAGTCCCACAAACTCATGGTTCAGGAAATGCTGCGTATCCATGTTGCGGAACATCAGAAAGAAATTGTAGGCGATCGGATACAGCGTCAGGACAATCATATAAATAATCGCAGGCCCCGCATAGAGCAGCAGATATTTTGTTTCCCTGCCTATGATCCGTTTTCTTCTTCCGCTCTTTTTTTTCATTTTGACGCCACCAGCTCATCGATCTTGGTCTGGGCCTCTTTACAGGCGTCCTCCACGGATTTCTGTCCGGTCATCGCCGCCTGGCAGGCGCTGTAAATATGCTTGGATATCTCCGGCCATTTGGCGTCCGGCCCCAGGGTCGCCGCGTACTCAAACTGGCCAAAAAACACCTGCATAAGGGGGTCCTCAGACCAGCCCGGATAGCAGTCCACCGCGTCGCTTCTTGACGGGATCTTGCCCATAGCATAGCACCAGTCCGCCAGCGTTTCCTTTTCAAACATATACGCCATGACCGGCCAGATCTTATCCACGTCCGCGCCCGACACAATGGAAAATCCCTCTCCGCCCAGGGCCGACGCCTGCTGTTCCTTTATCGGTATCGGCATTACGCTCCAGTTCTTGTCCGGAGCCTCCTCTTTGATGATCGGAATCTCCCAGGGGCCGTTGACCATCATCGCCACATTCCCCTGGACAAACTGCTCATTGATATCCATTTGCCCCTGATTGATAACCTCGCTGCTCATGAATCCGTCGTCATACAGATCTTTGAGGAACTGCATAGCCTCAATGGCTTCGTCGCTGCCCATGCTGTACATATCGGCTCCGCTGGAATAAAGGAACGGAAAGAACTGAAAGGTCGCCTCATCCGTCCCGATCAGCGACATGGAAAATCCGTATGTATTTCCGGATGTCAGTTTTCCGGCCGCCTCCTCCAGGTCGTCCCATGTTTTCAGGTTTTCCGCGTCAATGCCCGCCGCCTCAAACTGATCGATATCGTAAAACAGCGCCAAGTCGTTGGAATTGTAGGGAAGCCCGTAGATCTTGCCGTCGATGGTCGTCGTATTCATCGACGATTCATAAAATTTATCTTTCAGGCCGGCCTCCTCAATCTGGGCCGTGATATCCTGCAACAGCCCCATGTCTACAAAACTTTCATTGTCGCAGTTGTTGATCATGGCAATGTCGGGAAGCTCGCCGGAAGCCAGACCCAGTGTATACTGCTTGTTCAGGTCCGCATAGGGGTACTGCACGATATTGAATTTATAGCCGTTTTTCTCCCCCCATGCCTCCATCATATTGGTAAAATACTCATGTTCGTTATCGGGGAAATACTCCCAGATCTCGACCTCAATCGCATCGCCCCCCGTCGCGTTCTGCGCCGTATCCTGCGCTTCCGCAGGCGCGCTCTCCGGCGTGCTTTCCGGAGCGCCGCCCGACGTGGCGGCAGACGATGAAGCTCCGGAGCCGCCGCACCCCGTCGTCACAAACATCACAAACGCCATGCCTACTGCCATCATAGTTTTTGGTAATTTCAACATATTCTTACCTCCTTTCTTTTACTATATAGTACAGTATTGCCATGCGCGCTGAAATTATAATATTCCGTCATTATTACATTTTTTTGACTTTTCTGTATGTCCCGGCATTTTCCGTCCGGAGGAGGCAGCAAAAAAAGGGCCGCCTCCCGCCGACGCCGGTCTCTTGTATAAAAATCCTCTAACCGATTTACATTTCCCGGAAAAAAGGATATAGTTGATAGGTAAAAGTATGTTAGAAACGGAGGATTCATTGTGACTGAAACAAATACCGACACCTTGCGGCGGCTGCCTATCGGCCTGAGCGGGGCCGCGCTGAAATATCTCGCCATCGTTACCATGCTGATCGACCACACGGCCCTGGTCGTGGTTCTCTTCGGCTTTATCTTCAACGGCAGAATGCTGCTGGTAAGACGCGTAGATATCCTGCCCTCCCTCTACACCCTGATGCGCCAGGTCGGCCGCATCGCTTTCCCGATCTTCCTCTTTTTGCTGGTGCAGGGCTTTATCCATACCCGTGACCGCAGGAAATATGCCGTGAGGCTTTTCCTCTTCGCCTGCCTGTCTGAGCTGCCCTTTAACCTGGCCGTGGACAGAACCCTGTTTTCTTTCACCCACCAGAATGTATTCTGGACTTTGTTTGCCGGATTTATGATGATGTGGATTCTGGAAAAAATCCAGACTTCCGATCTGCCCCGATGGGCGGCCCTGCCGGCCGGTCTGGCAGTTGTCGCCGCCCTGTGCGCGACCGTCACGGTATGCAGAACGGATTACAGTTATCACGGCCTGCTGTCCCTGCTTCTTTTATACCTGTTCCGCTACAATAAAGCGATGTATATCCTCGCCGGGGGATTTTCGTTTGCCTGGGAGCCCGCCGCCATGATCGCATTTTTGCCGATCGCCCTTTATAATGGGGAAAAAGGCCATGCGCCGAAATATTTTTTCTACGCCTTTTATCCGCTCCACCTGCTTTTGCTGGTGGGAATCAATTATGGGCTGTTTGGCCACCTGTAACTGCGGCGGCATCAGCAATATGATTTTCCATTTTCTCAGGTGCGCCGGCTCCATGCCCTCGCTGTCCGCGTCCTGGGCGCTGTGATTCCCACGGCCATTCTGCCGTCAGTTCCTGCATACAAAAAGGACGAGCCGGAAAAGTTTCACATACGCCTTTCCGGCTCATCCTCTAAAAAATCCTTCCATCTATCCCAAAACTCAGCCCGGCCGGCTCACACCTTTTCCACAATACTCTCCATGGATTTCACAATGGAATCCGAGGAAATCACCCCCCGCACGCTGGTCAGCGGATAAATATTTGTATTCCGGCCTACCACGGTTCCGGGGTTCAGCACACTGCCGCAGCCCACTTCCACATAATCCCCCAGCATGGCGCCGAACTTTTTAAATCCGGTCTCCCAGCGCTTCTCCGCGCCTTTGACCACTATCTGCTTTTTGTCTGATTTCACATTGGACGTAATCGACCCGGCGCCCATATGGGATTTATACCCCAGGATCGAATCGCCCACATAATTATAATGGGGAACCTGCACATTATTGAACAGGATCACGTTTTTGAGTTCTGTGGAATTGCCCACCACACAATGATTTCCAACCAGAACCTTTCCCCTAATGAAAGCTCCCGGCCGAACTTCCGTGTGCTCACCGATGATCACCGGACCGGAAACCGACGCCGTGGGCGCGATAGAGGCCGTCCTGGCAATCCAGATCCCCTCGCCCCGCTGCTCGTATATTTCTGTATCCAGTCCGGAACCCGTTTTTAAAATCCAGTCCCCGATCTCCGGCAGCAGCTCCCAGGGAAATGCTTTTCCCTCGAACAGCTCTGCCGCCATCGTCTGTGTCAGATCATATAAATCTGTGATATTCACTGATTCCATAACTACCTCCTTTCCTCCTGCGGCAACGCCAGTCTCTCAAACCTGCCCGACGTAACCAAAGACCGCACAGGGATGTCTGCTTCCTCTACAACAGTTCCACCCGCGCCCTCCTGCAAATTTTTACCGTCTCCATATCCCATACGGATGCCTGCACTTCGCCGATATGGGCCTTGCCCAGCAGCAGCATACACAGGCGGGACTGGCCGATGCCGCCGCCGATAGTAAAGGGCAGCTTGCCTTCAAGCAGCATTTTATGGAAAGGCAGGCCGCGGCGATGATCGCATCCGGCCTTCGTAAGCTGCTCATCCAGAGACCTGGCGTCCACACGGATTCCCATGGAGGAAATCTCCAGCGCATGGCCCAGCACCGGATTCCAGAACAGCAGGTCGCCGTTCAGCGCCCAGTCGTCATAGTCCGGAGCCCGGCCGTCATGGCGCTCTCCGTTGGCCATCACATCGCCGATCTGCATGATAAAAGCTGTTTGATGTTCCCGGACAAACAGATCCTCCCGCTCCTTCGGCGTTTTGTCCGGATAGAGCTCCGCCAGCTCTGAGGAAGTGATAAAAGACACCTCCCTGCAAAGCCTGGTTCTCAGATTTTCAAAATGATACTTTACCTCATCCAGAGTATTGCAGATCACATTGACAATCCGTTTCACCGTATCTTTCAGATACTCCTCCGTCCTATCTTCCTGACGGATCACCTTCTCCCAGTCCCACTGATCCACATAAATAGAGTGGATATTGTCCAGCTCCTCATCCCGGCGAATGGCGTTCATATCCGTCAGAAGCCCCTTCCCCACATAGAAATCATAGCGGTGCAGGGCCATGCGTTTCCACTTGGCCAAAGACTGCACCACCTGGGCATCGGCTTGTAAAGCCGGTATATCAAAGTCCACCGGGCGCTCCACCCCGTTCAAGTCATCGTTCAGACCCGTCATCGGATCCACCACAAGAGGTGCCGTCACCCGTTTGAGATGGAGGGCAATGCTCAGCTTCTTCTCAAAAATACTCTTGATCGTACCGATGGCTTCCTGAGTCTCATAAAGGCTCAACATGGAAAAATAATCCTCCGGTATGTAGGTATGACTCATAATATCCTCCTTCTGGTCGAAAAATCCATTCTTAGAACAATATATTTTAAGATAACATCAGGATTTTTAGACCGAACCATAAAAGATTATAAAAAAAATTCCCGGATTAGTCAACGGCTGCCGGGCCCAGCTCATCCATCCCTTTCAAAATCCTGTTCTGTATAATCTGCCCCTCCTTCTAACCTTTCCCGGGAATCCATCTTATATTTCCCGGAAATACAGCATTCGTAAGCAGGCTTCAATATCACCTCTGCTCGTGTTTCCAGAATCGTCTTATAAAATGTCTTCCTTGTATCAGACAGAAAAACCTGGCCATCAATAAACCTATAGATATCGGGCATCTGATCCAAAATAACAGGAACAGTTTTTATCACGGCCCGGGTCAGGAAAGGCTCATATCCTGATGTTTTCCGCCTGTATATCTGTGATATACCCCCAATTTCCCATATGCCGGTCAAAGTTGCCCACAAGCGCGTCCCCGACAAACCGCTCCCAATAGGATGTCCACAATTCATCTGCGTAATCACGCAAGACAGGATCGCAGCGCAGAACGTGATCAATCTGACTGATATCCGGCACACGGCCGATATCGCTGGAATCATAGTGTTTTCGCATATACTGGCCGAATTCATCAGGTACTGGTGACTGGATGTGAAATGTACGGCGTGATCATATCCGGAGACCAGCCATCTAATGACGGTAACGCTTCTGTTTGCAAAAAAATATTCGAAATGCCTTTCATGAGAATCACCTGTCTTTGACAGGTATTGTAACACATGAATCCGGGTTTGGGAACCAATAGCTGCTCCCTGATTTCGCGGAAGCCGCCAAATCCCTCTTTTTTCATTTTTCTAACGCAACGCTCAAATTATTCGGAATCCCTCTCGGCCCCCTGACCGCATAAATACCATACTCCTTCTTCAATGCCTCAAAGCTGAACCTGTCCGGCCCGTACCGCTTCATCAGCTTTATCTTCATCAAAGCCGTTATCACAAGATCCCTCTCCGCATAGGCATAGGGAATATCCGTCTCTGTCACCTTGCATTTGTAAAGGATCGCCGACACCGGGGCCGCCACATACAAAAAAACCGTATCTCCCTTTTTGATCCCTCTCCCCTGCTTCCAGTCAATTTCTCCGACCTCATCGAAAGCATGTTCAATATCATAATACTTCGGATTTGCCGGTATGAGCCATTCCTTCGGCGGACGGATTTTCTTCTTCGCCGACGCCGTCGCCATATAACTCCTGTCAATCAGCTCGCATACCTGTTCTGATCCCACCGTCCCGTCCAGGCACACCGTGATCCAATGCTGCTTGTTCATGTGATACGCAGGGAGTATCCCCTCCTGCTGTATGAGCATGTCCCGGAAAAACATATCGTCTGTTTTCAGGTTAATCACGTCGACATATGCATCGCCTTCCAGCCCCAGCTTATTCTTCTGAACACGCATAACCAATGCGAACCATTTTTTATTGTCCCCATGGCGGAATACGGCATTTGTATCGTACTTTCTCCAGGGGTATTCCGGTTCGGCCTTATATCTCTTTTTCATATATGTAAAAACAAAATCTCTCATTTTTCTTTTCCGGTTCCCCTTTTTTTATAGAACTGCGCCGCGTAATCAAAATATTTCCGCAGATCCGTCTGATTCCGGAGCCGCAGCACTCCTTCAGTGCGGCTCCTTATAAACCGTTCCAGTTTCTCCATATACTCCGACTGGTCAATAGACCCCTCCGCCACATAAGTAAGCCCCTTCTCCCAGCTCGCCGTGAGCTCCGGGTTTAAGAGGGAGCGAATGGAGCCTGCCACCACGTCGTGGATCATCTCTCCCAGAAGCGTGGGGGTGATCACCTGAGTCTTTTTATTCAGATCTATGTATTTAATATTCACCAGCTTTTTCAATATCTCCGCCCGGGTGGCGCTGGTGCCGATGCCGCTGCCCCGGATCTGTTCCCGCAGCTCTTCGTCCTCAATGAGCTGTCCGGCATTTTCCATGGCCAGAATCATGGAACCGGAATTGTACCGTTTCGGCGGGGCAGTCTCTCCCTCCTTAATCGTATAGTCCAGGACAGGCAGCCTGGTCCCCTTCCTGAGTCCGGCCAGCAGAGAGATATCCAACTCCTGCCCGTCGGCTTTCTTTGCCGCCGCGCCTTTTCCTTCCGTATCCGCCGCCGTATTCTTCGCGGAGCCATTCTTCGCTGCCGCCTCTTTTGCCGCCACCTTGAGGTAGCCCTGCTCCAACAGCGCCTTGCTTGTGGCAAAGAAATGTTCTTTCTCCACAGCCGCCGTCACGCTGATCCGCTGGTATAACGCCGGACCATAAAAAATACTTAAGAACCGCCGAACCACCACTTCATAAACCTTCCTTCCCCGCTCCGATACGCTGCGCAGGGCAGCCTGTCCCTGGCCGGTGGGAATGATCGCATAATGATCTGTGATCTGCTTATCATTGACATAGCGGCTTTTCGCTATTCCCTTATAGTTTCCGTTTTCCAGAATCTCCCCCGCAAAAGACGCGCAGGGTTCATACCCGGTCAGCCCGCGGATATTTCTGTCGATCTCCTTGGCCACAGCCGAAGAAAGTACCCTGGCGTCGGTACGGGGATAGGTCACCAGTTTTTTCTCATACAGCTCCTGTACCGTCTGCAGTGTCTCGTCGGGACTCATCTTGAACATCCGGGAGCAGTCGTTTTGAAGCTCCGCCAGATTGTAGAGCAGGGGCGGATTTTTTTTCTCCTTCTTCCGTTCCACCGCCTCCAGAAGCGCCTCCTGGGGCTCTGCTTTTTTCAGAATTTCAATCAAAGTCCGGGCGTCCTTCTTTTCCTTAAATCCATTCTCTTTATACAAGCAGGGATGCTTGAAATACCGGCTCCCCTCCACAGCTTTCCACTCGGCAGGGAGCTTCTGCCCGCCCTCCAGCCCCAGTCCGGCGATCACCCGGTAAAAGGGCGTCTTCACAAAGGCCCGGATCTCCCGTTCCCGGCGAACCACCATGCCCAGCACGCAGGTCATCACCCGGCCCACGGAGATCACCTGGTAACGGTTTCCCAGATAGCTGCCCACTGCGCTGCCGTAACGCAGGGAAAGCAGCCGGGAAAAATTGATCCCCATCAGGTAATCCTCCTTCGCCCGCAGAAATGCCGCGTCAGACAGATGGTCATAGGCCGATTCATCCTTTGCCTCCCGGATTCCCCGCAGGATTTCTTCTTCCGTCTGGGAATCAATCCAGACCCGCAGCCGCCGTTTCCCTTTCACTCCGGCCATCATTTCCACCAGGCGGTAGATATACTCCCCCTCCCGCCCTGAGTCCGTACAGACATAGATCGTATCCACATCCTCCCGATTCAAAAGGTCTGAAACGATCCTGAACTGTTTCTCCACATTGGGAATGATTTCATAGAGAAATTTCTCCGGCAGAAAAGGCAGCGTCTCCAGGCTCCACCTTTTATACTTCATATCGTACTTTTCCGGATAGCTCATGGTCACCAGATGCCCGACGCACCAGGTCACCACAGCCTTTTCCGACTCCAGATAACCGTCCCGGCGGCTTCCGTTAATTTTCAAAGCCCGGGCGAATTCCTGGGCCACACTGGGTTTTTCTGCAATAAAGAGTGATTTCATAGAATATATCCCTAATAAAAAAATAATGAAAAATAATTCGCACTGCTATCCCTCTCCATCCGTCTCATCCAGAATAAAGCATAACAGACAATACATTCTCTCATTAAAATCATCAAGTTCCAGATCCGCAATCTCTTCTATTTTTTCAATTCGATATTTCAGCTTACTTCTATGTATATACAATGCCTGAGCTGTTTCATTGATCCTGCGTTCATTTTGTAGATACATTTTCAAAGTGCCATATAGAGAGGAACCATGCTGTCGGTCGTAATTCTTTATTTTTTCCAGCTCCGGATTCCCAATTTTAATGATGGCGTTATTTTTTATTACGAACCGGATATAGGCGATAACCACATCCTGCAAAGTAAACAGCCTCTTACTTTGATTCGAGGCATACTGCACGGCAATCCGGGCGGTCTCATAATTGATCCTTAGATTAAAAATATTATCAAATACCGGACTGCTTCCGGCAATCATTTTATGAGACAACAAAAATTCATCCATACGCATTTCCAGGCTCTCCTGGCTAATGATGGCAAAATTCGCCACGATCAGCAGATGTCCATCATATCGAAGAACAAAAGTATTGGTAAGCGCCTTCTCAAAATGATGCATTAACACCGTCGTTACAGTATTGCTTTTCTGTTCAAAATCCTCAAGGACATATACCGCCTTGGGATCTCTTTCTTCCCATCCATATCCTTCCAGTTTTCTTTTCAGCAACGCCACATCCTGAACCGTATCGCTGAGAATTTCCAGAATCGGTTCGTTCTTACTATAGGTGTCCACCTGAGTCTGATTAAGGGAAAGCCATTTCTCGACTTTATGTCCCATTCTCTCCAAAAGGAAATGAAATCCATTAGAGAACTCACAGCTTTTGTTATTGGCGATCAGCCATCCTTTGTGAATAGAGTTAAGAAACAGATTTGTTACACAGGTTTTCCAATTCCATTTTTCTAATTCTACCAGATATGGTTTCTGATCCATCAGCCGGATATTCGGTTTTCGGTTCATGCTTAAAAGTACATCCAAAGGCATTAAACGGCTTTCAATCACCCGAGAAATAACCGGATTAAAATCCCTGTCGCCTCCTTCCCCCCTGACATAAAATGAAGCGTCCGCAACCAGATAATCATAGGGGACAAGTTCCGCGCAATAATCCTATAATTCCTCTATAGAACAGCCATTTCTGATTTTTTCATCGGCCGTTCCGGACCATTCATTGAGCAATTCCATAAAATCCAACAACTCGTTCAATATCTGATTCACGTCATTATGGGTTAAATATATCATGTCGTGGACATGTATACAAATGACCCTGTCATCCACCTGATCCAAATAAACCGTATAGCGCGATAACTTTGTATTACTGGAAAAAATGCGTATATTCTGGATCTCATCGATTCCTTCATTTGTATTTACGGTAAGCTGATAGCCTGCTTCCTCCAGATAATCTGCTATCATCCACATACTGATCCGCATAATGCCATACCTCTTCATACATTATATCGTATGACTTTCTATTCATTTTTCAATAATGATTATAAATGACGATGAATCCTCTTACAACCAAAAGTATAATCATTTTAAAACAACATATCACACATGAAAAGCAACCACCCGTCAACGTTACTTTACATCATGAAAAAGGAGGATAAGAATGAATTCCCATGAGAAATTTGAAAAAATGTTGAGCCTCGAAGCTTATCACAGCAGAGACGAAATCCCTGTATGCCCTATGATGCTCACGACTGTGGGCACAATCGCGGGGATGACACAAAAAGAAATATGCGAAAACATAGACAACTGGCTTACCGCATTGGACAAAACCATCGCCCGGATCGGTCATCCCGATGCTTTAATGCCAACCTGTCCCGGAGATACCATCTTTACCATGGGACTGCCGGCCAAAAAACCCGGCGTCGAGCTGGATGACCAGGCACTGTATCAGTTTATCGAAAAGCCCTACTTTGATGATCCGTCTGAATACAAAAAAATTTATGATATGGGTTGGAACAACTGGTATTTTTCTTATATGGCCGATATACAGAATCCCAAAATGACCATGCAGGAAGTCGGCGCCCGATATCATCTGGTAGGGGAAAATCTTGGCAAGTCCTTTAGGTATCTGTATCAAAACGGAATCGAGCCAGAAGCGCACGCCTTTATCTATCCCATATATGATAACCTGTCTTTGATTCGTTCTATGGGAGAATTTGCCTGCGATATGTATGAAGATGCCGGCCCAATCATGGATATCATCCATAAATACCAGCCTTTGGATGATGAACAAAATATTCAGCGGATAAAGGCCACGAGAGGAACGCGTGTCTGGAACGCCGCCATGCGTTCATCGGCCGTTTTCGCCTCCCCGGCGCTATTTAATGAATACATCTGGCCAAACATGAAAGCCATGATCCTGAGATATTACGAGGCGGGTATTCAAACTGTGCTGCATGCCGATGCAAACTGGTTTCCTATGCTAATGCATTTCACAGAAGTTCCCCGCGGTTCCATGTTGATTGAATTAGATGGAGCGGCAGATATTTTCGCCGCCTATGACATTCTCCAGGGATACCAGGCCATCCGCGGCGACGTACCCGCTACCATGTTTGCCTATAGCAGTCCAGAGGAAGTGTCCGAATATTGTGATAAACTGATCGCAATGGGAATGAACGGCGGATTTATGCTGGCGTCTGGGTGTGAGATCCCCCTCAATGCAAAGATTGAAAACATAAAGGCCATGATGGATTCTGTCAAATCAAAATAAAAGAAAAAACCGTCTGCCGCCGGAACCTCTCCGACGGCAAACGTGTAAAAACTTGTCCGATTTTACTTCGCCTGAATATAACCCTTCGCCTTCAGCGTCTCCGCACACAGCACCGCGCCGCCCGCCGCGCCGCGCACCGTATTATGGGAGAGACCGATGAACTTCCAATCGTACACTTTATCTTCCCGGAGACGGCCTACGGAGATTCCCATACCATTCTCATAATTTACGTCCGCCTGCACCTGGGGTCGATTATCCTCCTCCATATAGCGGATGAACTGCTTCGGTGCACTGGGAAGCTTAAGCTCCTGGGGAATCCCGGAAAAACTCTCCAGCTTCTCGATCAGCTGCTCTTTCGTGGGTTTTTTCCGGAATTTTACAAACACCGCCGCCGTATGGCCGTTCAGCACCGGCACACGCACACACTGACAGGTGATCACCGGGCTCTTGGCCGGGACGATCACGCCGTCCTTAATTTCGCCCCACAGACGCAGAGGCTCCATCTCCGATTTTTCCTCCTCGCCGCCGATGTAGGGAATGACATTTTCCACCATCTCCGGCCAGTCCCTAAAGGTCTTGCCCGCGCCGGAAATAGCCTGGTATGTAGTGGCCACCACCTCATAGGGCTCGAATTCTTTCCAGGCGGTGAGCACCGGCGCATAACTCTGAATAGAACAGTTTGGCTTCACCGCAATAAATCCCCTCGTGGTTCCCAAACGTTTTTTCTGGAACTCGATTACGTCAAAATGCTGAGGGTTGATCTCCGGCACTACCATGGGCACATCCGGCGTCCAGCGATGAGCGCTGTTGTTGGACACCACTGGGGTCTCCGTTTTAGCGTATTCTTCCTCAATGGCTTTGATCTCATCCTTAGACATATCTACTGCCGAAAATACAAAATCTACCCCGGCGGCTACCCGTTCCACCTCATTTACATTCATAACCACAAGACCTTTCACAGCCTCCGGCATGGGCGTATCCATCTTCCAACGGCCTCCCACAGCCTCCTCATAGGTCTTGCCCGCGCTCCTGGGGCTGGCCGCCACTGTCGTCACCTCAAACCATGGGTGGTTTTCCAGCAGAGAGATAAACCGCTGCCCCACCATACCCGTAGCTCCCAAGATTCCTACACGTAATATTTCATTCATAATAATTTTTCCTCCGTATTTGCCCACTGTCGTGTAAATATTTTTTATTTGCCTCTATCACCGACTTCATTGCTTCCTGCCCCGGCGCCCCCAGAGTCGTGCGCTTCTCCACGCAGGTTTTCAGGCTGATAGCCTCGTAGATCGTCTCGTCAAATACCGGGCTGATCCGCCGGTATTCCTCCAGGCTCATCTGCTCCAGGGAAATCTGTTTCTCCAGACAATACAATACCAGTTTACCCACAATGCCGTGGGCGTCGCGGAAAGGTACGCCGTGATTCACCAGATAATCCGCCGCATCAGTGGCATTAGTAAAACCCTGCTTCGCGCTCTCTTCCATGCGGTCCGTATGAAAACCTATGGTATCCAGCATTCCGGTAAATAAAGCGATACATCCCTTTACGGTGTCGATGGCGTCAAAAGTCAGCTCCTTGTCCTCCTGCATATCCTTATTATATGCCAGAGGAAGTCCCTTCATCGTGGTCAGAAGGGAGAAAAGCGCGCCGTAGACCCGCCCCGTCTTGCCCCGGATCAGCTCGGCAATATCCGGGTTTTTCTTCTGGGGCATAATGCTGCTGCCAGTACTGTAGGAATCATCGATCTCCACAAAACGGTACTCATTGGAATTCCAGATAATGATCTCCTCACAGAAACGGCTCAGATGCATCATCATCGCAGCCATGGCCGACAGAAGCTCAATCACATAGTCACGGTCCGATACCCCGTCCATACTGTTTAACGTGGGCCCGTAAAACTCCATCAGGGCGGCGGTGTATTCGCGATCCAGGGGATAGGTGGTGCCGGCCAGAGCGCCGCTGCCCAGCGGACAGTAATTCATGCGCTCATAAATATCCGCAAGACGTCCCCGATCCCTTTTAAACATTTCAAAATAAGCGCCCAGGTGATGGGCCAGCGTCACCGGCTGGGCTTTCTGCAGATGGGTGAATCCCGGCATATAGGTGCCCACATGCTCCTCCATCAAACGGTTCAGCACCTCCAGAAGGGTCTTAAGCAGACCGTCCGTCTCGCCGATCTCATCCCGCACATACAGGCGCATGTCCAGAGCCACCTGGTCATTGCGGCTCCGTCCGGTGTGCAGCTTCTTACCCACGTCGCCGATCCGGTCAATCAGATTCGCCTCAACAAAACTGTGAATATCCTCGTACTCGGCTGTAATGGAAAGCGTCCCGTTTTCCACATCCTTAAGAATACCGGAAAGTCCCTCCAGAATCTGCTCCTCCTCCTGATCGGTCAGAATCCCCTGCTTCGCCAGCATGGTCACATGGGCCCTGCTGCCCCGCACATCCTGGGCCAGAAATTTCTGGTCAAAACCGATGGAAGCGTTAAAATTATATACCAGCTGATCCGTCTCTTTCGTGAAACGGCCGCCCCATAACTGTGCCAATATCGTTTCCTCTTTTCTCTTTTGATCTATTCGCCCTATATACTACCATCCCATATTTATGAAATCAAGATAAAATTACCGCTGAACGATCACCTGCCTCTCTTTTAGAGAAAACACATCCACAGTAATTCTGACGATACAAACCGTATTCCCGGGACAGTTCAATAGATCTCTTATAGCCATTTTTCTTTTTGAAGTCCGAATACAGCCAGGCCACCCCGTAATTTTTTGCCAGCTCTCCGCCGATCTCATTGAGTTTTCCGGCATTTTTCAAGGGGCTGATGGATAAAGTTGTCGTAAAATAATCGTACTTTCCAGCCGCCGCCCGTCTGGCCGTCTCCTCCAGACGAAGCCTGTAACAGGCAAAACAGCGCTCACCGCCCTCCGGCAGCTGCTCCATCCCTCTGGCCATGGCAAAAAACCGTTCCGGATCATACGCGCCTTCCACGACGGATGCCGGATATTTCGCCGGCAGCTCCCTTACCAGCCGGTGCAGCTCTGCTACCCGCTTTTCGTACTCCTCCCCGGGGGAAATATTGGGATTATAGAAAAACACGGTAATATGAAAAAATGAAGCCAGATATTCCAACACATAACTGCTGCACGGCGCACAGCAGGCATGAAGAAAAAGAGTCGGCGCCTTTCCCTCTAATTTTAATTTCTCCAATGTCCGATCCAGCTCCTTCTGGTAATTTACGTTTGGCATCTGTACCTCCGTCTCCGTTCATTTGCGCATTTTCTTTAATCGCTTCGGTTCTGAACTGCCATCATCTTTTTATCAATACCACGTTTTTTTCTTTTATTTTTGTTTTTTCCCATCCTTCACCGCTTTTGCGATGGAGATTTCCGGGCTGTAATAGGGGATCAGCGTGGACTGCAGGGCATGGTAAATATCCGATTTCCCCGGCCATACCGTACCGATCACCCGATTGTTTTTGTCCATCTGATGGAACCAGGAGCCATTCACATGATCTAATACTTTTTCGTCCAGATAATTCATGAACCGGCCGTAGTCTGCTCTGTATCTCTCATTTCCGGTCACCCGGTAAAGAACCGCCGACGTGTTGACGGCTTCCGCCAGCGTCCAGTGCATCCGGTCATGGATCACCGGCTTCCCTTCCCAATCCGTCGTGTAGACAAATCCGGGCTCCCCGTCCGCATACCAGCCGTCTTCGACAGCCCTGGCATAGAGCTTCTCGGCCCCGTCTACATATCGCTCCGCCATCCGCTTATCCTCCCCGCAGGCGGCAAGAGCCCATTGTACCACCAGCCTGGCCCACTCGATTCCGTGACCGGGCGTGGCGCCGTAGGGTTTGAACCGATCTGCCGGACGGTCTTTATTGCAGTCAAGCTGCGGCTTCCAGTCTTTGGTAAAATGTTCCGGAATCCGCCAGTCATTTGATGCGGCCCAGGACAGAACATGATCGATGATACGACCGGCCCGTAACCGGTAGACTTCTCTGCCGGTCACATCCGCCGCCGCGATAAAAGCTTCCACGGTATGCATATTGGCATTCACGCCCCGATAATCGTCCAGTACCGTAAAGGCCGTGTCCCATGTATCACAGGAAAGCCCTTCCTCCTCATTCCAAAACCGGCGCTCAAATACCTCCAGGGCATTTTCCAGAAGCTCCCCGGCGCCCTCTCTGCCCGCCAGCACGGCGGATGATGAAGCCAGGATAACGAAAGCATGGGCATAGCACTGTTTACCGGGTATAATTGTATCCTCCTGCGTCCTGCCCACGTACCAGCCGCCGTGCGCTTTGTCATGAAGCTCTCCCTTTAGCCCTTTCAAACCCGCGTCCGCCAACGCATCGCTGCCCTCATGTCCCAGCAGAGCTCCAATGCTGTACACATGAGTCATGCGGGCGGTAATCCAGGTTTCCCGGCCATACTCTTTCCAGGGAGTCCCGTCATCACCCAGATAGTAAGACCCGCCGCCCGGCGAGGGAAACCGATGACCAAATGCCAGGAGCTCACTGCCCAGCTTCTGCAGAAATTCCCGATTTTCCGCAGAATCCAGGAGGTATTTCTTATCCGTTATCTTTGTACTGTCCATATCCTTTTCCGCCTTTCTGTTCCGATAAGTATTCTATGGCATCAGCCATATGCCCCTATCATCATACCGCAAAAAAGGCGGCTCGGGAAGCCGCTTTTTCAAATAACGATTATCATGGAAAGATATACCGCCGATCGGATACCCGATCGTTTTATTCCTTGCAGGCATGCGCCTTCTCCATATAGTCCATCATAGCCGCAGCCGCTTTCTTCGCCTCCTCCACCGCATGTACGACGGTTTTGGGTCCGTGCACCACATCGCCGGCGGCAAAAACACCCTCGCGGGTAGTCATATACTTTTCGTCGGTGATGAGCAGCCCCTCGTCCGATCCCTGCAGCCCTGCCGTCGTAAGGATTAACTTGTTCTTCGGTCCCTGGCTGATGCAGATGATCGTGGCATCTGCTTCTGCCTGCTCTTCTTCTTGTTCATAACCAACAGCCTCGTCTTTCTCGTTAAAAATAACCGTCTTAAACACCGGCCCCTGAGGCGTAATAGACGCAATGGCTTTTCCGTAAACCACTTCCGCTCCTTCCAGCACCGCATAGGACATTTCACTGGAGCTTGCCGTGACCGCTTTACCCACCGCGTAAAGCGTCACCTCCCGGGCTCCCCTCCGCAGCGCCGTCCGGGCCACATCCATCGCCACATTACCCGTACCGATGACCGCGACACGCTCGCCCAGACTGTAAGCATCCGGGTTAGCCAGGTAATCGATGCCGAAATGAACATTTGCCAGGGTCTCCCCGTGAATACCCAGCGTTTTCGGCCTCCACACGCCGGTTCCGACAAAAACCCCCGCGTAGCCGTCGCGAAACAGTTCCTCAATCGTGAGCGCGCCGCCGATGGTGGTATTGGGCCTGATCTGAACCCCCATATCCAGCAGCTTCTTTTTGTAACGGGCAAGAATACTCCGGGGCAGGCGAAAATCCGGAATACCATACTGCATCATACCGCCGATCTTATCCCTCGCCTCAAAGATCGTCACATCAAAGCCATGTTTCGCCAGCTCCACCGCCACCGTGATCCCCGCAGGACCGGAACCGATGACGGCTCCCCGTATCCCTTTCTTCTCTGCCATCGGAGCTTCCCTGCGCTCCAGCCACGCCTCCGAAATAAAATTCTCAATACTGCTGAAATGGATCGGCTTTCCTTTTTTCCCCAGCACGCAATGCCCCTCACACTGCTTTTCATGATTGCAGACGATGGAGCAGACCACAGATAAAGGATTGTTCTCAAATAATTCATTGCCCGCATCTGCCAGCCGGTTCTCTTTAAATGCCTGAATGATCTGCGGAATCGGCGTATGGACCGGACACCCCTGCCTGCACAACGGCTTTTTACAATTCAGACAGCGCTCTGCCTCATCCATGATATGCACGCCCATAAAAAACACCCCCTGGTATATTTTTTAATTCTGCCTTTAAGGGATATTTTTCCGTTTTTTGATGATAATTATTCACCAAAATTGGTACGCCGCGGGCGAAACGAAAATACGCACTGCCGGGAAACCGGATCATAACAATCAGCTGTTTTTTGAATTGCTCTCCGTCAGGATCAGAGACTGCCGCAGATAGCCCAGATTTTCTTTCATGTATCGGACAATTCCGTATCCTCCGGCCTGATAGACCTGATGGAAAGATAGCCACACAAAAAAGAGCGCCGTTTCCATCAACAGAATTCTCACTATCCTGTCCGTTTTCCCTCTTTTGAAATGACTTAATGTATAGGATTGAAACATGACATGAGGGATCTCATCACGGAGCATCTGCCTACATATACTTTTCAGGGCAAAAGAATCTGTATTATTTGCCAGGGCATCATAATAGGTAAGGGCAATCATCTCTGCCGTTACCAGAACCATGACCTCACATCTTATGCCGCCCAACCGCCGAAGCCTGCGAAATATATGATCCAAATATGATCTTTTTCCGACTTTGATTTGGTAATAATCCATGAATTTTCTGAGATATCCGGCATGTCGGTTTTCCTCTTTCACGAACCGCTGCATAGCATCCCGATAATCTGCCTGCCCGATTCGGTCCGCAAAATCACCGGCCACTTTCAACAGATGTTTTCCGTCGGAACTCTCCCCCGTTTGGAATGCCTGTATAGAGGGGGCGATACGGATGATCTCCTTCTCCGACAATCCCTTTTCTTCCGAAAAATCGATTACCGGCCGCCGGCTGTCATCACAGGTAAAATAAGCGTTCCACTCCTTGTATGTAAACCGGTTCATTTCTGAATTCAAAAAATTGATCACGGCATTTCTGTCTCCTTTACTGAACTAAAAGCACACCCCTTGATGATTGATCCGAGCCCTTTACAAAAACTCTTCCAGATAAACTTTCACAGACCGGCTCATTTCCCTGGAAAAATCTGATTCGTATTTTCTTTTCCAGAAAGCCTCCATCCATTCTTCATAGCTCTGATTGCCGGTCCGGCCCGAAAACATCTCCCGGATCTCCCCGCCGTCTTTATCCCGATACGTATTCTCACATACCATGTCAGAAAGTTCGAATCGTTCCGGCTTCTTCCGCTGCTTCTGATGCTCCGTGGGATACCCGAAAATCACCATACAGGCAGGATATACATATCGCGGAAGCCCCAGCAAAGCTTTCATATCCTCCGCGTTCTCCATCACGTCGCCGATATAGCAGGAGCCGATCCCCAGGCTTTCCGCCGCTGTCACGGCGTTCTGGGCCGCGATCATGGCATCCTCCACAGCAAGCAGCAGATCGCCCGGCCCGGGATCGCGGGGCATAAGCCCTGCTTCCCTGTAAAAGGTGAGCCACTTTCGACAATCCGCACAGAACACCAATACCAGCCTGGCCTTTGCCACAAAGTTTTGATGGTCGCAGAGCTCAGCCAGCCTCTCCTTTTTGCCCTGATCCGTAATATCCAGGATCGTATACAAAAGCTGGCATCCCGCGGACGGCGCCTGCAATGCGGCATGTAAAATAGTTTCCCTGTCCTGCCGTGAAATCTCCCGCTCCGTAAATACACGGACAGATTTTCTGCTATGAAGCGCTTTCACCATCTCATTCATTTCCCTGTGCCTCCTTCAATACTCTCTCATACCGGTTCAAAAGCTCAGCGATCTGCAGATTCCAGTCACAGTCTTTATACTGCTCCGCCTCTTCTTTCAGACGAAAACAAAAATCCACATCCACTTTCACCGTTTGGGTATTTCTTTTAACCTCCACTGCCTTGACGCCCATTCTGACCTGTGCCAGCCGTTTTTTCAATAGCGGAATGACACAAAAGTACAGCTGGTCATCTTCCAGAGACAGATAACCCAAAGGCCGTTCATACTGATCCATAACGGCGATTTTGCTGTCATGAAAAGCTTTCGGATAAATAGCGTCGCCGTCCTTCAATTGAACCATAACCCGGGCCACCCTGTCATATTCCTTTGCACTGAGAAAGGCGCGGAAGCGATAGATCTCCCGTCCCTGCCTGTCCACCTGTTCCGGTTCCGCAATTTTTCGCAGCGTTTTCACCGGATCAATATACTGCATGGCAAGAAGAAAGAAAAGCCGCGCCTGAAACGTAAACCGCTGTTCCTCCAGGCATTCATTCTCACTCCACTGGGAGAAAATTCTTTCTTCCGTCTTCTCCAGGAGCTCTTTTGAAACATGATGAATACTGGACAGAAATAATTCAAAATCCTCTTCATCCGGGTCCCACATATACTTACCCCTGGCAGCCTTATAGTAAGGCTGTCTTTCCGAAACGTCCATGGAATAATATAAATAGATATTCCTGTCACTGAAGGCCCTTTCATTAACCGTTCCCCGCCATGCTTTCTTCTTCTTTTTGCCGAAAAAAAATCCTCCGTTCTTTCGCAAAAAACTGTATGCCGCATTAATCTCCTGCGCCCGTCGGATATGCTCCGGCCGGTCTGAACCGATAGCATCCGGATGATAAGAGCCCATCAGTCTGCGATATTTCCTTTTAATCGTGGCTGTGTCATCTTCCTCCGATATATTTAATATACGTCTGGCCTGCTCCAGGTTCATACTTCCGTCCATGCTATCCGGCCCTCTCTGTTATCTCACCGCATAAAGCCGTGAAAAAAGAAACTGTTAGTCCGAGACTCCTTTTTCACAGCAATTCACCCGCCTGTATTTGGATATTATTATTCTACGTAACTGTTCAGTACCTTCACAGTTACGATGCAAAATCCAATTAAAATGTCTACGCTCCGCTTCGGTCGGCGCTAAGCGAACGTCCACTGGACGTTCAGCGCCCTGCGGCGATGGGGTTCTGAGCGCCAGTGGCGCTCGTTAAGAACCGACCGGAACGAAGTGAAGACTTTTGCACACTTGAATCATGTTTTTACGGCCTCAGCAGCAAGTGCTTCGGCCTGTACTGAACAGTTACTATTCTACAATATCTTCTTTACTCTTGTAAATCATTTATTCTTCCCTTTTCCATGACCGGTAACCGGCCGCTCAGGCATTTTTACGATATAGGGAACAAAGTTTCCTGATATCATAAAAAAGGCGGTATGGCCGGGCCATACCACCAAAAGAACAATTGTAACTGTTCAGTACCTTCACAGTTACAAACAATTATTCAATTACCGCAACCAATCGCCGTCCGTATCCGGAATCATACGGCGGCTTCCTCCGCCCTCTTGCGCTCCTCGATCTCCTTCTCCATCTGCTCCACTCTGCTCTTGGGAAGCCGGAAACCAATCAACAGGACCACAGCTCCAACGATCAGAAGGATTGCCGGGATCACCATCAGCGCCAGGCAGATCGCTTCCTTCATCTCCACAGAAGCATCCTCCACGGCGATGGCTGCCGAAAACCCGCCGATGGCCAGACAGGCTGCAAGAACCGCACTTTTTACGGTACTGGCCGCTTTCAGCGGAATATTCTGCAGACCCATAATCCATCCGGAAGCATTCTTACCGGATTTCCACTCACTGTATACGGCGGCATCCGCGTACAGGGCCGAAGAACAGGAATAGCAGCAACCATAACCAAGCTGAGCCACTGAAATCAGGAATACCACAACCCACGGGCTGGTATAAAATACTCTGGCCGCCAGCAGCGCCGCAGCCATGATTAAATAACAGACGATCACGGTCACACGGCCGCTCAGCATTTTACCGATAAAACGGCTCACATAAGCGCCGATAACTGCCAGGAAAGCGATAATCAGCATGTAGCTGGCCTGCATCCCTTTATTCAGGGCAATATATGTAAAGTAGTAAACCACCGTACCGGCAACCATGAAATTAAACAGCCATTTCGCCAGATCGGCAATGATCAGCGACAAAAGAGGCGGATTCGTAAATAAGGCTTTCAGAAGATCCACCACACTGGTGCGGGCCCGTTTTGCCTTGGCCTGATTGGCCAGCTCCTCTGTACCCGTATCTTCATAGCCTTCCGTCATCTTGAAATGGAAGAAATATCCGGCCACCATCAGCAGCGACATAAAACCCGACAGCATGGCATAGGCATATTTCTCGGTAAAGATCCCCGTCAGAATAGCCAGGAATGGAACCCCCAGATAAGACCAGGCAAACTTTGACATATTATTCCAGGTCGCGCGGCTCGACGCCATAGCGATAC
This sequence comes from uncultured Lachnospiraceae bacterium, assembly GCA_949471785.1. Lineage (GTDB taxonomy): Bacteria > Bacillota > Clostridia > Lachnospirales > Lachnospiraceae > UBA11957. Next base: position 25,136 of record CASWRE010000024.1, on the reverse strand, counting down.
GGTCATCCGGCGTTTTAGCCACTACGCTGATCAGAGACATATTGGCCGTATAGCCCCAGTTATGCAGGAAACGTCCGCCCAGCATAAAGAAAAAGAAAAATGCTGTGGACACCGCGTCCGTCGTGCCGATCCGCACGTACATCAGAAAATAAAATACCGGAACCAGCCAGTTTACCGCGATCAGCCAGGAACGATAGCGCCCCCATTTCATCGGTTTTACAGAATTAATCACACCGCCGTAGATCCAGGCCGTAAAGGCGTCGATCATTGCTGTCATTGTTGTCAGAAAAGCAATACTGGCCAGACCGAGCTGCGCCACATTGGTCAGATAAAAGGCCGAATAGTACACGCCCACATTGGTCATTAAGGCAAAACACATATCGCCCACACCGTAAAAATAACGTATGGTTTTACTGATCCTTCTCGGTTCTGTCACACTGTTTGTTTGATTTCCCATAATTTCCCTCCTTATCCTGTTTTCTCTCAGATCCCTTATTTCACAAAGGGGTTCCCTCTGATCCCGTCCCCGCGCGGATCATCATAATCCGGACGTTTGCAGGTATATTTTGTGGAACCATAGCGAATCAGCTCGTCTACCACAATAGCATTGCGCTCTCTGGTCTTTAAGCCTGACTGAGCCACCCAGCTCCCTCCCGGCGCCAGTTCGTCAATCGTCTTATCTATGGACTCCCGGATCTCCTCCTCCGTCGTCCCCGGCCTGTCCATGAACTGAGTATCAAAGCCTCCCACAAAACACATCTTATGGCCGATTTCCTTTTTCAGTTCAGCCGGATGGTTGGAGACATGCATGGTATTGGTAGCCGAGCAGCCCATATCCGCGATTTCCCCCAGAATTGGCGCAAAATAACCGCAACAGTGATGCTCGTAAATCACACCCGCATCTGTGATGCAGTCGATCACCCGCTGCAGATGAGGCTTGATCAGCTCTCTCCACACCTCCGGCGACATGAACATACCGCTGTTGGAACCGTAATCGTCATGCATGATCAGAATATCCGGTTTATAGTATTTGATCAGATACTGATACAGCCGGATCTTATGATCCGCCACTGCGCCGAAGAAGTCATAACAGGCCTCCGGCTCCTCCATCAGCGCGCACAAAGCGTCCTGAAACTCAATTACGCTGAACATACGCTCCCACAGGCCAAATCCTACCATCACCCGCGAAAGCTTGTGTTCCCTGTCCCATTTTGCCGTATCCCGGGCCGCATAGCCTTCCCAGTCCAGCACGCTGAGATCCGGAAATTTCATATATTCCCGCCATCTCGTTATATCGGGAACCAGATGCACCCCCGGCGTGGGATTGGCTCCGCCGATCTTGGGTTCAAAGGTCCAGCTCTGCCCAAACCAGTCATTGGCCGTACCATTGACACAGATAGACTCCCGGATGAAATCCATTCCCCTGGGGGCACACGTATCCATGTCCGTGGCTAAAGGAAAATATTCCGGTTCCTTGTGCTGATAGGCCAGCAGAGTATTTTCCCTGTAACTCAATGTTGCCATACTCTCTCCTCCTTTTGTGTGATCGGAACGCCGTAAACAAACATTCCGTTTATAAAAATTGCGCTGCGATTGAATAAGCAATCAGAGCCACAATCAATATACAGGGTAATAATATCAGGAATCCATATTTTGCCATCTGGGCATTGGTTGTCCATCCTGACCCGGTGCCCAGCACCACCGTCGTCATAGCGGGGGGCGTCGCATAGGCATAGGTAGACATCATACCGATTACCACAGCCAGAGCCCCCGCGTTTACATCCTCCAGCGCGCAGGCTACGGGAAGGGCCACCGTGCTGACGATCGTAACCGTCACCATATTAGACCCCACATTGGTCATGAGAGCCGTAACTGCCGTCAGTAAAAAGACAAACGCCATGCCTCCCACCATACCGGACAGCGGTCCCAGCTGACTTTTGATAAATTCTGAAAGACCGATATCTGGATTTGTCATGGCCGACCCCAGCGCTAAAGCCGAAGCCGCCATAAAAAGAGAGGGCCAGGGAACAGATTTTGCTCCCTCCGCCAGAGAAAGCAAAGGCTTGTCATCCACCCGGATGATACACAGGGCCATACATCCCAAAAGAGGCGGCATCACTGTCCCGAAACTGCTGATCCATGCAGCCACAGGCAGAACCCCTTTAAACAGTTCCGGCAGAACCCAAAGGCCTACCATCAGAAAAAATACCGCAGCCGTGATTCGTTCTCTTCTGTCTGCAGGATGCAGCGATTTTTTCAACGCCTCTGTATCAATTACCCGGATAGCCGATGTGTCGGGCCGCAGGATAAAACGGAAAATAAGCAGCATGGCCGTCACCGACAAAAGCGCCGCCGGAATTCCTGCCGCCATATAACTGATATAGCTGATGGTCTCCCCGGTGACAGCCTGATAATTCGTAAGCGCCATCAGCGGGAATACATGAGCAATAGGCGTCATGGCGCCGGAAATACTCGCGGTAATCACCAGCCCCATGGTCAGAAGGGCTGCGAAGCGATCCCCTTTACGTAATCCCAGCACTGCGAAAATCTCCTCATTGATCGTCAGATACAGAACCACAATCACCGTCGTACTCATACACGATCCCAGCAGAAGGATCGAAAAAAAGTACAGTATCAAAAACATCCACGGCCCTTTTTTTGCCAGCTTTGTGGAAAGAAACCAAATCGCACAGCGGCGCGTAAACAATGTCTGATTCAGCGCATAAGAACAGCAAAACGTAAAATTCAAAAACGAGATCGCCGGATTTCCGATGGATGAGGTTACCAATCCGTTCATGGACAGCTCAGGCAGCATGGACAACGCCAGCAAACAGAACAGCGACGGCCAGGATATCCCCACAGAGATCCACAGAAACACGGAACCGATAAAAATCCCCAACAATAACATTGCGCTTCTGGACAATCCCGCAAAAGGCGTCATTACACCAAACACCAGGATAACCACAGCCGCAGCAACAAACTTCAGCATTTCCTGATACTGCTTCAGCATAAACTTTCCCTCCCCCTTCATCTTTTGCAGGTCAACTGCCAAGTACAATCCGGCTATGTCTGTATACCGCCTCAATGACTTCCCGGCGTACTCCTCGAACATTCACCAGAATATTACCTTTCCTGTACTTCTGAGCGAAATCCGCGGCAAAATCATCTATCTTTTCAGCAGGCGTTCCTTCGGGAAACACAGGCAGATCCATCCCCAGGAAAATTTGATCCCCATACTGCTTATAAAGCGCTTCCTTATCATTCATGGACTGTCCGCACCAGATATCCACATGAGCTTCTATGTAAGCGGGAACAAGCAGTTCATTTTTTCCGCAGGAGTGAATCTGAAACCAAAGTCCTTTTTCATGGCAATGATCCGCAATCTTTCTGATATAAGGCACTAGCATTTCCCTGGCCGTTGCCAGAGAGAAAAAGGGCGCCCGCTGGCTTCCCCAGTCGTCATGGAACGTAATCCCCTCTATACCGTAATATTCTATATGCCTGTCAATCAATTTGATATTGAAATCGGCCAGTTCGCCAAACAGATCATGGACGGCATCCTGCTGCTCCTCATCTATAAGCGCCAGAGCCGCGCCTTCAAAATCCATGAAAGAAATCAGTCTCTCAAACATTCCCGTAAGCAGCATTCCCTGAAAACTCCTGCCGCTGTCCCGAAGGCCGGCATTGATTTTCGCCGATCCTTTCCAGTCAAACGTATCCGGATCGGGCATTGTGATAACCCTGCGCCAGTCATTGACATCCGAAAGCCTGGGATTTCCCGGCTTCACCATGGAGCCTCCTACCTGGGGCACATATACCCACTCTGTGCCAAACATATCCGGTCCGCCGCTCTCCTCCGCCGTCAGAGGCGGCAAACATTCAAAAGCAAACCCCCGGGCAATGTTGTCGGCAATGATTCTTGGCGTAATAAACACAAAATCATCGGTCGTGGGGAACCACAGAGGTTTCTCGCCGCGAATCCACTGATTGATATTTTCCCTGGGCGTCACCGGCGTATTATAACGGGGCGCAGAAGCGCTCGTACCCATATAATTACCCACAATTTTCAATTCATTATCCGAATAAGAAACCCTCTCCATCTTCTTCTCCCGCCTTTCCTGATTGTTCTTTTTTCTCCTCTTTGTAATATACATTTTACTTTGTCCACCTCCCTTTTTAAATGTCCTGACATACAAAAAATACCCTTTCCATTGTGCCTGACAGCACAATATAAAGAGTATTTTTCATTCCACATGATTTTGAAAATTATTTTCTGATTTCTGCAATTTCTGACTTTTCAAGAATATAGGCAGAAAGCCGTAAATAGTCCCGAATGTAGGTGTTTTCCAGATCCCAGCCCGTCGATTCCTTCAAATATTTGATCCGATAAGTCAGTGTATTCTTATGAATGAACAGTTTTTCGGAAGCCCGCTTGGAAGAACGTTCCTCTCCCAGATAGGCTTTCAGCGTGAGCACACCCATCCTTTTATCCCCGCCTTCATTCCACATACGCCTCAGCGTTGGTTCGCAGGCACAAAGCCTTTGCGGCCCCGTATTTTCCATAAGATAATCCACCGCCATATCATAAAACCCGGCCACTCCGCCCGTACTGGCGCTTTTCGCACGCATAGCCTGTTCAAAGAAAAATCCCAGTTCCGACAAGTCGTAAAATTCACAGCTGAGCCCGGCCTGCAGATCTTTCCGATAACCACATTTCCCTATGGACTTCAGAATCTGTTCCGCCAGGATCTCAGGACGCCCGGAATACAAAAGAAGCAGCAACTTTCCCTTCACAATCAGATTGTTGACGACAGGATACTGCCGGTACACGATATTTTTCAAAAGCTGCAGTGCCCGCAGGTCTCCTCTCCTTGCCTGATCAAAAAAATCCACCAGCATCACCGCATATTTGCCGGGACGGCCATTTTCGATCACAGACTGAAAATACCGGATTTTCTCTTGCGGCACCGTCCCTCCCGCGGCCAGATCTTCCAGCACTTCGTTGTCCAGAAACTTCCTCGTTTCTCCGGAAACCGCCGCTGCATAGATTGCCATACGCCTGGAAATGTATTCCAACAGACAGATATCCCCTCTGTTGATCTTCCTGGTACTCTCCAGAATAGTCAATTTTTCATAGCCTCTTCCATGAAAAATGATTGTCGCATGGAGACCGCCGTTTGGCACCGGAGCATGGGGATTCCCTTTGAACTGGCGAACATTCTGGCGATAAACCTTTTCTGCGTATTGAAGCGCCCGGGACATACATTCATATCCTTCCACAGAACTCTGTCCGTTTTTTTTGATATGTTCCCATTCCGGCGGCATTCCGCCTTCCCCAAAAGGGCCCGCCATCCCCAGCAGGCAATAATTGGAATCCTGCAGCATAACCGGATTGCCGAAGGCTAACTGACACAGGTGAACCAGTTTCTCAAAATCCGCTGACATAATGGCGTCATTCGTTTTATCCACCCAATCCTGATACCAGTCGAAGATCCCCTGGATCAGCAGATAGGCATCGCTGATCCCCAGATCCCGTATCCGAATATATCCCTGACCGCTCTCACAGAGCACATCCTGCCCCACTGCCGAAATATATACACATCCTGGCACGTAGTAGGGCAGCGTACTGTTCAGAACCGGCTCCGCATCCGCGTCAATTTTCATCTCAATCTCATAATTCGCCAAACGGTTTGCAATCATCCACATATTCAGCTTCATCATCTGTTCCTCGCATAACCATACAAATTTGCCCTTTACACCCTTCCCCTATCTGTGCTAAAATGCCAACGGAGCAGAATAAATGATCGCAGCTGACAAAAGCCGAAAGGCGTCAGATGAGGAAAGTCCGGGCTTCACAGGGCAGGATGCCGGATAACGTCCGGTGGAGGCGACTCCCAGGCCAGTGCAACAGAAATAAACCGCCGGCCCAGGCCGGTAAGGGTGGAAAGGCAGTGTAAGAGACTACCGCCTGGCTGGTAACAGACAGGGCACATGTAAACCCCATCCGAAGCAAGACCGAATCAAAACCATGTGGCGGCCCGTCACGTTTTAGGTAGGTCGCTTGACTTTACCGGCAACGGTAAAGCTAGATAGATGATCATTCACGACAGAACCCGGCTTATCGTTCTGCTCCCTATATGTTTCGAATGAATCCGTCTGCGTGCAGCAGAGCCTCTGCCATACAGGCACATATGGCTGATCTTATATTTCATACCATATAATCTGATTCTCTCCCAGATCCAGTCTGAAACTCGAACCGTCTCCCCGGTAAACGACAGTACTCTGAGGTTCGTAAGTATTATTCACGACACAATATTTACCGTTCTCCGGATAAGCATGCACCTCCACATGGTAATTTTCAGAAAACCAGGTGTGAAGCTGTTCTTCTCTCCCACTGCTCCACAAAACGGCCCTGTGCAGCAATCTGCTGTTAGCAAAACTATAAGGAAGGCCGCCAATATATACGGCGCGCCCCTGTCCGAAGTCATGGACAGCCAGCAGCACCCCACGATCCTTTTCCCGCAGTACCGTAGCCCCTTCCAGGGCATAGATATTTCTCATGCCCTCGCCAAAATCCACCTCATCCGGGGCGTCCTCCGTGATAAAATGGGAATGACACGTCCAGTTATACTTATCATATCCCAGCGTAAAGCCCCGCTCCTCCTCCACGCCAAACACATTGGCCAGCTGGAAGAAATGACCGTTGGCCTGATGGGCCGTGGGCTCTCCCACACCGATCAGTCCGCCGCCCTCATGGACAAAACGCTTTACGGCCGATGAAATCTCCGGATCGCACCACCACTCTCCTCCAGTATGAGCCGTATCCGCATCCCCCACGTTAATCACCACATCAATATTGTTTAAAATATCCGGATTGTCCTTGATATCCTGAAAGCTGATGAAGCTCACATCATAGGGTCCTCCGGACAGCGCCTCAATAATTCCCGCATAGGAATAATTCTGCCTGAAATAAATTGCGTGATGAACCATATGACACCCCCAGGCCCGCATCCGGCCCCAGCAGTTAAGCACGGCCACCCTGCCCACGCAGTAGGGAATACATCCTTTCACATTTTCATACAGCTCACGGAACTCATCACAGACCGATTCCACATAATCCACAAAATCCGGAAAATCCATGGCCAGTTTCAGATAACCGCCATAACCGATCCGATCCACAGGTTTGCGGAGAATCGCCCTGCGGGCCGTCACCCAGTTTACCTTCGCCTCTTTCACCGGATCTCCCCCCTCATAAAAGGTATCCGGGAAAAAATAGGGCAGCAGCCGTCCTTCTGTATAAGACACCCCCTCAATATTGCTGATCAGCCGAAGCGTAGCGCCGTTTCCCACACTTCCCACCACCGCATCCAGTCCGATACGAGAAAATTCCTCCAAAAAAGGCTCCGTTCCGATCCAGTGATCTCCCAGGAACATCATCGCCTCCTTGCCGAAGGTATGGGTAATATCCACCATCTCTTTTACGATTTTCACCACTTCCCTGTTCTGGAAAGCCAGAAAATCCTGATATTCTTTCGAAGGTATCCGGTACTGGTTATTGTGATATCCCTGATCAATGATATATTCCGGACGGAAGGGATACCCAACCTCCCGCTCAAATTGTTCCAGAATATGGGGACTCACGGACGCGGAATATCCATACCAGTCCACATATTTTTCCCGAAGCTGCTCATCAAAAATAAGCGTAAACTGATGAAGGAAGGTGGTGAACCGTAACACCTGCACATACGGATGCTCCTCAATGAACGTCTTCAGCCTTTCCATGGAATAGGCGCGGGTTTTGGGCTGGCGCACGTCGAAAGTAATCTGGGGCTCCACATCCTTCCAGTCGTTAACCGTCGCATTGTACATATGTACCGGGTCCCACATAATATAAGCCAGAAAGCTCACCGTATAGTCATGGAAAGGCACGCTGTTCACCGTCACCTCCCCGCCGGCTTCCTCATAGCGCCAGTCGTTCACTGCAACCACCTGTCCTGTACTGCGATCCATGACCTCCCACCACCGGGTAATATCATCCCGCGCGTTAGGTAAAAGCATCCCGGCATGCAGTCCTTTCATCAGAGGTATCCTGAGCTTTTCATCCTCCGCCGTATACGCAGGCGTCATCACGTACATCTGCTGTATTTCTTCCGGATTTGCCCGGGCCCACGCATTATCCTTCCGCGTCGTATAATAGGTAGCATACACTTTCAGACCTGCATCCACAAGCTCCGCAGGAAAATCCGTGCCGTCGCAATCCCGGACCGCATCCGCCCCCCATCGCCCGGCCAGACGTATGGTATCTTCAATCACATCCACATCTGTGGGTATCGTCACGCGTCCCATTTTCTTCGTATCCATATCATCTCTCCCACATTTTCCTACAACGAGTCCACTATGGCATGCCGAATACAGCCACGTTATCTATACTGCCTGTTATACAGCCACAGTAAAACTACCAGGCCCGCCACGCCGACAAGCTGGGTCATCAATCCCGCCGCGCCGATATTTCTCTGTCCGACCACCACAAGAGCCACACACACAATAAATACAATAACAACCACCACTGCAATCACAAGCTTTTTCGTAAACTCATTCATTTTTACACCTCCCGCTCCTCTAATATCCGTCTCGAATCCTGTATCGTGATCATAAATATCATCCTTTCAATCCGCCGAGTGTCATACCCTGGGTCAGCTTCTTCTGCACGCACATGTACAGGATCAGGGTAGGCAGCATGACGATCACAAGCCCCGCATACAACTGTCCGTACTGCACTGCAGACTTCTGCGCCGCCATCAGATTCATCAGTCCCACCGGAAGGGTCTTCAGCTCCGCCTTTGTCAGCAGCGTCATGGAAATGATATACTCATTCCAGAATGCCAGAAAATTGAACAGGATGACTGTCACTACGCTGGGTTTTGCCATGGGTATGATGACCTTCACCATCGTATAGAAATATCCTGCTCCGTCCACATAGGCCGCCTCCTCATAATCCCTGGCCAGGGATTTAAAATAACCGGACAGCAGATAGATCGTGAAAGGAAGGGCTGTCGCCGCATATACCAAGGCCAATACGAACAGGTTATTCAGGAAAAACGGGCTTCCGAACATTTTCCGCAAAAACATGTCGCCGTCATTCAGCATCAAAAAAATCGGCACCACAATATAATTGACATTAATAAACAGTCCCGCCATGAACAGCGTGTTCCAGATTGCTCTTCCCTTGAATCTGAATCTGGCAAGCACATAAGCAGCCGGAAGCGCGATCACAATCAGCAGCGCCAATGCCAGCGCCGTGACGATCACAGAATTCAGCATGTATTCGCCCATATTGGCTTTCTGCCAGGCATCCACAAAATTCTGGAAGTGAAATCCTTGAGGCAGTGTCCAGGGATTGCCGTAGAATTCGGAATTTTCCTTAATGGAGGCTACAAACACCCAGGCCACAGGCACCAGAATTGTAACCGCCAGAAGAATCAGCATCAGATATATGAATACTTTTACCAGCTTGGGATTCCCGCCGTTTTTTTCGTCTTTCCTCATGATTATTCCCTCCTGAAATCTCACCGTATTTCCGCCAAATACAGAAAATCCTCTTGCCGAAGATTTTACTTTAAAACTCGATCTCTTCCCGTTTCGTCACCGCATTCAGCACTCCTGCCAGAGCGAAAGAGAACAAAAATACCATAACGCCAATGGCCATACCGTAGCCATAGGAAGAGTTCGTATATGCTTCCTGATACATATAGCTCAGGAAGACACTGGACGCCCCGTCCGGGCCCCCGTTGGTCATGGCCTTTACCATGAGGAAACTCATGTTAATCGTACTGATGATAAAGAAGGTCAGCGTCGTGCGGATATTCGTCCACACCAGAGGAAGCGTAATGGAGAAAAACTGACTGATCCGACCGGCGCCCTCCAGAGCCGCGGATTCATACAGGCTGTCCGGCACATTCGCCATACTGGCCATATACATGACCATGTAATAACCCACCGCCTGCCAGATCATGGCAATCGTCACACTGTAAATGACCAGTTTCTGGCCGCCCAACCAGAGTATGGGATCTGCCTCACCGCGGAACAGACTGAGAAAACTGTTCAGCAGTCCCTGATTGGGGTCATAAATCGCCGAAAAAATAGCGCTTATAACTACCACAGAAAGAATATTCGGAATATAAAATACTATACGAAAAAAGTTCTGTCCTTTGATCTTCTCTCTGGAAAGGATGGCGGCAAAAACCAGCGCCAGGCAAAAAGTTACCAGCGTTACTATTACGATCAGCAGGATACTATTCTGAAACGCCTGATAGAATTTAGGATTTGTAAACAGCTTGCTGAAATTTTCCATCCCCACAAAAGTCTTATCCGCCGTGTAACCGCCCCACTTGTACATGGACATACGGAACACGTCAATGGTGGGAATGATCATAAAAATGATAAACAGCACAATCGCAGGCGTCACGCACAGGGCAATAAATCCCGTTTTTTTCTTTCTATTTTTCATCCTCTCATCTCCTAAATGTTCTATAAAAAATGGCCGGCGAGAACTGCTCACCGGCCACCTTTCACCCTCTTCTACCATACACTTGTTCCTGATTAAATGATCTGTCAAAAGCAAATGTCACGGTACGCTGACAGCTTATCTCTGCATCTTTTACTTATTTCAAAGCCGCCCTTAATGCGTCGCTGTCGGATTTTATCTGATTTACCCAGTCATCTTTCGTCTTATCCCCTGTCACCAGAGAGTTGATCGGATCAAAGAATGTGCTGCGTGCCGTGATACCTTCCACCGGGTCTGTGGTAGCAAATGCATCCATAACCGCAACGGCGCCGGTATCGTAGATAGAATAATACAATTTATTGTCGCCGTCCAGCTTATCTGTCATGCCTGTGATCGGCTGAACAGCTCCGCCTTTCTCAGCAAAGATGCCTGCGGCTTCATCAGAATACAGGAATGCGATAAACGCTTTTCCAAGATCCTGATTCTCAGCACCGGCGGGCATCCAGATCTGCTCAAAGAAGGAATAAGAAGCCCTCTCTCCGCCGTCTGTCACCGCCGGAAGAGCCGTAAAGCCCCACTCAAATCCGTCTGCTCTCGGAGCGTCCGCCATCTCGCCAATCACCCAATTGCCGTTGGGCATGAACAACGCTTTGTTGTCCAGGATCAGCTGCTGATTCTTGCGGAAATCATTATCATTGGCATTGGCCGGTGTGGTGGACTCTGTATAGGACGCCAGCTTCTCAACAATATCAAAAGCGGCCTGCGCTTCCGGAGTATCCCAGATACCCTCACCGTATTTCAGAGCCTCCTGGAATTTGTCATTGCCCATGCTCTCATGGAGCAGCGCATATAAGAATGCGTCAAAATATCCGGCCGTAGGATAGGTGAACAGCGCGATCCCCTCTGCTTTCGCGGTCTCGCCCAGCTCCCACATCGCATCCCAGGTCGCGGGAACTTCCCAGCCCTTTTCCGTGAACAGTCCCTGATTATAAAACAGTCCGCAGGGGCCGTAGAACATCGGCATCAGGTACGTCTTACCGTCCCCATAGGGATTTGTGATAGAGTTCTCCACAAAGCCCGGCAGAATCTTATCGCCTACCGTAACGCTCTCACCGGGAACATTCATGGCCAGCACGTCCGTCAGGTCTATCAGATTATTGTCTTTCACAAATGTCTCGGTAAGTCCGGACTCGGCGCCCACTGCCCGCATAATCACATCCGGAAATACGCCGGACTTCATTTCCGGTGAAATAATATCTTCCAGCTTCTTATCAATGGTCAGCTCCACGGTAACGCCTTCATTGGCAGCCTCAAAAGCCGCGCATACTTCCTTCCACATATCCTGCCCATAAGCAGTCTCCACCGCCGCCACTTTCAGGGTACCGGATAAGCCTGTGCTCTCCGCCGGCGCTTCGCTGCCTGCCGCTTCGGCTTCACTTCCGCCGGCCTCACTACCGGCCGCCTCGCTCTCCACGGCGCTGCTCTTTGCATCACTTGCGGCCGCGCTTCCGCCGCTCTCAGAAGAGCTTCCGCCGCCACAGGCTGTCATACCCATCACCATTGCCCCGGCCATCACTACGCTCAAAACCCGTTTCAATTTCATGCTTTTACCTTCCTTTCCCTCATGCGACGTCCATCTCCATCTTTTAACCAATGTCTACGTACCGTCACATTTGTATAAACGTTTCCGTCTGTTTTTTGATAATATCAGTATATCGGGAATCAGAATAGGAAACTATCCGGATATTGCTGCCTTTTTTATATATCTTGCTCTTCCGTTCAAAAAATGATAGAATAAAGAAAGTAAGCTTATATTTATTCGCTTTTTTCAACATTTTTCGTCACTTTTTTTGAGCATATATTATGCATATTGTGATTATTGTTTCTGTTTTTTGCAATAACTATTGTGCATCCTGTTTATGGAGGAAAAAATTATGGGAACCTCGAGATACATGATGAAAGACGCAGATACAGACGCCGCCGGCAGCAGACTGCTCTATATTTCCCATTCCAAATACGAGAATGACTGGCCCAGCCTTCCGCACACCCATCCCTTTTCCGAACTGTTTTTTGTAAAAAGCGGACAGGGAAGTCTGCGCGTCGAACACGAAGAACATCCGATTCAAAAAGATGATTTTGTCATTATCAACGCCAACGTTTCCCACACGGAAACCTCCTCTGTGGGAAAACCCCTGGAATATGTGATTCTCGGCGTAAAGGACCTGACCTTTTCCTTCGAGAGCCAAAAAGAATTCACGATATTCAACTGCGGCAACGAACAGCAAAACCTGATGTTTTATATGACCACCATGCTCCGTGAGCTAAAAGAAAAGAACAAAGACTACGAAAGCATTTGTCAGAAGCTTCTGGAAGTGCTGATTATCAAATTGATGCGACAGACCAATTTTTCCTTTGGAACAGAATCCTCGATGGAGATTAGCGGGGAATGTCTGAAACTGAAACGCTACATTGAATCCAACTATATGCATGACCTGACGCTGGATGTCCTGGCCGATTTTTCTCATCTGAACAAATATTATATGGTCCATGTTTTTACAAAACATTGTGGCTGCTCACCCATACAGTATCTGTGCCAGATGCGCATTCAGGCAAGTAAAGAACTGCTGCTGAACACGGATTACAGTATTGCGGAAGTGGCCCAATCCTCCGGTTTTGCCTCTCAAAGCTATTTTGCCCAGTGTTTCCAAAAAAACTGCGGTATGACCGCATCGTCCTACCGCAAATCTCATCAAAAAAAGTAATCTTCCGCGCAACGGCGGATATTCACGGATGCTCATCCGCCGTTTAAACCTATTTATAACAACATTTTTCTATTTTTCCATATACTTTTTTACAATTTCATGCATTTTCTCCCACTTACGCTCCATATCCGCCACCAGGGCAAACTGGGTTCTGCAGCGGTCCAGATTATGACGCTCCCGGTGTACACGAAAATACGTATCCCCGGAAAGATAATCGGTCAAAAAACGTATCCCGCACTCCAGAGTCATTAGTTTGGCGCCCACGGGAAGCATCGCAAGCTCCTTTTTCGTCAGGCTCCCCCGACAGCCTTTCAGGTATCCTTTCACGAACACTTCATAATGCTCCAGATCCAGGGATACTTTCTTAAGATCTGTCTCGTCCTCGGCCGCCGTATTGGCTCCGAACCGGATCGAATCCCCGAAATCATAGACGGAAAGCCCCGGCATAACGGTATCCAGATCAATAACGCAAAGCCCTTTCCCCGTTTGACAATCAATCATCACATTATTCAGTTTTGTATCATTGTGAGTCACCCGCAAAGGAAGCTCGCCCTTCTCAAGCAGATCTGTCAATACGGTCATTTCCCCTTCCCGCGCCATGACAAAAGCGATCTCATTCTCCACCGTGGAAACTCTGCCGCAAGCATCTTCCCTCACCGCCCGGCATAATGCCTCAAATCGCTTACCTGTATGATGAAAATCCGGTATAGTCTCATGGAGCCGGTCGGCGGGATAATCCGCCAGCAGCGCCTGGAAATTTCCGAAAGCTTGCGCACTTTCATAAAAATCCTCCGGCCTGCTCACCGCATCATAACAGACCGCGTCGGTGATAAACAGATACATGCGATAACAGCTGCCGTCCGAAGCACGATAGTAACTCCTTCCGTCCCTGACAGGGATAACCTGCAGTGCCTCCCGATCCGGATCACCGCCCTGCCTCTCTATACACTTTCTCAGATAGGAAGTAATCCCTGTAATATTTTCCATGAGACTATCCACGTCCTTAAACACGTCCGTATTGATCTGCTGGAAAATATACCGCTTCTTGCGGCCATCCTGTTCCGTCTCCACCAGCTCCGTTCGATTGATATGCCCATTCCCATATTCCCGTATATTTACGACGTTTCCCTCCACCGCAAATTTCTGGATCAATTCCTGCTTTTTCATCCTGATTTCCCCCCTGCATGATATCTTTTAATATTTTCCTGAACTCAAATAGACAGATTTCTTTTTGTCCTGCTCACCGCCCTGATATAGCGCAGCAATAATTCCCAGGACCCTTTGCCCAGAAAGACCAACGCCGCCCCTACTACAATTGACCAGATGAACCCCGCCCCCGGAGACAAAGTGAAATCTCCGAGCTGAAACATCACATAGGGCATGTCATATCCAAACAGAGAGCTCACATACTTTACAAGACCGGCAACGGGGGAAACCGCGCCGCAGAATATAAACGTGGGAGCAATAATGCCGAGTACCGGGATAACAATCATTCCGGAAAAACCCGTCAAGCCGTAAAAGGCACAAACCAGCAGCAGCCGGTTCCAGGAAAATCCCTGTTTTCGGGTAAGCAAATCCCCCAGATAAGCCATGGCCAGTTCTTTGGGGTTGCCCAGCCGTTCCAGAATATCCTCCACAGCCAGGCTTTCATTTTCCATCTCCAGCATAGACCCCTTGATTTCCTTTACGATATCCACCCTTTCTGATGTCGGCAGGGGTCTCAAGTACCTGTCAACCTTGTCCAGATATTTTTCCAATCTTGCATCCATACTCATTCTCCTCTCAGACAGGAAACAGCCTCCAGCAGACTGTCCCACTCTTTTGACATACATTTTACATATTCTTCACCTGCAGGCGTCAGGGAATAATATTTCCTGGGGGGCAGCCCTTCCGCGGAATCCCGCCAGACGGACTGCAGAAACCCCTCTTTCTGCAATCGCCGCAGAAGAGGATAGACCGTGCTCTCTGTTGAAGCAATCATGGGATGTTTCCCCAGCTCCTGCAAAACCTCATACCCATAGCAGGTCTTTTGGCTAAGCATCAACAAAATACAATATTCCAGAGTGCCGCGGGCAATCTGAGATTTCCATTTGTCTAAATTCATTGTTTCCCTTTCTGTTGCCTGTTTCCATACATCGTACTACATAGTACTATGTATGTCAATAGAATTGTGATCATCAAGTAATATCCCGTTTCTGATATACCTTTACCGCAATCCTGTATGAGATAAAAAACCAGATAACAGAAATTCCAAGCACAATATGAAAAACTAAAGGGATATTTTCTTTTGCTGAAATAAATAGATTGATAAGAAGCACATGCCGCGTCACTGGTAATGCTGATAAAGACTGCTGTCGTGGACGCAACCGGGACCAAAACCAGCAATGCGCTGGTCTCCAGCAAAAAAGATAAGCCAAAACCCAAAACACTCAGACTGATAATTGTTACAAGAATATTGCTTTCGGATATTTTCTCTGCATCTTCTCCCTGTCTGAAACCAGAATCTGCCATTCATAGTCCATTTTACGATAGGTAATGATATCGGATTTATCCAGCGCGTCAAACTGAGCCGCGCCGCACTTCATGATACCGTACTGCTCGGTCAGTTCGTCTTTAGGCCTCTCAAAAACCACTTTTCCTTCATGAATAAACACGATATAATCGGCAATCTTCTCCAGATCACTGGTAATGTGGGAAGACAGTAGTATGGAATGCTCCTCATCCTGCACGAAATCCAGAAGCATATCCAGAATATCATCCCGGACAATTGGATCTAAACCTTAGCCAGTGTCATCACAAAACGAATTAATCCTGATTTTAACCGCCTCGAATTGCACACAGTTAAAATCAGGATTATGTAATTCTTTCAGTCTTTCAACACAAACCGCTTCTCCTCGTCCTGTATAATCTCTCCGGTCTTCCGGCCATATTTCAGCCCTCGCTCTGCTGCAGCAAGTAATGCAGCGCTGCTTCTTGCATATCCCATTGTCCGAATCGTAGCTTTAAGCAGACTATCTTTATTAAGCGCACCCTGTTCCTTCAATGTAATGCTGACAGCGTTTTTCAATTCCTGCTGACAGATTTCATCCACAGCTCTCTTGTCGCCACAATTCGCATCATTTCTGTAGACTATGTATTGAGCTGGATCTTGGTCTTTACGCCAACAGAACTTTACGCCGCCCTGCTTATTCATACGTATAGAAACCTTCTTTAATGCCTTATCCGTTGCCTCCAAAGTCTGTGGACTGGATCTTGTGATATGAAAAGCCCGCAATGTTTTCTTCATCAGTCGATCATATGCAATTGGAGCCTCCACGTCAACAATCTGCTGTATCTTATCAGCAATTGACGCCTGGCTTTCCTTCTTCACATAATCAGCCGTAGCCAGATCTGTTACATCAACATCCGCAAAAATGTATTCCTGTACACGGTATTTCAGCTTTGTAGAACTCATTTGCGTAATAGCTCCTGCAGTTTCCTTTTTTCTGGAAGCTATTTGGACATCCGTTGCAGAAAGGATTGAATTCTGGCTCACAAAATGTTCTTCGGCAACAATAAACGATTTCTGATCCGGCATCGCCTCATCTTCCTGTTTTTCCTCTGCAGAATCTCCGATATGAATATCCATTTCGAGCTTTGTTTCTTCTGCTCCCGGTGCAGTATCCCTCATCTGCTCTTCTGAAATTATCGATTCCTCTTCCATCAACATATCAGAATCATCGGCCTCAGCAATAACATGACTGACAATTTCCACTGCTTTCACTGAATCATTTACATGCTGTTCCTGATAAATCTGGCATGCAGCATCCTTCCTTTCGTCAAGAAGCTGCATTAGTTTGAAAAGTTCCTTCTCCCGATTATCCCACCAATCCATCGTCCAGATTCGGTGCAACTTCCATCCCAGTCCGTTCAGTATACTAATCTGTGCTACTTCACGATCCTTTGTGTTGGAAGACTGACGGTACGACTCGCCGTCCAGCATAATACCAAGCAAATATTCTTTGGGATTATAAGGATTCATAACAGCAATATCAACCTTAAACTTTGAATGTCCTACGGCCTTCTGGTACTTATATCCGCCATCCAGAATTGACTGGCAGATATGCTCCATAATTCCCTGATCCTTCCGAACTCTGGTTTCCACATACTCACCCTGAAGAAACCCCTTTTCGACGAATTCCAAAAAATCCTTCAGAGATTCAACACCTTTAGACTTTGTTCTCCTAAGATCAATCATGTCTGCGGTCATGGTAGTAAATACCACCATCTCCGATCTCGCGCGAGATACGGCAACATTCAGCCTCTTCCAGCCCCCATTCTTATTCAGCGGACCGAAATTCAGTGACAGCTTCCCTTCTGCATCCGGACCAAATGCAATGGAAAACAGAATAACATCACGCTCATCGCCCTGAACATTCTCCAGGTTCTTAACGAACATAGCCTCTTCTCTGACATTCGCCCATTTATCAAATGCCTCATCCCTCTGATACTCTTCCTGCAGCAAATCCTCAATTAAAGTCTGCTGACTGACGTTAAAAGTAATTACTCCGATGGTCTGATTCGTCAACTTAGAGTCCTCATATCTTCTTCGAATCTCTGCAACAATAGCCTTCGCTTCGCCTTCATTTACACGGCCTTTCCCACGGTCAAAATATCCATCTGTCTTAACCAGGCTCACTCGCTTCTCCCTGTCATTTACAGACGGAAAGGTAAACATCGAATTCTCATAGAACTCCTGATTACTAAAGGCAATCAGACTTTCATGCCGGCTGCGGTAATGCCAATGCAAATATGCAGACGGCATGCCAAGTGCCAGACAATCATCCAGAATACTGTCCAGATCCTCAATATCCAGATTATCTTCATCCACCATATTTCCGGCAAAGAAACTGGTAGGCGGCATCTGGTTCGGATCACCTACAATAACAGCATTTTTACCTCTGGCCAACACACCTACTGCCTTGCAGGTAGGAAGCTGTGAGGCCTCATCAAAAATCACAATGTCAAACAGGTCATTCTCTGCTTTCAAATACTGCGCCGCAGAAATTGGACTCATAAGCATACACGGGCATAATCTTGTCAAAATATGCGGAATTTGCTCAAACAGCGTTCGGATAGACACCCCCCTGCCATTGCTGCTGATCGCTCTTCTTAAGATATTCAATTCCTTGCTGACTTCCACAGAATCGTAAGATGTAGGAAGCTGATGTGTCAGCTTATAAAGCATCTCAGCCTTCGTCAGATTCATGAATTCTTGGTCTAGCTTCTTGAACTGCGCAATTTTTTCATTAAACCCAATCCCGGTAAACCCATTTAATACCGGTTCATTTTCAATCACTGACAGAATAATCGATCTGTAGATGGAACGCTGATATACATTCATAACCTCGTCATGGGGCAGACCGGCTTCATACGCATCGCAGATCGGTCCCAAACCCCTTTGTCTGCACTCCACAGCGAACTGCTGATATACAATCCAGTCCTTAATGGAAGAAATATTTTCAAGAATACACGCGCATAGTCTCAGCCTGCTTTCCATCCAATTTTCTTCGGGACTGTCATAGATAAGATCCAGAAGTTCTGTTGCTTCGCCCTCTGTTTCCTTTACAGTATCCAGCTCTGTGATCAGTGCCTTTGCCTTCTGAATGCAAGACTTCAAAGTTCCTGCTGCTTCAAGTCTGCTAAGCTGATCTGAAAACTGCAACATCGTCTGTAGCTGTTTCTTTACTTGATTCTTATACTTCTGTAAAGCTTCAATCGTGGAATAATCTTTTAAAATCTGCTTCCATTCATAAGGCAGTTCTGCCTCAGCAGTTTCTATTTCCTTTACTTCCTGCTGGTAAAATAAAACGTCTGTCAGATAAACCGGAATACGCTCTGTCTCTACAGGAAAGGTTGCAAATGCCTGCAGCTCTGCCGTCAGTAATGCCAGCGCCTTCCCTTTACCAAAGAATTTCTTATTTGCCTGGTCATACTTCTCCCGATAAAAATTCATATCCATGCGAAGGAAATTTTCATTCCACTTTGAACGGAAATCCGCCTGCTTGCCAGAGAACGCCTGCTGTTTTGCGAGATAAGTCTCAGGGACCACAAATTCCCTTTCTGCATGATCTGACTGTCGCAGAAATGCCGGAATCTCTTCGGCGGTTATTACACTAGAGGCATAATTACAGATATTTCTCCACTCATCCCAGGTAACAGGCTCCTTAATCTTCATCATCTCCACAAATTCAATCACATCTGCCTGAAATTTTTTCAACGCATCTGTATATTCATGAATGACCGATTCCAAATCAAACTTCAAACGCTGACTGTACTCCGTCTTATGTACAGCTATAAGCGGATGATTATACGGATGTCCGACTCCTTTTCCTGCTGCGGTCAATCTCTCCAGACTTTGGATTTGATGGTACAGATCACTTTCAGTAAGCGTGCCTGCATAAGCATGGTCAAAATGCACGCTCTTATTCCGTTCCGGAATCATCTCATAAATATCCATTAGCTGACGAAGGCTCTTCCCAAATGGTCTTTTTGCATGTAACGCTTTCGCATAAGCATCCAATTCCGCACGCATTTTTCGGATATCCTGAATCTTTTTATCGTAGTCCGTCTTCATTCCCCAGACCCCAACCTCAAGCCCACGTTTCAGTTGATCCAACACTACCTTCTTCGTTGCTTTATTGGAATGCAATTCCAGACAAAAATCTTGAATACCCAGGGCCGCAAGTCTTTTTTGAACAACTTCCAGCGCCGCCATCTTCTCTGCCACAAAAAGGACAGTCTTCCCCTTCGTGAGAGCATTCGCCACCATTGCAGTGATTGTCTGAGATTTTCCTGTTCCAGGCGGTCCGTGGAGAACAAAGCTGACATCTGCCGCCGCCATATTAATGGCACGTAGTTGCGAGGAATCCACGGTTACCGGGAGATAAGCCTCATCCGTATCTACACTTTTCGGAATCGTACAATCCCAATCCACCGCCCCTACCATCAAGCTGTGCACAATCTTATTATTTTCAAGGAATGTACTGTTGCCGTGGATATCGTTCCACATGACAAACTGCGAAAAGGAGAAATTTCCGATGAATCCGACTTCTACCACATCCCACATCGGCAAGTTCATCACGGCACGACGGACGATAGCGAAAATCTTAGGTATATCCAACCCATGCTCATCTATAGGCGGCGGAATCAGGCCGTAAATTTGTATATCAAATTTTTGTTTCAAAAACTCAAGCAGTGTAATGTTAATCTGCGCATCCTCATCACGCATACGCATAGCATATCCCTTGCTGGCAGACTTCCGGACAATATCAATCGGAACCAGGACAATTGGCGCGTATCTAGTGATCATACTTTTGTCACCTTCAAACCACCGTAATAAGCCCAATGCCAAATATAAAGTACTTGCCCCATTCTCTTCCATAGATGTTCTGGCAGAACGATACATTTTCGTCAGACAGCTATTCAGTTCCTTTTCTGTATAAAAAGAATGTAACTTCTTATGCTTACTTTCCAGAGCAATAAAATCTGCAAATGCTCCCAATTCTCCCAGTACTTCAACCGGAACACCATCCCCGGCAATCGACATGTCCGCTGGCCGCGGCATAACCTGGAACTCTTCACCGTCAGATAACGCATCTTCCAGTATACTTACATCAGAAGACAAGAGCGGAACGACCGCCTTCGTCATACGCATATTAATCAACATATTTCTCAGGCTCAG
Source organism: uncultured Lachnospiraceae bacterium (assembly GCA_949471785.1). GTDB lineage: Bacteria > Bacillota > Clostridia > Lachnospirales > Lachnospiraceae > UBA11957. Next base: position 4,147 of record CASWRE010000024.1, on the reverse strand, counting down.
ATCTAAGAGCTTTCGTTCCCACTGCGTCAACTTAGTTGCCTGAGCCTTTTGTGAAGAACCTGGAAGATCAAATATTTCGACTTTATTTCTGGAAGCAGCCGTAACATCTGTTTCTTTTCTGTCCTCATGCTGCACTTCAAATCCATCCGTTGACTTTACGCGAACCGGCAGTGGTCGGATTCCCATGCTCCTGGCGCGTTTTACATCAATAGCAAACACAAAGTTTCCATAGTCTGAAACATGATATTCTGCCAGAGTCACTGCATCATCAAAGCTTCTGCTTTTTCCGGCACACATAGCCGTACACTCTACAACAACGATCTCATGGATTCCCCTTGACATACGCTTTTCCAGTTGGGAAGGATCATCCATCATCATATCAGAAAAAGATTCCTCTACCAGCCAGACACCGGCAAAAATATGCCCTTTCATCATTACCATAATGGGATTTAGTCCCATTGCTTCCAGACATGCCACATACAGCAACGTTAAATCCATACAGGTTCCCAGATGCTGATCCAGTACAACATCTGCCATACGAATTCTCTGCCCAAATACTTCAAAACTTGAAGGAGGCTCTGCATATGTAATATTATTCTGCTGAATAGCTGCATAAACTGCTGCAGCCATGTTTTTAACCCTGTTCGGATCGTCAAACTGATATCCTGCCAGAGACGGATCTCCTGTCCATTTTTCCAGATATTTTGCCGCAAGCCGGATCATACTGGTCACAACAGGATGATTGGGCATGGCAAAGGCAGCCAACAATTCTGGTGTATATTGCAGCCCCGGCCATTGGTCAAATACCAACGCCATAATATTCATTGTCTCTGATACAAGCTGTTTTTTTTCAAAACAGATCCCTATCGTGATTTGACATGTACTTCTCTCTGTAAGAGAAGCCAGATATCCCGCATTGACGAGCACATTCAAATTTTTAAAATGTAGTTCTTCGCCGGGCTTTATCTTCCCAATGCCCAATTCAAAATTCTCTATAAGATCATTATCGGAGTAAATCCGGAGCATAAGATTGTCCAAATCAGACTCAGATATGTTCTTTACACAAATATCTCTGACAAAATACGCCCCGCTATGAACAGTCGCATAAGTCAGCACATCATCAATGTTACAAGCCAGCTGAAGGACGCCCTTTGCGATATCGATAACCGCCTGCTTTTCTTCTCCTGCGGCTGATTCTGCAATTTCTTCTATTTCTGTCACTTGCTCTGCTGCTATGGATAATTTCTGTGCCGAATTTCTCTGAACATCGCCTTCAGCCCCATTTAATACATTTTGTTTTAAACTTTCTCTCCGCTCCACCTTTGAACCCCCAATCATCTTTTGAAATATCATTTAGAACACTGTTTTCAAAAATTCCACCTCATTTTCCTCTGCTGGATCATTGAACAAGTTCTCAAAAATACACTGAATTTGTAAATACACCTTCCAATAACCAGATTCGTTAGAACCTGCTCATTCTACAATATCCGTATTTCTGCCCAAAAACGAGTCTACGTATGATTTAGTAACGATTCCGTGTTTTTACCACCTGCTTTATCGCTCCTTTTATCACCCACCTATTATAACACAGGTGGATGATAAAGCAGATGATAAATTTATTATTTCTCATTCTTTATAATTTATGATCAACATCCATTTTTATAAATTATAAAAATTTCTTCTTGTCCCGCTTGAACAGGGTTTTCAGCATTTTAATTATGATCTACCTTTAAAGCCATTTCCTGTCCTCATGTCCGTGGTTATACCGCAATCCTCTTTCTTTATGAATAATTATTATGCAATTGTTCTGCTTTTCTGCCCTCTGTAACTCCCCAAAACAGCTACAACAGCAATGGCAACTAAAGCGAGAATCGCCATAACTGGATAACTAACATTCATGCCAAATACATAGAAAACCTTATAGCCGCCGAATACCTCTTTTACCAAAGTGACATTTGCCAGTCCAAAATCCACAAGTGCTCCAAGCCTCTGTGTAACGGTATCGCCCATTGCCGCCAGTCCCACATTTACAAACAGAATTGCCAGACTTATACCCGCCGTACCTATCTGACTTTTCATGCGGGAGGAAATAAAGCAGATAATCAGACTATAAACCGTACCAGTAAAAATAAGCCATACGGCACCAACAGCGGCAAGTTGCCAGACCTTAAATCGGAACATGGACTGGGCATAGGTGGGAATGGACTGAATAGCGGCGTCCCAGCCGTGGAAACTCCCGTGGGGCAGAAAACCAAAAATGAAAGTAGCAATCAGATATAGCACGACCACAACAGTGGAGGCAACAAGTACGCTCAACAATTTTGCTGTGACGATTTTCCGCCTGCCGTTCCGGGAACTTAAAATCAGGTTATCCATACCGCTGGATTGTTCCATAGCAAAGGCCAGGAGCGAATCATGGAACGGCTCATAGATGCGCAGCAACTCGTCCTGCGCCTCCCGCTCCCCGCTAACCGCCCGGCGGATCAGCACCACTGTTAATTGCATTGTCTGTTGATTTTTCTCCATAATAGTCCCTTATTGCCCGGAACGCCCGCTGCCGCAGGTTGTATACCGTCCGGACGCTTACCTCCATCTTCTCCGCTATCTCCCCGTCCGTAAGGCTGTGCCAGAAGCCCAGAAGCAGGACTTCTCTCTGCCGCTCTTTCAGGGATAACAGCGCATAGTATAAAGTCTCATTTTCCACCATGCAGTCATACCCGCCCACCTCCAGCGTAAAAGCATGGGAAGGATAGGTATCCTCATGGCCTAATAGTCCAAGCAGATAGTCTACCGGTTCATGGGAAACATATTTGCCCCGGCGTTCATTCTTACGCACCAAATCTTTGATATAATTCCTCGACACCTCTTTGCAGTAGGAATCGAACATGGCTATAAGCCGGTCATCATAAGAAGGAGATGGCATGGCAGTCCCCTCCTTTATTCAGATTTGATCGTGGCTGGTTCTCACCTCCTCGCTTATACCAGAACGTTTTCCACCATGCCAAACCGGAAAGTTTTTGAGAAGAAAGTCAAAATTTTCAATTTTTCTTCATCGACAAATTTCGACAATGCAACTTAAAAAGGCCAATCCACACAAGGCAGACTGACCTTTAATGGCAAGTTTGCCTTGCCGTTTAAAAATTTTTGTTCCATTACTTATCATTGCATGACAACTGGGCAATCAATACGCCAGCTCCAGTTGAAAAACCGTTTGCCAGTGACAAAAACGCAAATGTCAGTACGCCGCAGGCCCCCAATGCCGCCAAGGATGCCTCCCCCGCAAAATTCCCTACAACAATGGTATCCACCGTGTTATAAAGCTGCTGGAGCAGCAAGCCCATGAAAACAGGAAACATAAAGGAAAGAATGACTCTCCAGGGCGTTCCCTTGGTCAGCGTTTTATCCTCCATCAATGCACTACCTCGCAATCCTTACGCTCCGTATAAAGTTTCCAGAAATCTTCCGCGAGCAACGCCGGGTCACATTTCTCACCGGGAGCGATCACGCCTGTCACCGTCACGGTTCCAAGGTACACATTCTGCTTTTTCAGTTCCTCATGGAGCGCAAGACACATGGCACGGAGAACCACCTTATCCATGGAAAGAGGCAGATAATCATACATAGGATATAAGGTCAAAATCTTTGCTGACTTTCATTTCAGCATCAAGGCCGGTAATCCCCACATTGTAGAACAGCACATCCGGCGTTCCAAACTGTGCCTTCAATTCGTCAAAGGCTTTTGTTACCGTGTAAGGCTTGGAGGCACCCGCCACTTTAGTATAGACCTCAATCCATTTTTCTTTAAATTCTGCTTCATAAGCGGCAAGGTGTTCCTCATTTCTCGCCATCAGGATTACACGGAAATCATTTTTTCCGAATTTCTCCGCTCCCCTTCACAATATCCTCATACCCGAACGGATACACCGCCCCGCCCTTCGTGGTGATCCGCCCCGTCCAATAATACCTCCGGGTATTCTCCTGCACCGCCCGCAGGAACGCCTCGCTCACCGGATACATGAAAACACCCCCTTCCACGCAAAAAGCACCAGTCATTCCTGACTGACGCCTTCCCTGAATCAAAAACAAACCTTAAAAAACCGAAGCTATCCCTCCAGCTTCATGTACAAAAGAGGATACGGGTTCCCCT
>CASWRE010000023.1 GCA_949471785.1 uncultured Lachnospiraceae bacterium | reverse complement strand
CATAAGGGCAAAAACAAGGGAAAATACATAAGGTTTGAACATTTAATAGGCGATAAGCCTTGAAAATACAGGGTTTATAGAGGATTGAATAGATAAACTGGAATTTATATATCGTAAAGATCAGACGGAAATCAATTTTACCTGCATAAAAGACGCGATAGGGGATATTCTGGATGTGAAACTATATCCCTATCAGGTTCCGGACACGAGCCTTTTGCGGCAGTTCATTGAGCTGAGAGGCGCGGAAAATATCCTGTACGATACAATCGAGAGGCCCGAATGGCTGCACAGTGTGCTGGGTTTTATGCGGGATGCCACGTTGGAGCTCCTTGACGAGATGGAAAAGACGCTCTCCGCCGCGAATACGGGGATGGATTATGTGGGTTCCGGCGGCGTCGGCTATCTCCGGGAGCTGGAGACCGGCGGAAAAATAACCTATAAAAACTGCTGGGGCCATGCGGACGCCCAGGAGCTGGCGGCGGTGTCTCCCGCTATGTATGAGGAGTTTGCGACGGCTTACCACGAACCCCTGCTGGAACGGTTCGGCGTTAGCTGCTACGGGTGCTGCGAGCCGATGACGGATAAATTCGGCATCATAAAGCGGAGGATTAAAAATCTCCGGCGCGTCTCGGTCAATCCCTGGACAGACCGGCGGAGGGCGGCGAAGGAGCTTGAGGACAGATATATCTATTCCTGGAAGCCAGCGCCGACGGTGGTGACCAGCGGATGGAATCCGGACGAAGCCGCGAAGGATATAGAGTATACCATGGAGGCCGCCGGCGGCTGCGTCGTGGAGATGATTTTAAAGGATACCATTACAATCGAGCATGACCCGGGACGGCTTCGGGACTGGATTGACCTGGCGCAGAAGACGGCGCAGAAAGGATACAGGTGATCAGGCCGGTAAAAACCCTTTTAGAAAAGTACAGAACGACGTATCTGAAACAGCAGGTCAGGGCAGCTATTTTTGTGGTCATCTTACTGCCCCTTCTTGCGTTGAGCGGAACCGCCAACAGTTACTATTTCCGTGTGCTAAAAGAGCAGCTCGTCTGGGAAGCGGAGGAAAATGTGGGCAGCAGGGCGGCGCACCTGTCGGAATATATGAAAAATTATATGGAACCCTATTTTGAGATGATTATTGACGAGAGGCTCCTTCACATGTTCAGAACGGAGACCTTCCATGCCCCGATGAACAGCTATGACGTCTATAGCATCCTGGGCTCCTATGACGCCCCCTCCAATAATGAGGTCGCGCTGCTGATGTGCACAGACACTGAGCTGCGGGGCTACCTGTATATACGCAAGCCCACGGGCCAGAGGATACGGATCAGCGGGAAGGACTGGGAGGAATGGCCGGAGCTTGCCGCGCTGGCCAGAGAGAGTATGGCGACGGACACCCTGGTGAGCTGTCTGGTGGAATACCATGGCGAGCCCTGCATTGCCGTCGCCCAGAGAATCTATGATTATACAGAAAAAAAGTGCAGCGGGTGCGGGCTGATGGTTCTCTATGCGGAGGATATCTGGGAAGTGACCGATACCTTAAAATACCGGTATATCGGGTATGAAATCGTTGCGGAGGATGGTACGGTCTTACGGGAGCTGGAGCCTTGGTTTGAAAAATCGCTGTATGTCACCTCAAAGGAAAATGAAATCCACTGGACGAACTGGAACCTGGTCAGCTATGTTGACGACAATGCCATCAATAAAAAGGTCTGGTCGCTCACGCTGGTATGGATGTGTTCCTCTCTGGCCGTGATCGCCCTGGCCGTGCTGCTGGTGGACCGGCTGATCGGCCGGAGGATGAAAAAACTCAGCTATCTGGAGATGGCCATGCGGGAGGCACCCCGGGATTTTAAGCTGATGGAGGAGCCGGTGGACAGCTCTGCGGATTTTTATTCTTTATTTAAAGGCTATAACACGATGGTGCGGAAGCTGGGCGAGCAGAGAGATCAGATACAGAAGCAGAATGATGAGAAAATACAGCTGCTGCAAAAGAAGCAGGATGCGGAGCTCAAGGCCCTGGAGCTGGAAATCAACTCCCATTTTCTGTATAATACAATGAATACCATCAATTATACAGCCATTGAGAACGGGGATTATGAGACCAGCCGCCTTTTGAAAAAATTTGCGGACGTGCTGCGGTATATGACCCGCCGCCGTTATCAGCTGGTTACGGCAGAGGAGGAGATTGCCTGGCTGGAGGAGTATCTGTATCTCCAGAAGATGCGGTTTGACGATAAGTTTGATTATGTCATTGAAGTCTCCGGGGAGGCGCGGAGGGCGAAAATTCGGAAGCTTCTGCTCCAGCCCTTTGTGGAAAACGCGATTATCCACGGTTTTGAGGAGATCAGCGGCCAGGGAGAGCTTTTTGTGCAGATCAGCCGGACCAGCGCCGGCCAGGTGGAGGTCAGGATCTGTGATAATGGCCGGGGCATGGACCGGGCGACGGTGGAAAAGATCCGTGACATGCAAAGCGGCGGTCCGGAATCCATGGACGTGGAAAAACTGGGGCTGGGAATCGCCAATACGGTATTCCGGATGCAGATGTATTATGATAAGCGGTTTGAGCTGGAGGTTCACAGCGCGGTGAATGAGGGCACCGCGTTTGTGCTGCGGTTTCCTTTTGAACAATAGCCGGAAAACTGTTTTGTATACTCGTGCGTTCCGGCCGGAAAGCGGCCGTCCGACGGAAAGGAGGGAGCGGCGTGAGAGTCGTGATTGTGGAAGATGAGAGCAGGGCAAGGCGTCTGATGGTCCGTCTGTTAAAACTGGTCGATGACACGATTATACTGGCAGGCGAGGCGGCGAATGCCCAGGAGGGGATAGAGCTGATATCCGCCATGTATCCGGACGTGGCTTTCGTGGATATTAAAATGCCCGGCATGAGCGGCATAGAGATGATCGAAAGGCTCCAGGGGAAAAATCTGAAAACGCAGTATTATATCATCAGCGGATGCGATGAGTTTTCCTATGCCCAGAAAGCGATTGAGCTGGGGATTAAAGGTTATATTTTAAAACCGGTATCCTTTGAGAATATCAGCGAGGTGGTTCAGAAGGCCTATCGTTCCCTGGAGGGACGCTCTCTCTCAAAGGAAAACATGGCAAAAATCCGCGAAATGGAGATCAGGAAAATCGTGGACCGGGACAGTATAGAAAGTCCCCTGGTAAAAAGCGCGATCGCTTACGTCTGCGATAACATCAGCATCCCCTGCAGTCTCAATGATACGGCCGTCCGGCTGAATGTGTCGCCGGATTATCTGAGCCGCCTGTTTCATAAGGAGGTGCAGATGACTTTTATGCAGTTTGTAAGGATGGTGAAGATTGATTATACCTGTGTCCTACTGAAAAAGACGGATATGAAGGTGTATGAAATTGCGCTGGCGGCGGGATTCCGGCAGGATAAATATTACTGCCATGTCTTTAAGGAACTGATGGGCGTCACGCCAAACCAGTACCGGAAACAGAGTAAAGGAGAAGGATATGAATGAGGTAAAAGTGGATCTGTCAGGCAATAATCAGGGAGATTTCCGCAGCGACAGCAATTTTCTTCTGGGCAGCTTCTCGGAAGAAAACGGCGCACTGGCGTACCGGTATGACGCGGAAAGAGTGCTGATCCAGCCGTGGGGGAAAAACAGTTTCCGGGTCTGCGCGTCTAAAATGGCCCGGATGCCGGAGGAGAGATGGGCTCTGACGGAGGAGGCGGGGCAGTCCGGGGGGACGGTCACTATCCAGGCGTATGCCGCCGAGATTACAAACGGGAAAATCCGGGCCAGGATCAATAATATTGGAAAGATCTCTTTCACCAACGATAAAGGGGAGACGCTGCTGGAGGAGTACGTACGCAACCGACAGGACGTACTGGCCTCCACCAGCAGTTCCCTGGAGGTGTAAGCGCGGGAGTTTAAACCGCTGATCGGCGGGGATTATGCCCTGACCATGCGGTTTGAGTCCGATCCAGAGGAGAAAATCTTCGGCATGGGACAGTACCAGCAGAAATTCCTGGATCTCAAAGGAACGGAGCTGGAGCTGGCCCACAGAAATTCCCAGGCCAGCGTTCCATTTATGGTTTCTTCCCTGGGATACGGTTTTTTGTGGAACAACCCGGCCATAGGGCGCGTCTGTTTCGGAAAAAATCTGACAAGCTGGTTTGCCGGATCAACCAAGAAACTGGACTACTGGATCACGGCGGGAGATACCCCGGCAGAGATTGAGGAACAGTATGCCCGGGTGACCGGAAGGGTTCCGATGATGCCCGAATACGGCTTGGGGTTCTGGCAGTGCAAACTGAGGTATCAGACCCAGGAGGAAACCCTTGCGGTGGCCCGGGAATATAAAAGAAGGGGCATTCCCCTGGATGTGCTGGTCATTGACTATTTCCACTGGCCCAAACAGGGAGACTGGAGGTTTGATCCCGATTACTGGCCGGATCCCGACGGGATGATCCGGGAAATCCGGGAGATGGGCACGGAGGTGATGGTTTCCGTCTGGCCGATGGTGGATTATAAAAGTGAAAATTTTGAGGAGATGAAAGCCAGGGGCCTGCTCACCCGGGTGGAGAAGGGTGTGAGGATCGATAACCTGTATATGGGCAATACCATCCAGTATGACACGACCAACCCGGAGGCCCGCCGGTATGTGTGGGAGAAAGCGAAGAAAAATTACTATGATAAAGGTGTAAGGCTTTTCTGGCTGGATGAAGCTGAGCCGGAATATACAGTTTATGATTTTGAAAACTACAGGTATTACCTGGGGCCGAATGTGCAGATTGGAAATATTTATCCTGTGGAATACGCGAAAGGATTTTATGAGGGCATGAGGGATGAGGGACAGGAACAGGTGGTCAATTTGCTCCGGTGCGCATGGGCGGGTTCCCAGAAATACGGCGCCTTGGTGTGGTCGGGAGATATTCAGTCCTCTTTTGAAAGCCTTCGGTTCCAGTTTGTGGCGGGATTAAATATGGCCATGGCGGGCATTCCCTGGTGGACTACGGATATCGGCGGCTTTTTCGGCGGCGATATCCGGGATAAAGAATTTCATGAACTGTTTGTCCGCTGGTTTGAATACGGCACGTTCTGTCCCGTCATGCGCCTTCACGGCTACCGGATGCCCTACCAGCCCCAGTTTGGAACCACCGGGGGAGCGGCATGCATATCGGGGGCGCCCAACGAAATCTGGTCTTACGGGGAGGAGATTTTCGCGATCTGCAAAGCCTATATCGAACTCAGGGAAAAGATGAGGCCGTATATCCGGGATGTCATGCGGGAGGCCCACGAAAAGGGGGCGCCAGTCATGCGTCCGCTGTTTTATGAGTTCCCCGGCGACGGGGTATGCTGGGAAAATGATGAAGCGTATATGTTCGGCCCCGGACTGCTGGTGGCCCCTGTGCTGGAAAAAGGGCAGGAGGAAAAGGAAGTTTATCTGCCGGAAGGCTCGCTATGGACGGATTACTGGACCGGAGAGACAGAGCAGGGTGGGAAACGGATAAAGGTAAAAACGCCCCTTGACCGGATACCTGTCTTTATGCGGGACGATTTCAGGCTGGCGTATTGAGTGTAAACTCGCCGGCGTGGTGGCGGGAGGTTCTGCTGTATCAGCGGCTGCCCGCCGTTTTTTTCGTGGGAGATATTCTTTTGCGGAACCGAATTGATTCCGGGGCTTTTTTCTGTTATGATGAGTGGTGGAAATCCCGGCGGCATGGGTGGCCGGATCAGGAGACTCTGGATATCCATATGGCATCCGGCTATTGTATATGAACCCGTAGAGAACGACCACCAGAGCTGTATGGTCAATCAGCATGGTGATGACAGCGGTATATTTTAAGGCGGCTCCGCTCAAACCTGTGGGGAGCCGGCGAGGGTTTTGTGTGGGCGTCGTGTTTGTTTCTGTCATGATGGAAACCTCCAAATAAAAACGGGTGACCGCGCCGACGGACAGTTTACCGTTGTGAACGACTATACTATACCGTCTCCGGCCGGAAAAGTAAACGAGGGAGTGAAAAAAATGATTGTTATATATGCGAAATGTATTGTCAGCGGACAGAATGTGGAAGAATTTCTGAAAGTGGCCGGGAAGCTGGTGGAGGATACCAGAAAGGAACCGGGAAATATCAGTTATGAGCTGATCCAGTGCCGGGAGGGGCGCAACATTTACGCTTTTCTGGAGCGCTGGCCGGATCAGGAGACGCTGGATCTTCATATGGCTTCCCGGCATTTTAGGGAAGCCGTACCGAAATTTCAGAGGGTACTGACGGCGCCCATGGAAATATCCACCCACGAAATCCTGATATGACAGGTTTTGCAGTCAAGTAAAGGCCGGGGAGACGATGAAAAAATGCAATTTTGAATCATGCTTTTGCGATATCGGCGGCAAATGCTCTGACCGGAACAAATGGTCATGAAAGTTTTCCGGCGAGACAAATTTTTCCTAGACGTAGGCCCGGGTTTGTGCGATAATGATAAATGTATGGGGCGATTTTCTCGACTATTCCGGCCGTCCGGAAGGTTGCCGGGTTTTGTCCCCGTATCGGAAAATGTTTTTCAAAGCAAGAAATACATAGTTGAAAGGAGTTTAACAATGATCTACACAAAAGAAGTTGAACTGATGTGCCCTGTAGCAAAAGGCGCAAAGCATGAGCCGGCTCCTATCCCGGAAGAGGGAAAATGGGTTCACGCGAAAAAAATCGAGGATATCTCCGGTTTTACCCATGGTGTCGGCTGGTGTGCTCCGCAGCAGGGCGCCTGCAAGCTGACGCTGAATGTGAAAGAAGGTGTCATTCAGGAGGCTCTGGTGGAGACTCTCGGATGTTCCGGTATGACTCATTCCGCGGCTATGGCTGCTGAGATCCTTCAGGGGAAGACCATTCTGGAAGCTCTGAATACTGACCTTGTGTGTGACGCCATTAATACCGCCATGAGAGAACTGTTCCTGCAGATCGTATATGGCCGTACACAGAGCGCGTTCTCCGATGATGGTCTGGCCATCGGCGCCGGTCTCGAGGATCTGGGTAAGGGCCTGCGTTCCCAGGTAGGAACCATGTACGCAACCAAGGAAAAAGGCGTTCGTTATCTGGAGATGGCAGAGGGCTATGTGACCGGGCTTGCTCTGGATGAGGATGATGAAGTGATCGGATACCAGTTTGTGAATCTGGGCAAGATGACAGATTTCATCAAAAAAGGCGATGATCCCACCACAGCCTGGGAGAAGGCGAAAGGCCAGTACGGCCGTGTGGACGACGCTGCTAAGATCATTGATCCGAGAAAAGAATAAGAACAGGAGGAATGGATAAAAATGGCTTTATTTGAATCATACGAAAGAAGAATTGAACAGATCAATGCCGTGCTGAACAACTACGGCATCGCTTCAATCGAGGAAGCTGAGAAAATCACCAAAGATGCCGGACTGGACGTATACGATCAGGTAAAGAAAATCCAGCCCATCTGTTTTGAGAATGCCTGCTGGGCTTACACGGTAGGCGCAGCCATCGCCATCAAAAAAGGCTGCAAGAAAGCCGCGGACGCAGCCGCCGCTATCGGCGAGGGGCTTCAGGCTTTCTGCATTCCCGGTTCCGTTGCCGATCACAGAAAAGTAGGTCTCGGCCATGGTAATCTGGGCAAGATGCTTCTGGAGGAAGAGACGGAGTGCTTCTGTTTCTTGGCCGGCCATGAGTCTTTTGCCGCTGCTGAGGGCGCTATCGGTATCGCAGAGAAGGCAAACAAAGTTCGTCAGAAACCTTTGCGGGTTATCCTGAATGGTCTTGGCAAAGATGCTGCCCAGATCATTTCCCGTATCAACGGTTTCACCTATGTTGAGACAAAATATGATTATAAAGAAGCAAAATTGAATGTAGTATTTGAGAAACCCTATTCCAAGGGCCTTCGCGCTACGGTAAAATGTTACGGCGCGGATGATGTGCAGGAAGGCGTAGCCATCATGCATCATGAGAACGTGGGCGTGTCCATTACCGGAAACTCAACAAACCCCACCCGTTTCCAGCATCCGGTGGCCGGTACATATAAGAAAGAGTGTAACGAGCAGGGAAAGAAATACTTCTCCGTTGCTTCCGGCGGCGGCACAGGCCGTACTCTTCATCCGGACAATATGGCTGCAGGACCGGCTTCTTACGGTATGACCGATACACTGGGCCGTATGCATTCCGACGCTCAGTTCGCCGGATCTTCCTCCGTTCCGGCTCATGTGGAAATGATGGGTCTGATCGGTATGGGCAACAACCCCATGGTAGGCGCTACAGTGGCCGTGGCTGTTTCCGTGGAGGAAGCGGCGAAGGCTGGGAAATTTTAACTGAATTGGGTTAAAATTAGCAAAAATAGCATATAAAGGACATATAAAACGCCATGATTCTTATGAATTGTGGCGTTTATCATTGTGGAGTTTTTCCCGGCCTGGCTGATCGGTATTTTCGGTGCGGCCAATGAGAGTTTCTATTATACGGAGTTTGCGATTCGGGCGTTCCAGGTCTACCTCACGGCTTTAGCCAGTTGAGGGTGGGAGCGACTTAATCCATATTTTCTTCTGTTACATCCTGTTCTTTTGCCGTGTAGACGACGCCGTCTTTGGCATCCTCAAAGGACTGGAAATGGTCGGCTACATTTTGGGAAAAGCGGCGGGCGCTGCGGCTCAGGCGGGATACAATCCACAGATCGGATATCCCGTCGTAGATCAGGGCCACGCCTACCAGCATCGTCAGGGCGCTGGCGGAACCAAAGGGGTTGGCAATCATCGTCAGGCCGAACAGCACAGAGAATATGCCGAAGATTACGGCGCTCCACCAATATTCGTAAGCCGTTTTTTTCAGGCTCAGGCCGTAACGGATATCCTGGATACCGTGGACCAGAACGACGGCTCCCAGCACAAGAGGAATCAGAGAGATGAAAAATCCCGGCGATAAGGTCATCCACAGTCCCAGAGCAAACAGGACGGCCCCGATGGCCAGATCCGCCTGCTGACGGAAGGCTTCCCGGCGTTCCAGCAAATAGGACAGCAGGTGTACGACGCCGACGACAACCAGCAGCATAGCTATGGCCCGGCAGGCCATCAGCGTAAATAATTCTGGCCAGACGAACAGGGCAATACCTGCGCCGATGCAGACCAGGGCGGAGATGGTAGTGTTCCATTTTATGGTTTTAAAGATTTCTTTCATGAAAAGAGTACCTCCTTTTACAACAGCATACCTTATTATATTGATACCGTCAATGTTCTATTCACGGCAATTCAGGACTCGGAGAGAAGCTCTGTACTTCTGATTCCTGCTGTTCGGTTTATCAGGAATCGTGCGCCCAATCAGTTTCTGCTCCGGAGCAGGATTCAGATAGTTCTTGCGGAAAGTCGGCCTGTGCGTCCGCAGCACCGAGGGCATCATAGTATTCTTTTTGCCGCGACTGAATCAGTTCTTCAACGGGCAGCCAGAAGAACATTTCTTTCCACTTGCCGAGCAGGAGACTGTGCCGCATTCGTCCCATGCGGCCGTTGCCATCTGGGAATGGAACGATGGGAAAATCAAAAAGTAGCTGCTGTATCAGACAGCTCTTTTATGGTTTTATGTATTTTTAATTCTTTGGATCACTTTTTACTCTGCCGCCACATTTCCAAAGCGCCATAGGATGCCGTTTGACTCTATTCAGAAATTCATCATCAGAAAACAACAGATCAGGTCGGTACTCCTGATTATTAAATGACTGCCAAAATTCAAGTTCTCTGCTGTTCTCAGGAAACAGAAAACTTTTCAAATATTCCAGCGTCTTTTTCTGTGCAAGCTCCAGGTCAAAATGTTCCCCACGGCGCAGAACTGGAATCAAATCTGTTTTAATCCTCTGCGGGGCAAGCTGCATGATATGACTGAAAGCAAAACATTCTGGCGCTTTCTCTGCCGCAATAGCGCTGTAAAATACAACGCACTTGCGTAACAGCGGTTCTTCGCTTTCATCAAACAATCCGTATTTTTGCAGATTGAAAATATCATATAAATCCCTAGCTGCGGTTCGGTTTAAAAGTGCCACGATCTTAGCGCCAAAAATTTCAAGGGGATCAATACTTAATACGGTAAGAGGTTCTTTCTGCCAGGGCAGGTTTGCCCGCCTTCTGGACACAGGAAGGATATGTGCGCGAAGCATATAATTGATCTCAATTTTCAGATTATCCTTCATTCCTCCGGCATTCACATATTCATAAACAAAAGAGTCCAGCGCATGATACTGTTTTGATTTTGCGTTAAGCTGATAACCTGCCGCAGCCATGTATTTCTGGATATGTTCTGTAATCTTTTTTCTTTCCTCCAGCATAGCCTCACGTTCAACCTCTTTTGAAAAATCAAGGTCTATATCAACCGAAAGCCGGGGCAAGTCAAAAATCGTAAGGTTGATTGCTGTTCCGCCTTTAAGCGCAAGGCTGTCTGACAACAGCGGGTCTTTTTCCATGAAAGCCAAAACATCCGCGAGTCGGCATACTTTTTCTAAAGTATCACGTACAAACCCAAGTCCCTTTGCCTGCCGTCCAAGTGTAATCCGGTCATATTGCATCATAGTCATTTACCCCCTTATCAATCAGCACCCTTAAATTTTCCGGCGCAAAAAGCCGCCACCGCTTATGAAACACAAATCCATCCTTTGGGTTACTGAAATATGTTTTGCTGTCCGGCAAGTGTTTCTCACATTCATCAAAAAAGAAATCCGACAGCCCAAAATCCTCTTGAAACATTTCAAGGATATATCCGGTTTTTTGATAAAGTTTTCCGCAATGATATGAATCCAGGGAAGAAAGCAGATGATCCGGTGAAAGAGATGGAATGAGCAGCATACAGCGCAGCAGTTCTTCAAGTCCGCCAATTTTTTCAAAATCCGCAATGCCGTCAATTACTGTCCGTTCCAAGGAAGTCACACGAACGCCATTTCCCATTTCCACAACACCTTCTATTCCCCTATGACTCACAGGGCAATAATCAATCCCGTCATAAGAAAAGGGCCGTACCCGTTTTCCTGTTGCTACATACACCTCATAAAACACCTGATTTGCATAGCCATAATACTCAAACGCACTATGATGGGAAACGTAGGCATCTTCCGCCACACTAGAGGCAATCTGGAAACGGTTTGGAATCGGCTGATCGGTTTCCAAACTCATAACCACATACAAATCACGGCGAACCCGCTCAATATACCCCTTTTCTAAAAACTTTCGTATCTGCCAGGCTGCCGCGCTAGCCGAACCGAGCCGCTTGGCAAGTCCATCCCGCGTAAAGCAGCGCATAGCCGCAAGTTCTTTATATAAATCCATTTTATCACCGCCTTTGTTTTTATTATAGAGCAAAATGGTAGTATTTACAACTGTTTTGAGTAAAAGCAAAAACAGTTATTTTCAAATTTACACAAAAAGGGAGTCATAACGAATACTTTGTGTAAAAATAGAAACATTCAAAGAAAAGGACATCCACCAAAAAAGATGAAATGTCCTTTGACATGTACGCAATTCCATTTTATATACAAAGCAGTTTGCCGCTGTTACGCCGCTTTCTGCAAATGTCTCTGTGTTACATTTCCATCTGCGAAGGGATGGATGAATTCAAATTTGTAATGAAAGACCGCACTCTTAATCAGCGGGTGAAGTTCTGATTGCTGATACCATGTAAACAGGTTGCGAATATGCTCGGGTATAAATTCCGCCGGAGGAGCCATGTGGATCAGCATTTTGCCCTCAAAGACCCCCACGCCGCCGAAGCGGAATTGTCCGTTCTCCGACGCAAGACCGTTCATCATCAGCTTGTGAGCTTTGAGGAGATCGTCTACAGATGCAGGGTTTAACTGCAGCATAAATTCGTAGGCTTCATAGGCGTTCTGTATCTCTTTGATTTCATTGGGATTTCCGAGAAAGGGGTGGAACAGTTATCAGAAATGTGATAAAATGGAAATAGTTTTGTAATAGAAAAGGGGATTATTATGAAAAAAAGGGGAAAATGGCTATGGGCCGCAGGCTTTTTTTTGGTCTGCCTGTTGTTTTGGGGGAGGGGTGTGTGCGTATCCCAGGCAGCACAGCCAGTGACGCTTTTTGACGCTCCCGGGACTACCCCCACGGAGCCTGATCAGCCGCCGTCCCTGTCGCAGAGCCAGATGACATTAGGGGTCGGTATGAAGGTGGCTTTAGAGGTGCGGAATCTGCCCTCCGGAGTAAAGGCGACAGGATGGACCACATCAGACAGCGCGCTGGCTTCCGTAAGCGGGAATGGTCAGGTAACCGCCAAAAAGCCGGGACAAGTGGCGATCACAGCGATTTTGAGCGACGGGAGGAAGCTGTCCTGCACAGTCTCCATTCCGAAAATCAAGCTGAGCAGCGCCACTCTGACACTGGTAAAAGGTAAGACAAAGAAGATGAAGGTTTCAGGAACCTCGGCCCAGGGTAAATGGACGTCTTCGTCTTCCCGCGTGGCGTCCGTGGCCTCAGACGGCACGGTGAAGGCGCTCAAATATGGCAGCGCCAAGATTAAGGTCAAGGTAGGCCAGGTGACGCTGACATGTAAGCTGAAAGTCGTAGATCCGGTTCTCAATCAGCCGGAATTGCTGTTGATCAAGGGGCATTCTTATACCTTGAAAGCCAAACAATATACAGGGAAGATTTCCTGGTCCACCAGTAAGAAATCAGTGGCTACGGTAACGGGCAAAGGGGTAGTCAAAGCCGTGAAAAGCGGCTCGGCCAAAATTTATCTGAAAGCCAACGGAGTAAAAATTGCCTGTCCGGTCAAGGTGGTTTCCGTCAAGTTAAATAAGGTTCAGGCTACAATGTCTGCCAGCGGTACGATGAAACTGAAAGCCACAGGGAGCAGTGTAAAAGGGAAATGGTCTTCCTCCGATCCGGCGAGGCTGAAGGTCAGCAGCAAAGGAAAATGCACGGCCAAAAAGACGGGCGACGCGGAGGTTGTCTATACGGTTGGCCAGAGCAGTATTTCCTGTTATGTGATCATTGAAAAAAAGGGGGCGAATAAAACCTTTGGCGGTACTGTGGTTCAGGCGTCCGTGGGCATATCTTCGCTGCGGGACCAGGCGCTTGGCCGGACCTCTACCTATCGTTTTTTGCAGGGAGCCTGCACGGACGGTACTTACGGATATTTCATTCTCGGCGACAGATATTATCGGCCTTACTGCGCGTTGATTAAAGTACGTCTGTCAGACTGGAAGCCGGTAAAAGTAAGAAAAGGATTGAAGCTTTATCACGGCAACGACATGACTTACAATGCAAGAACGAAGACGCTGGTGGTGGCCCATGGAGACGGCGATTCTAAAAGGGTGTCTTACGTCAATCCGAATACGTTGAGTATTAAGAAAAGGGTAAAAGTCGGTGAATCCGTTTATGCGGTGGCTCATAATAAAAAGAAAAATCAGTATGTGGTGGGGCTTTCAGATTCCTGTGCGATTCAGATTCGCAACGCGAGCTGGAAAACTGTGAAGACGATTCCTATTCTGGAAAAGAAAGGCTATACACGTCAGGGAATAGACTGTGATGATTCCTATATTTATGTTCTGCAGAGCTATCTGGCGGCCAGAAGAAACAGAATTCTGATCTATAGCTGGAAAGGAACTTTTATAACGCAGGTGTTTACTACCGGCGCGCTGGAGGGGGAAAGCCTGTTTCATGTGGGAAAACAGTTCACTGTGGCCTACAATAACGGCGCTTACAGCGGCGGCAGTATCTACCAGACCACTGTGCGCAGGTATTATCAGGTGAGGTATACGTCGGGCGGCGGGAAGGGCATCATGTCGACAAAGCTGGTGAAAAATGGCAAGGGCGTGAAGCTGGCCGCCTGTAGATATACAAAAGAAAATTGCACATTTCAGGGCTGGAAGGCTACCCGTCAGAGTGACGGAGCCGTCTATTATTACAATTCCAAGACAAAGAAAAAGGGATGGTACCGTTCGGGGAGACAGCCGAAAGGGTATACGATATATCTCATCCCCGATCGTACAAAGATGCCGTCCATGAGCAGCAGACCGGGGGACAGGATCACCTTAAAAGCTCAGTGGAAGGAAGAACAGACGGACGTGGTGAATCCCTGAATGGTAAGACCTGTCGCCTTTTCAATGGATAGGAAAATTCAGACAGGTCTGCGCATGTTCCGCGCAGACCTGTCTGAACCGATACTAAAAACTATTTATTTCGCATTCCTCTGTATTTTTCTTCACAGTACATGCACCGGTAGACTTCTTTACCGGGATCTGTCAGCAAAAATACCTGATCCAGTTCCTGCTCGATGGAAGTGATGCACCGGGGATTCCGGCATCGGATAACGTTCACGATTTTTTTTGGCAGCTTCAGTACTTTTTTCTCAATGATCTCTCCCTTTGAGATGACGTTGACTGTGATGTTGTGGTCGATAAAACCCAGGGTATCCAGATTCATCATATCCACGGGGCATTCTACCTTGATGATGTCCTTTTTGCCCATTTTGTTGCTGCGGGCGTTTTTTATGATAGCCACGCAGCAGTCCAGCTTGTCCAGTTTCAGATCGTGGTAGATCGTCATGGATTTACCGGCTTTGATGTGATCCAGTACGAAGCCTTCTTCGATTGCGCCAACATTTAACATTTCAGACGTTCACCTCCAGTAAAGTAAGAATCAGGGCCATACGTACGTACACGCCGTACTGCACCTGCCGGAAATACGCGGCGCGGGGATCGGCGTCCACCTCCGTGGATATTTCATTGACACGGGGAAGGGGATGGAGTACCAGCATATCCGGTCCGGCCAGTTTCATTTTCGCGCTGTCCAGAATATAGAAATCTTTCATGCGCACGTAATCATCCTCGTTGAAAAAGCGTTCTCTCTGGACGCGGGTCATGTACAGCAGATCCAGCTTGGGCAGGGCGTCTTCCAGGCGGATGACCTCCTCAAAGGGCACGCCATTACTCCGCAGTACATCTTCACGGATATAGTCCGGCACACGAAGCTCTTCGGGGGAAATCAATACGAAGCGGATACCGGTATAACGCACCAGCGCTTCGATCAGGGAGTGGACAGTGCGGCCGAATTTGAGATCGCCGCACAGGCCGATGGTTAGATTGCCGAGGCGGCCTTTCAGAGAACGGATAGTGAGAAGATCGGTGAGAGTCTGCGTGGGATGCTGATGCCCGCCGTCGCCGGCGTTGATGACCGGAATTCTGGAAACCATGGAGGCTACCAGCGGCGCGCCCTCTTTAGGATGGCGCATGGCACAGATATCGGCATAACAGGAAACCATGCGGATCGTGTCGGAGACGCTTTCGCCTTTGGCGGCGGAACTGGAATTCGCACTGGAAAAGCCCAGTACTTTACCTCCCAGATTCATCATGGCTGCCTCGAAACTCAGGCGAGTCCGGGTGCTCGGTTCATAAAAAAGAGTGGCAATGCGCTTGCCGTCGCAGGCGTGAGCATATTTTTCGGGAAATTTTTCAATATCGTTGGCAAGATCCAGCAGCTTGTCCAGTTCCTCTACTGTCAGATCCAGCGGACTCATCAGGTGTCTCATACAATCCTCCTTGTCAGTCTGATTTACGCTTCCCTTATCATATACTACATTCTGGTTTTGGGCAAGACAAAAAATAGGATGTCTGGACGGATTCGTGATAGATCAGACAGGTCTGTGCATTTACTGCACAGACCGTAAGAAAGTGTTTCAGGAGTGACGATATCTTTCTTGCCAAACCTCAGCGTGTATACTATAATATGACCAATGTTTTCCGGACAAATGACAGGGGCCGGAAGAATCTTTGTACCAGGAGGCGGACAGTATGGATTATCGCGAAGCCAGAAACTGTATAGATGAAGCGAACCGCTTCGGCCATGAGATGGGGCTGGGAGCGGTGACGGCTCTTCTGGAAGAAATGGGAAATCCGCAGCGGGAACTGGCCTGTGTACACATAGCCGGGACGAATGGGAAGGGCTCGGTGGGGGCCCATGTGGCTTCGGCGCTGGCCCGGGCCGGTTACCGGGTCGGCCGATTTGTGTCGCCGACGCTGTACGGTTACCGGGAGCGAATACAGATCAACGATATCTGGATATCGGAGGAGGAATTTGCATCCTGTATGGAGCAGACATGGGCGGCAGTACAGCGGATGCTGGCGAAGGGGAAGAGTTGTCCGTCCCCTTTTGAGATTGAGACGGCTCTGTCCTTTAATTTTTTTAAAGAGAAAGGATGCGATCTGATTGTTCTGGAATGCGGCATGGGAGGCGTCACGGACGCGACCAATGTGGTCAGCCGTACCCTGCTGGCGGTAATCACTTCTATAAGCCTGGATCATATGGAATATCTGGGCGATACGCTGGAAAAAATTACGGAAAATAAGGCGGGAATTTTAAAACCGGGCGCCGTACTGGTGACCGGACGGCAGGAGCCGGCCGTGGCCCGTACCCTGGCGCGGATTTGTGAAGAAAAGGGAAACCGGATGGTGACGGCCCGTCCCGGGGAGGTACGGGTACTGGCTTCAGATATGGATGGGCAGCGGTTTGTTTACCGCGGTTTTGAGGCGGCAATCCGCCTGGCGGGGGAGCATCAGATTGATAATGGCGTGCTGGCTATAGAAGTTTTGTGGGAACTGCGTCGACTGGGCTATACTGTCACAGATACGCACATCCGGGAGGGGATGGCCGCCACAGTATGGCGGGGCAGACTGACCAGACTTCGCACAAATCCAGATTTTATCGTAGACGGCGCCCACAATCCCGACGCGGCGGAGCGCTTAAAGGCGGCCCTGGAGAAATACTATGCCGGGCGGGAACTGATTTTTCTTATGGGTATTTACCGGGATAAACAGGTGGACGGTATATGCCGTATTATGGCTCCTATGGCAAAAGAGATCTATACCATCGAGACGCCGGGAGATACACGGGCATTGCCCGCCGGGGAACTGGCGAAAAGTATTGGCGTCTATAATCCTGCCGTACACGCCTGTACTTCCCTGAAAGAGGGCGTGGAAAAAGCCTGCGCCGCGGCGGGAGCGGAGGGGGTGGTAGCGGCCTTTGGGTCGCTGTCGTTTATCGGGGAACTGACGCGGATTGTGGAAGGGATGAGGTAAGAAACCGGCCATATAGAGCGGTATACTTTATGCCTGACGGGCGGAGGAAAGAGTTATGAAAGAGTGGGCGATCATAAAATAACAGGAGGATGCGCGTAGCACAGGAAAAGCGTTGCAAAGAAAAAGGATATGAAAACATTACAGCAGATACGGGCGGAGGTCGATAAAATTGATGAAGAGATCGCCTCTTTATTTGAAAAAAGGATGTGTCTGACAGACGATATCGCGGAATATAAGCTGCAGCACGGTATGCGTGTTGTGGATCAGGAACGGGAGGAGGAAATGCTGAGGGAGCTTCGTTATAAGGCCACCTCGGAATTTAACGCTTACGGAATCCAGGAGGTGCTCAAGCAGATTATTTCCATCAGCCGCAAGCGGCAATATCAGATCCTGACGGAAAGCGGTGTGGAGGAAGATCTGGGTTTTGAGGAGATTGACGAGGTCTACAAGCATAAGAAGGTGGTATTCCAGGGGGTGGAGGGCGCTTACAGCTTTGCCGCGATGTATGTGTATTTTGGCAAAAATGTAGACTGTTTCCATGTAAAGACTTTTAAAGAAGCCATCAACGCCATTATTGAGAAAAAGGCGAATTTTGCCGTGCTGCCCATCGAAAATTCCACGGCCGGAATCGTCACGGATATTTATGATCTGCTGATGACTGCTAATATTACCATCGTGGATGACCTGATCCTCAAAGTGGAGCATAATCTGCTGGGGCTTCCGGGAACGAAGAAAGAGGAGATTCGCACCGTATATTCCCATCCTCAGGCGTTGTCCCAGTGCAAAGTGTTTCTGGAACAGTATCCCCAGTGGGAGATCAAAGAGTATTCCAACACCGCCGCCGCGGCGAAAAAGGTGATGGAGGACGGGGACAAAAGCCAGGCGGCCATCGCCAGCAAATACGCGGCGGAGCTCTACGGACTGGAGATTTTGGACAATAAGATTTATTTTGACGACCAGAACTCCACCAGGTTCATCATCGTATCGAGGAACAAGATGTTCAGGGCAAATGCCAGACGGGTCAGCATCTGCTTTGATTATAAACATGCCAGCGGTTCTCTGTACAGCCTGTTGTCCCATATCATTTATAACGGACTCAATATGACCATGATTGAGTCCCGCCCTATACCGGAATCCCCCTGGCAGTACCGGTTTTTCGTGGATTTTGAGGGGAACCTGAAGGACAGCGCAGTGAAAAACGCGCTGAGAGGTATCCGGCAGGATGCAGATTATCTGCGGATTTTAGGCAATTATTGATAGATAGTAAATACGGAAAGAAGGGATACCATTTGATAAGGACAAAAGCATGCGTGCTTTACCGAAATTTTACCCATGGCGACGTGCTGGAGCGGATGGCCTGGCTTATGGACGAGTGCTGTCCGAAGATAAAGGGACAAAACGCGGATGGGGAGCTTTTTGAGAGAGGAAGAGAGGAGTTCCATCTGTCGGTACATGGCCTGCTGGAACTGGCCGGGAATTACGGCTTTGCGGGAAACTTATGGCACACTTATCTGGCTTTTCTGCTGGTTAATAATGAAAATACATTCAGCAAAGCCTGCGAAATCGTGGGCGCGGTGGACGGCAGCGTGAATCCTCTGGCGCTGCATGATCTGCGGGTTTTTCGGGAGCTGTTCACCTTTGATCTGCATGAATTGGATCAGCTTTTCGGGACAGAGTTTGTTCCGGTTATCGAGAATTATACGCAGGCGGATGATAACAGCAAATTGTTTAATAAGAGAATCCGGGACAGGATCTGTCATCTGAGCGTGGAACTGGCCCGGACGGATACGGCGGAAGCTTTTATGCAGGCGCTGGTACATTTTTATAAAGAATTTGGCGTGGGCCGGCTGGGGCTCAATAAAGCTTTTCGGGTGCAGGAAGGGGCGGACGGTACAGCCCGGATCGTGCCGATTACCAATATTGCCCATGTATATCTGGACGATCTGGTGGGATATGAGATACCGAAGCAAAAGCTGATCGAGAATACGGAGGCTTTTGTGGAAGGCCGCAGGGCCAACAACTGTCTGCTTTTCGGCGATGCGGGCACGGGAAAATCTTCCAGTATCAAGGGCATCCTGAACCGGTACTATGAGCAGGGGCTCAGGATCATTGAGGTATATAAGCATCAGTTTAAATATTTGAACGATATAATTGCCCAGATAAAAAACAGAAATTACCGGTTTATTATCTATATGGACGATTTATCTTTTGAGGAATTTGAGATAGAATATAAGTATCTAAAAGCCGTCATTGAGGGCGGCCTGGAGAAAAAACCGGAAAATATTTTGATTTACGCCACCTCCAACCGCCGTCATCTGGTTCGAGAGACCTTCAGTGACAAGCATGATGTGCGCACCAATGAAGAGCTTCACACCACCGATACCGTTCAGGAGAAGCTGTCCCTGGTGGCCCGTTTCGGCGTAACGATCTATTTCGGTTCGCCCACACCCAGGGAGTTTAAGGATATTGTCCGTGTGCTGGCGGCGCGCCATCATGTGGAGATGCCCGAGGAGGAACTCCTTCTGGAGGCAAATAAATGGGAGCTGTCTCACGGCGGCCTGTCCGGGCGCACGGCACAGCAGTTTATTGACTATTTGTTGGGTAAAATAATATCGTAACTGTGAAAATGCCAGACAGTTACCATCCATAAAGGAGATGGAATAAAATGCAATATAAGATCTATGGCGTGATTGAAGTGAGCTCTTATGGAGTAAGTCTGGAAATCTATGAGATTTCCAGGAAGAATGGGATCAAACAGCTCGATTATATCCGTTATCCCCTGGAGCTGGGCAAGGATTCTTATGTTCATGGAAAGATCCGACAGCCCATGACGGAGGAATTGTGCCGCCTTATTTCTGATTATGTCACGAAGATGAAAGGATATCAGGTGGATGACTATAAGGCGGTGGCCACCAGCGCGATCCGTGAAGCGGCCAACGCCCGGCTGGTGCTGAACCTGATTAAGCAGCGTACCGGCGTGTCGGTGCAGGTGTACAGCAATTCGGAGCTGCGGTTCATCGGTTACAAGGCCATCGCTTCCAATCAGGCTGATTTTGAGAAGATCATTCAGAAGGGAACGGCCATCGTAGATGTGGGGGCGGGCAGTATCCAGATATCCCTCTTTGACAAGGATAATCTGATCTCCACTCAGAATATTGTTTTCGGCAATCTGCGGATACGGGAGCGCCTGGCTGCTCTGCGCCGGGAGACAAACCATTACGAAACGCTGGTGTCGGAGATGATCGCCGCTGAGGTGACCAGTTATAAGAAGATACACCTGAAAGACAGGAAAATTCCCCATGTCATTCTGACGGGAGATTTTCTCTCGGATTTTCTGGCCCATAATCCCACATCGGAACTCAAAAATACCATGTCGAAGGATGAATATATGGCCTGGTACGAGAAAATTGTCCGTTTGGCGCCTCTGGAGCTGGCGGAAAAAATGGGCATTGCCGCGGAATATGCCACGCTTCTCGTGCCCACCGCTATTCTTTACAAAATTTTTGTGGAGGAGCTTGGAGCGGAACTGATCTGGATTCCGGGTATGGAGCTGTCCGACGGCGTGGCCTATGAGTACGCGGAAAAGAATAAGCTGATCAAACCGTCTCACAACTTTGAGAATGATATTCTGATGGCCGCCCGCAATATCGGCAAGCGCTATGCCATCAGCAAATCTCATATTACCACCATGAATCAGGCGGCGCTGGTGATTTTTGACAGTATGAAAAAGGTGCACGGCCTCAGCAAACGCCATCGGCTGCTGCTGGAGATTGCCGTTCATCTCCATGACTGTGGAAAATATATCAGTCTGGCCCATGTGGCGGATTGTTCTTACAATATTATCATGTCTACGGAGATCATCGGCCTATCCCACAGGGAACGGCAGATTATCGCCCTGGTGGTGCGGGCCAACACGCAGAAACTGGGATACTATGATGATGAGTACCGTATAGCCGGCATCAGCGAGGAGGATTACATACTGGTGGCGAAACTGACGGCTATCCTGCGGCTGGCCAGCGCTCTGGACCGCACCCATCAGCAGAAGATCGCTGAGATCAGGGCAGCCCTGCAGGAGCGGAAGCTGGTGATCCGCCTGGCGACGAAGAAGGATTACACGCTGGAGATGGGACTCCTTGAGGATAAAAAGGACTTCTTTGAGGAAGTGTTTGACGTCAGACCGGATATACGTTTGAAGAAATTGGTGTAACTGTGAAGGTAACGGACAGTTACCGACTGGTTACTGTAAAAGTCCGCCGCCGTAGGCGGCATGCATTCAGGGATGCCCAATGCGCCAGCTCCGGCTTTGATGCTTGGTGGTGCGGCAATGAGGCGCATGCAGGTTTTAGGAGGAATAGTATGGATTGTGAAATATATAGAAAACCGGAATATTACTGGAACCGTGAAATGAGCTGGATCAGTTTTGACGAAAGGATTCTGGAGGAGGCCAGAGACCGGTCTCTGCCGCTGTTTGAAAGACTCAAGTTCCTGGCAATCACGGCGTCGAATCTGGATGAATTTTTTATGGTACGCGTGGCATCCATACGGGATATGATGCAGGCCGGTATCGAGAGAAAGGATATCGCCGGCCTTACGCCCAGGGAGCAGCTCAAACAGATCGTGCCCAGGCTCCAGGCGCTGATGCAGGCGCAGTACCAGACCTATAACCGTTCGCTGCTGCCCGCGTTGTCCGCCATTCATCTGGAGGTGATCAGCCATTATGATAAGCTTACCCCTTCCCAGGCAATAGCGGTGGACGCGTATTTTGAAGAACATGTCTATCCGGTGCTGACGCCGATGGCCATGGATTCGGCCCGGCCCTTTCCTCTGATTCAAAATAAAGCGTTGAACATCGGCCTGCTGATTCAAAAGAAGGATGCAAAAAAATCCGACGAGCTGGAATTTGCCACGGTGCAGGTGCCGTCGGTGCTTCCGAGATTTTTTGTCCTGCCCGACGAGGGGGACGACTGGCAGCGGGTGATATTGCTGGAAGAGATCATTCGGAAGAATATCGGCAAGCTGTTTTTGGGAAATAAAGTGATCTGCGCCCACCCCTACCGGATTACCCGGGACGCGGATATGGAGATCGACGAGGACGATGCGGAGGATCTGCTGAAAGAGATTCAGCGTCAGCTCAAGAAACGTCAATGGGGCCAGGTGATCCGGATGGAGGTGGAAGAAGGCATCCACAAAAAACTCCTCAAGATATTGAAAGAAGAGCTGGATGTCAAGGATGAAAATATCTATCGTCTGGCCGGGCCTCTGGATCTGACGTTCCTGATGAAAATGTACGGGATGAGGGGATACGACGATTACAAGGTGTCCGGCTATACGCCCGCAGCCGTGCCGGCCATGATGAATGAGGACGATATATTTACGAATATCCGGAAGAAGGATATCCTGCTGCATCATCCCTATCAGACCTTTGATCCGGTAGTAGAGTTTATCCGGCAGGCTTCTGTGGACCCCCAGGTACTGGCGATCAAGATGACCCTCTACCGCGTCAGCGGCCATTCGCCAATTATCGGGGCCCTGGCCCAGGCGGCGGATAACGGCAAGCAGGTCACGGTACTGGTGGAACTGAAAGCCCGTTTTGACGAGGAGAATAATATTGGCTGGGCCAAGATGCTGGAGAAAGCGGGCTGCCATGTGATATACGGACTGCTGGGTCTGAAGACGCACAGTAAAATCGCTCTAGTGGTCCGCAAAGAGGATGAAGGTATCCGACGCTATGTCCATCTGGGAACGGGGAATTACAACGACTCCACGGCTAAACTGTATACGGACTGCGGCCTTTTGACCTGCAGCGCTCCCATAGGTGAGGATGCCACGGCGGTCTTTAATATGCTCTCCGGTTATTCGGAGCCTGCCAGCTGGAATCGTCTGATCGTGGCGCCGATCTGGATGAAGAAACGTTTTCTGCAGATGATCCGGAGGGAGACGGATAACGCGAAGGACGGAAAACCGGCACATATCATTGCAAAGATGAATTCTCTGTGTGATCCGGAGATTATTGCGGGTCTGTATGCGGCTTCCGCCGCAGGCGTGAAGATCGAGCTGATCATCCGCGGGATCTGCTGCCTCAAGGTGGGCGTTCCGGGTATCAGTGAGAATATTACCGTGCGCTCCATTGTCGGGAATTTCCTTGAACATGCCAGGATATTTTATTTTTACAACAATGGTCTGGAGGATGTCTATATGGGCAGCGCAGACTGGATGCCCAGAAATCTGAATCGCCGGGTGGAGATCGTTTTTCCGGCGGAAGATCCGGATATAAAAGCCCAGGTCATGCATATTGTGGAGATCCAGCTTGCAGATACCTTAAAGGCCCGTATCCTGCAGCCGGACTGCAGCTATGACCGGGTGGATCTGCGGGGGAAGGAGAAACTCTGCGCCCAGGATTTCTTCTGCAGGGAAGCACAGCATAATGCGCGCAGGCCGAATCCATTGAAAGATAACCATATTTTCATCCCGGCGGAACCGGCGGAGGAGTAGAGGCTATCCAGACATGATGTCCATGGCCGTCGGAGCGGGGATGAGCAGGTCAAATCCGTCAGGCATATCGGGTCAGCGATATGCTTGACGGGCTTTTAGAGAGAGCCACAGCGCATAAGGGATTTTCAGATTGCCCCGTCCCACGCCCAGATCAATGTCCGGTTTATTCAGGCCGTGGAAATCGGAGCCGCCGGTGACGGACAGGCCGTGTCTGCGGGCCAGCGTTTTGATGTGAGTTTCGTCATACCAGCGGTAAGTGGAGTAGAGGGCCTCAATGCCGTCCAGGCCGCTGTCTTTCAACCGTGCCGTCAGTGTGTCCAGGTCTTCGGCGGACAGATGGTACAGTACCGGGTGGGCCAGCACTGACAGGCCGCCGTTTTCCCGGATCAGCTCTACAGCCTGGAAAGGCGTGACTTTTTCTCGAGGCACAAAACAGGGCGCGTCGTCTCCCACATAGCGGGAGAAAGCTTCTTTCGGATTTTTAGCATAGTTGTGATCCACCAGATAGCGGGCGAAATTGGCCCGCGTCCAGGTGCTGTTCGGGAAAGCTTCCTGCATTTTCTCATAGGTGATATGGACGCCGCAGTCGGCCATGCGTGCAATCATTTTTCGGTTGCGCAGGTCGCGGGAGTCCTGAAATTCTCTCAACTTTTTCAGAAACCGGGCGTCCTTCCAGTCGATACCGAGTCCCAGCACATGGATATCCTTTTCCCGGTAATTGGTGGAAAATTCGATGCCGGGAATGACCTCGACACCCTGGGTCTTTCCCGCCGCCATGGCTTCATCGATGCCCAGAATCGTGTCGTGATCCGTCAGGGCGAAGGCTTTCAGGCCTTTTTCTTTTGCGTAGAGGACAAGCTCCGTCGGTGTGTACGTGCCGTCGGAGCAGCAGGAATGGACGTGTAAATCAGTTAATTCTATCATAAACGGCAGCTCCTCCTTAAAGTCATGGGATCATTATACACGTTTTTTGGGGAGCCTGCAGAAAAATATGGAGGACTGTGGAAATATAAACCGATATGGATGTTTTCACTTGCCAGGGAGAGGTCATGGAAATACAATACAGATTTGCAGAAATGAATGATCTGGATGAAATCTACCGCCTGGTCGGTAGGGAGAACGGATATGATTTTTGAGTTAGAGGAAACAAAAAAAGCGGCCCCGTTGTTTGCGGGATGGCAGGAGACAATGATTTGGTCCTGCCTGGAAAGGGTGATGGGGAAAATTTATGCGGATTCTCCGGAAGATCCGGTATCTGCCATGGCTTTACTGGGAGATTTCTGCTTTTTTGCGGGGAAGCCTGACCGGCGGCTCATCTTGTATGAACCGGTGTTTTCCCGGCGGGATTTTCTGATCCTGACGCCGCGGGATGAAGAGTGGGGCCGGCTCATTGAAGAGTGCTACAGGGAGCAGGTAAGGAAGGCAACCCGATATGCCATAAAAAAAGAGCCGGACGTATTTCCTGTCGATCGTCTGCGGGCCGCGGTGGCAGGGCTGGCTGACGGATATGTCCTGCGGATGATGGACGAGGAGCTGTTTGGACGCTGCCGGGAAATCCCCTGGTGCAGAGACTGGGTAGCGCTGTACAGGGATTATGATCAGTATCGCAGATATGGGCTGGGCGCGGTGATATTGAAGGATGGAGAGCCTGTTTCGGGCGCGTCTTCCTATTCCGGCTATTCGGGTGGTATTGAGATTGAAATTGATACCCGGGAGGACTGCCGCAGGCAGGGACTGGCCTATGTCTGCGGGGCGAAGCTGATTCTGGAATGTCTGAAGCGGGGCCTGTATCCCAGCTGGGACGCGCAGAATATGTGGTCGGTGGGGCTGGCCGGGAAACTGGGGTATCATTTTGACCGTGCATATACTGTTTATGAGCTTCGTGACAGACAAGCCGAACGGTTATAATGCTTCCCTGAACAGACTGCTAACCGCGAAAAAATAACTTGACTAATATATCCTACAGGTGTAGTATTTTAATAGTCCACGCGGAAGAAAACAAAAAAAAGAGTTTTTTTGACCGCAAATCTTACAAGTGTAGTATAAAAGCTGCTATAAATGTATCATGTACAGGCAAAGAAAGCGGGGGGGGGGAATGCATGGAAAAAAAGCAGAGATATAAAGAAAAAGGCGGCAAAGACCGGAAAGGAAAAGGGTGGCTGCTTTGGTGTGTCATAGCTGCCGCCACGGTTACGGGTATGGTCGGCCTGGCCGTATATGCAGCGGTCTTTTGGGGCAAAAAGGCGGCAGGCGAATCTCCTGGGACACTTTTGACCCGATATATGGCCTATATACCTGAAAAGGAGTATGACCGGATGTATGATATGCTGGATGAGGGCGTGACGGAGCTGATCAGCCGGGAGGATTTCGTGAAGCGCAATGCAGCTATTTATGAGGGGATAGGCGTACAGCATATGGCTGTGGAAATCACGGCATACGATGAGGAACAGGAGACGGTCGTGTACAGGACGTCTTTTGACACACTGGCTGGAAACATAAGTTTTGAGAACAGGGCATTTTTCCAGAAAGGAAAAAATAGTTACGGGCTGGTATGGGAGGATTCGCTCATCTTTCCGGAACTGGGTCCCACGGATAAAGTCAGGGTTTCCACGAACCGGGCGGAGCGGGGGAAGATTCTGGACAGAAACGGCCGTGTCCTGGCGGATAAAGGCACGGCGTCCTCGGTGGGGATTGTCCCCGGAAAACTGGCGGATGGCAGGGAGGCCATCGAGGAAATTGCCGGGCTGCTGGAAATCGAGCCGGAATCCATCGAAAAAAAGCTTTCGGCAGGCTGGGTAAAGGAGGATTCCTTTGTACCGGTGAAGACGGTTCCGAAAGTGGAGGAAACAGAACGGAGGACAGCCCATCCCGGGGAATCCGTGCAGGCGGAGCTGGATCGACAGGAAAAACTGCTGGCCATCCCGGGGGTGATGCTGTCGGATGTGGAGGTGCGCAGCTATCCTCTCGGTGAAGCGGCGGCCCATCTGATCGGCTATGTGCAGAGCGTTACCGCAGAGGATCTGGAGGAACATGCGGGGGAAGGATATACCGTCGGCAGTGTGATCGGAAGAAACGGCATGGAGGGGCTGTTTGAGAAGGAATTGAGGGGGCAGGACGGTTGCAGGATTTATATTGAAGATGCCGGGGGTAGGGAGAAGGCAGAGCTGGCTGTCAGGCTGACCCGGCAGGGCCAGGATGTGCAGCTGACGGTGGACGCCGGGCTTCAGGCAGCTCTGTACGAACAGTTTCAGAGCGATAAAAGCTGTTCCGTAGCCATAGACCCCTATACCGGGGAGGTATTGGCCCTGGTCAGCACGCCGGCCTATGACAACAATGATTTTATCCGTGGCTTATCCGAGGGACAGTGGAAGGCTTTGAATGAGAATGAAGACCAGCCCATGGTTAACCGCTTTCGGCAGGCCTGGTGCCCTGGTTCCACTTTCAAAGCCATTACCGCGGCGGTGGGGCTGGAGTCGGGGGATATTGATCCGGCGGAGGATTATGGCAATGAGGGTCTGCGCTGGCAGAAGGACGCTTCCTGGGGTTCTTATTATGTGACGACGCTGCATGAAGGCAGGCCCTCTGTTTTGGAAAATGCCCTGGTCTGTTCCGACAACATTTATTTTGCGAAAGCCGCGTTAAAGATCGGCGCGGAAAAATGGGCGGATGCCATGGCAGGCCTGGGATTTAAAGAAGAAATACCCTTTGAGATCAAAATGTCCCCGTCTCAATATTCCAATACGGAAGTCATAGAGACGGAAATCCAGATGGCGGACAGCGGCTACGGACAGGGACAGATGCTGGTCAATCCGCTGCACCTGGCCTGCCTGTATTCTGCTTTTTGCAACGAGGGAAATATGATCCGCCCCTACCTGGTTTACCGGCAGGAGGCCGAAGCCGCCTGGTGGATTTCGGAGGCTTTTTCCCCAAAAACGGCCGGACAGGTTCGGGAAGCAATGATAAAAGTGGTGAACAGTGCGGAAGGTACCGGATATGGAGCCCGTCGGGACGATGTGGTTCTGGCGGGAAAAACGGGGACGGCAGAGATCAAAGCGGCGAAAGAAGATGATTCCGGCACGGAGCTGGGATGGTTTGCCGTTTTTACGGCAGAGAAGACGGCAGAACGTCCGGTTTTGCTGGTCAGTATGACGGAGGATGTCAAAGACAGAGGAGGCAGCGGTTATGTGGTGGAAAAAGACAGGCTGGTTTTGGAAGCGTGGTTTGGTGATGGTGAGTAGTTTGTTGCTGTCGGGCGTTATGGGGTGCGGCGGCACGGATATGGTATCCTCAGACTGTGTGGGAGAAGTCCTGGCAGAAGAAGAGGCAGACCGTGTGGGAGAAGTCCTGGCGGAAGAGGAGGCAGACCGGGCCGTGGAAAGCGCCGTCGGGCAGGAGGAAAGAGGCTATAATCTTCCGATTGATGACGACGAGAGAAAAGAGGCGGAAACAGATTGCCGAAAGGTGCTGGACGTGATTTCGGGCATTTATTTTCAGGCCAGAAAAGAGGAGCCGTCGGATGCGTCGCTGGACGACGATACGATTCTGGCGCTGCAGGATGTGGTAGGGGCGAACGGCCGGCCGACGACAGCTATGGTGACTTATGCCAATATGGAGAACTATGAGGAGGCCGATGATTTCCTGAAGAAATGCCGGGAGGGAAGAAAAGGTTCTCTGGTGATTTATGAGGTTTATCCTGACGGCGCTGTGGGGAGATTGAAATATACTTTTGACGGGACAGATATGTACGTGCTTAGCGCCAGGGCACAATGGACGGATGAGGAGTGGTCGGGTATTACCTACATGACCCGTACCAGAATTAAAAAATGGAAATACACCGGGAAAGGATGGTTCTGCTATGAATTGTGCGTACCTGAGCCTCCGGAGGTCACGGAGATCATCGACGGCGGCTGCATACTCAGGATAAAACCGATGACCGAAGAGTGCCGCAGCCTGTCAGAGACATGTGTGCTGGGGCTGGGGTATCAGGGAAACAATCTGCTGTGCTCGGACTGGGACGAGGATCACATGGAGAAACTGGATTACAATGGGCTGTATGAATACTTGTATAAAATGAAATACCAGGAGCCCTTTGAGGGAGACTGTTATCCGGACGGCATACCGCAGGAAAAATTCGAAGATCTGCTTACCGCTTATCTGCCGGTAACGGCGGAGCAGCTGCGGGAGTATGCCGTTTACAACGAAGAAAAACAGACCTATACATGGGCGTCCCTGGGATGCTTCACTTACGCGCCCACGTTTTTCGGTACATCCCTGCCGGAGGTGACGGACAGCAGGAAAAATGAGGACGGAACAGTCACGATGACGGTGGACGCCGTGTGTGACATGGTTCTCTATGATGACGCGGTGATTACCCATGAGCTGACTGTTCGGTTTGCCGACGACGGCAGTTTCCGGTATCTGGGCAACAAAATTCTCCGTGACAGCGGGACATATATACCGGACTATCAGTACCGCATTCACCGCTGACGGGGAAATGTGCGGGTGGTTAGATCTTTCTTGCAAATTATTGACAAACGATAATTATGTGGAATACTGGAGATGAAAATTATCGAAAAACAATAATTCAGGAGGGGATTATGAGACGACATGCCATGCGATGTTTTCTGGCAGCCGAGGCGGCGGCTTGTGTGGTTTTATGCTTTCTGCGGATGCACGTTTTTTGGATGTTTTCTGAAATAGCGGCTTTTCCTTTTGAGCAGGTGGGGTGGGGGCTTCGCCTGCTTTCGCTGTCTGGCTGGGCGGGAAATGCGGCGGCGGTGGTCTTATACAGTCTGATCAGCCTGATTCCGCTGCTGGTATGGCTGGTACTGAAACGGAAACGGAGACATCTGCCGATTGATTTTGTGCTGCCAGGGCTGAGCTTGCTGCTGTTTATTGTGAATTATTATATGATCAATCCGGGTTTGCCTGGCCCATGGATTTCCGGTTCGGGGAAATGGCTGTTGGGCTGTACATTTTACTCCGTACTGTTTGCTTACCTGGTGATCCGCCTGCTGGCGGTTTATCGGGAGGTGGACGCGGAAAAACTGCAGCGGGGGCTGCAAGGGCTTCTGTGGGTTCTGAGCGCGGTTTTAATCTATATCATATTTGGAAAATGCCTGGATGATGTACTGACGACGGCAGATACCATACAGAGCGCGGACAGCGGGATACTGTCGGGCCGATTGACATTCGGCGAAGAACATACGGGCATTTTCTGTCTGTTTTTGGGACTGCGCTATATCGTAAACGTTCTGCCCTATGTGTTTGACCTGGGCATTGCTTTTATGACCGGTCGCATATTGACGGTTTTGAACGATGACCGCTATTCCGACGAAGCGATGGCACGGATCAATCATCTGGCCGTATTCTGTCAGAGAGCGCTGGGCATTACGGTTATGTCGATCACGGAGGCGAATCTGTCTGTCCTGCGGAGCGGAAAAGCAAAAGGCGTCCGTTTTCATACCATTAACCGGATTTGCTATTTTCTGGGATGCGACGTGGGGGATATCTTAAAATTTGACGGAAAGTTGGAGGAGGGCAGTGATGAATAGGGACAGAAAAAAGAACGCAGAAAGAAAAGGACGGAGACGGGCGGGCGGCATTTGGGGACTTGCCTGCATTGTTTCGCTGAGCGGCTGTTCACTGGCGGTTCCGGGGGCCGGAGCGGAGGCCGGAGAAGACAGGCTCATCGGAGTCTTTATCACGGCAGAATATCTGGATCTGTATGATATGGAGAGTTACCTGAAAGACCATGGGAATCTGCTTACGGGCGGCGGAGAGGTGACGCTGTCCCACGATCCGGAATATGAGGGAAGACTTTACGCACAGATTGATCCATCGAAGGGGCCGGAAGATGGGGAGATATTCTTTGGCGATGTCAGGGGGGAATATATGCTGTATCCGGAAAAAACGGATGAGCGTGAACCGTACAGGGTATGCCTGTGCACAGACGGCATTTGCGAGATCAATACAAATACAAATATAGCGGATGACCAGGAGGAATACAGTATCGACGGTACGATGTATATGCTTCCGGGACAGATGGAGGAGGACGTAAGCTATCATGCCAATCCCGTCTATCAGACTGCTGAAGGAGAAATTTATGCCGTTTCCGGCCAGGGTTTTAGCACCAGCGGCGACGGTGCGGAGGGGGAAGTTTTTTCCACCACACTGAGTGGAGAGGTCACCATGAGAGAAAAAGAGAAAACGAAAACAGAAAAAAGCAGCGTAACCCTCCGCTATGCCGTCATGAACAGACCGGTACAGACCACCCTGTACCAGATGAATCAGGCTCATCAGATCGTGAGGAAGGATACCTATGAACCGGGAAAAGTACCGGAAACGATAGCCGTGGAGCGGGAAACAGAATACGTCCTGGCAGAAACCGAAAAGGAGAACAGGTCAGGGGAAAAGACGGTTTCCCGAGAGATCGTCGGATATAATCCGAATGAGGAAACTTTTCTGGAAACCTTCTATGTTTTGGACAGCGACGTCGTGGCAAAAAGGGAAAGCAGAGTGGTCTGGGACAGAAATGCTGTGTAAAAGGAAGAGGCGAAGCAGCGCAAGAGAAAAACAGCGGGCGAGGGAATAGCTGCAATATCGCACTTTTCCTGTTTGTCCTGTTTTTTGGCGTCAGCTAATCTTGCGATAAAGGCGAAATAATCGTATACTGATGATATAGAAAGGAATATGATTCTATTATGGCAAAAGAAAAACAGGATTTAAAACCGGACACAGTGTTAAAAAATTATTGGAGCAATAATGAACAGTTCGCCGATCTGTTTAATGCCGTCCTGTTTGAGGGGAGGCCTGTAATCAAGCCGGATGATCTTGAAGACGCCGACACGGAAGAATCCTCTGTCCTTGAGCACAGAGGGTATGCGGAAAGCATACAGGCTTCCAGAGACAATATAAAGATCCGAAAAAAGTCGCAAACCCATGGGGCCGAATTCTCCCTTCTGGGGATCGAAGGACAGGAGCATACCCATTATGCCATGCCCATGCGGGTCATGGGATACGACTATGGCACGTATAAAAAACAATATGACCGTAATGCAAAAAAACACCGGGAGGTCAAAGACCTGCAAGGGGACGAATATCTCTCCGGAATGAAAAGGACAGACAAATTCATACCTGTCATTACGGTTGTCATCTACTACGATGAAAAACCATGGGACGGAGCGACCACCCTGCATGGGATGCTGGATATAGGGGAAGACATTGCCCCGTATGTAAACGATTATAAAATGCTGCTGGTAGAGGCCAGGCAAAATAATCTGTCTCTGCATGACGTGAATAATATAGACCTGTTCAACTTACTGGAAATCTTGTTGAACAGGGAGGTGTCGTTAAAGGAAATCAGGGACAAAGCCATAGCCTATACAAAAGAGCGCCATGTGGACAAATCAGTAGTCATGACCGTGGCGGGAGCGGCAAATTGTCGACTCGATTATAATGAATTAACCAGGAAAGGAGACACAGATATGTGCACAGTATTTGAGGAGACTTGGGCAGAAGGAAGGGCAGAAGGAAGGGCAGAAGGAAGGGCAGAAGGAAGGGCAGAAGGAAGAGCTGAAGAAATTATTGAAACAGGGTATGAATTCGATCTTACGGAACAGGAGATCGTAAATCGGCTGCAAACCAGGTTGGATATATCCGCACCCAAAGCCCAGGAGTATCTCAAAAAATACGGGAAAAAGAGGTAAACAGAAAACACTGTAACGGAACAAGACGGGAAATCCCATGGCTGAATGTCATGGGATTATCAGTGTGCCTGTAATGTTATTTTTTCAGAAAGGGGTGATAAAGATGCCGAATCAACTATCCAACGAACAAACACTGAACGTCGGAGAATGCGAAGGACCCCAAAACAGCCGGATAACAAATTATGCCATTGTCCAGTCGCATAGCGGAGAAAGATTGAAAAATCTGCGTGGAAAAAGGGTGGGGTTGGCGGCCTGTTCAAACGCTTTGACAGAGGAGGACAGAGAGGAAATCCGGAGGCTGGATGAAGCGCTGCGCAGCCTGAATATTGATCCGGTGTGGAGTCCCTGTATGTTTCGTGAAAAGCGGGGGGAAGCGGCGCCGCCGAAGGAGCGGGCGAAATGCCTGATGGATTTTTACCGGGATGAAGAGATTGCGGCGATTTTTGATCTGTCCGGCGGTGATCTGGCCAATGAAATTCTGGAGGAGCTGGATATGGACTGCATCGCTGCTTCCGGGAAAAGCTTCTGGGGTTACAGCGATCTGAGCACGGTGCTGAATGCGCTGTGGACGAAGGCGGGCTCACCGGGGGTGCTGTATCAGATCCGCAATCTGGTGAGAGAGGACGGAAAAGAGCAGCACAGAAGATTTTCCGCCTGGCTGGACGGCTCCTCGGAAGAACTGTTTTCTCCTTCCTGGCATTTCCTGCGGGGAGAGGAAATGGCGGGAGCGCTGGTGGGCGGAAATATCCGCTGCTTTCTGAAACTGGCCGGTACACCATGGTTTCCGGAGCTGAAAGACAGGATTCTGTTTCTTGAATCTCTGGGCGGTTCCCTGGCGACGCTTCATACCTGTCTGGCACAGCTCCGTCAGATGGGAGCTTTTGAGCGGATAAACGGTTTGCTGATCGGATCTTTTACGAAAGCGGAGCAGATATCGGGCCGGGCAGCCGTGGAGGAAACGGTTCTGGCGTGTACGGGCAATCCGCTTCTGCCCGTTGCCTCCACCGGTCAGGTGGGTCACGGCGCGGATTCCCGGGCCCTTCCGATCGGCGGGTATCTGCAGATTTGCCGTGATGGAAAGCGCCCG
The DNA here is from genome assembly GCA_949471785.1 of uncultured Lachnospiraceae bacterium. Taxonomy (GTDB): domain Bacteria; phylum Bacillota; class Clostridia; order Lachnospirales; family Lachnospiraceae; genus UBA11957. The sequence goes on along the minus strand of CASWRE010000023.1, from coordinate 15,919 downwards.
TTTACGAAAAGGGCCGGAAATTGACACATGTATCAGCTGCGATATGTAATATAGAAAAGTCGAGCGGAAGTAACAGAAAAGCTGACAGCCGGGCCAGAATATGGTAAGATACTCATGACATATTTTCCCGGCCCGCAGAGGCGGGGAGAAGAAAAAATACGAAGGAGAGAGGAAAATAATGGGAAAAAGGCAATGCAGAAATATCAGGTATATGTTTTGGGGATTTTGCGCGGCGCTGGTCCTGGTCATTTGTATGAAACTGGATACGGTCAGGACAGAGGCAGCCACAGCGTACACAAAGCTTTGGGCAGACTACGATACGCGGGTGGTGAAAAATGGCAAATACTATCTGAAGATAGATGAATGCTCCCAAAAAACCTTAATAGCGGCCAAAAAGGCAGGTCCATATAAAGAGACCCCCATAGATTTTTACGGAGCCTTTGCCAACGGGAAACAGGCGTATTATGTACGGGAAAATGTATTGTACAGATATACATTTTCCAGTGGAAAAGAGAAAAAAGTGAAAAAATTATCGGCGTCCGGAGACCAGAAGTACCATGTCAGCGCAGTTTACGGTTCGCAGGTCTTCCTGACAAAGACTTCCTTTGATCAATGGAAATACTGGACTTACAGTTATAATACCAAGTCCGGAAAACTGAAAATGGCAGTCAGGAACTGTGCGATCAGCAGCCAGAACGGAAAATACGTGGTGGCTCAGAATGAATACCGTTCCGACGTGTCTCCCTATCGGGTAACCGTATATAAGATTACATCGTCCGGCCTTAAAAAAGTGAAAAAGCTGGGAGAGAATTGCCATGCTGAAATTTATGTAAAGGGTAAATTGTACTATGCGGAATATCCGGATAAATATGTACGGCCGGATGCGTATATGGAAAAGGTTATATTGTACCGCTGCAATCCGGACGGGTCGGGGCGTAAAAAGCTGGGGACATTTACAAGATCCGGTCAGTCCGGCGAGGTAATGGTATCTAAGATCACATCCAAATACTGCTATGTGTATAAAGATCAGCGGGCGTACAAATACACGTACAAGACAAAAAAGCTGAAAAAGGTCAGGTAGTGCCGCGGCCTTGAGCATCGATGAAAAAGATGCTATAATGTCTGGCGTTGAGGATTTTTGTGATTTTATGGGAGGGCAGGATGAAGGAATACGAGGCGATCTGGGAGATTTTCAATCAATGCGCCAACAATCAGATGCGGGATGTTTTTTTTGATGAGGTGCAGACAGATGATCCGGAGCAGTTTATCCTGGAGAAATTCAAGGATAAGGGGCTTAGCTATGATAAGACGGTCCGGGAGGACGGTACGATTGTGTTTGACATTGTGACGTCCGGGATCAAGCAGCGATACACGTTTACGGAGATATAAATGGCGGGAGGGCCTGTGATGCAGGGCGGACAGGCGGACGCGAAAATACGGAATAAGGAGAGGGCCATGGTTACGGCCCGAAGGGAATATGGCGGAAAATACAGAAAAGCATACCCATGTGATGGAGGACGGCACGGTGGTGGAGCATAGTCACTCCCATGGGCATACCCATACGCACCAAAATACCAGGGCGGTTTTAAACCGCCTGTCCAGGGCCATCGGCCATCTGGAATCCATCAAGCGGATGGTGGAGAGCGGGCGTGACTGCAGCGAGGTGCTGGTGCAGCTTTCTGCGGTGAAATCAGCCATCAATAATACCGGCAAGGTGATTCTCCAGGATCACATTGAGCACTGTATTGTTGATGCGGTTCAGTGCGGCGATATGGAAGCGCTGGAGGAATTAAATAAGGCGATCGACCGGTTTATGTAACTTTTCCGGTTACTAATTTATGAATGAATTGAAGAGGAGTGAAGAAATTATGGCAAAAGAATGCAGCAACAGTTCCTGTTCCAGGGAAAGCTGTGAGGGATGCCCCAGCAGACAGGGCGGCGGCATCCCTAAAGAGGTACTGAACATTTATTCGGAGATCGGCCATGTGATCGGCGTGGTCAGCGGCAAAGGCGGCGTGGGCAAATCTTTCGCCACGGCTTCCCTGGCGAACCAGTTGGCGAAAAGGGGATTTCGGGTGGGTATCCTGGACGCGGATATCACCGGCCCGTCCATTCCGAAAATGTACGGCCTGAAAGGCCCGGCGAGGATGGCGGATGAGGAGAACAATATTCTGCCTCTGATCGCGGAAAACGGCGTTAAGGTCATGTCCATCAACCTGCTGCTTCCCGACGAGGAAGAGCCGGTGATCTGGCGCGGCCCGGTGCTGGCCAATATGGTGAAACAGTTCTGGACGGATGTGGTCTGGGGGGAACTGGATTATCTGCTGGTGGATATGCCGCCGGGAACCGGCGACGTGCCCCTGACGGTGTTCCAGTCCCTGCCGGTGAACGGCATCTATATTGTGTCCTCACCCCAGGATCTGGTGCGCATGATCGTGACGAAGGCTGTGCGGATGGCAGAGAAACTGAATGTGCCGATCCTGGGCCTGATCGAAAATTACAGTTATATTGCCTGTCCGGACTGCGGTAAGAAAATTTCCGTATTCGGGGAAAGCCATATTGATGAGATTGGAGAGGCCCTGGGGATAGACGTGGTGGGCAAGGTGCCCATTGATCCGAATTTTGCCGCGGCGGCGGACAGAGGCGGATTTGCGGAAGTGGACAATACCTATGTGGCGGGAGCCGTTGAGAAATTACCCAAATAATCGTGGGGGAGGATATGGAATTTCGACTATCTGTCCGTGAGCTGGTAGAATTCATTTTCCGCAGCGGCGATTTGGATAACCGGAAGGGCGGGGGGCCGGATCTGGAGGCCATGCAGCAGGGCGGACGGCTTCACCGAAAACTGCAGAAGAGCATGGGCAGCGGCTACCGGGCCGAGGTGGGCCTGGCAGTCAGCCGCGAGTATCCGGAGTACAGTATACGGGTTGAAGGCCGCGCGGACGGTATACTGACGGAAGAGGACGGAACGGTTACCATTGATGAGATTAAGGGCGTGTACCGGGATGTGGCAAAGATCGAGGAGCCGGTTTATGTCCATCTGGCCCAGGCCATGTGCTATGGCTATATGTATGCCGGCCAACAGAAATTGAAATCCATCCGTATCCAGATAACCTATATTAATCTGGATACGGAGCAGGTGCGGCGTATGGTGAGCGTACATAAACGGCGCGAACTGGCGAAGTGGTTTGACAGGCTTATGGAGGAATACCGCCGCTGGGTTGATTTCTCCTGGGAATGGCGAAAGAAGAGAAATGCGTCTATGAGCGGCCTGGAATTCCCATTTCCCTACCGCCGGGGCCAGCGGGATATTGTGGCTTCGGTGTACCGCACGATCCTGCGGGAGAAGCAGATCTTCATCCAGGCGCCCACCGGTGTGGGAAAGACCATGTCCGTGCTTTTTCCGGCGGTCCGGGCCTGCGGGGAGGGCAAGGCGGAGAAGGTATTTTACCTGACGGCCCGCACCATTACCCGCACCGTGGCCGAGGAAGCCGTGGACATTCTGCGGGAGCGGGGGCTCGTCTGGAAATCCGTCACCCTGACGGCGAAAAGCAAGCTGTGCATCCTGGGCGATCCGGATTGCAATCCCGATACCTGTCCCCGGGCAAAGGGGCATTTTGACCGGGTAAACGAGGCGGTGTTTACCCTGCTGGCCGGGGAGGATATGCTGACCCGGGAGGTGATCCTGGCCCACGCAGAAGAGTGGGAGGTGTGCCCCTTTGAGATGATGCTGGATCTGTCGGAATGGGTGGACGGCGTTATCTGCGATTACAATTATGTCTTTGACCCCCAGGCGCGGTTGAAACGGTTTTTTGCGGCCGGTGACAGCCGCCCCTATTTATTTCTGATCGATGAGGCCCACAATCTGGTGGAAAGGGGTCGGGAAATGTATAGCGCCGTCTTGTATAAAGAAGATTTTCTTGAGATGAAGAAGCTGTTGAAACACCGCAGTTCCAGGTTGTCCCGCCAGTTGGAAAAATGCAATCGTCTGCTGTTGGAATATAAACGCACCTGCGATGATTACGAGGTTCTCGGCAATCTGGGGAATTTCCCCGTCGGCCTTTTGAATCTGTCCGGAGAACTGGATAAGTTTCTTGAGGAGATGGAAGATCCCGTGCTGCGCAAAAAGGCGCTGGAATTCTATTTTTCCGTGCAGTCTTTTCTTTCGGTATATGATCTTTTGGATGAAAATTATGTGATTTACAGTCAGCATGACGGGGACGGGCGGTTTCGGGTGAAACTGTTCTGCGTCAATCCGGCAGTTAATATTCAGAAGTGCCTGGATCAGGGAAAGGGCAGCGTGTTTTTCTCCGCGACGCTTCTACCGGTGAAATATTACAGGAAAATGTTCAGTACCCGCAGCGACGATTATGCGATCTATGCGGAATCTTCTTTTTCCTCCAGGCAGAGAGCCCTTTTGGTGGCTGATGATGTGAGCAGCCGTTATACGCGGCGCAGCCGACGGGAGTATCAGAAGATAGCCGGGTATATTCATGGGGTGACTGCGGGAAAAAAGGGGAATTATATGGTGTTTTTCCCTTCTTATAGAATGCTGCTCGATGTCTGCGCGGTGTATGAGGAAACCTATGGCGGGACAGAGGGGCGGCGCGTACTTCTTCAGACCCCGGCCATGGACGAGGGGGAGCGGGAGGCTTTCCTCCGGGAATTTGAGGAAACGGGAGAGGAGACGCTGGTTGGCTTCTGCGTTATGGGCGGTATTTTCTCCGAGGGTATTGACCTTATCGGGGAGAAATTGATCGGGGCCGTTATTGTGGGTACCGGGCTGCCTCAGCTGTCCAATGAGAGAAAAATCCTCATGCAGTATTTTGAGAAAAAGGGGGAAAACGGTTTTGATTATGCTTACCGGTTTCCGGGGATGAATAAAGTCCTGCAGTCTGCCGGGCGGGTGATCCGCACGGCGGTGGACAGGGGCGTCATCGTGCTTCTGGATGAGCGCTTTCTGGAGCGGGATACGCTGAGCCTGTTTCCCCGGGAATGGTATCCTTATCAGGTGGTCCGGCGGGATACGGTGGCGGATGCGGTGAGGGTATTTTGGGGAGAGGGGTGACGGCTGGTAATTGCCCGTTGCGGACGGCGTGTGAGAGAATTATCCGAACAATGTGAGAAATTTCCTCACAGCACGGGTCACAGGCGTGGTGGTGTTGGTGGCTATGACTACTTTTCGGGAGGGCATGGTTTCTGCCAGGTTGATCTTGAACAGGCGGTCGCGGCCTTTCAGGCAGTAGTCCGGCACGAAGGCCAGGCCCAGGCCGATGCTGGCCAGATCCAGCAGGAGGTCGTTACTGTCCAGCTCGATCTCGGGCACCAGCTCCAGCTGCGCTTCCCGGAAGGTTTTGTGGAGGAATTCGTGGGTGGTGCTGTGGCGGTCCAGCATCAGGATTGGGTATTGCAGGAGTTCGTGCAGGTGGGTTTTCTTTCCCGCAAGTTCCGGATAGTGGCTTTTGCTTCCGGCAAAAACATCCTGGAATTCGTGGATGGTCAGAAGCTTTTCCCGATGGCCCATTCGGGAATTTGGATAGTTGGTAACGATCAGATCCACCTGGCCCCGCTCAAGCAGTTCCACACAGTTCAGGGAAGTCTGGTTCAGAATACGGATGTGCACCATGGGATACTGCTTGTGATAGCGGTTCAGACAGGATATCAGCAGATAGCGGCAGATGGTGTCGGTGGCGCCGATACGGAGCTGGCCGCTGTCCAGTTCGCCTACTTCCGTCAGGTGGCCTTCGCCCTGTTTGATCAGGTGAATGGCCGGTTCCACATGGCGCAGCAGGGTTTCCCCCTCGGGCGTCAGCTGGACGCTTTTTGTGCTCCGGATAAACAGCCCGGTATTCAGTTTTTTCTCCAGGGTTTTGATGGACTGGCTTACTGCCGACTGGGAGATGTAAAGGCGCCGGGAGGCTTCTGAGAAACTCAATGTGGTGGCGACATAGTAAAAGACTTTGTATAATTCATAATTGATATCCATTTTATAAGTTCTCCTAATATATTTTGAATATTATATCATTTGAATTATAAAAAAGTCAACGGAGATGCCGGATAATACTTGCCAATTCGGTCAATCTGGTGTATAGATTAGATATAAAAAAATGTAACTGCGAAGATATTGAACAGTTATAAAAAAGTAAAGGAGTACAGCACCATGAAACAGATTGCTACAACTAAGGCCCCCGCGGCCATCGGCCCTTATTCCCAGGGTTTCGTAACCGGAAATATTCTTTTTTCAGCAGGACAGATTCCTCTGGATGCCGTAACCGGCGAAGTGGTGGGCGATGATATCACGGCTCAGACGGAACAGGTGATGAAGAATCTGGGCGCCATCCTGGAGGAGGCGGGATCTTCCTTTGAGAAGACATTGAAAACCACCTGCTTTTTGTCTGATATGGGTAATTTTGCCGCATTCAATGAAGTGTACGGCAAATATTTCACCGGCAAACCGGCCCGTTCCTGTGTGGCGGTCAAGACCCTTCCCAAGAATGTCCTGGTGGAAGTAGAAGTGATTGCCGAGATATAAAACCCGAAGAAAAATCCGATGTGTCGGGAAGACGGTTGTCCGGGTCGACCGGACAGTCGCCGGGGCGATAAGGTACAGATTGATTTGCCGGCCGCAGAGCGGCGCCGGCAACTAAGCATACAGGAGGAATCCCTATGAGCAATGTCAGACGTGTCTATGTAGAGAAAAAGCCGGATTTTGCCGGTAAGGCACAGGAACTGAAACATGAGATCGGCAGTTATCTGGGTATCCAGTCCGTGACGGCTGTCCGTGTATTGATCCGTTATGATGTGGAAAATCTTTCGGATGAGATATTCGCAAAAGCCTGTACATGTGTTTTTGCGGAACCGCCCGTAGATATTTCATACGAAGAGACACTGACGACAGCTGATGGGGCCTATGTGTTTTCCGTGGAATATCTGCCCGGCCAGTTTGACCAGCGGGCCGATTCGGCCGTCCAGTGCGTACAGTTTTTAGACGGTAGCGCCAAGCCCATCATCCGCACTGCCATCACATACGTGATTGAGGGTGAGCTGACGGAAAGAGAGCGGGCTGCGATCCGCAACCATTGTATTAATCCGGTGGATTCCCGGGAGACGGGGATGGAAAAGCCCGAGACGCTGGTGCAGAAATTTGACGACCCGGCGGATATCCGGCTGTTTGACGGATTCTGCGCCATGAATGAGGAGACGCTGAAAGGATTGTATGATTCCCTGGGACTGGCCATGACTTTCAAGGATTTCCTGCATATCCAGAACTATTTCCGCATGGAAGAGTCCCGCGACCCGTCTGTGACGGAGATCCGGGTGCTGGATACGTACTGGTCAGATCACTGCCGCCATACCACGTTTTCTACGGAGCTCAAAAACGTAACCTTCGGCGAGGGGAATTATCGGGAAGTCATTGAGGGCACATATCAGAAATATCTGGCCGACCGGGCAGAGCTCTTTAAGGACAGACCGGATAAATTTGTCTGTCTGATGGATCTGGCCCTGATCGCCATGCGCAGGCTGAAGGCGGAAGGAAAGCTGGAGGATCAGGAGGAGTCCGATGAGATTAATGCCTGCTCTATTGTCGTTCCCGTGGATGTGGACGGCAAGGAGGAGGAGTGGCTGATTAATTTCAAGAATGAGACCCACAACCATCCCACAGAGATCGAGCCTTTCGGAGGGGCGGCCACCTGTCTGGGCGGGGCTATCCGCGATCCGTTGTCCGGGCGTACGTATGTCTATCAGGCTATGCGCGTGACCGGTGCGGCAGATCCCACAGGTTCCGCCGAGGATACCCTGGAGGGCAAACTTCCCCAGAAGAAACTGGTGCGGGGCGCGGCTTCAGGCTACAGCTCCTACGGCAACCAGATCGGCCTGGCTACGGGTTATGTGAAAGAAGTCTATCATCCCAATTATGTGGCGAAGCGTATGGAGATCGGCGCGGTGCTGGGAGCGGCTCCCAGGCGTGCCGTGCAGCGGCTTACCTCCGATCCCGGGGATATCATCATTTTGCTTGGCGGCCGCACGGGACGGGACGGCTGCGGCGGGGCCACCGGCTCCTCCAAGGTGCATACGACCCAGTCCATAGAGACCTGCGGAGCGGAGGTTCAGAAAGGCAACGCGCCCACAGAGCGTAAGATCCAGCGTCTGTTCCGCCGGGAGGAAGTGGCCCATATCATCAAGAAGTGCAACGATTTCGGGGCGGGCGGCGTATCCGTGGCCATCGGCGAGCTGGCGGACGGCCTGCAGATCTACCTGGATAAGGTACCGAAGAAATATGCCGGACTGGACGGTACGGAGATCGCGATCTCCGAGTCCCAGGAACGTATGGCTGTGGTGGTTGACCCGAAAGATGTGGAGCAATTCCTGGTTTATGCTGCCGAGGAGAACCTGGAGGCCGTCGAGGTGGCGGTGGTTACGGAGTCTCCCCGGCTGGTGATGATCTGGCGGGATAAGGAGATTGTGAATCTGTCCCGGGCGTTTCTGGATACTAACGGCGCCCATCAGGAGAGCGACGTCTATGTGGAGATTCCGTCGGCGGCGGACAGTGTCCTGACAAAGCCGGAGATTTCCGATGTGCGTCAGGCATGGCTGTCCATGCTGGGCGATCTGAATGTGTGTTCCCAGAAAGGGCTGGTGGAGATGTTTGACAGCTCCATCGGGGCCGGTTCCGTGCTGATGCCCTATGGCGGGCAGTACCAGCTCACGGAGACTCAGTCCATGGTGGCGAAGGTACCCGTAGCCGGAGGGAAGACCAATACCGTGACCATGATGAGTTACGGTTTTGATCCTTATGTGTCAAGCTGGAGCCCTTATCACGGGGCCGTGTATGCCGTCACCGAGTCCATTGCCCGTATTGTGGCAGGCGGCGGGGATTACCGTAAGATCCGCTTTACCTTCCAGGAGTATTTCCGCCGGATGACCGAAGAACCCTCCCGATGGAGCCAGCCCTTTGCGGCTCTGCTGGGCGCTTATGCCGCGCAGATCGGTTATGGCCTTCCTTCCATCGGAGGCAAAGACAGTATGTCCGGTACATTTAATGATATCGACGTGCCGCCCACGCTGGTATCCTTCGCCGTGGACGTGGCGAAACTGAAGGATGTGATTACGCCGGAGCTGAAAACAGCCGGAGACAAGCTGGTGTGGGTACGCATTCCGAAGGACGGCGACGGGCTGCCGGATTACGGCGCGGTCATGGATCTGTATGACCGGGTATATGAGGATATGCAGAAGGGCAGAGTGAAAGCCGCTTACGCTCTGGATCGTCACGGTATCGCCGCGGCGGTGAGCAAGATGGCTTTCGGAAATAAGCTGGGCGTGAAGATCGAGCACAATGTGGCGCCGGAAGATGTTTTCGCCCCGGGCTTTGGTGATCTTGTGCTGGAAGTGACCGGTGAGGATGTGGGCAGATTGGCCTGTACTTATACGCTGATCGGTGAAGTGACGGATGACGGGGCCCTTCGCTATGGTTCTGTGGCCATTGACATAGAAGAAGCCCTGGCCGCCTGGAAAGGGACGCTGGAGAGAGTGTTTAAGACAAAAGGCACGGACAACAGGGATGCGGTGGAGAGTCCGTTGTATGTGGCTGGCGGACAGGTCTATGTGTGCAAACATAAAGTGGCCCGTCCGAAGGTGTTTATCCCTGTATTCCCCGGCACGAACTGTGAGTATGACAGCGCGAAAGCTTTTGTCCGCGCCGGAGCCGATGTGACCGACCGGGTATTTAAGAATCTCAGCGAGGCGGGTATCACCGAATCCGAGGAGCTGTTCGCGAAGGAGATCGCCGACGCGCAGATCATTATGTTCCCCGGCGGATTTTCCGCGGGCGACGAGCCGGACGGTTCGGCTAAGTTCTTTGCCACGGCCTTCCAGAACGAAAGGATCAAAGAGGCCGTCATGAAGCTTTTAAATGAACGGGACGGGCTTATCTTAGGTATCTGCAACGGCTTCCAGGCCCTGATCAAGCTGGGGCTTGTGCCCTACGGACAGATCCAGGGACAGACGGCGGATTCGCCGACCCTGACCTTCAACACGGTGGGGCGGCATATTTCGAAGATGGTATACACGAAGGTGATGAGCAATCTCTCTCCCTGGCTGTCGAAAGCCGGGGTGGGCAACGTCTATACCAATCCCGCATCCCACGGCGAGGGCCGTTTTGTGGCCGGTGAGGAATGTATCCGCAGACTGTTTGAGAACGGCCAGGTGGCTACCCAGTACTGCGCGCCGGATGGCAGCGTTTCCATGGACGAAGAGTGGAATGTGAATGGTTCCTATGCGGCTATCGAGGGTATCACCAGCCCGGACGGTCGGGTGCTGGGCAAGATGGCCCACTGCGAGCGGCGGGACGACGGCGTGGCTCTCAATATCTATGGGGAGCAGGATATCCGGATCTTTGAGTCGGGTGTGGCGTATTTTAAGTGATGAAATGACATATTGCCTGCGGCAGTCAAAAACAGATGGGAAAGACAGGTGGGGAAAACAGTATGCAGAAGAAAGCGATCTCACAATATGAAAAGATGACGAAGACGCCCGTTCCGCGGCTGATTCTGACTCTGTCTGTTCCCAGTGTCATTTCCATGCTGATCAATAATATCTACAATCTGGTTGATACAGCGTTTGTCGGGAGGCTGGGAACGAGCGCCAGCGGCGCGGTCGGAGTGGTATTTGGTTTTATGGCAATCCTGCAGGCTTTTGGGTTTATGTTTGGCCAGGGCTGCGGAAGTATACTTTCCAGAGCTCTGGGCCGACAGGACAGAGAGTCTGCCTCTGTTCATGCCTCTGTGGGGTTTTACGGAGCGACGCTCTGCGGAATTCTGATTATGGCCGTCGGGTTTATGTGCCTGGATGATTTTGTCATGGCGCTCGGAAGCACGGAAACGATCGCGCCTTTTGCGAAAACATATATCTCCTATATCCTGGCGGCGGCGCCGTTCATGTGCGGCAGTCTCGCCCTGAACAATATCCTGCGTTACGAAGGAAAAGCAGCTCTCGGTATGGTGGGACTCATGACAGGCGCGGTATTGAATATGATCGGTGATCCGATCCTTATGTTCCGGATGGATATGGGGATTGCCGGAGCGGGGCTTGCCACGGCTGTCAGCCAGGTCATTAGCTGGGGGATTCTGCTTTTCATGTTCCTCTCCGGAAAAACGGAGACAAAATTAAGTCTGCCTAAAGCAATTCATGCCGGACCCTCTGTTTTATGGAATATTATGGCGACGGGGTTTCCCAGCCTCCTGCGCCAGGGATTGAACAGCCTTACCACGGTGCTGCTTAATTCGCAGTGTGCCATACACGGGGACGCGGCGGTTGCCGGTATGAGTATTGTGTCGAGAATCATATTTTTTGCGTTTTCCGCCGCGTTGGGGATCGGACAGGGATTCCAGCCGGTTTCCGCTTTTAATTACGGCGCCGGCCGGTATTCCCGTATACGGAAGGGGTATCGGTTTACTTTACTTGTATCAGAAGGGATTATTATGGTGGTCTGCGCGGTCCTGATTGTTTTTTCGGGCAATCTGATCTCCCTGTTCAGAGAGGACCCGGAGGTAATCGCTGTGGGAACAAGAGCTTTGCGGTTACAGGCATCGGCAACTCTGCTGCTCCCTGTCTGCATGACTACGGAAATGCTGTTTCAGAGTACCGGAAAAAAGCTGGGAGCCTCTTTCCTTTCGGCTCTGCGGAGCGGTCTTTTATTTATTCCTCTTCTTTTACTTCTGTCCTATTTCCGCGGTCTGTCCGGAATTCAGGAGGCGCAGCCTCTGTCGCTGATTTTGGCGCTGCCGGTCACGGTTCCCTTTGCCGTAATATTTTTCAGGAAACTGCCGAAAGAGGATAAACAGGATATAGTAAAAATGAGCTGATGTACAACGTATTTTACAGAACGGTGTACGTCAGCTCGTATGCTATATTATTTTTTCTTATGCATGATCGTTTCGATCAATTGGATGTCCGAAGCGTTCAGCTTCAGATTGGACTCAATGGTTTTTCCTTCTGGGGTGGTGACAGTGAAGCCCAGAACCGTTCCCTCCCGGATTTCTCCCTTGGCGGCGGTCAGGAAGGGAGGAAATTTGGGATGATTTTCCGTGAAAGCTTTCCAGGCATTCTGCATTTGCAGCATGGCTTTGATATCCATGGGCGAATTCTCCTTTACCGGTTGATACCCCAGAGGAGCTCCTCGGCCCACATCTGGAGGTTGTAGCAGTCTCCCTCGAACAGCTTGAGGATTACGCCGTAGGCTTCGCCGTCTCCCGCGAAAGCATTGGCCTCGTCGGTATCCACATGCATGGCCAGGCGGAAACTTTTGTCCACCCGGACAACCACGTTGGCATAGATCAGGGAACGGTGGTAGCTCTCGGTGATGACGAAGACCTCCTCATTGTCCTTGACATGCATCCGCATGGCCTGCTCCGGGGTCATATGGATATGGCGTTTGGCCACGATGACGCCTTGGGGAACGTCGATGCTGTCTTTGTCGCTGACCAGGGTCATGCCGGGGGTGTCCGCGATATCGCCGGACTGGCGGATGACGACAGGGACGCCCAGCTTACGGGCGTCGGTGACACTGATCTCCATCTGGGTAGCGCTTCTCAGGGGGCCGATAATGCCCACATTTTTAAAGGTGCCTTTGGGACCGACCACGGTGAGCCGTTCTTCGGCCAGATACTGACCGGGCTGACTCAGCTCCTTTTTAGGTGTCAGGTCTTTGCCTTCTCCGAATAGTTTTTCAAAATCTTCCCGGCACAGGTGCAGATGGCGGGCGGAAGTCTCTATGGGGATTCTGTAATTCATGGCATCCTCCGATCCTGTATGTAGAGTGGTTTTTATGTTCTCTGTTGTTATCTGGTTTCTCAGTATACAAAAAAGAGAGTTCTTTGTCAATCTTGAAAAAAAGGCTGCCGTTTACGGCAGATTTTGAAAAAATCCGGCGGAATGCAAAGGGGCGTTCGGTTAAGCGGGCCGGCGTCTTCGGACGCTGTCTGATTAAGAGTAGGAAAACGGCAGGAATAGCTGTCTGCGTAAAGCCATCGGGAGGTAAAAATGGAGATACGTCGTTCGGAGGAAACGGATTGTTGTGAGATAATGAAAATATACGCCCATGCCCGGCGTTTTATGGCAGAACAGGGAAATCCTGACCAATGGGGGCCCACAAACTGGCCTCCGGAGGCATTAATCCATTCGGATATCCAGGCAGGAAACAGCTATGTCTGTATCGATGAAGATAAGATTGCCGGTACATTTTACTTTGTCCGGGGCAGGGATATCGAGCCCACATACCGTGTGATTGAGGACGGGGCCTGGCTGGATGACAGCCCCTACGGTGTGATTCATCGACTGGCAGCAAACGGAACCGTACATGGCGTGGGGGAGCATGTCATGAAGTGGGCGTTTCAGCAATGCGGGCATCTGCGCATAGATACCCATGAGAATAATCGGATCATGCGGAATCTGCTGAGAAAATGCGGTTTTGTATATTGCGGTGTCATTTATGTGGAAGAGGACGGGAGTCCAAGACTGGCATATGAGAAAATCAAATGAACGCCTGTGACAGAGATGAAGGAGCGTGAAGTTTTTTATACCCGTTATCGTTTCGGATCTGTTATACTGAGGATACATACAAAATTAAAGGGAGGAATATGCCATGCGTAATCATGAAGTGACGGCAAAGCACCCACTGTTAAAAGAAGACGGTTCTCTGTGGGAGCCGGGATGGTCCCGGCAGCCGGTACAGATTTATGAGCGGTCCAGCATCAAGGCGCCTGCTTTCCGGATCAAGGAATGGGATTACTATCTCGTATTAAATGAAGCGTTTGCGGGGGCATTTACCATATCGGACGATGGGTATATCGGCCTGCAGTCGGTGTCGCTGCTGAATTTCCGAGAAGGATGGGAGCATACGGAGACCATTCTGAATCCGTTTCCCATGGGACGTCTCCATCTTCCCGCCACGTCAGAAGAGGGGGATACGCTGTACCATGACAAACGCCTTCGTATGAAATTCTGTAAAGAGGACGGGAAACGGCGGATCATATGCCGATTCGAAGATTTTTACCAGGGGAAGGAATTTGCCTGTAATATTATCCTGCATCAGCCGCCAATGGATACCATGGTAATCGCTACGCCATGGAAAGAAAAGAAGACGGCGTTCTATTATAATCAGAAGATCAACTGCATGTCTGCCAGCGGGAAAATGTGGTTTGACGGGAAGACGTATGCCTTTGATTCGACCACGGATTTCGGGACGCTGGACTGGGGTAGGGGCGTATGGACCTATGATAACCGCTGGTATTGGGGATCGGGTAACTGTATGGTCGACGGAAAGCCGTTCGGATTCAATATTGGCTATGGCTTCGGCGATACATCGGCGGCTTCTGAGAATGTGCTGTTTTATGACGGGAAAGCGAATAAACTGGACGACGTAGAGTTTCATATTCCAAAGGACGATTATATGAAACCGTGGCAGTTCTCTTCCAGTGACGGGAGGTTTGAGATGGATTTCAGGCCGGTGCTTGATCGTGCGGCCAGGACTTCCGCACTGTTGATTGAGACCGATCAGCATCAGGTGTTCGGGCGGATGAGCGGCAGAGCCATACTGGATGACGGAAAGGTAATTGAGGTGAAAGACCTGATGTGCTTTGCGGAGGATGTGCATAACAGGTATTAAACAATACAGGAGAAAAAGATATGCCAGAGAATACGACAAAAGCCATTCTGGTGGTCAGTTTCGGAACCAGTTTTCCGGATACCAGAAAAAGAACAATAGAAGCCATAGAGAAGGATATCGCCGACGCGTATCCGGGCTATCGGGTTTACCGGGCATGGACCAGCAAAATGATTATGAAGAAGCTGCTGCGCACCGAAAATCTGAAAATCCATTCTGTCCGGGAAGCGATGGAGGCCATGATAAAGGACGGGATTACGGAGGTCGTTGTCCAGCCCACCCATGTGATCAACGGTATTGAAAACGATCTGATGAAGAAGGATGCCCTGGCCTATGCGGATTCTTTTTCGGAAATCCGTTTCGGTGCGCCCCTTCTCACCAGTGAACAGGATAATGACGAGGTGATACGGGCCGTGGCCGGAGAATATGCGTCCCTGCCGGAGGGGAGCGCGGTAGTGCTGATGGGCCATGGCACCACGCATTATGCCAATGCTATTTATGCCGCGCTGGATTATCGGTTTAAAGACAAGGGTTATAAAAATATATTTCTTGGTACGGTGGAAGCGTATCCGAGCCTGGATTCTTTGCTTCGGCAGGTTGAGGAGCAAAATCCCCGGTCCGTGGTACTGGCGCCCTTCATGATCGTGGCCGGTGATCATGCCACCAATGACATGGCCGGCGATAATCCGGATTCCTGGCGGAATAAATTTGAGGAGGCCGGGTTTACCGTGTCCTGCGTGATGAAAGGATTGGGGGAATATCCGGCTATTCGGCGTATTTTGCTGCGCCATGTAGCTGAGGCAGAGAAATAACCGCAGATCCCGCGGGGATAGCGATACGAAATCTGAACAGAATAGAAGTCAGTCAGGGCTTCCCGTTTTGAGCGGGAAGCCCTGCATTTGAGTAAAGTGACTAAAAAATGATCCGGAAATCCTTTCTTGAATTTTCGGATCATTTTTAAACAGCCAGTAGGGGAATCGAACCCCTGTTTCCGCCGTGAGAGGGCGGCGTCTTAACCCCTTGACCAACTGGCCAGAATCTGTTGAAAAAGCAGCTAGTAGGGGAATCGAACCCCTGTTTCCGCCGTGAGAGGGCGGCGTCTTAACCCCTTGACCAACTAGCCACGTTCCTGCAACGTGCTTATTCTATACTACTTCCCGGAAAAATGCAAGTACTTTTTTTGGTTTTTTCGACTTTCCGTAACAGTTCTCAATTGCGAATTTAAATTCCACCTCTATATGGAATTTAATCCTGCAAATC
>CASWRE010000022.1 GCA_949471785.1 uncultured Lachnospiraceae bacterium | reverse complement strand
GAGGATTCTTAAATGTGTTTCACTGTTCAGTTATCAAGGTTCCTTTTCTTTCCTGTCGCTCCTGCGACAGCTTGTTTAGTATACTGTGTCGTTTTGAGTTTGTCAAGCACTTTTTTCATTTATTTTTAAATTTCTTAAAAGAACTTTCATGAATAAGTTACCAGCCATACTCTTTCCGAAGTCAGCTTGATCAGTATAGCCCCTCTTCGATTTCTTGTCAACACTTTTTTTGACATTTTTTTCTTACCGTTCAAGAAGGTTCAAGAATTGGGGCAGAGCGACACCAGCTCTATGTCCCCGCCAAACTGCGCTTCCTCAGCGCATACGGATACCCGATATCCGGGGAGCTCATATTCCCGGATATGGCAGGAAAGTCTTTCCCCCTCCCTGAACGCCTGTATCTTTCCCGATCCCAAAATAAACTCTATGCTGTTCAGCGGCGCTCTCATTCCCTCTCCGGTCATTTTTATGTAGCTCTCCTTCATGGTCCAAAAGCGGAAAAACATAACATCTCCCTCCCCGCACCGTTCCAGATAAGCGGCTTCATTTTGATGGAAAAAACGCCGGGCCAATTTGGCGGGCGCCCGACCTATCCTTTCCACGTCGCATCCCACCGGTTTTTCTCCCACTGCGCAAATCACCCAGACTCCCGAGTGGGACAGATTAAAGCAGAGTCCTTCCACCTGAGGTTTTCCGCCGGTTTCCACATAAATCCCACCGGGGACGGCCCCATGCCGGGGCAGAACCCAACGCAACAACAGACCGGCTCCCAAACTTCTCTTTCTGTCCTCCGGCTGCCGATACCGCAGAGTCTTCTCCCTCCGTTCGTCCGTAAATCCGTCCAGTATCTCCGGACAATCCCTGGGGTCCTGCAGTGTTTGAATATCTGCCGCATACACCTGTACCATCCTGCCTTATCTCCTTCCATCGGCCCGTATGACTGCCACAACTGCGAATTACCGGTTACCAAATGAACAGTAACACATTTTCGGCAGGCTGAACAGGTTTTTTATAGATATCGTTGCTTTTCTTTCCCCAATCTGCTAAAGTAAATCCTGTTAATACCGACAGCCTGAATAACCTGTGTAAAAACCGGATATAGTGTAGCAGACAGCATGTCTGAACGGTATTATAGATAGTATTCAGGTGTACAAGAAAAAAGAGAGGTCTATACGCATGAGTGAAAACTTTAGTGCTTCCTGCAGCGGTAACTGCAACAGCTGCGGCGAGGACTGTGACAAAGGTACCGTCACCCTGACGCTGGATGACGACTCCACCCTTGAATGTTCTGTCATTAATATTTTTCCGGCTGGAGATAAGCAGTATATCGCCCTGCTGCCTCTGGATGAAAACGGGGAAAATCACGACGGAGAAGTATTTCTTTACCGTTACTACGAGGAGAACGGCAATCCCCAGCTGGACAATATCGAAGACGACGACGAGTATGAACTGGCCGCAGATGCTTTCGAGGAAATGCTGGACGCAGCGGAATTCGACGAAATCGTGGATGGCGAGGACCTGTGATAAAATACCTGCGCACATTTCCTTTGATAAATCCGCAAAAAGGACTGTCGTCTCTGACAGTCCTTTTAGAATGTGCGGCGCATGAGTCCGCGCCGGGCAAGATGCAGGCGCTTACTGCGCCCTTTAAAATCTGCATCCGTCTGTATTTTTATCTATGAACTATCCCCCATATCCTTTCTATCTTTTCTTTGATCAGTTCCGCCATGACTTTGTGCCCCTGTTCCGTATAATGAATGCCGTCCGTTTGGCTGACCTCCACCCGGTCGCCGGGATTTAAATAATGTACCTGCATCGCCTCCGCCAGAGGCGCCAGATAGCCGTCCAGTTCCAGACTCTTCTGAAAGCCCGCCCCCAGCATTCGCTGCAAATCCCTGTTTCCGCGATCCCGAATGGGCACCGGACAGACCAAAAGGATTTCCGGAGGCGCAAAGTCCGGCCCGGACGCAGAGCTCCTTATACAACTCAGCAGATTTTTTACAGATTGTCCCACATCGAAACTGCTCACATGAAACCGCTCTTTCAGATCATTGGTGCCCAACATCAGTATCACCAGGTCGATGGGCCTGTGGCTCTCCAGACAGGGAAGCAGATAGGTTTTTCCGTTTTTATGCATTTCCACCGGATCATCCCAGACCGTTGTCCTTCCCCCCAGTCCCTCCTCAATGACGTAATATTCTTCTCCCAGTTCTTTTTGCAGCCGTCCCGTCCACCGGACCGTGTACGGATAACGGTTCTGCAGGTCGGGCATTAAGCCAAATGTATTGGAATCCCCATAGCATAAAATGGTTTTCCTCATTTTTTCACCTTCTTCACATGCTGCATCTTGGTCAGGCGGTCAATGCAGACAGCCAGGATTAACACCGCTCCCGTAAACACCTGCTGCCAGTACTCATTGACCTGCATAATGGTAAGCCCGTTGGAAAGAAGCCCCACCACCAGACAGCCGATCAGCACGCAGGAAATTTTTCCCTCGCCGCCGCTCAAAGATACGCCGCCCAGCACGCAGCCTGTAATCACCTGCATCTCCATCCCCTCCGCCGCTGCGGGCTGGCCCGAGTTGACTCTATACAGCAGTACGATCCCGCCGATGCCACAGGCCAGGCCGCTCAATACATAGCTCATCACTCTGTAAAGCGCCGTCGGAATACCTGCCAGACGGGCCGCTTCCGGATTACCTCCCAAAGCATAGAAATTTGTCCCCAAATACGTCGTTTCCAGAACAATCCAGCCGAGGATAAAGGAAACCAGCATAATGATCACCGGAACGGGCAGGAAGCCAAAAACCGTTCCTTTTCCAAGAAATTTCAGCGGTTCCGGCAAATCATAAATCGGCAGGCCGCCGCTGATCAGATAAGCCGCGCCCCGGGCGCTGGTCATCATGCCCAATGTGGCAATCATCGGCGGCAGGCCGAAAAACTGCACCAGCAACCCATTGCAAAATCCCAGACACATGCCGGCCAGAATACCGATAAGCGCCGCCGGCAACGGGGCCACCTGATAATTTACCATCAGGCTGGCTGTCAGCGTACCGGTCACTGCCAGCAGAGAACCCACCGACAGATCCAGGCCGCCGCTCAGCAGCACAAAGGTGGACCCCACCGCCACAATCCCCGTGACGGAGATCTGTCGAAGTACATTCATTATGTTATCGAGTCGAAGGAAGGATTTCTGTGTAATGCCGAAAAACAATACTAAGATCACCAGCACACCCGAAATCGCATATTGGCGCAAATTCTGATTGATTTTTGATTCTTTCATAATATAGTCTGTTCCTTTCCTCTATCCCTCATGTCCCTTGCAGCTATGAAACCGCCGCATTTCCCGAAGCAAAACGCATGATGTTCTCCTGCGTCGCCTCCTCTTTGTCCAGTTCGGCAGCCAGCCTTCCCTCGTGCATGACCAGTACCCGGTCCGACATACCCAAAATTTCCGGCAGTTCGGAAGATATCATAATAATCGCTTTTCCATCAGCCACCAATTGGTTCATCAGCTGATAAATTTCGTGCTTGGCGCCCACGTCAATACCCCTGGTCGGCTCGTCAAAAAAGATCAGCGCAGGAGCCGCAGCCAAAAATTTTCCGATTACCACCTTCTGCTGATTACCGCCGGAAAGATTGATCACTTTCTGAGTCGGCGAAGGCGTTTTAATACGGAGCATAGCGATATAATCCGACACCACTTTGGCACACTGCGCTTTCTTCAAAAAAATCCAGTGGGACAGCTTTTTGGCCGTAGACATGATCAGATTGTCGGCAATACTCATTTTTAAAACCAGTCCCTGCTCCTTCCTGCTTTCCGGCAGGAGGGCCACCCCCTGGGCGATGGAGGCCGCCGGACTTTTTAAGTCCACCTTCTTTCCGTTCAGCCAGATCTCACCGTCTGTTATGGGGTCCGCGCCGTAAATCGCGCGCACCAGTTCCGTCCTCCCTGCGCCGATCAGGCCGGACAGTCCGACGATTTCTCCTGACCGCACAGAAAAACTGACATCTTTAATGAAGTTCCCCGCGCACAGGCGCCGCACCTCCAAAACCGTTTCCCCTATATGGGATTCCCTGGCCGGATACTGTTCATCAATGCTTCTTCCCACCATCAGGGCAATCAGTTCCCCGCTGGTCGTTTCTCTCATATCCAGTGTCTTAATAAACTGACCGTCTCTCAGAATGGTTACTCTGTTTGCTATCTGGAACAGCTCTTCCATACGGTGAGAGATAAATATAATAGTCACACCGTTGGCCACCAGCTTTTTCACCAGCTCAAACAGGCTGTCCACTTCCGCGTTGGTAAGGGGCGCCGTAGGTTCATCCATAACCAGCACACGCACATCATTCACCAGAGTTTTCGATATTTCCACAATCTGCTGATAAGCCACCGAAAGCTGTTTGACCGGAACGGACGGGTCAATCTCCACATCCAGCTCCTTTAACACCTCTCTCGCTTTTTCAATCATGGCTTTTTTGTCCAGAAATACGCCGTTTCTGTATTCTTTGCCGAGGAACATATTTTCTGCCACAGAGAGGGTCGGTACCAAAGTAAATTCCTGATAAATAATCCCTATGCCCTTTTGGGCTGACAGCGCCGGCGTAATATTGGTCAACAGTTCGCCGTCCATATAAACCGCGCCTTCATCCGGCGAAATCGCGCCGGCCAGGATCTTGATCAGGGTACTTTTCCCGGCGCCGTTTTCTCCCAGCAGCGCATGTACCTCACCGGATTCAAAAGATACGGACACGTCGTCGAGAGCCACAACTCCGGGATACCGTTTGGTAATATGGTTTAGTTCGAGAAGCGAAGACATCTCTCCCGCCTCCTTTCCATGTATGCTAAAGAACTCCGGCATCCGAAAAAGGGATGCCGGAGCGTTACGGTTTTTTACCTGTATTCATCCACATTATCTTTCGTAACGGCAACCAGATCCACATAATATTCTTTCTCGATTTCTTCTCCGTTAATCAGCCCCAGGCAATCCTCCACACATTTTCTTCCCATGGCATCCGGATTCTGGGAAACCGTCATACGGTAGATGCCTCCCTCGGCCACCTTGGCAAGGCCTTCATCCGTGGCGTCAATGCCGCCGATCAAAATATCGTCGCCGGTCTTACCCGCATCCATAAACGCTTCATAAGCGCCCAGCGCGCCGCCGTCATTGATACCAAGCAATACCTGCAGATCCGGATAAGTGGTCAGGAACGTTTCTGCAGCCGCCATACCGGCCGCCGTCTCGCCTGCCGTCTCGGTAGCCACAAATTCCACATTGTCTACGACCGAGTTCACGCCGTCAATAATACCCTCTTTACGGGGAATAACCGTAGGCGCGATATCATAATTCAGGGTGGCCGCCACAACCTTCTCCTGATCGCCCAGATTTTCTTTAATCCATTCGCCGGCCGCTACGCCCAGACAGTAGCCCAGGTCATGTTCTTCCGCGCCCACATAGGCGTCATACTCTTCCGGCATAATTGTATGGCAGACAACATAAATCCCCTTTTCCCGCGCTTCCTTGATCTGAGGCAGCACAGCCTCGCCGTCCTGAGGAGTAATAATGATGGCATTTACCCCCATGGAAATGAAATCCTCCATGGCCTGAATCTGTCCCTCGCTGGTTCCCTGGGAATCCGAAAAGATCAGCTCCACCCCCGCCTCCTGGCAGGCCGCCTCGATGGACGCCTTAAACGCCACAAAGAAAGGATTATCCAGATTCAAAAATGTCAGCCCGATCTTGATCCCTTCCGCAGACGGCGCCGCGGACGCCTCCGTTTCCCCTGCAGAGGACGTATCCCCGACAGCCGACGCTTCCGGCTGTTTTGCTTCCGACTGTTCCGCGGTTTCCTCTGTTTTCGACGCCTGCTCCTGACTGGAAGATGATGAGCATCCCGCCATCGAAAAAGCCATTACCGCCGCCAATACCATTGCCAATACTCTCTTTTTCATCTTAACTTTCCTCCGTTTGATAGATGAATTTACGATTGCGCTTCGTCCACACACAGAAAGTCCTCTCCCGGTTTCTGTTTATCCACTTTTTGGTATCGTTCCCTTTTTGGAGCGACAGAAAAGGGGAAAGGAGCCTCAATCCTCCCCTGCTCCGGTGTATTTTCTCTCTGTCTGTTATTTCTTTTATACAGAATGTGCGTAATATTGTCAATTACTTTTTTTATTTCTTCTGTTTTTCGTCATTTTTTACTATAGATCGAATGGTTATTTATTATTTATGCCAACTAGGGAACGTTACCATTTTTTCGTGTTCCATTGAATTGACTAATCGGAACTGCAATGCTATACTACCCATAATTCCTATCCGCTCCGAGGAGCGGATAAATCATTTGGCAAAAAAATCGCTCGACAGGCGGGAAAGCAGGCAGTTTTTGGTTACTATATATGATGTTGCAAAAAAAGCCGGTGTCAGCAAAAGCACCGTGTCACGGGTGATCACGGGTTCCGGCAGTATCAAGGATTCCACCCGGCATCGAATTGAGAAGGCCATGCGGGAACTGAACTATACGCCCAGCTATCTGGCTCAGGGCATTCGGACCGGTAAGACAAAAACCATTGCTCTCATGGTGGAGGAAACCTCCAATCTCTACTATAACGAGCTGTTGTACAGTGTAGAAAAAATAGCCACCGAAAATGACTATATGGTCTTTCTGCTGAACGGAAGCGCCAACGGGGATCATGCGCAAAAATATATGGCCTGGCTGCGGCAGCGCCAGGTGGACGGGGTTATCTGCTGTTTCTACAGAGATAATGCCATAACCGATGAACTGTACCGTATGTCCAAAACGCTCCCCGTCGTCTTTCTCGACAATCCTCAGCCGCTGGACAGCCGGCCCGGTATCTCCTGTATCGGTACGGACGGCCTGAACGATACCGCCGAGATCGTCCGCTATTTACATAGTACCGGTTCCCGGCGCATCGCCTTTATCGGCATTAACGATATCCGTAACATCACTTACCGTTACCTTGGCTACCGGGCCAGTATGACCGCCTGCGGCTGTGATCTGGATGAGAAACTGGTATTTTTCGACGATCCGCAGCCCCCCAATGAATCTCATTTTACCCTGGGAGGCCGTGCGGCCCAAATCCTCATGGCCCAGCCCGCTCCCCCCGATGCCATCATCTCTGCCACGGATATGCTGGCCGTGGGCGCGCTCCAGTACCTGCAGGAAAACGGCTACCGCGTGCCGGATCAGGTCCGTCTCACCGGATATGACAACATTATCTTATCCACCATGTGTACGCCGAAGCTTTCCACCATGAGCCAGCCCATCGACCAGATCGCCAAAGAAGCCATGCACGTGCTGATCCGGAAAATCCAGCAGGGCAGCGATTACAATCACTCCGTCCTTCTGAAATCCAAATTCATCCGGCGGGAAAGTACATAATCCGTAACGGTTCAGTCCGGGACTTTGCCGAAGGCTGAACGGTTACACATATTCCAAAAAGAACCGCGGTTATTGTTGACTGCGGCTCTTTTTTGTGTTATGTTGGTTATGGTATCGTTCCCATTTTGAGACAGCCCTCACTGTCCGTACAAATTGGGAAAGGAAAACATCACTATGAAACAACACAAGGAAAGATACTCACTTCTATGCGAACACCTCACCCGCCGCGGCATAGATGTACATGCCGTAAAAGACAGGCTTAAGGCACAGGTCATCGAACTTCCTTCGTGGGCCGTGGGAAATTCCGGCACCCGCTATGGTACTTTCGCCGACAAGGGCGCGGCAGTCACCGTCTGGGACCGCATCGACGACTGCGCGGAAATCCAGCGCTGTCTCGGCGTTACCCCCCGCATGGCCACTCATGTCTGCTGGGATAAAACCGACGATGGCAACTACATCCCGGTAAAACAATATGCAGAAGAAAAAGGATTGCAACTGGGCACCCTGCACCCTAATACATTCAGCGGACAGGAATTTCGTTTCGGTTCCATGTGCTCGCCCCTTGAGGCCGTCCGCGAACAGACAAAAGCTCATTTTGAGGACTGCGTGCGCATCTGCCGCGAACTGAACTGCAAAACCATCGGCATGTGGGTGGCGGACGGCACCAACTATCCCGGCCAGGATCATCTGCGGAAGCGGAAACACCGTCTCTATGAGGGGCTGAAGCATCTGTATGATACCATGGACGAAGACATGACCCTCCTGCTGGAATACAAGCCTTTTGAGCCCTTTTTCTACACCACGGACGTCAGCGATTGGGGCATCTCTCATCTGATGTGTACAAAGCTGGGAGAGCGGGCTAAAGTACTGGTCGACCTGGGCCATCATCTGCCCGGCGTAAATGTGGAACACATCATCGCCACTTTACTGGACGAAGGACGGCTGGGCGGTTTCCATTTTAACAATCACAAATATGCCGATGACGACCTGATCCTCGGCACCGTCAATCCCATGGAAATCTATATGATCTACAAAGAAATCGTGGACGCCGAGACAGAAGGCATACCCACAGCCATCACTTATATGCTGGATCAGTCCCACAATATTGAAAATAGTATTGAAGGCATCATTTATTCCGTCATGAATATCCAGACCGCTTACGCAAAAGCCCTGATCATCGACCGCGCGGCCTTAAAAGAAAGTCAGGCCGCCAACGACACCATCATGAGCAGCAAAATCCTCATGGAAGCTTTTGAAACAGACGTCCAGCCTCTGATCGAGCAGGTACGGATTGAGCTGGGACTAAGCTGCACGAATCCGCTCCTGAACTATCGCCGGGGCGGCCACCAGGCACACATTGAAGCCACCCGGGGCGCCGGGGCCCTGACCCTTGGCGGCGGATGTTAAAGGAGGTACGACAATATGACCGGTAAAGAAAGAATCCTGGCGGCCCTGAACCGCCGGGAACCCGACCACGTACCCACCCTCGAATGGGTACTGGCCACCAACGTCATCGAAAAGATGTACGGCACGAAAGATCCCGTCGAATTTGCCCGGCTGGCCGATCTGGACGGTCTGGCCGTGGCTCTGGATTACAAAAACGAACTATTAGAAGAAGGAAAAAACGGCAGCGGAGACGTGATCCGAAATGAGTGGGGAATCGTGTGCAAAGTGCACGAGGAATACCCCGTCCCGATCCGTTACCCTCTGGAAGAGCTCTCTGATCTGGACAATTTCACCATACCGGACCCTGACGCGGATTACCGTTATGACAAAATTAAAAAAACACTGAAGGCATTCAACGGAGAAAAGCTCGTCATCGGCCGGGTCCGGGATGTGGTTTCCCAGCCCCGGGACCTTCTTGGCTTTGAAAATTATCTCGCCAGTTTTTATACCGACGAAGATCTTCTGCACCGGCTGATGCAGATCAGCCTGGATTTCTCCTGCCGTGTCTGCGAAAACCTGCACGATCTGGGCGTGGAGGTGATCGTCGTGGGCGACGACATCGCCAACAACAATAATCTGCTGATGAGTCCCCAGATGTTCCGGGAGACGGTGCTGCCCTATTTTACCAAGCTGGTACAGCACGCCAAATCCATGAATAT
The DNA here is from genome assembly GCA_949471785.1 of uncultured Lachnospiraceae bacterium. Lineage (GTDB taxonomy): Bacteria > Bacillota > Clostridia > Lachnospirales > Lachnospiraceae > UBA11957. The sequence continues at coordinate 42,610 of CASWRE010000022.1, read as the reverse complement.
GAAGGTCATCAAGCACAGCGACGGCGACCTGAATTCTGTCGTAAAAGATCTGATCGGTTCCGGCATCGACTGTCTGGACCCCATCGACCGCAGAGGAAACATGGACATGGCCGTCCTGAAAAAGGCTTACGGACACCAGATCGCGTTTAAAGGCAATGTGGACTGCGTATCTACCCTGGTAGATCAGCCACTGTCCGCTGTGCGGGAAGAAACTGCCCGGTGTCTGCTGGAGGGCGGCAGGGGCGGCGGCCTGATCATCTCCTCTTCCAACTCCATCCATGCGGGAATCAATCCCGACAACTGGAAATATTTCCTGGAGATACGCAAAGAACTGGGCCGGTATCCGTTAAACATTGATCGTCTGGAGCGCGTGGCGCAGGGAGGCTGATATGACCCGACATTTTGCTATTGACCTGGGAGCGGAAAGCGGCCGCTGCATGGTGGGCACGCTGGAAAACGGAAAACTGCATATGGAAGAGCTCCATCGTTTTCCCACGCAGATCTGCACTGTCCGCGGCGAATACTACTGGAACATCTATCGCTATTTTGACGAGATTGTCACCGCCTTAAAGCTCTATGTATCGCGTTATGGCTCCCATCTGGACTCCATCGGCGCAGACGCCTGGGGGGTGGACTACTGTCTGCTTGACCATAATCATGCCGTACAGGGCCTCCCAAAAAGCTACCGCCGCATGGTTTCCCGGAAACCTTATGAAATTATGGAAGAGCAATTCGGAAAAAAACGGCTGTATGAGCGCTGCGGCATACAGTTTCTGGATTTCAACACCCTGAATCAGTTCATTCAGGAGATGTCACTGGACCCCGATTATCTGTCCGACGCCCACGGCATGATGTTCATTGCCGATACCATACATTTCCTGCTGGGAGCAAAACCCACCTGCGAATACACCGCCGCGTCCATCTCTCAATTGGCGGATACCCGCGACAGGCAGTGGGACGACGACATCCTGTCTGCCTTCTCCATCCCGGAGCGAATCAAAACGCCCATTGTGTTTGCCGGCGATATTATCGGCACACTGTCGGAAGAACTGGCCGCGGCCGCAGGGCTTAAACCCGGCGTAAAAATCATCGCTCCGGCAGCCCACGATACCGCCAGCGCCTCTGTGGCCGTGCCCGCTCTCACCCAGGGCAACTGGGCTTCCATCAGCTCCGGCACCTGGTCCCTGGCCAGTGTGGAAATCGACGCGCCCGTCACCGACGAAACCTGTTATCGCATGAACATTTCCAATTCAGCCGGAGTGCTGGGAAAATCTCTGTTTCTAAAAAATATCATGGGTCTGTGGATCATCCAGCAATGCAAATATCGGTGGGAATCTGACTGTCCCGGACTTGGCTATGCCGAGATCGTGGAACTGGCCGAAAAGGCCGAACCTTTCCGGGCTTTCATTGATCCGGATGATTCCTGCTTTTTCCCGCCCGGCGATATGCCGGAACGGATCGCCGTTTATCTTAAAGACAGCGGTCAGGCGGAAATCCCTCCCGATGACGCAGGCGCAATCGCCCGTGTCATCTACGAATCCCTTGCCCTGAAATATCGTTTCATCCTGCATCGGATCGCCTCTGCCTGCGGCACGAAACTGGAGACCCTGCATATCACCGGCGGCGGTACAAACAACCGCATGCTGAACCAGTTTTCGGCAAACGCCCTCCGGATTCCCGTGATCTGCGGCCCGATAGAATGCAGCGCCATGGGCAACGCCCTAATGCAGGCTTACGGCTGCGGTGAGCTCGGCTCTCTGCGGGAAATCCGCCAAGTAGTATGCGCCTCCGCCAAACTGGATCGTTACACGCCGGAAGATACGGCCTTGTGGGAGGATGCCTACGGACGGTTCCTCGCTTTTCTGGATACGCGAAGCTGACGGCCGCTTCCGCTCGGTATGCGGAAAAAGAGATACGGCCGCCATAAAAAATTTGCAGTCAAAAAATCCTGCGATTGCCGAAACAATCGCAGGATTTTTAGCGCTGTCCTATTGTACCGCCAGATTCGTATACCCCATCAGGCTCTCGTCCACCGCCTTCGCGGCCTCCCGGCCCTCGCGGATGGCCCATACCACCAGGGACTGCCCCCGGTGCATATCGCCTGCCGTAAATACATTCGGCACATTGGTCTCATAGCGGCCCTCACCGGTAGCCACGTTGGTACGGCCGTTTAGTTCTACGCCGAAGGCGTTGGCCACATACTTCTGAGCCCCCAAAAAGCCCGCCGCGATCAGCACGATATCCACGTCCGCCACCGTCTCCGTGCCGGCTTTGGGAACCATCATAAAGCGTCCGCTCTTCTCATCCTTTTTACTCTCCAGCTTCACCAGCTTGGCCTGGCACAGCTCACCTTTGTCGTTTTTGACGAATTCCGTCACGGTGGTGGTGTAAATCCGGGGATCATGTCCCCACAGGGCGATAGCCTCCTCCTGGCCGTAGTCCGTCTTGCAGACCCGGGGCCACTGGGGCCAGGGGTTATTGTCGGCCCGCTCATCCGGCGCTTTCGGCATCATCTCCAGCTGGACGACACTGTCGGCCCCCAGCCGGATAGCCGTGCCGCAACAGTCATTTCCAGTATCGCCGCCGCCGATAACCATCACTTTTTTGCCTTCCACGGCTACATGCTTTTTATCCTTGAGCCCTGAATCCAGCAGACTCTTTGTCACGCCTGTCAGAAAGTCCACGGCAAAATAGATCCCTTTGGCATCCCGGCCGGGGACATTGATATCCCGGGGATTAGAGGCCCCGCAGCAAAGTACCACCCGGTCGTATTCCCTGAGCAGTTCCTCCGCCTTCGGATTTACGCCCACATTGGCATTGGTCACAAAGGTGACGCCCTCCTCCTCCATGATGGAGATTTTCCGGTCTATCACGTCTTTTTCCAGTTTCATATTCGGGATGCCGTAACGCAGCAGCCCCCCCACCCGGTCGTTTCTCTCGAAAACAGTCACCAAATGACCTCTTTTATTCAACTGATCGGCAGCGGCCAGACCCGAAGGACCGCTGCCCACCACGGCCACCTTTTTCCCGGTGCACACCCGGGGCGGGTCGGCCTTGGCATAGCCCATCTCGTAGGCATGCTCGATGATGGCGTACTCATTATCCTTCGTGGTCACCGGATCGCCGTTGATATTGCAGGTACAGGCCTTCTCACAGAGGGCCGGGCAAACCCGGGACGTAAATTCCGGAAAGCTGCTGGTCTTTTTCAGACGGCTGTAAGCCGCCTCCCAGTTGCCCATATACGCCAGGTCGTTCCACTCGGGGATCAGATTGTGCAACGGGCAACCTGAAGCCATACCGCCGATCATCATACCAGACTGGCAGAAAGGCACGCCGCAGGCCATGCACCTTGCGCTCTGCTCCTGCTGCTTTTCCAGAGGCAGATGCACATGAAATTCCTTAAAATGGCGAATCCGTTTTAAAGGAGCCTCGGACAGGCTTTCTTCCCTGTTATAATCCATAAATCCTGTTGGTTTTCCCATCTTCTGACCCTCCTTACTTCGCCGCGTTGGCATAGAATGCCTCAATCTGTGCCTGCTGACTGTTCAAACCCTTTTCCTCCATCTGCACAATCGCCATCTGCATACGGTTGTAATCGTGGGGGATGATCTTCTTAAATTTCGGCAGATACTCGGTGAACGCGTCGAGGATCTGTTTGCCCTTGGCGGAATTGGTGGCCGCCACATGATCCTGGAGCATCTGCTTAAGCTCCAGCACGTCGTATTTAGACGTGATCTTTTCAATGCCCACCATCCCTTTATTGATGCGGGTATAGATATCACTGTTCTCATCCAACACGTAGGCGATACCGCCGCTCATGCCCGCGGCAAAGTTCTTGCCGATCCGGCCGATCACTACCACCCGGCCGCCGGTCATATACTCACAGCCATGATCACCGACGCCCTCCACCACGGCGACGGCGCCGGAATTTCTCACGCAGAAACGTTCTCCGGCCACGCCGTTTATGTAGGCTTTGCCATTGGTCGCACCATAGAGGGCCACGTTTCCGATGATAATGTTTTCATCCGGTTTATAGCGGACGCCCTTCGGCGGATAGACCACCAGCTTGCCGCCGGAAAGCCCCTTTCCGAAGTAATCGTTGCTGTCGCCCATCAGCTCCAGGGTCATGCCCTGGGGAATGAAGGCGCCGAAGCTCTGGCCGCCCGCGCCGGTACATTTGATCCGGTAGGTATCCTCCTTCAGCGAATGATCGCCGTAACGCCTGGTAATCTCCGCGCCGAAGATTGTGCCAAAGGTACGATCCACGTTGGACACGTCCACTTCAATGCTCCTGGGCTGACCGGCGTCCAGGGCCTTTCTCAGCTGCCTTAAAAGGATTTTTTCATCTTTAGTCTTTTCCAATTCAAAATTGTAAACCTGCTTCGGATCAAAAATAACCTTCTCGCCTTTCCTGGCGTAGGGGTTTTCCAGAATCCGACGCATATCCACCTTGGCCGCCTTGACGCCGTCGATGGCGTCTTTCACCTGCAGAAAATCGCTGCGGCCCACCAGTTCGTCCACGGTACGCACGCCCAGACGGGCCATATATTCCCGCATCTCCTCGGCAATAAACCGCATGAAATTGATCACATACTCCGGTTTGCCGCGGAAGTTCTTCCGAAGCTCCGGATTCTGGGTGGCCACGCCCACCGGACAGGTATCCAGATTGCAAACCCGCATCATCACGCAGCCCATGGTCACCAGAGGCGCTGTGGCAAAGCCATACTCCTCAGCGCCCAGCATGGCCGCCATCACCACGTCACGGCCGCTCATCAATTTACCGTCGGTCTCGATGCGCACTTTATTACGCAGCCCGTTTCGGATCAGTGTCTGATGGGTCTCGGCCAGGCCCAGCTCCCAGGGCAGGCCCGCGTTATGAATGGAACTCCTGGGCGCAGCGCCGGTACCGCCGTCGTAGCCGGAGATCAGCACCACCTGGGCCCCGGCTTTGGCCACGCCGGCCGCCACGGTACCCACGCCCGCCTCGGACACCAGTTTCACCGAGATCCTGGCATCTTTGTTGGCGTTTTTCAGATCATAGATGAGCTGGGCCAGATCCTCGATGGAATAGATATCATGATGGGGCGGCGGAGAGATCAGAGAAACCCCGGGGGTGGAATATCTGGTTTTGGCGATCCAGGGATATACCTTGCGTCCCGGCAGATGGCCGCCCTCGCCGGGCTTCGCCCCCTGGGCCATCTTGATCTGGATCTCTTTGGCGCTGACCAGATAACTGGATGTTACGCCGAAGCGGCCCGAGGCCACCTGCTTGATAGCCGAACAACGGTTCTTACCGTCCCGCCCTACTTCCAGGCGGGCCGGGTCTTCGCCGCCCTCGCCGCTGTTGGACTTGCCGTGAAGAGTGTTCATGGCAATAGCCAGCGTCTCATGGGCTTCCTGGGAGATGGAGCCGTAAGACATAGCCCCGGTCTTAAAACGGGTCACGATGCTGTCCACGCTCTCCACCTGCTCGATCGGAACGCCCTTTTTCGGAAATTTGAAAGTCAGAAGATCACGCAGCGTCCCCTCCCGGTGCTCCGAATTGATCTGGGCCGTATACTCTTTAAATTTTGTATAATCTCCGGTTCTCGTCGACTCCTGAAGCAGATGAATGGTCAGCGGATTGTACAGGTGCTGCTCACCGCCGCTTCTCATCTTGTGAAGGCCCGCGCTGTCCAGAGTAAGATCCGTCTCCAGCCCCAGGGGATCGAAGGCATGAGAGTGCAGATCATTGACCTCCGTCTCAATATCCTTCAGGGTAATACCGCCGATACGGCTGACCGTATTGGTAAAATATTTGTCGACCACGCCGCCGTCAATGCCTATGGCCTCAAAAATCTGCGCGCCCATGTAGGACTGAATGGTAGAAATACCCATTTTCGAAGCAATTTTAATGATGCCGCCGATGACAGCCTCATTGAAATCGCTGACCGCCGCATAATAATCCTTTTTCAGCATTCCCGAATCAATCAGATCACGGATGGCCTCATAGGCCAGATACGGGTTGATGGCGCAGGCGCCGTAGCCCAGCAGGGTCGCGAAATGATGCACCTCCCGGGGCTCTCCGCTCTCCAGAATCACAGACAGAGACGTTCTCTTTTTCGTGTCGACCAGATGATGGTGGACGGCGGATACTGCCAGAAGCGACGGGATGGCCACATGGTATTCATCCACACCCCGGTCGGACAAAATCACGATCTGAGCGCCGTCTCTGTGGGCCCGGTCTACCTCCACAAAAAGCCGGTCCAGAGCCTTTTCCAGACTGGTATTCTTGTAATAGGTGATCGGAATGGTCAGCACCTTGATATGGCTCTCCTCCCCGATGTTCCGGATTTTCATCAGATCCGTGTCTGTCAGGATCGGGTTGTTAATCTGGAGCATATGGCAGTTTTCCGGCTTCTCCTCCAGGAGATTCCCTTCCCCCCCGGCAAATACCCGGGTGGCTGTGACTACCTTCTCGCGGATGGCGTCGATGGGCGGGTTCGTCACCTGGGCAAAAAGCTGTTTGAAATAATTAAACAGCGGCTGATGCCTTTTGTCCAGCACCGGGAGGGGGGTGTCGATACCCATAGCCGAGATCCCCTCGGAGGCATTGGCCGCCATATTAAGGATGGAAGTACGGTAATTCTCATACGTATAACCGAAGGATTTCATCAGACGTTTGCGCTCCTCCTGCCCGTAAGTCAACACGCTCTGGTTGGGGATGCGCATCTCTTTCAGCAGGACCAGATGGCTGTCCAGCCACTCGCCGTAGGGCTGCCGGGAGGCGTAGTGTTCTTTCAGTTCATCGTCAGAAATCACCTTCTGCTGCACGGTATCCACCAGAAGCATTTTGCCCGGATGGAGACGTTCCTTCTCTACGATATGGGACGGGTCAATATCCAGCACCCCCACCTCCGAGGACAGGATCAGGTAATCGTCGTCAGTGATATAGTAGCGGGAAGGCCGAAGACCGTTTCTGTCCAGCACTGCCCCGATCTGGTCTCCGTCCGAAAATACAATAGACGCCGGGCCGTCCCAGGGCTCCATCATCGTAGCATAATAATGGTAGAAATCCTTTTTCTTCTGGGTCATGGTCTTATTATTGGCCCAGGGTTCGGGAATGGTGATCATCACCGCCAGGGGCAGCGGCATACCGCTCATCACCAGAAACTCCAGCGTGTTGTCCAGCATGGCCGAGTCGGAACCCTCGGCAGAAATCACCGGCAGCACCTTCAGAAGATCCTCGCCCAGCACACTGTTATCCATAGTCTCCTCCCGGGCCAGCATCTTATCCGCATTACCCCGGATGGTATTGATCTCGCCGTTATGTACGATGAAGCGATTCGGATGGGCCCTCTCCCAGCTCGGCGTGGTATTGGTGCTGAACCGGGAATGAACGATACCGATGGCCGAATCATAATCCGGGCTCTGCAGATCGTCGAAAAAGCTCCGAAGCTGCTTAACCAGAAACATTCCCTTGTAGACGATGGTACGACTGGAAAGAGAAGTCACATAGGTATTGTCATTGCTGAGGGCAAAGACGCGGCGGGCGACATAGAGCTTCCGGTCAAAGGCCAGTCCTCTGGCCACCTCCTTCGGCCTGGCGATAAAGCTCTGCTCGATACAGGGCATACACTCCCGCGCCATAGCGCCCAGGATATCCGGGTGGATCGGCACTTTACGCCAGCCCAGAAATTCCATGCCTTCCTTCTGGACGATGACCTCAAACATCTTCTTCGCCTGGTTCCTCTGCAGCTCATCCTGGGGGAAGAAAAACATGCCCACGCCGTAATCCCTCTCTCCGCCCAGCTCAATACCGGCGGCTTTACAGGCTTTCCTGAAAAATCTGTGGGAAATCTGCAGCATGATCCCCACACCGTCCCCGGTCTTACCTTCCGCGTCTTTACCGGCGCGGTGCTCCAGATTCTCCACGATCTTTAACGCGTTATCAACGGTCTCCCTTGTCTTAATCCCTTTAATATTCACAACGGCGCCGATGCCGCAGTTGTCATGCTCAAACCGCGGATCGTACAGCCCCTGCTCGGGCGTCTGTCTCATCTTTAACATGGTGCACTTCCTTTCCCTATACCTGACTCCGGTTCATACGTGCACCGGTACATCTCTGTCCGGTACGCTGGTGTTACTATACTACTTTTTGTACGGTTTGTAAATAACAACTTCTCGATATATTGTCAGATTATTTGAATATTTGTATTGCATTTTATATTTTTCAGATAATAATTAATTATATCAGATTTTCTTTCTTAGTTTCAAGAATTTTTGTGATACTTTAATTCGTGAAAATGCTGGTCAACAAAAAAGCCCATGCGCCGAAAATCATTCATATCCCGGCACATGGGCTTTTCACCTTTTCTCTATGTATATCATTCCTTTGGCACAATCTGCTCCATCTGGATCGCCTCAATCATTCCGGCAATCTCCAGGGGCCCGGCCATCTGACTGCCCTCCAGCTGTATGGAGGCATTGGCCGCCGCCATGCCCATGCGAAGCATGGACTCCGGACCGTTCCCCAGCAGGATCTGCAGGGCCATAGCCGCCACCAGGGCGTCGCCGGCGCCCTGCAGGCCGCGGATATGGGCGTCCACCTCCACGCATTTCGCGTACCAGCAGCCTTCCTCCGCCGCCATCACCGCGCCCTCCGGTCCCATGGACACGCAGACCATCGGCACACCGGACCGACGGATTCTTTCGGCTTCCCGGGCGATTTCCTCCGTCGACGCAAAACGGCAACCCGTCAACTGAGAAAATTCCTCCAGGTTCGGTTTAATCAAATCAGGACAGGCCGCCACTCCCTGACGGAGCAGCTCGCCGGACGCATCCAAAATCGTAACTATTTTCCGTTTTTTTCCTTCACGAATCAACTGCCCGTAAAAACCTGCCGGCACACCGGCCGGGGCGCTGCCACTCACCACCATGACCGATCCCTCGTCCAGTTCGTCCAGGATTCCGCAGATCTGTTTCCGCACTTCCCCTGCCTTCTCGGAACTTACCGGATGACCGTTCTCATTCAGCTCCGTCATCTCCTCCGTAGCCGCGTCCAGGATCTTGATATTCGTTCGCAGATTACCGGACACTTCTGTGAGCACGCAGGGAATATCCCTTTTTTGCAGCGCTTCCCGGACGCGTACTCGCCCGTCCATAAAATCAAACCCTGCGGCAACCACCGGCGCATCCATATTCCTCAGCAGCGTGCAGACATTGATGCCCTTTCCCGCCACATCTTTTCTGGCTCTTTTAACCGGGTTTTTTTCGCCCCGGGAAAATGCGGGCACGGTAATGGTGTAATCCACACAGGGATTCAAAGTGACCGTCAAAATCTTTTTCATGCCATTTCCCCTATTTTCAGCCGATCTCGCAGATCCATCCTTCGGGAGCTTTGATACTGCCCATCTGGATACCGGTCAGCGTATCGTACAGTTTTTTCGTCACGGGCCCCATGTCCGTCATCCCGCTGGGCAGGCAGATCTCTTTTCCATGATCCACAATCTTTCCCACCGGAGAGATCACCGCCGCCGTACCGCACAGGCCGCACTCGGCGAACTCCTTCACTTCCTCAAAGGGCACCTCGCGCTCCTCCGCTTCCAGTCCCAGATATTCCTTCGCCACATACATCAGAGAACGGCGGGTGATAGAGGGCAGGATACTGCCGGATTTGGGCGTCACTACTTTCCGATCCTTCGTCACAAAGATAAAGTTCGCGCCGCCGGTCTCCTCCACATTCGTCCTGGTAGCCGCGTCCAAATACATATTCTCGTCATATCCCTGCTCATGGGCTTCCACAATCGCATGGAGGCTCATGGCATAATTCAGACCCGCCTTGATATGGCCCGTACCGTGGGGCGCCGCCCGGTCATAGTCGCTGACGCGGATGGTAAGAGGTCTCACGCCGCCCTTAAAATAGGGCCCCACCGGCGTACAGAAAATACGAAACTGGTATTCCCTGGCCGGACTCACACCGATTACCGGGCCGCTGGCAAACATAAAGGGACGGACATACAGCGTAGCGCCGGAACCGTATGGCGGCACATAATCGCTGTTGGCCGCAACCACTTTCTTCACGGCCTCCACCCACTTGTCTTCGGGAAATACCGGCATCTCCAAACGGCGGCAGGTATCGGCCATACGGGCCGCGTTCAGATCCGGACGGAAGCAGACAATCCTGCCGTCCTCTGTCGTATAAGCCTTCAGGCCCTCAAAACAGGACTGGGAATACTGCAGTACGCCCGCGCACTCGGATATGTTCACCGTGGCGTCGGTGGTCAGGCTGCCCTCATCCCAGGCGCCGTCCTTATAATTGGCCACAAACCGTGTAGTGGTTGGCATATACGCAAAACCCAGATTTCCCCAATCAATATTTTTCTTTTCCATTTTCATCAACTTCCTTTCTGCGATCTGTCCGACGGGCAGATATGATATGGATAAAAAAATCTTCGTTGTAAAATCAGATTTATTTTATACCCATCCGCAAAACACGTCAACATTCTCAAGAAAATTCTCCAAAAAAGCCATTCAGCATATATCCGCTCGGACGGCCCTGTCTTTTCACTGCAGCGGAACGCAAATTCGTTCTTCTTTCTCGCAATCCCAATAATACAGCCAATTTCCCACCACCTGGGGACGTTCCCCCGTTATATGGCCGAATTCATCTTTGGCGAAACAGTGGGTATGGGACGCCAGTATACGCTCCTCCTCTGTCGTCGGATCGAAAGCGCGAATCGTCATGGCGTCCTCCATCTCCGCCAGATAAATCTGCCCGTCGACAAACCAGATATGATTCATGGGCCCGCACAGGCGACGGCGTCTGACGGAACCGGGATTGACAGGATCTGCCAGCTCATAATAGCTGTCTCCATGGCGGGACTGGGTCACCACCGTGATCAGCAATCCCTCCCGCACAAAGGTAAAAGATTCTTTCAGAAGCTCCGGTTTCTCCCAGAACCGCTCCAGAGAAAAAGGAGTGACCGACAGCTTCTCTGCCTGAAAGCTGTTCATATCGATCCGGTATAAAACGGATTCTTCCCTGTCAAAATCGTCGTGCATACCGTAAAACAAATGCCCCACAGGCAGCCAGGCGTCTACTCTAAGATTCATGTACTCTCCCTCATCGTCCATGCCCGCCTGCGTCATATCGCCCAAATCCACCCGAACGATCAGAGGATGTTCCTTCTTCGTGCCATAATACAGATAGCCTTCGGCCAGCTCCAGATGGTGGGGATACGTTCCTAGCGCCGGGATCACCGTCTCCTCCAGCATTTCCGCGTCCACCCGAACGATCTGTCCCAGATCCCGTTTCAGCACAAAAAACTCTCTGCCGTGCCCCACGCACTCCGTCCACCGGAAAATCTTCGCATCCTGCAGGGCAAAAACCGTCGCCGCACCGTCCCTTTTTGCGACCCTCTTACACTGCTCCACCTGCGGATGGGCCTCGTCCCTGCGGGGCCAGCAGATCAGATATTCGTCCAGCTCGATATATTGATCCGTCCCCACCTCGTCGGCACAGGCCCTGCTGATCCCATTCTTGCTGTTCTCCATCTCCTTCTCCTCTTTTTTGCTAATGTCGCATGACTATTATCTCCGCATGTCATGCAGCGTCTGCGGCTTCCATGGTATGCCTCATTTCAATCTCCCATTATTACACGCCCGCACCATATCCACCAGCTTATGGCGGAAAGGCAGCTCATAAAGCTGTTCCGTTGTGAACACCTTCCGGTTATACTCAAAACGGCTGGCCAGAATATCTTCCCGGCCGAAACGGTTTTCCCTGCCGTCGGGCCAGTATACCTCCACCGCACCATCCTGCCTGGTCTGATCCGCGTAAATATGGCAAAAAGCCCCCACCGTATGCAAAAGCTTGTCGGCATGAGTCATAAACTTCCCCAACTGGGCGTCCCAATTTACACAGATCACCGGCAGGCAGCGGGCCGGATGAACGATCAGCTCCTCCATACGCCGCCTTTCTTCTTCTGTCTCGATCACCGCAAGCTGGGAAGGCATGCGCACCACGTCGTAAAAATCCACTTGCTCCCGTATTCGATCCACAAATTTGGGCTTACGGAAACTGATTCTGGCCGCCTCGGTTTCCGGAGTGCTGCTGGTATTAATGACGAAGAACAAAAGACGGCCGTTTTTATTCTCGATCCGGCTCTCGGTAAACCAGAGCGTCCCCGGCATCTTACTGTCGATCCTCGAACAATCCAGCAGAAAATAATTGCTGTCCCCGTCATATTCCACATGGAGCTCATACCCCGGCCTTCTTCCCCGAAAATCCTCCAGCTCCTCCGGCGCCTCCGGAAAAACGGCCCTGTATTTATAGCGTCCCCAGCTGTATATAATCCTGGCCGCCGTTTCAAAAAGCCTACGGGTCTCCTCTCCGGACATCCCCGGCCCGTTTAACGCCACATCCAGCTGGAATGTGGTCCGGTTTTCCAGCGGCAGAAATTTATTCTTGCGCTTTACCGGCTCATAGACCACCAGCTTGGTATCCGACAGTATCCTCGCCACCTGGGCGTCGTGAACATATGTGTCGTTCAACACTTTCATCAGGACGTCAAAGGTTAGACGGGTATGCACATTTTCATCCATCAGTGCATTGATCATTTTCATCTTGTCGCAATTAAAGAATGCTCTGGCCACATCGCCATGATCGTTCAGATAAGCCGCCAGCTCCGGTTTCATGGGCTTTTCCTCCATTCGAAGACGGTAACGGCTCCTGAGCATCAGCTCCCAGTTCTTTTTCTCGAGATGTTTTCTCGCCAGATTTTCAAACAAACTGGCCAGAGACCAGTCGCACAGTTCCAGGCTGGCCAGAATACTGTTCATGGTACGGGCCAGCTCCTGATTCCCCTTCCAGAGATTTCGCTGCTTATTTTTTACGTCTTTATAGCGCATGTCATGCTCGATCTCATGCCATCCCTCAAAAAGTACCGTGCGGATCTGCACCTCAAAGGTGGCGTCTACCGGAAGCTTCCAGGTATCCTCCTTCACCAGTCCCAACAGACGCTGGGGGATTTCAAACACGCCGTTGATCTTTGTGGCCTGAAATTGATTGACCGTACGCTCATTCACGGACCAGGACCCGTTCTGGGCAAAGGTCTTTTCCAGAATATTGCGGCAGGGAGACAGGTCGTCCGAGTAATAGAGCACAATCCGCACGCCGATCAGATCCTGCACTTTGCGCTGAGTATCCGAAGAACCGTAATTTCCTCCCGCGATTTTCTGCGCCAGGGAACGGCTGCCCTTCACCCGGGAAAACAGCCGGTAATACAGACCGCATTTTTTCAATTGTTCCTCGATGTTTGCCTTGATTTCCTCCAGCGCCATACCGAGGTTCACATCATCTTTCAGCGCCGCGACTACTTCCGGCGTATACTCCTGCTCTGCCATCTATCCCTCTCCTTGAGATTTTCTTAAGAATTTTTCCATAAACTGTTAAAGTTTCCGGGGATGACTTCTGGTAAAATACAAAAAGAACTAAAAAACACGGAAAATGAATTTCCATAACGAAAGGAGCACATTCCCATGGCTAAAAAGGCTACACACTCGCCAAAAAAGAAACGTAGATATGCACGCGGCATAGCTCCTCTGGGGGCCATGACCGTCCTGCTGGTCATTCTGCTCATTCTCCTTGGCGGCAATTTCCGGAAAGCGAACGACGCCCCTGCCATCTCTCCCTCCCTGGAATATTCCGGCTTCTCAGAAGTCGCATCAGAACCATCCGCCCATAGTTCCGACGCGGCAACGTCCTCCTCCACGGAAGGGGAAACATCCGAAAAAGAAGAGAGCCATACAGAGGAAAGCCATACAGAAGAGAGTACAGACAGCCGGGAAAAGGACTGGCGGCTGATCCTGGTCAACCGCTGGAATCCCATGCCGGAAGATTACGAGGTGGAACTGACTCAGCTGGCCAACGGCCATGCCGTGGACAGCCGGATCTATCCGGATCTGCAGCAGATGTTCGACGACGCCAGAGCCGAGGGGCTGATGCCCACAATCTCTTCTTCCTACCGGACGGCGGACAAGCAGCAACAGCTCCTGGACGATAAACTGATTGCCTATGAGAACGAAGGCAACTCCCACGAGGACGCCAGGGAACTGGCCGAAGCCTGGGTGGCCGTTCCCGGCACCAGCGAGCACCAGATGGGCATCGCGGTGGACATCACTTCCGCCGACCGGGAAGCTCAGGCCCCCGACATCATCTGGCAGTGGCTGGAGGAGCATTGCTGTGAATATGGTTTCATCGTGCGCTATCCCGAAGAAAAAAGCGATATTACCGGCGTCATCAACGAGCCCTGGCATTTCCGCTACGTAGGGAGGGAAGCTGCCAGAGAGATTAAAGAACAGGGCGTCTGCCTGGAAGAATATCTCGGGCGCACAGAACACTGATTTTATCCCAACAGAGGAATCTGCCGGTCGTCCGAAGGCGCCAGGATGATAGGCAGAGCCTGACGCTGATTGCGGATGACCAGTTCCTTCGGAGAACCGCCGTACTCCCCGTCCAGCGTCCAGCTGACCTCCGTCTCCGCCTCCACGGTCAGCGCAGTAGTCTTGAAGGATTCAATCAGATTCGTCGTATCCTCTCTTGTCAGCAGACAGCTGATAATCTCATTTAACTCCAGAGCGTTCTTCGGCGCGTGAATCAGAGTCACTTCAAAATAACCGTCGTCCATCTCTACATTTTTCCCTGTCAGATTTTTAAACCCACCAACAGAACGGGAATTTGTCACCATCCCATAAATAAATTCTCCTTCATATTGGTCGGTATCGGAGGCTACTTTCATTCGATAGGTTTTGATATCAAAAATCCGTTTCGCCCCCTCCAGAAGATACGCCACGTACCCCAAAACATTTTTCATATTCTGGTCCGTCTCATAGGACACTTCCGTAAAAAGGCCGAACGCCGCCACGTACACAAAAGTCTGATCGTTAAAGGAACCCACGTCCACCCGGCGGACCTCGCCCTGCATAACCTGACGCGCCGCTTCCACCATGTCCCGGGAAATCTGCAGGCTGCTGGCAAAATCATTGGTACTGCCCGCCGGAATATAGCCCAGAGGGACGTCTCTGCCCGCCTGGCGCAGGCCGTTCACCGCCTCATCCAATGTGCCGTCACCGCCGCAGCAGACGATCAAATCCGCCCACTCCGCCGCCTCCGCCACCCTCTCGGCAGCATCGCCGGCCTTCTGGGTCGGATGAACCTGCACCTCATAGCCTCTTTTGACAAATACATCCACAATGTCCAGCAGCTTGTTTTTGATCAATGCCTTCCCTGATAACGGATTAAAAACAAAAAATAATTTCTTTTTCATACCTGCCTCCTGTGCAATACTGGCATTTTACACCTTTTTACCAGAAGTGGCAACGGCACAAATATAAAGAACTCTAAACAATTTGTAAAAAGCTGCTCTTGAGAAAATTGGGTTTCCATGCTATGATACCGTAAGCAGACGGGCCCCCGTACCCGAAAGCCTTGATCATAAAACACAGGAGGCGTATATGATATGGTTCATACCGGATATGTACTGATCACCGGAGCATCCCGCGGCATCGGCCGGGCTACGGCGCACACCTTTGCCAGCCATGGCTATCCGCTGATTCTCAACGGATTCCACTCTCCGGACGCGCTGGAAGCGCTGAGCCGGGAGCTTCGCGGCAGATTCCATATTTCCTGTGAAATCACTGTGGGAGATGCGGGGAATGCCGCCTATGTGCAGAGCCTTTTTGCCGAACTTACCGCCAGAGATACCGGTCCGGAAATCCTGATCAACAACGCCGGCACGGCTCATATAGGCCTTTTTCAGGATATGTCTCCGGAAGAATGGCAGCGTATCATAAATACCAATCTGACTTCCTGTTTCCTCTTCTGCCGGAGCGCGGTCCCCCTGATGCTACGCCGGGGACACGGTTCCATCGTCAATGTGTCTTCTGTCTGGGGAAACGTGGGAGCGTCCTGCGAAGTGGCCTACTCTGCCACAAAGGGAGGCATAAACGCCATGACCCGCGCTCTGGCCAAGGAGCTGGCTCCCAGCCACATTCGCTGCAATGCGGCGGCTTTCGGCGCCGTGGACACGGCCATGAATCATTTTCTGGACCCCGAAGAAACAGCGGCCCTCCTTGAGGAAATCCCCGCCGGACGAATGGGGACTCCCGAGGAAGCCGCTGCATTAATCTACGATCTGGCCGTCCGTCATCCCTATCTGACCGGCCAGGTGGTTACCATGGATGGCGGATGGATATAAACAGGCCGATGCAGATGCATCGGCCTGTCGCAAATGACAAAATTACCTATTATACCAGTTCCAGGATAACCTCCATGGCTGCGTCGCCTTTACGCGGCCCGATCTTGACGATACGGGTATAACCACCGTTGCGGTCCGCGTATTTCGGAGCGATCTCGGTGAACATCTTGTCGACCAGATCTACCTTTTTGGTGTTTTTCTTCCGTCCGGAATTCTCCTTCGGAACTTCCACCACCGGATACAGCACCCGGAGTATGCGTCTCCTTGCATTCAGGCGGGAAGGAGAGTCTTTTTTGATCTCTTTCTGCACTTCATCGAAAACAGTCACTCTCTTGCCGTCTACGACCTCTTTCACCCTTTTGCCGTCGGCGTCCTTGCGGGGCACCTTAGCGGTAACGGTAACCATCTCGTAATTATCCCTCTCTTTAATCGCCATCGTGATCAGAGGCTCTACGACCTTGCGGATCTCTTTCGCTCTGGCCTCCGTGGTAACGATCTTGCCGTGATGCAGCAGAGCCGTCGCCTGATTTCTCAGCAGCGCTTTTCTCTGGCTGGATGTTTTACCAAGCTTTCTATATTTAGACATTTGTTTTTCCTCCATTTGTGGAACAGGCGTCATGCTTCTTCGGTCTTATTGACGACTGCCGTAATCCATAAATTTCTAACGACACAGTTACATGCCGACAGACACAGTTTATAGAACGGTCTGCTTATTCTTCTCCGGGGCTGAGCTGCAATCCCAGCTCTTTCAGCTTTGCAAGCACCTCTTCCAGAGATTTGCGCCCCAGGTTGCGGACCTTCATCATATCCTCGGAAGTTTTGTTGCACAGTTCTTCCACCGTATTGATACCGGCCCGTTTCAGACAATTGTAAGAGCGCACAGAGAGTTCCAACTCGTCGATGTTCATCTCCAGCACTTTTTCTTTCTCATCGTTTACCGTCTCAATCATGACCTCCGCCGTTTTCGCATTTTCGGACAGGTCGATAAACAGTTTCAGATGTTCGCTCAAAACCTTGGCCGCCAGACTGACAGCCTCATCCGGCTCCAGCGTACCTTTCGTATAGACATCTAAGGTCAGCTTATCAAAATCAGTAATCTGGCCCACACGGGTATTCTCTACCGTCAGATTCACCCGCTCCACCGGCGTATAGATGGCGTCCACGGCAATCACACCGATGGGCATATCGTCGGTTTTACCCTTATCGGCGCTGATATAACCGCGCCCTCTGGTGATTGTAAGCTCCATATAAAGCTTACTGTCCGCACCGCCGTTCAGTGTGGCAATCACCTGGTCGGGATTCATGATCTCAATATCCTGATCCACCTGTATGTCGGAAGCGTGTACCACGCCCTCGCCCTCATACTCAATATAGGCCACCTTTGGTTCGTTCGTCTCGCTGGTGTTTTTAATGGCGAGGCCTTTCAGGTTCATGATAATCTCGGTCACATCCTCTTTCACGCCCGGAATCGAGCTGAACTCATGGAGTACGCCTTCGATCTTCACCTGACTCACCGCGGCTCCCGGCAGAGAGGACAGCATAATCCTCCTCAGCGAGTTACCCAGAGTCGTACCATACCCTCTTTCCAAAGGTTCTACCACAAAACGGCCATATCGTTTATCTTCGGAAATCTCTGTAATTTCAATCTTCGGTTTGTTAAAGTCAAACACGCAAAAGCCCCTCCTTTTTCGGGTAAATATATTATGAGAACCCAAAAATATTTCTCATAATCAGATGACGGCGCTTCCGCACCTTCTATCGGAAACAATTACACAGCTTCCGATAAGCCATATAATCGAAGGGTTACCTGCCCGGCGCTCCGGGCAGTTTGAAAATCCAGAATAACTGTTCGGCACAGGTCCAAGCACTTGCTGCCAGGACCGTGAAGGCAATGAACAGTTACCAACCAGAAACGATTATTTAGAGTAAAGCTCGACGATAAGCATCTCGTCTACAGGCACATCAATCATTTCTCTTGTCGGCAGTTCTTTCACATTTCCGCTTAAGTTTTCCTGATCTGCATCCAGCCACTCCGGAACCATACGGCCGCCTGTGGTCTCCAGGATCTCTTTGTATTTCGGGCCAGATTTCTTATTCTCCTTGATCGCTACGATATCGCCGGCTTTCACCCGGTAAGAGGGGATCGTTACCTGCTTACCGTTTACCAGCACATGCTTGTGTCCGACGATCTGGCGCGCTTCTTTCCTGGTCCTGGCAAAGCCGAGACGGAACACAACATTGTCCAGACGGCTCTCCAGCATCTTCATCAGGTTCTCACCGGTCATACCCGGCTGTCTGTCGGCCTTCTCGTAATAATTACGGAAAGGTTTCTCCAGTACGCCATAAATGAATTTTGCTTTCTGTTTCTCTCTCAGCTGCAGGCCGTACTCGGAGATTTTCCTGTTGGCCCTTCTGAGCTGTCTCGTGGATTTTTTATCAATTCCCAAATAAACCGGATCTAAACCTAAAGATCTGCATCTTTTCAGTACCGGGGTTCTATCGATTGCCATTTTCTACGTCCTCCTGATTAAACTCTTCTGCGTTTGGGTGGGCGGCATCCGTTATGGGGTACCGGCGTCACGTCTCTGATACTTGTCACTTCCAGTCCGGCTGCTGCCAGGGCGCGAATCGCCGCTTCCCTTCCTGAACCCGGGCCTTTTACAAATACGTCCACAGTCTTTAATCCATGGATCAGGGCTGCCTTGGTAGCCGTTTCCGCTGCCACCTGCGCTGCATAAGGAGTAGATTTTCTTGAACCTCTAAAACCAAGACCACCGGCACTGGCCCAGGAAAGGGCGTTCCCCTCGGTATCCGTCAATGTCACGATTGTGTTATTGAAAGAAGACTGGATATGTGCCTGTCCGCGTTCAACGTTTTTCTTTACACGGCGTTTATTGTTCGCCGCTTTCTTTGTCACTTTAGCCATTTAAAAACTAACCTACTTTCTTCTTATTTAAGAGTTTATCATATTATTTTATATTATAAACTGCCAGTCACTTATTTCTTCTTGTTCGCTACTGTCCTCTTGGGGCCTTTCCTTGTCCTTGCGTTGTTCTTGGTGTTCTGACCACGAACCGGAAGGCCTTTCCTGTGACGAATTCCTCTGTAGCATCCGATCTCCTGCAGGCGCTTGATGTTCAGGGCGACCTCTCTTCTCAGATCGCCTTCCACCATCTGCGTCTCGTCGATGACCACACTGATTCTCTTTACTTCCTCATCAGTCAGATCTCTGCAACGTGTATCCGGGTTTACATTTGCCTCTTTCAGAATACGGTCTGAGCTGGACCTTCCGATTCCGTAAATATAAGTCAATCCGATTTCCACACGTTTGTCTCTTGGTAAATCTACACCAGCTATACGAGCCATGTACTTGTTCCTCCATTTTCTCCGACACTGTATCACTGCCGCTCCTTTGCAGCGGACGGTGCGTTTCAGCGCCTTACTAATATTTTCTTAATTGGGATGCCATATCATGCATCCAGCTGCATCGGTATGCCTGCAGCCTTTCCGGCCTTTGCCGGTATCAAGCAATATTATTCCCCCATGGGCTATACCACAAGGGCATCGGTGGACGGATATCCACAATAATATTTACAGAATGGTTCCAGTGATCTTCCGCAGCCGCCTGGAATATCCTAAAATCATTCAGCCTGGATACAGAGTTCCTTCATCAACCCTGCCTCTGTTTGTGTTTTGGATTCTCACAGATAATTCGAATCCTGCCCTTTCTCTTGATGACTTTGCATTTGTCACACATGGGCTTAACAGATGATCGTACTTTCATCGGAATCCTCCTTTCACGTACTACCTCATTTGGGCATAATTTTAGAGACCTACTGCAATACGGCAGAAAAGTCCGTAAATCATTATAGCAACAGGTCTCTATAAATGCAAGCTTTTTTTGATTATTTTGCCAATTTTGTAACAGTTCAGGTTACTATTCATGGGTCAGGAATGCGCTGAACTGCGCATTCCGCAAGAACATGATTCAGGAGTGAGGGGCGATTTTGCAAAGCAAACTCTAAATATCGCCCCGAATTGTTGCTATGAGCGGCCTTTCAGGCCGTGAATAGTAACCAGTTCAGCCTCCGGCTTCACTGTTACGGAATCTGCTCATTCCAAGTCGCCTTCGGCGAGGGGCAGATTCCCTCTTGGCCTAATTTACACGTTCTTACGGACTTTGCAGCAAGTGCAAAGCCCTGGGCTGAACTGTTACCAATTTTCCTAACGATTCCGCCTTCCGGCTTCATTATTACGATTTTATTTCAAATCTTTCAGGCTCAGAGAGGAACGATAGCGGGAATCATATCTCACATGGTTATCCAATTGCTGGCGGAAGGGAAACCAGTCCTGCCCGCCAGACTGATTCAAATCCCTGGAGCCGTAGCTTTTTGTTTTCAGCTTCCCGCCCTTTAAGGTAATTGTCTGCACGCTCTCATAACCCATATGACCCGTTACGGCGATCACGCCTGCGTGCCCCGGATAAGCATAATAGGTCGTGTGTCCGGAATAAAAAGATCCCACCTTCTTGGCTTTACCGCTTTTATATTTGTAAACGGTGATTTTCACATCCGCCTCGCAGGTCCCGTGTTTCACCAAAAGCTCCGCTTTCTTATCGCCGTCCATATCCGCCAAATAGTATCCCCACAGCGATTTCATGGAACTGCTCGGTCCATTAAAAACATACTTTTTTACGGCCTTAAGATAGGCTTTTTTGGCTTTTTTTGACAATTTTTTAATACAGGCTTTGCTTGCTTTTTTTGACAGCTTTTTGTTGTATTTTTTGGCCTTGCTGATTTTTCCTTTTTTATAATTCTTCAGGACATTGTCAATATCTGATTTTGCCGATGCCTGCACCGCTGTGGCCGGCTGCAGAGCCAGTACCAGCGCCAATGCCAGAATACAAACTTTTTTTACCGTTTTTTTCATCTCTTGTCCTTCCTGTATACATGTACGAGACAGAAAGCCTGCGGTAACGGTTCCGTCCCGCCGCCGTTCGGTTTATTTATCTCTCCAAATAATCCTTCCCTTAGTCAGGTCATAAGGGCTGAGTTCCAGTGTCACCTTATCCCCGGGCAATATACGGATGAAATTCATCCGCAGCTTGCCGCTGATATGGGCAAGTACCACATGTTTATTTTCCAGTTCCACCCTGAACATGGCGTTGGGAAGCTTTTCTAATACGGTGCCTTCCACCTCAATTACGTCTGTTTTTGACATAGTTAACCTCCTGCTTTTTATTGCGTAAGTGTGAAAAGTTCGGGCTCTCCGTCTGTGATGAGAACCGTATTCTCATAATGGGCCGACAGGGACTCGTCTTCCGTGACCACTGTCCAGTTGTCGTCCAGCCAGCATACTTCCGGGCGTCCCATGTTGATCATGGGTTCGATAGCCAGCGTCATGCCCGGACGCAGTCGAATACCCTTGCTTTTCTGGCGGAAATTCGGGATCTGCGGGTCCTCATGAAGACTGGTGCCGATCCCGTGTCCCACCAGGTCACGGACCACGCCATAGCCGAATTTATCCGCATGGGCGTTGATGGCGGCGGATATATCATGGAGATGGCAGCCTGCCCGGGCATATTTGATTCCCTCAAAGAAACACTGACGGGTCTCCTCCACAAGCTGCCGAACCTCCGGGCTTACCTGCCCCACCATATGGGTTCTGGCCGCATCGGAGTGATAGCCTTTGTAAATCATCCCGGCATCCAGGCTGACGATATCGCCCTCCCGCAAAATCCGTTTTTTACTGGGGATGCCGTGAACCACTTCATCATTTACCGAAATACATATGGCAGCCGGAAAACCGTTATAATGCAGGAAATTGGGTATGCCTCCCAGACTGCGGATCTTTGCCTCACCGATTCTGTTGATTTCCCAGGTGGAGATACCCGGACGGATAGCCTTGGCCATTTCATCATGGACCTTTTCCAGCCTCCTTCCGGATTCTCTCATCAGTTCAAGCTCCCTAGTCGTTTTTATAGACACTGCCATGCGTTACTCTCCCAACAGGTCTGTAATGGCCTTAAACACATCTTCCATATCTTGGGTTCCGTCTACTTCCGCCAAAACGCCTGCCTTCGTATAATAATCGATCAGCGGCTGCGTCTGGGCATGGTACACATCCAGACGTTTCTGCACCGTCTCCGGCTTGTCGTCCTCGCGCAGTACTAGACCTGCGCCGCAGGTATCGCAGATGTCTGCAGTCTTGGGCGCATTGAATTCCACATGATAGGTGGCGCCGCAGGCTAGGCAGGCACGGCGGCCGCCCATCCGCTTTAAGATATTCTCATCCGGAACCTCCACATTAATCGCGTAATCAATTTTCGTGCCCAGCTTCTCCATCGCCGCGGTCAGACTCTCTGCCTGGGGAATGGTTCTCGGAAAACCGTCCAGCACGTAGCCGTTCCTGCAGTCCTCCTGCTGAATACGGTCTACCACCAGATCACACACCAGCTCATCCGGTACCAGCAGCCCCTGGTCCATATAGGACTGGGCCTTTTTCCCCAGCTCTGTACCGTTCTTAATATTGGCGCGGAAGATATCTCCCGTGGAAATATGCGGAATATTGTATTTTGCGGCGATCTTCTTTGCCTGCGTACCCTTGCCTGCGCCCGGCGCTCCTAACATAATCAGTTTCATATTGCCTCTCCTTTTCTGTTAAACAACTATCATATATGCACGTTAAGGTTGTGACGAAAACGCCACAACCTCGCAGTTAATCACTCAAAAAGCCTTTGTAGTTTCTTACCAGCATCATAGATTCCATCTGCTTCATGGTCTCCAGCACCACGCTTACGACAATGATGATGGATGTACCGCCAAAGGATACGTCGGCACCAAACACTCCGTTAAAGAAAAACGGAATGACAGCAATGATCGTAAGACCGATAGCCCCGATGAAGATGATATAGTTCAGAATCCTCTGCAGATAATCTACGGTGGGCTTACCGGGACGGATTCCCGGAATGAATCCTCCCTGCTTTTTCATGTTGTCCGCCACCTCCAGAGGATTGAAGGTAATGGATGTATAGAAATAAGCAAAGAAGATCAGCATCGCTATATACAGAATCAATCCCAGGGAATATACCGGGTTGGCTATGCTGAACCAGGAATTGGAATTCAGGGTATTCAGTATTTGAGCCCCTATCCCCGTGCCCTTATAGCCTGCAAATGTGGCGATAATATTTGGCAGCGACATCAGCGTAGATGCAAAGATCACCGGCATAACGCCTGCCGTATTGACTTTCAGCGGAATATTGGTAGACTGCCCGCCATAGGTCTTTCTCCCCTGCATCTTTTTGGAATACTGGACCGGGATACGCCTCACCGCATCATTCAGGATCACCACCAGAAGCACCATGGCGACGATAATGGCCAGAATGATCAACAGCGCCAGGGCGCCGCGGGCGATCGTCTTATTGGAAACAAACGTCTCAAACAAACCGATCAGGTCGGCCGGAATACGGGAAACAATATTGATCGTCAGCACGATAGAAATACCGTTACCGATACCCTTCTCATTAATCTGCTCACCGACCCACATAAGAAATGCGGAACCGGCAGTCAGAGACGCCACGACCACGATAACCTTCCAGATATTCATATCCGTGATAAGACCCTGATTACCGAAACTGACAGTCATGGCCACGCCTTCGAACAAGGCGAGCCCTACGGTCAGATAACGGGTGATCGTCACCAGCTTCTTACGACCGTCCTCACCGTCCTTCTGCATCTCCTCCAGCTGCGGAATCGCAATGGTCAGCAGCTGAATGATGATGGAAGAAGTGATATAGGGCGTAATGTTCAGAGCGAAAATGGAGAAAGACGAGAAGGAACCGCCGGTAAATGCATCCAGAAAATTGAATGCATCCCCGGTCTGGCTCGCAAACCAGTCTTTAAAAAAATCACTGTTTACGCCCGGTACCGGCATCTGTGTACCCGCACGAATCACGACCAGCATCAGCAGCACATAATAGATACGCCGCCGGATCTCCTTGATCTTGAAGGCATTAGTCAATGTTTTGAACATTAGATCACCTCTACAGTACCGCCTGCAGCTTCGATTTTTGCCTTAGCGGAAGCGCTGAAAGCATTTGCCTTCACAGTCAGTTTTTTTGTCAGTTCGCCGTTACCCAAAATCTTCACACCGTCCTTGACAGCGGAGATCGCACGGGTCTCCAACATATTTTCAATGGTCACAACGCTTCCGTCCTCATATTTTGCTTCAAGGACGCTCACATTGATGGCCACGATCTCTTTACTGTTGATATTGGTAAATCCCCTCTTGGGCAAACGCCTGTATAACGGCATCTGGCCGCCCTCAAAGCCGGGCCTGGGCGCGCCGGAACGAGCCTTCTGGCCTTTGTGGCCTTTACCAGCAGTCTTGCCGTTTCCCGAACCGTGTCCGCGGCCTCTGCGGAACGCATCGTGTTTGGAACCTTTTGCGGGTTTTAAATTCGATAAATCCATAACTGGCACCTCCTTTACTTCTTCTTATACTTCCTCAACTTTAACAAGATGGGAAACCTGATTAATCATACCCCTGACAGCCGCGTTATCCGGCATTTCAACGGTCTTATTCATCTTTCTGAGCCCCAGGGCCTCCACGGTTTTTTTATGCTTGGGAACAGCCCCGATCGGTGACTTTACCAGTGTAATTTTTAATTTATCTGCCATGTTGAACCCTCCTATGCGTAGATCTCATCAACAGATTTTCCACGAAGTCTTGCCATATCCTCGGGAGTCTTGAGCTGTGACAGCCCCTGGATAGTGGCCAGAACAACATTCTGTTTGTTGTTTGAGCCAAGGGATTTGGTACGGATATTCTTGATTCCGGCCAGCTCCACCACGGCACGGGCAGGACCTCCGGCAATGATACCGGTACCATCGGGAGCTTTCTTCAACAGTACTTCGGAGCTCCCGAACTCACCGATGATATCATGAGTGATACTGTTGTTATCATCCCTGGCAACCGTGATCAGTTTCTTGATGGCGTCTTCCTTTCCTTTGCGGATCGCCTCCGGAATCTCGGTGGCTTTCCCCAAGCCGGCGCCGACATGGCCATTGCCGTCCCCGACAACTACTAAAGCGGTGAAGCGCATGTTACGGCCACCCTTGACAACCTTTGTGACACGCTTGATGGTCACTACTTTTTCTTCCAGTTCCAGCTGGCTGGCATCAATGATTGTTCTCTTCATGTGTTCTCTCCTCCCTTTAGAATGTCAGGCCAGCTTCTCTGGCTGCATCGGCTAAAGCTTTTACTTTGCCCTGATATATAAAGCCGCCTCTGTCAAAGACAACCGTTGTGATACCGGCCTCCACTGCTCTCTTGCCGATCACGGTTCCCAGATATGCGGCAGCGGCAACATTATCGGTCTGCTCCAGCTCAGCCTTTACTTCCTTCTGAGTCGTAGATGCCGAGACCAGGGTTTTTCCCACGCTGTCGTCGATGATCTGCGCATACATATGGCTGTTGCTTCTGAAAACTGCCAGACGCGGTCTTTCCGATGTTCCAACGATATGATGGCGTAATCTTCTATGCTTTTTATGACGAACTTCCGTTCTTGATACTTTTCTTATCATTTTCCCATCCTCCTTAATTATTTCTTACCAGTCTTACCAACTTTACGTCTGATCACTTCATCAGCATATTTGATACCTTTGCCCTTGTACGGCTCCGGTCTTCTCTTATCTCTGATTTCAGCTGCGAATTGGCCAACTTTTTCTTTATCGATACCCTTGACGGTAATTTTGTTGCCGTCCACCGCGGTCTCGATACCCTCGGGATCGGTCATTTCCACCGGATGAGAATAGCCCAGATTCAGCACGAGCTTCTTACCCTGCTTGCTGGCTCTGTATCCCACGCCGTTTACCTCCAGCTCCTTCGTAAAGCCTGTGGATACGCCGGTCACCATATTGTTTACCAGTGTCCTGGTCAGGCCGTGGAGAGATTTATTTCTCTTCAGATCATTGGGCCTGTTTACGAGGACATGACCGTCCTCAATTTTGATTTCCATTTCGGGAACCATTACTCTCTCAAGAGTTCCCTTGGGGCCTTTTACGATAACTTTGTTTTTTTCCTCTATGGTTACGGTTACTCCCTCGGGAATAACTACAGGCTGTCTGCCGATACGTGACATACCTATTTCCTCCTTACTTAGATTTTCGGAGAGGAATGGGCTTCCTCTCTGTTTTCAGCAGTTTTATGCTTTGATATTTTCATAGGAAGTTCTGTTCGCCTGCGGCTCGCAGAACGGCTTTCTCACTAAGCTCGGTCTGCGCCTTTCGGCTTGCCCTCACTAAGTGTTCAATGCCTACCACACAAAAGCCAGTACTTCGCCGCCTACCTGGAGCTTGCGGGCCTCTTTGTCGGTGATCACGCCCTGATTGGTGGATAGAATAGCGATTCCCAGTCCGCCCAGTACGCGGGGCAGCTCATCTTTACCCACATAGATACGCAGGCCTGGTTTGGAAATCCTCTTTAAGCCTGTGATAATCTTTTCATTTTTGTCTGCGCCGTATTTCAGGGTCAGGCGCATATTTTTGAAGCTGCCCTCGTCAAACAGCTCATATTTTGCGATGTATCCTTCATCTACCAGAATATTGGCGATGGCGATTTTCATTTTGGACGCAGGTACGTCCACCGTATCGTGTTTCGCAGTATTTGCATTACGGATTCTGGTAAGCATATCTGCAATCGGATCGCTCATTGTCATTTGAATTGCCTCCTCTCTGTTCTACCATTTTACCAGCTTGCTTTTTTCACACCGGGAATCTGTCCTTTGTAAGCCAGTTCACGGAAGCACACTCTGCACACGCCGTATTTTCTCAGCACGGAATGGGGACGGCCGCAGATCTTGCAACGGGTATATTCTCTCGTGGAGAATTTCTGTTTGCGCTGCTGTTTGATTTTCATTGAAGTCTTAGCCATGATCTTCCTCCTCTATTACTTCGCGAATGGCATATTGAATAATCTCAGTAACTCACGGGCTTCCTCATCGGTTCTGGCCGTTGTAACAAAGATAACGTCCATACCTCTGACCTTGTCTACCTTATCATACTCAATCTCCGGGAAAATCAGCTGTTCCTTAATACCCAGAGCATAGTTGCCTCTGCCGTCGAAAGCATTGGGATTTACGCCGCGGAAGTCACGCACCCGGGGCAGCGCCAGATTGATCAGACGATCCGCAAACTCATACATCTTCTCGCCGCGGAGGGTCACTTTACACCCGATGGGCATGTTCTCTCTGATCTTAAAACTTGCCACGGATTTCTTTGCCTTGGTAATGATCGGCTTCTGGCCGGTGATGATCTGCATGTCGCTCGCGGCGGCGTCCAAAAGCTTTACATTTTCCTTTGCTTCGCCAACACCCATGTTCACTACGATTTTAACGAGCTTCGGCACTTCCATGACATTTTTATATCCGAATTTTTTAGTCATCGCGTCAACGATCTCATGATCGTATATTTCTCTTAATCTACTCACGATTTTTCAGCCTCCTCTCCTGTTTAATCGATTGCTTCACCGGTTGACTTCGCAACACGCACTTTTTTGCCGTCTTCTACCCTGTAACCGAGGCGGGTGGCTCTTCCCTTGTGCACATACATCACATTGGACGCGTCGATAGGGGCTTCCCTGTTCACGATGCCGCCCTGCTGGTTGGCTGCAGACGGTTTCGCGTGCTTGGTCACCATGTTAATACCCTCAACGATCACACGGCCGGTTTTCCTGTCCACAGAAAGGATCTTGCCTTCTTTGTCTTTATCTTTACCAGCGATCACTTTTACGGTATCACCTGTCTTGATCTTCATTGCGGTACCTCCTTATAATACTTCGGGAGCCAGCGAAACAATCTTCATAAACTGTTTATCACGAAGCTCTCTTGCAACTGGCCCAAAGATACGGGTTCCTCTCGGGGTCTTGTCATCTTTGATAATAACAGCTGCATTCTCATCGAAACGGATGTATGAACCGTCTTTACGGCGCGCACCCTTCACGGTACGGACCACAACAGCCTTGACCACGTCGCCCTTTTTGACAACGCCGCCTGGCGTTGCATCTTTAACAGTGGCAACGATCACATCACCGATACGCGCATATCTTCTTGTAGAACCGCCCATAACGCGGATACACAGAATTTCTTTTGCACCTGTATTATCAGCAACCTTTAATCTGCTTTCCTGCTGAATCATGCCGGTATTCCTCCTTGTTCGTCAACGTCTTACTTATTTCACTTTTTCAACGATCTCCACCAGTCTCCATCTCTTGTCCTTTGACAGCGGCCTGGTCTCCATAACCTTCACGGTATCACCGATGCTGCACTCATTGTTTTCGTCATGGGCTTTCAGCTTATAGGTCTTTTTCACGATCTTTTTATACAGAGGATGTTTTACATGATCCTCGATGGCAACAACAATGGTCTTATCCATTCTGTTGCTGGTCACTTTACCAACACGTGTTTTTCTAAGATTTCTTTCCACGGTCAGATTCTCCTTTCTCACTGGGCTGCCTGATCTTTCTGGGCGATTATTGTCTGGATTCTTGCGATATTCTTGCGAACTTCTCTGATACGACTTGTGTTTTCCAGCTGATTAGTAGCATTCTGGAATCTCAGGTTAAAAAGTTCTTTCTTGGCAGCCACCAATTCTTCCTGTAACTCAGCAACCGATTTAGCCTTTAATTCTTCTACATAATTCTTAATTTTCACTGTTATCACCGCCTTCTAAATCTGCACGGGAAGCAATCTTGCACTTGCAGGGCAATTTATGCATGGCAAGACGCAGCGCCTCTTTTGCCGTTTCCTCGGGTACACCGCTGATTTCGAACATTACGCGGCCCGGTTTTACCACCGCAACCCAGTACTCCAGGCTGCCCTTTCCGGAACCCATACGAGTCTCGGCAGGTTTGGCCGTTACCGGTTTATCCGGGAATATCTTGATCCATACTTTACCGCCACGTTTGATATAACGGGTCATGGCCACACGGGCTGCCTCGATCTGATTGGATTTGATCCAGCAGGGCTCGGTAGCCACCAGGCCGTATTCGCCATAGTTAATCTTGTTTCCGCGCAGTGCCTTACCTCTCATGGAGCCGCGGAACTGTTTACGATGTTTTACTCTTTTCGGCATTAACATAATTATCTATCGCTCCCTTCCTTGACAGCTTTGGTTGGAAGTACTTCACCGTTGTAGATCCAGGTCTTAACACCAACTTTTCCGTACTGTGTGTCTGCTTCTGCGAAACCATAATCAATATCTGCTCTCAGTGTCTGCAGCGGAATCGTTCCCTCGCTGTAGAACTCGGTACGGGCCATATCGGCGCCGCCCAGACGTCCGGCCACACAGGTCTTGATTCCCTTGGCGCCGGCCTTCATGGTCCTGGACATACAGGATTTCATGGCGCGGCGGAAAGAAATACGGTTCTCCAGCTGCAGAGCAATATTCTCTGCCACCAGCTGGGCGTCGCGGTCCGGTCTCTTGACCTCCTTGATATCGACCACCAGCTTTTTCTCGGTCAGCTTCTGCATCTCTTTTTTCACTTTTTCAATCTCAGCGCCGCCCTTGCCGATCACCACGCCCGGCTTTGCGGTATACAGGATGACTTTCACACGATCAGACGCGCGCTCGATTTCGATTTTGGAAACACCGGAGCTGTACAGTTTCTTTTTCAGGAATTTTCTGATATTATAATCTTCCACTAAATAGTCGGCAAACTCGCCTTCCGCGTACCATCTGGAATCCCAGTCCTTAATGATACCGACTCTGAGTCCATGCGGATTTACTTTCTGTCCCATGATCTTCCTCCTTATCTTTCATCCAGCACAATAGAGATATGGCTTGTTCTCTTCTCAATCCTGTAAGCCCTGCCCTGTGCTCTCGGTTTGATCCTCTTCATTGTCGGCGCTTTGTTGGCATAGCACTCAGCGATGTAAAGATTCTCGGCGCTCATACCGTTATTGTTTTCCGCATTGGCAATGGCGGATTCCAGCAGCTTTTTGACCAAAGTGGAAGCATATCTGGGATTGTAGGTCAGGATGCCGAGCGCGCTCTGCACGTCCTTCCCTCTGATACTGTCTAATACATAACATGCCTTCTGGACAGACACGCGCGCATAGGAAAGCTTTGCGGACGGCCTTGTATCCTTCTCGGCATTTCTGGCTCTCTTTATCTGGGATCTATGTCCTTTTGCCATGGATAAATCCTCCTTTCATTGTTGGCTTACCAGCCACTCCTTTACCGTCAGGTCTCTCTTTGGCCCCGTCCCCGGGAGAGAGTCTGTAACCGTTCAGTGTCTTCACGGTTACGGGATTTTCTACAGACGCCGCAAAAGGGCGCCTGTGAAAATATATATCTTATCTGCGGACACCGCTCTTCTTCTCGTCCTTGCCGTGTCCCCTGTAGGTTCTGGTCGTTACGAACTCGCCCAGCTTATGGCCTACCATATCCTCTGTTACGTATACCGGCACATGCCTTCTCCCGTCATGGACTGCAAATGTATGTCCCACAAAACTGGGAAATATGGTGGACCGGCGGGACCATGTCTTGATAACCGTCTTTGCACCCGATTCATTCAGAGCGTCTACTTTCTTCAACAGGCTCTTGTCAGCGAAGGGTCCTTTTTTCAATGAACGTGACATCCGTATTTACCTCCTTATTTGTTTAAAGCTCTACCGTCTCTTCTTCTAATGATATACTTGTTGGACTTCTTATGCTTGTTCCTGGTCTTCAGACCCAGAGCCGGCTTGCCCCACGGAGTACACGGACCGGGACGGCCGATCGGAGCGCGTCCCTCGCCGCCGCCATGCGGATGGTCATTCGGATTCATAACGGAACCGCGTACCGTCGGACGGATTCCCATATGGCGTTTGCGCCCGGCTTTACCGATATTGATCAGGTTGTGATCGCCGTTACCCACCACACCGACGGTGGCGCGGCACACGATCGGCACAAGCCTCATCTCTCCGGAGGGAAGACGCAGCGTAGCGTATTTTCCTTCCTTAGCCATGAGCTGCGCGCCGTTTCCGGCAGCGCGTACCATCTGGCCGCCGCGGCCCGGATTCAGCTCAATGTTGTGAATCATGGTACCTACCGGAATCTCGGACAGGGGCAGACAATTGCCCGGGCGGATCTCCGCATGAATGCCGCTCATCACTTTCATCCCCACCTTCAGCCCTTCAGGAGCCAGAATATAGGCTTTCTCACCGTCCGCATAGCAGATCAGCGCAATATTGGCCGAACGGTTCGGATCATACTCGATAGTCTTTACCGTGGCCGGAATGCCGTCCTTTTTATTTCTCTTAAAATCAATCAGTCTATATTTCCTTCTGTTTCCGCCGCCGTGATGTCTCACGGTGATCTTACCCTGATTATTCCTTCCGGAATTCTTCTTCAGGGACACGACCAAGGATTTCTCCGGTCTGTTTGTGGTAATCTCAGAGAAATCAGAGCCTGTCATATGCCTTCTGGAAGGGGTATACGGCTTATATGTCTTTATTCCCATGTTGTCTCCTTTCATTTACGCCTGTGCGTATTTGATGAACCAGATATCGAGTCATTTTTTCCTGGTTCGTAACTATCCCGTGCTCTTACGATCTCGTCGACAGGCGTTTCGACCTGCACGGAACAGTTACCCTGGTTTGATCTTTATAATCCCTCGAAAATCTCGATTTCCTTGCTGTCCTCAGTCAGGAAAACCATCGCTTTTTTCGTCTTTGCGGTTCTGCCCACCACCGTGCCGCGGCGTTTTTTCTTGCCCGGACAGTTCATGGTGTTGACACGCCTCACCTTCGTTCCCTCAAACATCTTCTCCACAGCCTCTTTAATCATCGGCTTGGTGGATTCCGGATGTACCTGGAAGGTGTATACCTTCTCGCCCATCAGTTCCATGCTCTTCTCGGTAACGATCGGTTTCTGGATTACGTCATAATATTTCAGATCAGCCATTATGCAAACACCTCCTCAATCGATGCCACGGCAGCCTTGGTAACTACCAGGTTCTTGTGTTTCATAACGTCGTACACGTTAATGTTTGACGCGACGCTGGTAGCCACATGAGGAATGTTCTTCGCGGACATTACAACATTCTGATCCTGCTCGGCCGTCACTACCAGGGCGTTCTCTACTTTCAGGTTATCCATCACCCTCTTGAAATCCTTTGTCTTGATCGCATCCAGTTTCAGCTCGTCAAGAACGACGATCTTCTGCTCCTGAACTTTGGCGGTCAGCGCAGACTTCAGAGCGGCCCTTTTCTCTTTCTTATTCATCTTAAAGGAATAATCCCTCGGAACCGGGGCGAACACAACGCCGCCGCCCTTCCACTGGGGAGCCCTTGTTGAGCCCTGCCTTGCATGGCCGGTCCCTTTCTGTCTCCAGGGCTTTTTGCCGCCTCCGCTTACTTCCGAGCGGGTTCTGGCTTTCTGTGTGCCCTGGCGCTCATTTGCCAGTCTCAGAACCACTGCCTGATGCACCAGATTTTCGTTGATTTCCACACCGAAAACGGCATCCGAAAGCTCCATCGTTCCGACTTCGTTTCCTTCCATATTAAAAACAGATACGTTTGCCATCTGTAAGCTCCTCCTTTCCCGTAAAAAACTTATTTACCGGATTTAACAGTTTCTTTTATAGTCACTAATCCCTTCCTCGGGCCCGGTACGGCGCCCTTCACCAGAAGCAGATTATTCTCTGTATCCACTCTCACGATTTCCAGATTCTGTACGGTAACTTTCTTGTTTCCCATATGACCCGGCATCTTCTTTCCCTTGAATACACGGCTGGGATCGGAACACGCGCCGTTGGAACCGGCATGACGATGATACTTGGAACCGTGGGCCATGGGTCCCCTGTGGAGGCCATGCCTGCGGATCGCGCCCTGGAATCCTTTTCCCTTGGAGATGGCCGATGCGTCGATCTTATCTCCGGCCTCAAACACGTCGACCTTGATTTCCTGACCGGGTTCATAGCTTTCCGCATCCTCCAGTTTCAGCTCGCGAACATATCTCTTATAGGACACGCCCACCTTGTCAAACTGGCCCTTCATCGGCTTGTTTACCAGCTTTTCTCTCTTGTCAATAAAACCCACCTGCACTGCGCTGTAACCGTCGTTCTCCTCGGTCTTCACCTGGGTCACAACCACCGGGCCCGCCTGCAGCACCGTCACCGGAGTCAGCACTCCGTCATCATTGAAGATTTGAGTCATTCCGACTTTCGTAGCCAAGATAGCTTTCTTCATTCTTATTACCTCCTGTTAATCTACAGCGGATCGCTCGCGCGATCATCCTAGAACAGCCGACATAAGTGGAATGAAAATGTAGTTCATTACTTCTATATCAAACCCTTCAGGATTGTTACCTTTTTTGTAACCGTTCAGCGTCTTCACAGTTACTCCTTGCTCATTTCTGCTTCATCTTGATATCAATATATACGCCTGCCGGCATCTCCAGCCTGGACAGAGCGTCCACCGTCTTCTGGGTGGGTGTGATGATATCGATCAGCCTCTTATGAGTCCTCTGCTCGAACTGCTCGCGGGAATCTTTGTACTTATGCACGGCCCGCAGGATCGTGACTACTTCCTTTTTGGTGGGAAGGGGTACGGGACCGCTCACCACAGATCCGTTCTTCTTCACAGTTTCGATGATTTTTGCCGCAGATGCATCCACCAACTGATGATCATACGCCTTGAGTGTGATTCTCATTACTTGCTTTGCCATAAAAAAAGCCGCCTCCTTTTCGCACTTTTTGAGTACGACAAGCGGTGACTGTACAACTTCTCCGTGTGTGTCCCTGTGATTTACACACGGCGTTTCCATTTATTCATGGACATTTTTTATTCTGTACAGTGACTTGCCGTCAGTTATCTCGAACTTGACATTCGCTCCACGGAAAACCTGCCTGCAGGCAGCAACCTCGCGCTTCATCGCTATCAATGTCACAGCATTTGCCATTATACAAAAAAGCCCCTGGCAATGCAAGGGCTTTCAGGAAATTTTTGTTCTTTTTTCCATACAATCAGCAGATCTACAGTACTTCCGAATAGTCAAGAAATGTAATGCCCATCTCTTTATCCTCGAGAATCTCCGGCTCGTCTCCGGCCAGTATGGCCTTCCGCAGGAGTTCATCTACAGAACAGCAGGGAATCACGATCTCCTGGGACTCGGTCTCCGTCGAATCGGCTTCCGCGTCAAACGCAACAGGCTCAACAGCCATTTCATCATCCGTCATCTCCTGTACAGAATCCGGCTCACGGGCCGCGCGGGCCAGCTCTTCTGTAATCTGCCGCTCCAGATCAATCGTGGGATCTGTCTCCGGTTTCGCCTCTGGTTCTTCGACCCCTTCCGTCATGGCGCTGGCCACAGACGAAGCGATCTCCTCCCTGGCCGCCTCAAACAGCGCGGCGGGAGACTCTGTCTCAGCAGCAGAATGCATGCTCCCTCGAACCTCCGGTTCCTCCATATCCTGTCCTTTCTGATCTTTTTTATTTTTCTTAGCTGCTTTCTTCGCAGCTTTCTCCTCCTGCTTTTTCTGTTTCTGTTCCAGCTTCTTTCTCTTTCTTGGACTCAGGTCCCCGGCATCTTCCCGGACCGCTCTGTGCGTGTCCTCGTCTTCTTCCCTGCTCTCCGCGTCCTTTTCCCACATCTCGGAGATCACAAACAAAAGGATCAGCAGCAGAATGACAAGGCCAATGATGATCCATCCCTTGATGCTTCCCGCCATGGCGGCCAGATAACCGATCACCGGGATCGTAACGATTCGCACGCAGGCCTTGTCCGTCACCATTTCCGCAGACTCTGCGCTGCTGTCCGACGCGTTGCGGATAATCAGCGTTCCCGTACCGGCGTCCACGGCGTCCACCTTGTACAGGTATTCGGAACCGTCCTTATTCTCCACATAGATGCTGTCTCCCACTTTCACTTCCGCCACGGGCCGTTCCCTCCCGTAAGTCACGGAACCTACGGCAAGGTTCGTCTCCACCCGGCTGTTCTGTATAATAATCGTTTCTATACCCAAAAACGACGGCACCAGCAAAAGTGCAGCTGATATGAGGGTACAGGCCAGAATAATATTGATCAATACTTTCAAAACTCTGGACATGTATTTTCTCCTTAATTGTCCCTTGTATATAAACTCTACGTTTCATTATAAACTCTTTACAAAATAGTTGCAACACTTTTAAATAAATATTGCATAACATATTTTTTTATTGCCCCCAAGGAAGAACCCTTGTATAATGATTTTTGCCGTAACAGTGAAGCCGAAAGCGGAGCTGTTACTTTTTGTCTGCCATTCTTGTATACCCAGGAGGAAATCATGAACAGCAAAGTAAAAATCATTGAAGATCTGTCGCTGAACGCCTGGCCTTCCCATCAGATTGAGCTCTATGACGGATGGATACTCCGTTTTTCATATTTTTATACGCACCGCACCAACAGCGTGGAACAGATCGGTCCTTCCGCCCTTCCCCTGCACGAAAAGATTGCTTATTGCGAATCTGTTTACCGGAACTGGGGCACTCCCTGCATTTTTAAAATCAATCCCCTGGTTCCCCGGGATTTTGACACCCTATTATATAAGAAGGAATACGCCATCGAGCACCTCACCGAGGTCATGACCATGCATATCCCGGAACATCTGCCCGGCCCTGTAGAATCTCCGGTCATTCTGGAAAACGCCATCAGTCCCGCATGGATTTTTTCTCTGTTCGATCTGAAGGGAACCACCGATCCTGTTCACCGGCAAATCGTTCCCTCCATGTACCGCTCCATCCCCAAAATAACCATTGCCGCCCACATTGAGGAGAACGGCCGCTTCGCGGCTACGGGACTTGGCATTCTGGACCGGAATTATATCGGCGTCTATGCCATCCATGTGGACCCGGCCTGCCGGCGGAAACATTATGCCAGGGATATCTGCCGCAGTATCCTGGCGGAAGGTATGCGCCAGGGCGCCGACCAGGCCTATCTGCAGGTCGTACAGGGCAATACGGCCGCCCGCCGTCTCTATGAGTCCCTGGGTTTTGAACAGTTTTACACCTACTGGTTCCGGGTCAGCCCTCCCTGCGCAGCCGCTGGGCCGTCTCGCTGATCTTGCGCAGACGGTGGTTGACTCCCGATTTACCAACCGGCGGACTGAGAAGCTCCCCCAGCTCTTTTAAAGAGGCGTCCGGATAGGAAAGCCTGAGCTCCGCCATCTGGCGCAGCCCCGGCGTCAGACAATGGAGACCTTTCTTCTCTTCAATATAACGGATATCCTCCGTCTGACGTACCGCCGCTGACACGGTTTTGCCCAGATTAGCCGTCTCGCAATTCACTTTCCGATTCAGATTATTGCGCATTTCCTTTAGTATCCGCACATTTTCCATGGCGAGCAGATGACGATTCGCGCCGATGCAGGCCAGAAACTCCCGAATCTGCTCCCCCTCCTTTACATAGACCACGTACGCTTTTTTTCGGAGAATCACCCTGGCCGAGAACCCCATTCCGACGAGAATCTCCCGCAAAATTCCGGCCCGGCTCTCCTGCTGGCACACCAGCTCCAAATGGTAGGATTTCGCCGGATCACTGACCGATCCGGACACCAGAAAAGTTCCCCGAATATAAGACCGTTTACAGCACTCGCGCTCCAGCAGCGCAAGCTGGGCCTCTTCCGGACGCTCTCGAATCTGCCCGTTCTCATCCAGTATCCCCGTGTCGTTCAGTATCCGCCATGCGGTCTTATGATCGGACACCAGAAGAGAATATACTTCATTTTTCTGCAGCCAGGCGTTTCTGTGCACCGTAACCACGGCTTCCGTCTCAAAGGTTTTCTTCAAAAGAATATAAGCTTTTCTGGCCAGACACAGATTCTCCGTCTGTACTTCCAGCGACAGACGGTCCTCCTCATCAATCCGGATTTTTCCGCTTCCCGCCAAAATCGCGGCCAGCTCCGCCCGCCTGCAATGCTTTCCGCCGGACAGCTGTCTGGACAGTTCCTCCTTGATCTCCCCGGAAAATGACATCGCCCCATCCCTTTCTACTGCTTTTTACGCTTCGCATCCTTATCTATATCCCTGTGCTCCAGACGGATGCCGAATTCCGAGGCGTCCGAGAGCCGGTTGTATATCCGGTTGGCCAGCGTCACCGACCGATGCTTGCCGCCGGTACAGCCGATGGCCACCACCAGCTGATGCTTGCCCTCGGATATATAATTGGGGATCAAAAATCCCAGCATGTCTTCCAGTTTATCGAGAAATTCCCCCGCCTGTTCAAACTGCATGACATAATTGCTGACCCCGCTATCGTTACCGGTAAAGTGCTTTAAGCTTTCCACATAATAGGGATTGGGCAGAAAACGCACGTCAAAAACCAGATCGGCATCCTCGGGAATCCCGTATTTGAAACCGAAAGAGACAATGGTCACCATCAGGCTCTGAAAATTCTTGTCAGACACAAAAATCTTTTCCAGCTCCACCTTCAGCTCCCTGGTCAGAAGATGACTGGTCTCCAGCACATAATCCGCGTTCGCTTTCAGATAGTCCAGTAATTTCCGCTCGGCCCGGATGCCGGGCAGGACGCGCCGATTTCCCGCCAGGGGATGATTGCGCCTCGTCTCCTTATAACGTTTTACCAGCACCTCGTCATTGGCATCCAAAAACAAAATCTCATATTTCACATGGGAAGTGCGGAGCTCATCCAACGCCTTGCCCACCTGTTCAAAGTATTCACGGCTGCGCACGTCCACGCCCACCGCCACCCGGGAGAGATCGTCGGAAAGGCTGTCTTTCACAAACTGCGCGAAGCGGCCCAAAAGGGGAACCGGCAAATTATCCACACAGAAAAATCCCATATCCTCCAGCATTTTAAGAGCCGTTGTCTTTCCGGCCCCGGACATACCCGTGGCTATGACAAAACGCATATCTTCCTCCCTTCAGACCATACTCCGGCCGTCATAGTTCAGCGCTCAAAGCCCAAAAAGCGTACCTCCGGCTCCAGCTTCTTCCCAAACTTTTCATATACGATCCGATGCACATCCGCAATCAAGCGGCACACATCCTCCGCCGTAGCCTTATCCGCATTGATCACAAAACCGCAGTGTTTTTCCGACACCTGGGCCCCTCCCACGCGATACCCGCGGAGCCCCGCATCCATAATCAATTTTCCCGCAAAACAATCCTTGGGGCGCTTAAATGTACTGCCCGCACTGGGATATTCCAGAGGCTGCTTCTGAACACGCAGAGCTTTAAGCTCTTCCATGCGGCTTCTGATCTGCTCTGTCGCCCCACGGGCAAGCTGCAGGCTGGCCCCCAGCACCACATAGCCGCCATGCATCAGCAGGCTGGTCCTATACCCCAGTTCCAGTTTGTCAACGGGGATCTCGCAGATCTCGCCGTGCGAATCCAGCGCCGTCACGGAAATCAGAATCCGGCTCATCTCCCCGTCATAGGCTCCCGCGTTCATCAGACAGGCGCCTCCGAGAGTACCCGGTATGCCCGCCGCAAACTCCATGCCGGTAAGGCCATGATCCAGGGCCGCATGGGCTGTCTGGGACAGCAGCGCCCCGGCCTGAGCATGAATCTGCTCCCCGGACACTTCCACCGCGCCGAGATTGGAACCGATGCGGATAACCACCCCCTGATAGCCCCGGTCGCTGACCAGCAGATTGCTGCCGTTTCCCAAAATAAACCAGGGAATGTCCTCCCGCTTGCAGGCCGCCACCACTTCCGCCACCTGCTCCCCGCTTTCCGGTGTCACAAAATACCGGGCCGGACCGCCGATACGAAAAGTGGTATGGCGATTCATGGGCTCATTCTCCCGCAATGCCTCCGCTCCGACAATCTGCTCCAGACAAGGTTTGAACTGTTCAATATTCACAATCATTCTCTCTTTCTTTTCTGTTTCACTTTTTCCCCATTATACTATAGGGCGGTTTTCGCGGCAAATACTTTCTGTAAATACTATACTGCAAAAATCCATATTTATGTAATGTCCGTCCGTATTTCTCCGGCTACATCCGCGTATGAAAATCTCTTTCCTCCTCCAGAGGCAGGGTCTTTTCCTCCAGCCGGTCAATCCGTATCCAGGAATCCTGGCTGAGCTGCCCGATCATCCGGCGGATATCCGCTTCCGGGCCCTGCACCTCCATCTCTACGGACCCGTCATAACAGTTTCGCACCCAGCCCGTAAGCCCCAGAAGCCGCGCCCTGTATTTCGCATGGTAACGAAACCCCACACCCTGGACGCGGCCGTAAAAAAGCATGTGTTTTCTGACAATTTGCTGCGGCATAGCGGAACCTCCTTCTTCGTCTTCCACAAAAACGGGCATACCATCTCTCATCTGCGCCCCCTATATACTACCACAGGAATATCTGTTTTTCTATAATTGTTACGTCTCCATTTCCATGCGAACCGCATAATCCGGGATAAATGACGCGACATCCTGTGTCCGCTATAGAAAATATCTGATTTTCTCACTCTGTGTCGTGTTCAATACGGCCATCCTGTGCTATCCTGTCACTGAAAGGAGGGCAAAACAGTGGATCAAAAAAAAGCGGGAAACTTTTTCAGGGAACTTCGCAGGGAAAAAGGGCTCACCCAGGAACAGCTGGCCGAACATTTCCGGGTATCCGGAAGAACCATATCGCGATGGGAGAACGGCAAAAACATGCCTGACCTGGATCTTCTTATCGAAATGGCGGATTATTATGATGTGGAACTCAGAGAATTAATTGACGGAGAAAGGCAAGGTGCAAACATGAACAAAGAATTGGAAGAAACCGTAATGAAAGTCGCCGATTACAGCAATGACGAAAAAATGAAGCTGATGAAAAAACTGCATGTATTTTCATGGATCGGCGCAGTAAGCCTTATCGTCTTTATGATTTTAGAAGCCATGGGCCCGGCGGACAGTGAACTCTACGAATTTATCGCCTCATTCTTTGCCGGTATATCATTGGGTGTGCTGTTCGTCGCCATCATTTATACCAGCCGGCATATTTCCAAAATCAGAGCGTTTAAGCAGCGCATATTTCGGAGGCATAGATAATCCGTCGGCCGGCAAAACCGCAAACGTTTAAAATGATCAGAGGGAAAACCGCGCCAAAACCGGTTTCCCTCTGTTTTTCCCTATCTAATTCTCATAAAATCTCATATCTCCCCAGGCCGCCATCAGGGCGGTATGATCCACCCGCTCCGTGCGGGTCTCCCGGTCAAAAATACGGATCTCACAGTCATAGCCGGCGTAGCGGGGCCAGGCGTCGCCGGGCTCGCCGGTTTTCGTAAAGCGGACCCAGCTGCCATGCATCTCACGAATAATACCGTCTACCACCTCTTCCGCTTCTCCGTCAAAAATAAATTTGCTGAAATGAAAGTCTCTGTTGGCAAACATGGCCGGCAAATCAAAATTTGGATTTTTACTCCTTTTGCTGATTCTCTTGATAAGGTTTCTAATTTTCTTATCTTCACTATCGGTCACAATATCCCATACAGAAGCTTGTATAGCAACAACCCCATCATGGCAATGATAAGTCCCTTCAATCTTTTTCATGCATTCTCCTTTCTTATGTCGGTGGAAAAGTGGAATTTTAACCCCATTTTTCATTAACTCTCACGAGACCAAGAAAATTTGGTTTAATGAAAAAGCACCCTTGTTTTTCCACTTTTCCACCTTTAATTTAATGGTATCTGCATATTGCTTCCCTCCCTAAGCCAAACATATTATTTGACAAGTGTGTGCGGAAATGGCTTAAACTCAGGCTTTGTCCACACTTTGCCACACACTTGTCATGTGACAAATGTGTATAAACCTTATAAAATCAATGTTTTTTACCACACTTGTCATTTATTCGATGTCGCTTGGTGTCTTGTCCGTTTTTACCCAATAATATGCACCACGAAAACCTTCTTGTCTGCTTTCAATACCTAACTCTTTCCTCGCTCTGTTTAATGTTTATGGAAAAATCCATTTGCTTCCGCTAAACTCTTCAACTCGCTGGCAAGCCTTTTCTCGCCGGGTATATTGTTAATTAAGAATAGCTTTGCGGCATCCAAGGACGGCCTTTTCTTGGAATGGTCATACCGCAATGCGGTGTAATCATCCATGGTCAAGTCGCTATTTCCATCAAATACAATCCCCCCGCTACACCAAGCCAGACGAACCGCCCCACGAATAACCTACACCAAAGGACTAACCAAGCCGCTTTTGGCTTCGGCAGATGTCCGAAGAACGGACACCCCAAAACTGGTGCGTCTAATTTGACGCAGGGGTGCATCAAACCAGATGCAGGGGTGCGGGAAATTTTCCGGCTGGTGATGCCCTAAACCTGGGCATCTCCAAAATAGAGATACCCAGTAAAAGCCAAATGGCTCTAACCAAGGTATGGGTGTGAACCACACGTTGCAACAAACTGCAATGATTTTCCGCCCCGGACAGATCAGCTCAATATTTAGCACACCAATTTGAAATCCGAGCGCTCATTCCAAATATGGAAAGTTGGTTTTAGCAACTTTTGAAAATACACTCAACGCAATCTTGCACCCGCATTTTAAATGCAACCTGTTTTCCGATTTCAAATCGGGAAATTGCTGCACCATGAAAATATAATATGTTTAACCGGGGAGCCGTTGGGACGCTATGCCCGCCGCCGGAGGAAGGAGGGCGGGGACATGGTTACATATGCAGATTTGATTCAATATACAATTATGCTTTGTGCCGTTATTACTCTTGTTATTTATGCAACACGACAAAAATAGCGCCTCCTGTCTGGTAAACTAAGGCGCTATTTCTGAGTTCTTATTTGCCGACGGCCAGGTAGCAGCTGGCCAATGGCTCTCTTGTTAAACATATTATACGCCATGGCCGCGGATTTTTCAACCATAACTTGAAATGCCCCGGCGCACCACCGCCAAGGCATTTCAACCAGATCCCATAGAGGGCTGTGATATATAACATTGAACATAACCAGCATATCACAGTCCTTTATAAAATGCACCCATTTTTCAAGGAAGGACTGATTTTTTTATGCCCGCTTATTACGATGAAAAGACGAAATCCTGGTTCTGCAAATTCTATTACACGGACTACACCGGGACAAAAAAGCAGAAAAAGAAACGCGGCTTCAAGCTGCAACGCGAGGCCAGGGAGTGGGAGCGGAACTTCCTGGAGACGCAGCAGACCGACCTGTCCATGAGCTTCAGGAACTTTGTGGGGATTTACAATGAGGATATGCGCCACCGGCTCCGGGAGCACACCTTCATCCAGAAGCAGTATGTCATAAACAAAAAGCTCCTCCCGTTTTTCGGAGACCTGCCCGTGTCGCAGATCACCCCCGCCAGCATCCGCAAATGGCAAAATCTTCAAGATCGGAAAACACAGTATTCAGCACAAGGCCATCCTTTGTATGGG
>CASWRE010000021.1 GCA_949471785.1 uncultured Lachnospiraceae bacterium | reverse complement strand
TTCTGCTGTTCATATAGTAACAGGCTTTACCGCCTATTCATCCCAATTATGATAGACATCCTGTACGTCATCGTCATCTTCGAGCAGATCCAGGATTTTTTGCAGGTTCCTGAGATTCTCCTCGTCCGTGACTTCCACATAATTCTGCGGAATCAGCGTCACATCCGCTTCCGCCATCGCCACGTTTTCTTTTTCCAGCGCTTCACGTACCGCGGAAAAATCGTCGGGAGCCGTAATAATCTCAAAACAGTCTTCCTCTTCCGAGAAATCTTCCGCCCCGGCGTCCAGCGCCGTCATCATAAGATCATCGGCATCCATCTCGAAATCTTCTTTGTCTACGATAATGCGACCTTTTTCGTCAAACATAAAGGAGACGCAGCCCGGCGTGCCCATAGTGCCCTTACCTTTGGTAAAAGCGCTCCTCACATTGGCGGCCGTACGATTTTTATTATCGGTCAGCGTTTTAACAATAATAGCTACGCCGCCGGGGCCGTAGCCTTCATAAGTAATAGTCTCGTAATTGTTTGCGTCACTGTCGCCGGCGGCCTTTTTGATGCCTCGCTCTATGGTATCGTTGGGCACATTGTTG
Source organism: uncultured Lachnospiraceae bacterium (assembly GCA_949471785.1). Taxonomy (GTDB): domain Bacteria; phylum Bacillota; class Clostridia; order Lachnospirales; family Lachnospiraceae; genus UBA11957. The sequence continues at coordinate 54,927 of CASWRE010000021.1, read as the reverse complement.
GCTTTTGCCTTAGCGATTACGTCCCGGAGCTTGCTGTTGCTGGAAGGGTCCGCGCCGCCTTCCTTTACGGCTACAACGATTTCACGGCCGATCATGGTAAATATTTTACCCTTTTTCGCGTCGTTTTTCTCTTTCTTGTGTTTTATATTTGCAAATTTTGAATGTCCTGACATTTTCCGGCGCTCCTCTTTTCTATAATGTATTTTATCTGTTCAGTACCTTCACGGTTATAAAGTAATTTCCTGAACTTTTCTTTGGGAAATACTGCATTTTGGCTTTTTGTAATATAGCATTTTCAGAGGCATTCGTCAAGAACCGTTATGTAGGAAGCTCCAGACTGATACATAAAGCCTTGTTTACCTGCCTCAGAATCTCCTGATCCAGATGACAGACCTTATCCTTCAGGCGCTGCTTATCAATAGTCCTCAACTGCTCCAGCAATATAACCGAATCTCTCACAATGGCATAAGACGAGGCGTCAATCTCGATATGGGTTGGCAGTTTCGCCTTATTCATTTTTGAGGTGATGGCCGCGCAGATCACAGTAGGACTATGCTTGTTGCCTACATCATTCTGAATGATCAGCACAGGCCGTATGCCTCCCTGCTCGCTGCCCACCACGGGTCTTAAATCAGCATAAAATATATCTCCTCGTTTTATTACCACAAATCTCACACTCCGATTCATCAATATAGAAACAGTATTTGCAACTGTCCGTCTCCGTACAGTTACCAGTATTTCCAATTTTCTCCGGTGTATGCAAAAATGCAGTTATTTAATACCGCTTTTCTTCCAGAATCCTGCCATGGCGCAGGTACAGGCGGGGTACCCGCTTATTAATGTCACAGGCCAGTTCATAATTGAAACGGCCGGACAGGCTGCCAAGCTCTTCGGCGGACAGATATTCTTCCCCGTCCCTGCCTAAAAGCGTCACCTCGTCAAACTCTCCGGCCTCCGGGATATCCGTAACATCCACCATAAACTGATCCATACAGACACGTCCCAGAATCGGCGCCCGTTTTCCCCGGATCAGCACCTGCCCCTTACCGGACAGGCTGCGTGGATAACCGTCGGCATAACCCACGGGAATCGTGGCTATACGTGTGGGCCTGTCTGTTACAAAAGTACCGCCATAGCTGACGGCCACTCCCGCCCCCACCCATTTAACATATGTAATATGACTCTTTAATTCCAACACCGCATGCAGCCGGACCGGTTCTCTCCGGACTTCCTCCGAAGGTAAAAGACCATACAGGCTGATACCGGCCCGCACCATGTCCAGATTCGCCTCACGAAACTGCATAATGGCGGCGCTGTTACTGCAATGCCGGAGGGGGATATGGACGCCTGCCTTCTCCAGCATAGAAGCAAAATTCAGAAAACGATCAAGCTGTACCCGGGCCGGTTCCAGAGACCGTTCATCGGCTCTGGCAAAATGTGTAAACAGCCCTTCAAACGCAAGCCCCGGCAAGTCTGCAATACGTCGGATTTCCTCCACACTTTCTTCCGTATCAGAAAAACCGATCCGGGTCATACCGGTGTCCACGGCCAGATGACAGTATATCGTTTGGCCTGCCGAAACGGCAGCCTCTGACAACTGGCGGGCCATATCCTCCTTAAAAACCGCCGGACGAATCTGCTCTCTGGCGAGAGCCCCGTAATGTCCGGGAAAGGCAAAACCCAGCAGCAGGATCGGTTTGCGTATACCCGCCTCCCGGAGAGCCAGCCCCTCTTCTACCGTGGCTACGGCAAATCCCCATATGTAAGGGTACGATTCCACCAGCCGGGCAATCGGCACGGCGCCATGGCCGTAGCCGTCCGCCTTGACCACAGCGGTTATTTTCGTCCCCGGTTCAATATTTTCATGCATGGAGGTGAAATTCGCCTCCACCGCGTCGAGATCAATCTTTGCATATATTCTGCTGTGTTCCATGTATCTTTCTCCCTGCGGTTTTTACCGCATGTTCCCCGGTCTCCCTGCCTATGTTATCCAGCTGAGAACAGATATCCATAGCCATCAGGGATACCTCCCCCAGCTCTTTGGCCGCCGCGTCTCCGGCACAGGCGTGTAAAAGTACGCCTATGGATGCCGCGTTTTCCGGCGTCAGCCCCGCGCCCAGACAGCCCAGGATTGTACCGGTCAGCACATCGCCGCTGCCAGCGGTAGCCATTCCGCTGTTCCCCAGAATGTTGAGCCGCGCGCTGCCGTCGGGAAGGCCGATGACGGTCCGGGCGTCTTTCATAACTACAATAGCGCCGCTCTCTTTTGCCAGAGCCACACTGTAGTACAGTGGGTCTTCCTTTAATTTCTGTATCGGAATTCCGGTAAACCGGCTCATCTCTCCCATGTGGGGGGTCAGGATTACCGGAGCATGGCAGGCGGCCAGACAGTCTCTGTGACCGCTCAGGATATTCAAGCCGTCGGCGTCGATGACCAGGGGCTTGTCCGCTGATTTCAGCAAAGCCTGTACCAAAGATACTGCCCGTTCCCCTGTTCCGAGGCCGGGGCCTGCGCCAATATAATCGGCCCACTGCAGGCCGTGATCCAGCTGCCTGCGCCAGTCTTCCCCGTCATAACAGGAAATCATGGCCTCCGGTAAACGGGCAGCCAGTATATCCCTGTTTTCCCGGGCTGTGAGTACTTTCACCATCCCGGCTCCCGCACGAAAGGCTGCGGAGGCACACATGTAGGCGGCCCCGTAGATATCCGCCGAACCGGCAATGATCAGCACCTTTCCGAAAGTCCCTTTATTGCCCTCCGCCGCCCGGGGAGGGAGCAATTGCAGGTCGGCTGTTTCCAGAAGCCTAAAATCCGGCGTATAGTCCCCTGCCATTGCATAGATGCCCACGTCGGCCAGATGCACCTGCCCGGCATAAGACGCGCCGGGATAGAGAAGACAGCCCGGCTTATGAAAAGCAAAGGTCACCGTTTCGTCCGCCTGTACGGCATGTCCCATGATCTGTCCCGTAGTACTGTTCACTCCCGACGGGATGTCCACCGAAAGCACCCGGGCAGGAGAAGCGTTGACCGCCTCGATCCATTCTGCGTATTTTCCGCTTACCGGCCGGGAGAGTCCCGTGCCAAACAATGCGTCTATGATGGTAGTATATTCACGCCATGCCGGATTCTTAACCACTTTTACCGAATAATTTTCCGCAATTTTCCATTGAAGGGCCGATTCCGCAGTAAAATGTTCAGGATTTCCTGCCAGACACAGTTCCACATCTACTTCGTGGATGGCCAGCATCCGTGCCACGGCCATGCCGTCGCCGCCGTTATTGCCGCTGCCGCAGAGTACCAGCACCCGTTTTCTGTCAAAGGTTTCGTCCAGAAGCTTTTCGTAAACGGCTTCGGCTGCTTTCTCCATCAATACCATAGCCGGCATTTGCATCACATCGATCGTGTACCGATCCGTCTTTTGCATCTGCCGGCTGTTTAAAATCCTTTTCACGTTTCCTCCCTCCGCCGAACCGCTTAACCGTCCGCCTGCCAGCGCTCCCTGTTTAATTTACAGGACAGCCGCATCAGGCTTTCAGAAAGATGTACGTTCTCAATGACAATATCTTCCGGAAACAGCAGGTTCAGGTCCACATGGGCGAAATTCCAGATAGCCCGGATGCCGTTGTCTACCAGGAGCCTGGCTACTTCCTCTGCCTCATCCCGGGGAATGGTCAACGCCGCGATTTCCACCTCGTGGCTTTTCAGAAAATCTGCCAGCTGTCCCACATATTGAATCTGGCATTGGCGCACCCACATCCCGACCAGATTGGGATTGCGGTCAAATATCCCGATGACCCGGAAGCCGCGCTTTTCGAACCGTACATAATTTGCCAGCGCCTGTCCCAGACGCCCGCCGCCTACGATAACCATATTTTGAGCCCGGTCCAGTCCCAGAATCTTTCCTATTTCATTGTAAAGAGACTGCACATTGTAACCGTACCCCTGCTGCCCAAACCCACCAAAGTGATTCAGATCCTGCCGGATCTGGGATGCGGTCACACTCATTCTCCGGCTGAGTTCTGCTGATGAAATCCGTTCTACGCCTTCTTCCAGCAACTCGTCCAGATATCGATAATATCTGGGCAGACGCTCGATCACTGCACTGGATATCTCTTTCTGAATCATGATAGGTTTCCTCCTGATGCCTGAAAATACTGTTCTGTTTTGATTATAAGCATCTCCTCCACGTATGTCAAATAATAAGAAAAAAAGCATATAGTAGACATAATTTTCTTATGTATATCACACATTTTCAACGCTTTGCGGGACGTTCCTCCGGACTGCTCCTGACAGGCGTTCTGTTTCTGTTGAATTTAAACGAAAACAGTGATACTATGGCAGATATAGGCGACAAAAACAGGATACCGACTCATCTTGATCGGCTAAATACATAACTTTCCTGTTTTCTGCTTTTGAAAGAGGATATCTATGCTAACGGAATTAACACACCTGTCTGCCCAGGAATACGAAACCATTGTTTATGGAAATATGACCCCTGTTATGGCGGCCGACTATCTTAAAAACGGCCGGATTATGATGCGAAGTTTTGCCGAAACGCTGAAAGACATGTATCCGGCTTCAGATTTGGATACATGTCTGATCAACTTTTTTCTTTCTGTCAATCCTGACGCCAGTTATCCGTCCGTTTCTAAAAAGGTACGCAACTGGATCTCCGGGAGGAACCGTCCCTCCTGCAGAGAAGATTTGTTTCAAATTGCTTTTGCTCTCAGATTAAGCGAGCAGCAGCTCAATTACCTGCTGTGCCTGTGCACAGGGTTTTCTATCCAATACCGAAACCATTTTGAGGTCATATACGCCTGGTTTCTCCGCAACGGCCGTAGTTATGAGGAGGCCAGACAGTTTTTTTCCTCTCTGCCGCCCGTACAGGAACGAAATCTGGCAAGAACGGCAAAGACTTCCCGGCTCACTCATGAGCTTCGCTCGGAGTTTCAGGTGGTCAGTACACAGGAAGATCTGCGAAACTGCTACAAAAAAAATCTGGATAATTTCGGCGCCATGCATCTGCGCGCCTACTATTATTTTGAAAAATTTTCAAATCAGCTGATTCGTCCTGTCCCTGGCTGGGACAGCGAAGAGGAAGCGGATTATTCTCTGGAAGCCGTGATGAAAATATATCTTTCTTTAAAAGTTCCGTCGGGAAGGAAACGTGAAAATTACACAGTGGTACAAAAACTTCTGAAACAGAACTGGCCCAATGCCACTTCCATTAAAAATATCCGCAGTCATAAGGAGGATGTTCCCCGAAAACTGCTGCTTCTCTTGTATGTTGTCACGGAAAACGGTATTGCTGACGATGAATTTTACAGAGAAATGGATGAGGAATATATGCCTTTAGAAGAACGGGTGGAATATCACTGGTGGACCCTGAATGCCATCCTGGACGACTGCGGCATGGCTCCCCTGGACCCGCGTAACGCCTCGGACTGGCTGATACTCTATGCTATTTCCTGCGGACATGAGGAATCCATGAGCGAGCGTCTGGAGCAGGTGCTCTCCTATGTGTTCGGTCCCGAACAGCCCAAGGACGGCCTATAAACAGTGCGGCCCTCTCCGGCCGCACCGTATAACCAGTTATTGCTGCGTATCCGTATCAACGGGCGCATTTCCGGTCACACACGTCTTCCAGTCATGTGGGCTGTCCCGGTAGTATTCGTTGTTGACGGGAGCGTAATGATTTCCCGAGTAATAAATATTTCCCTGATTGTTGATCGGCTCGGACGGTTCATCATGATTGATGTTCATATCCATATCCCCGTAATTTGTGACGGCCCCGTGAATCGTCAGATTATATTCGTGCCATGCAGACAGGTTCAGGCGTCCCCTGTTTTCCAGCGTCGTCCCGCTTAAAAGAGACAGATTGGCGCACTCGCTCGTCCATTCCCCTTCTTCGCCGATATTTACCATACAATTATGCAGAGCCAGGACATTCGCGCTGTTTCTGAATATTCCCTGAGAAATATGCAGACGGCAGTCCTTCAGCGAGGAATCGGACGCCGCATAAAAATATCCGTCTGCAAGAGTAATCTCCGCGTTTCCGATATTAAGCCCATTATCATGGGGAGTTACAAATACGCTTGCATCCTGCACGTTCATTTTACAGCCCGATGTTTTCAGAGAAGAGAGGAAATCAAAGGCAAATCCGGCCTGGTTTTTCAGCACAAACTCTGCCTTGTCCAGCTGCACATTACCGCCTGTGCCATGCACCAGGGAACCGTCCACCGTCAGTTTTCCGTCTTCTTCGATGATCAACCGTGAATCGGACTGCATGAACATTTCTGCATTTTCGCTTAAGGTGATCTGATTTCCATACAGGGAAGCGCTCTCCCGGAGTACCAGGCTGCCGCCGTAATTCACCAGCGCGGTCCCTTCCGCCATTGCCAGAGATTTCCCGCTGTCGATCACCAGATCCTTCCTCATGGTCAGATCTTTCTCCATGGTGATATTCGCCCGAACGAAAACGGCCTGTACTTCCGGGTTTTCCAGCGCTTTTTCCAGTTCTTCTGCGGTTGCGACCTCAGCATACGTATTTTCCTCGCCTGCATCATCGGAAAATGTCGGATATACATGAATATCTTCTGTCCCGGCCAGATCAAACACACCTGATCCAAAGTAGATTCCCTTTCTGTTCCTGTCGGACGTTCCCCCATGCTCTATCCGGAAATTCCCGTCATTCTCAAGGACTGCATTATCAAAAGCCCCTTCATCTTCAATAATCAAATCTCCCTGGTTCGTGACGTGGCTGTTATTGATAAACTCCGCCCCTTCAAGGACAGTTATTTCCGCCCCTTCCTTATTCCACAGGCAGCTCCCGTTAATTATACTAAACAATGCCGTCTCACGGAAGGAAGTGAAGGCGGCGACGTCATCGCGGGACGGCAGCGCCATGCGTCCGCAGTTGGCCATATTTCCGCCGCACAGAAAAAAGTCATAACTGTTTATCGTACCCTGGTTTATACACAGAGAATCTTCCCAGAAACGGCTCGTATTATCTAAATCCATAGTACCCCGATTGATCAGTGTACTTTTGTCTTCAAACCACAGCGAAGCCGACGAGAGCCCGTCGGACGGCATTCTGGTAAATACTCCGTTATTGACAATCGCGGCGTAGCCATTTGCAAAAAAATTCCCTTCTACTGTGCCGTTATTGATGAATATGCCATGCTCGCCTATGCTAAAACCGAACGTCTCGTTTGTATTGCCAGTGGCCGACGTATGAACGGTGACTCCTTCCGCAATCCGTACAGGCACGTCAATCCACACGTCTTCGGTCATGGTGATATCTCCGTCAATGCTGACGGCATACTTCGATTCGACAGCATTCTTCAGAGACTGCATATCCGTAACCGAAACCACCTGATTTCCCTCAAAAATATTTTCTGAACATACCAGTGTATGTGCCAAAAGGCGCTCGTCTTTTTCTGTGGCGAGGCAATTCTCATGATCCATCCAGACAACGGCATTTTCTGCACGAAACTCCCCACCCTGCGTGAGAAAAACTCTCAGTTTATCGTCTAAAAGTCTCATGATGCCGCCGCTGTTCATATCCAGGCATCCTTCCACCTGCAGATAGCCGGTTTCCGAAACCGTCAGTTTGTCCGGCTTCCAGTCGGCGCCTTCGGCTACGAGTACGGGTTTAGTAATCGTGATCTCTTTTACATCCATATTCCTGCACGCTATGATGATGGACGTAACGGAATCATCTTCCATCAGCCTTTGAAATTCCTGCCTGTCACCGCCGGTGAATGTGCTGGCATTGTCAAATAAGTCAGGATCAATTGCCACGCGGCTTTCCACATGCTCTCCGGCCGCTGCGTTTCCTGCACCGGAAATATTCTCCACGTTTTTTTCAACAGAAGACTTTTCCCGGGAATGGCTGCTCTGAGATCCCCATATGAAGATAAAGGTCAAAAAGCAGGCGGCTCCGATCCCGGATATCCAATATATTCTTTTTTTCTTTTGCTGTCTGATCTCCTCATTGTCGGGAACGGTTTCCCCGGTAGTCGTTTCCCCGGGATCTGTCTCCGCGGATACGGTCTCGGATAATACCGATTCCTCCATAGATATCCCGTCCAATTCCTGTATATCCGGTAACGATGTTTCCGGATATTCGCCGTCCGACATCTGTTCCCGGGATTTGGGCATTTCCGGGAATGTACCGTCCGGCATCTGTGTTTCGTCTTCCGGTGTTTGCGGGCCGGCGCCGCATGACGCCGGTTCTTCGGCTTTCGCCTCACCCGTGTTTTTTTCTCTTATTGTCTCTGTCGCATCCTCTGCGGGAACAGTCTCTGATCTTTTCGCCGACGGCCCGTAGAGGGCCCCCAGCATTTCTTCCGCCGAGGAAAAACGGCGGTTCGGCTGAAGCTTCATCCCTTTTAAAAGCGCCTTCTCCTGCTCCGCCGAAAGCTGCACGCCCAATTTGCCGGGCAGCAGAAGTTCATCCTCCGCAATGCGGTCCAATGCCTGGGGAGGCACTTTTCCCGTCAGACAATAGTAAATGGTAGCGCTCAGGGCATAAATGTCCGTCCATGGCCCCTGCCCTTTCTGCTGATACTGCTCAATCGGGGCATAGCCATGTTTCAGGGCGATCGTCATGGTCTCCACTCCCCGGGACGCCTCTCTGGCACATCCGAAATCCAGCAGACGTACCTTTCCGTTTTCCAGCATCAGATTGTCCGGGGAAATATCCCTGTGGATCAGACCGTTTTCGTGCATGGTGGACAGTGCGTGAAACAGCGGTTCCAGCATGGGAAACAGCTCTTCCGGGGGAATCCTTCCGCCCTTTTTTTCTACCAGCTCGCGAAAGGTAATCCCTTCAATATATTCCATCACAATATATGCCGTATTGTTAATCTCAAAAAAATCACGGACACTGACAATAGACTGCTGTTTATCCATTTTGGCCATGACCTGCGCCTCACCCAGAAACTTCTGCTTTCCCCGCTCATAGCTCTTGGCAGAAGGACCGATGAAATTTGTCACTTCCAGCGATGCGGAGGCATTCCTCGTGGCGCGATCCACAGGGTAATACTCTTTAATAGCAACTTTTAGTTCCAGCCGCATGTCGCGTCCGATATAGGTAATTCCGAAACCGCCCTCGCCCAGAACGCGGCCTACCAGGTAACGGTCCATCAAAACAGTACCCGGAGGCAGATGGTGCGGCGAAGGGACATAGTTTCCCGATGTCAGCCCGCATACGGAACAGCTCTCGCCTTCCGGCACCGGAGCCATACAATACGGGCAATATTTTTTATCCAAACAAGTCACCTCTTTTTCCAATTTTATCACTTTTCGGTCAAAACAGCCGCCTTAAAATAATGGCGGCGACGATTATTCCGGCCGCTATCGCTGCTTTCATCCAAACAGTATTTCTCAACGGCTTTGGCGGTTCGGGACGGACTGCGTCTTCTGCCTGTTCATTGCAGTCCGCAGTATGTGCCGGTTCCGTATCTTCTGCTTCCGGCTCTGATATAGTCTGAGAAACCGTATTTACGATTTTCCCGGACGCCGACGCTTTTTCCAGCCGGGAGGCTATTACGGCAATATCCTGTGGGCGTACCGAGGGCTGCAGGGACAGCCCCCACATCAAAATCTGTTCCTGCTTTTCCGATATCGGAACGCCGAACGCCGATGGCGCAAGCAGCGGGTCCGGATGATTATCGAATGTCTCTGTCAGCCGTTCCGGGGAAGCCGGAGGTACCTTTCCGGTGATACAATAATATATGGTGGCGCACACCGCGTAAATATCCGTATAGGACCCCTGGCCTCTTGTCTGATACTGTTCGATCGGCGCAAATCCCGGTTTCAGCACCACGGTCATGGATCTGCCATCCTCCAGGGAACGGGCACAGCCAAAATCCAGAAGTTTCAGAGAACCGTCCGGCATCCACATAATGTTGTCCGGCGCGATATCTCTGTGGAGTACGCCGGCCTCATGCAGATGTGCCAGATCATACATCAGGGGTAAAAATTTCGGAATCAGAATCTCCGGCGCGATGGCTTCTCCGGACTGCATCACCTGATAGAGCGTTCGGCCGTCGAGATATTCCATCACCATATAGGCCGTATGGTTTTCCTCAAAATAATCCATCACATGCACGATCGAAGGGATATGCCCCACGGCCCTCAGCATACTGGCCTCACTGAGGAAACTTTGCATGCCATGTCCGTAAGCTTCCTGAAAACGTTCCTCCGGCCGCACCGACGCGTCCGGAAGCCGCTGAGGCTGGCAGCGCGTCGGAAAGTATTCTTTGATCGCAACCGTTTTCCCGGAAACAAGCTCTTTTCCGATATAGGTCAGGCCAAACCCTCCCTCGCCTTTTACCATTCCAAATAGAAACCGGTGTCCGCTGCGGCTGTTCAAAACCGTGCCTATGGGCAGATGATATGCCGCCGCCGCGGCCTTTACATCACCGCCGCACTCCGGGCAGAAGGTTTCTGTCCCTTTCAGGCTTTTCATACAATGGGGACAAAACTGTTCAGACATCGTTATCTCCTCCTTTTTCTGTCAGCCCAATATTTCCGGACATCATTTTGTATCTTTCTGTACAAGAACCATCATCTCCTTTTCAGAGCCCAGTCTGAAAGCTTCTCCTGTCTTTAACCGAATCGGCTGTCCCGCGGCCAGTCTGGCTCCGGACGCGCGGAATGTACCGTGACTGGAACCAATGTCTTTGATATAAATTATCCCTTCGTCATACCATACCTGACAGTGCTTTCCGCTGACTCCAGGGCTTCTGGCCGGATATACCACATTACAGGCCTCCGGGTCACGTCCCAGTGTCAGGGGAGAGCTCCTTCGTATCATAAATCGTTTTCCGGCCATAGCGCCCGATACTCCCTGCAGCCGATAGCCGGAGTCATCCTGATCCTGCGCCGGATCTGCCCCCGGCCCAGACGTCCTCGGAGCCGGGCCCGATGCTCCGCCCATGCTATGTCTTTTTTTCTTTTTAACAAAAACGGCAACGATTACCAGAAGGAAGAGTATCCCGGCAATACAGGCCGCAGCCACAATTATTCCACCGCCGTTTTGTGCTGTCTGTCCCGCCGGTGTATAGGGAACATCATGGCGATCCATGAGCGTAACGGCTTCGCTGATATTAATTGCATAGGTGGCTTCCCGGATATCAAGGTCTGCGATACTTTCGGCTTCATTTTCGGGCATGGCTACTTCCTTAATCGTCTTTGTATTTACGCCGATGACCTGTCCTTTTTCATTTACCAGCGGCCCGCCGGAATTACCGGGTGATATACTGGCATCCATCTGGATACTCCTGACTCCTGTTCCGGATGTTGTCACCAGTCTGCTAACAACGCCGGAGGTAAATGTAATGTCATCCTTTCCCCAGGTCGTAATGGCATCGATCAGCGTATTATCCGATACTCCCGGATAGCCGATAGCGTATACCGAGGAGCCTGCCATGTCTTCTGTGGGTACGCAAATCGGCAGGGCAGAGCGCTTGTCTGTGGGGGATTCCAACCGAAGAACCGCAATATCCGCCGCCGGATTCTGATCCACAACATACGCTTCTATGTAATTTTTATCGTCAAAATAAACACGGACACATAATTTCGCTCCGAAACTTACTCCCGTTTCTTCATCTGTAAACGTGACGAATTCTCCCGCGCCCATTTCCAGATACTCCTGGACCACATGATGGTTGGTAACTAAATACTGTACGCCTTCTTTTGTTCCGCCCACAAAAAATCCACTGCCATGGCTTAAAAGACCTTCCTGTCCGTCCGTCGAAATTGCACATTCCGCCACGACTGCCACGCCGTTTTTCGCGTCCGCATAGCCGGATATTCCCTTATCAGAAGATGCGCAGCCGGTACACATCATTCCGGCAAACAGACAAATGAATGCCAACAGCGCAGCAATCTTATTTTTCCTTTGTATCCCTCTTGTATTTCTTTTCATTTTGTAACCATTCCTTTCCTACTTTGAATCCCGTAGTGAACCGCATGAATCTCATGCCGTAACCCACACGGCAATCGCCGTATTATTGTCGTTATTTTCCCCTGCCCGGCCATCCAGGCAGTGTTTCATCTCCCTCAGCCATTCCTCGGGGGAAGCTGTCTCCTTCAATGTTTTTTCCATTTCATTTTCATAGACGTATTCCCAAAACCCGTCGCTGCACAGTAAAAACGCGTGCTCTCCCGGCCCCAGCTTCTCTTCCTTTGCGTCCACACCCATCCCGTTTTCCTGTCCGAGGGCGCGAAAAAGACGGCTCCGGTCTTCATGAAAACGGATTTCCTCCGCCGTGATCTGTCCCATCAGCACGGCGATCTGGGATGCGCTGTGGTCGCGCGTCTGGAAGACGAGTCTTCCGTTTACAAAATGATACAGACGTGAATCTCCCACGTAAGCCCACTGTACGAAGCCGGGTTCCACGGCGAATACCACCACCGTCGTCTTCATTTTGCAGGCCGGCGTCTGCATGGTCAGAATATTTCGGTGGGCCGTCTGTATCAATTCGCATAAATGCTCGGGCGTCGTTGTACCCTGCCATCCGTCCAGTATGATTTTTACTGCCTCCCTGGAGGCAATCTCTCCGCCTCCATGCCCGCCCAGTCCGTCGGCAAGCGCCGCGCACAGATGCTCCCCGTCTGTCTGTCTGACGCCCGCCGTATCTTCATTGTACGGCCGTCCGCCGACATCGGTACAGCTTGCATACACAATCAATCTGCCGCCTCCTCTCCACAGGTCATTTCCATAATCACTGCCGTATAATTGTCCTGATTAGCGTACGCTTTTTTCTGAATCAGCTCTTTCATTCTTTCCGCGGCTTCCCCGGGATCTGATTTCATGCATACAGAAAGCTCCTCTTCCTCCAAAGCATTATAGACGCCGTCGCTCATTAGCAGCAGCTTGTCTCCCGGCCGCAGCCTGACAGGCTCCGCCGGCATATCTATATATTCCAATCTCCCCATTCCCAAAAAACTGATCAGGCTGCTCTTTCTGGCATCCGTATAGATTTCCTGCAGAGCAATGTCGCCATTTATTGCATCCAGAGCCAGTTTGTTCCGGAAAATATGTTCCCGGTTCAGCTGCAGCAAAACATCGTTCCGGTACAGATATATCCTGCTGTCCCCCACCGATAAAAAAGAAAGCCTGTCGTCACGCACCAGCGCCATGACCAGAGTCGAGCCGCTTTTTTTTAATTCCGACGGCCCCAGAAGCTCATTGACACTTTCCACTGCCTGCCTGGCAAGAAAAATGAGCTGCTGTTCTGGTGTGCACACGCCCTGATACATGGCGAAACCGTCCAGAATAGTTTCTACCGCTTTCACACTGACTTTGTCTCCGTCCGAAAGTCCTCCCATACCGTCCGCCACGATCGCCAACAGGCCATGGGTCTGTATCAGAGATTCATCGGATATGCCAAAGCAGTCCTGCTGTCCTGACCGCTCTCCCTGTTCGTGTAATTTTCCGATCCGCATCATCGCTTGATTTTCCATTTGCGTTTCTCCCGTCAGAGCATTTTCCAGAGTACCTGTAGCCGGTAATATCCCCCCGGTGACAGGCTCCGCCGTATCCCCTTTTCTTCTCCTGCAAAAAATGAAAAGCAGGACGATTATACACAACAGCGCTGCCGCCGCGATGATTAAAATTTCATACCAAGTCATATCATTCATCACCCCATATAAAATTCTCACCGCACAGACCTACAAAAATCAGCTTTGTATTGCCAATGGTGATCCTGTCATAATTGTGCAGTTCCATGCTGCCGCCGATTACCGGCATATCATTTACCAAAAGGACATTTTTCCCCAATTCATGGGCAATATAAAATTTTCTTGTCTGCGGCACGAAGGTCACATTGGCATCTTTTTCTGCCGATATGGTATTGTCGCCATGGATGCAGATATCTCCCGTTTCCCTTCCTATGTAGTTGTAGCCCGTGTGAATCCGGTAATCGGTTCCCCGGCAGGGTCCTTCCGCAACCACCAGCCAGCCGACCACAGGCGCAGGGGCTCCCGCGGATGTAAAGCTGTCCACAAACTGCGTCTTATTCATCGCTTCTATAATCCGCCCTCTGACCGGCGGCGCTTCCGTAGGACCGAAATTGCCATAGTTTCCCGTATTGCCATAGCTTCCCGAATCCTCATAGCCGCTCTGACTCCCGACGTCGTCCGTCACACCGACCGTTTCCCCGACGGAACCGCCCGATGTTCCGTATCCGCGTCCTCCGGAACCCGCCGCGAAGGGATCTACCGTTGGCGAAAAGCCGCCGGAACTGCAATATGGACAGTTCGCATACCGGTTTGCATCGTAATAATGTCCTTTTGAACAACTGATAATCTTCTGTCTGATCTCCGCCATACTTCTTTCCTCCATTTTCTGTACGTGCATCTTCCGTAATATGCAGGTATGTAGAACCTGTCTCGATACCACGATCTGGAGTCATTCTAGCACATCGTTTTTTTTCATCGTCCAATTCATTTCCGCGGGTAAAAAGGCGGGCCAGGATGCTGAACACATCAATTTGACTTTAGCAAAAAATGGTGATAGTATTGGTTCGGCGGTTAGGTTAACGAAAGAAAGGAGGATGCAAGATGATCCTGTCCTGTCATCATATAGATAAAAGTTTCGGAACCACGGAAATATTGAAAGACGTCTCATTCCATATGGAAGAACGACAGAAGATCGCTCTGATCGGCGCCAACGGGGCGGGGAAGTCTACCCTGCTTAAGATCATCACCGGCGAATACAGCGCCGATTCCGGCGAAGTCATTCTGGCTAAAGGCAAGGTACTGGGATATCTTTCTCAGCATCAGGACCTGTCTGTAGAATCAACGATCTATGATGAACTACTGCGGGCCAGGGCGGACGTGCCGGAGCTGGAACAGCGTATCCGCGAACTGGAACAGCAGATGAAGCATACCACAGGCGATCAACTGGAGATCTTACTCGATACGTACACAAAATGTACCCATGAATTTGAGCAGAAAAACGGGTACGCCTATAAGAGTGAAGTCATCGGCGTATTAAAGGGTCTGGGCTTTGCCGAATCCGATTTTTCCAAACCCATTTCCACCCTCTCCGGCGGACAGAAGACCCGGGTGGCCCTGGGTAAGCTCCTGCTTTTGGCGCCGGATGTGCTGCTCCTTGACGAGCCCACCAACCACCTGGACATGGAATCCATAGCCTGGCTGGAGACGTATCTTTTGAATTATCCAGGAGCTGTTATCCTCGTGTCCCATGACCGTTATTTTCTGGACAAAGTGGTGTCCAAAGTCGTGGAACTGGAACACGGGTCCTGTCTGGCTTTCGACGGTAATTATACCGCGTTCGCCGAAAAGAAAAAGATCATCCGGGAGGCAGAGCTCCATGCCTGGATGAACCAGCAGCAGGAAATCGCCCATCACGAGGCGGTGATCACAAAGCTCCGCTCTTTCAACCGGGAAAAATCCATCCGCCGGGCCGAGAGCCGGGAAAAAATGCTGGAGAAAATGGATGTGCTGGACAAGCCGGAACATACGGATGACGCCATGAAACTGGAATTGGAGCCCAGCGTTGTCAGCGGTAATGACGTGCTTCATGTGGAGAATCTGTCAAAAGCTTATCCCGGCCTGCCTCTTTTTTCGAATATAAATTTTGAGATCAGCCGCGGGGAGAAGGTGGCTATCATAGGAAAAAACGGCACGGGAAAAACGACTATCTTAAAAATTCTGAATCGCCTGATACAGCCCGACGCGGGCAAATTTTCCCTGGGCACAAAGGTGAAGATCGGTTATTATGATCAGGAACATCATGTGCTCCATATGGACAAAACCATATTCCAGGAAATTTCCGACGATTATCCCGCGCTGAACAATACGAAGATCCGCAACGTTCTGGCGGCGTTTCTGTTCCGGGACGACGAGGTATTTCAGCCCATCTCCACGCTCTCCGGCGGCGAACGAGGGCGGGTATCTCTGGCCAAGCTGATGCTCTCCGAAGCAAATTTCCTGATCCTCGACGAACCAACCAACCATCTGGATATCACCTCCAAGGAAATCCTGGAGTCTGCGCTGAAAAACTACACCGGCACGGTACTCTACGTCTCCCATGACCGCTATTTTATCAATCAGACGGCCACAAGGATACTGGATCTGACCAACCGGACGCTGGTAAATTACATCGGAAACTATGATTATTATCTGGAAAAACGGGACGAGCTGACCGGCATTTACGCCCCCGCCGCCCTTCAGGAGAAGACGGCCGGCACGCCTTCTGATACCAAACTTTCCTGGCAGCAGGAAAAGGAGCTGCTGGCGGCCCGGCGAAAAAAAGAAAACGCCCTCAAACGGGTGGAGGACGCCATAGAAAGACTGGAAACCAGAGACAGTGAGATTGACGGACTGTTTGCCCTGGAAGAGAATGCTACCGACGCCACCAAATGCGCCGAGCTGTCCAGAGAGAAAGAAGAGATCGCGGATAAATTGTCCGAACTTTATGAAGAGTGGGAGACGCTCAGCGAGTGAGCGTTCTCTCCGTTTGTCTTCTGCTCTCATAGGCCTGTCTGCATTTCCCCGTTATTTCTCTCTTGCAAAACTCTTTGTCGCCCAGGCGGACTACCGGCATGATACCCATCAGTGAATTGCTCACAAAACACTCTTCCATTTTCATTACGTCCTTTCTTCTCAGCACCTGCTCATTTACGGAAAATGATTCCAACACAAAACGCCGCATGATCCCCGGAAGCAGTCCACAGGAAACCGGTGGTGTAAACAGCCTGCCTCCGGATACAAAAAAAATATTGGATGCCGTGCCCTCGCAGATTTCGCCCCTGCTGTTTAGAAAGATCAGTTCATCCGCACCCATAAGGGCTGCACGGCGTTTTTCCAACAGGCAATCACTGTAATTCAGAGTCTTATGACAGACCAGCGGAGAGGTCTCATTGCGGTATACGCCGCTGTAAAGAAGGCGGAAGCCCTTCTCTGCTCTTTCGGCGGTATAGGGATTCGGACGCACGGTAAATAAGATATTCTTCTCCGATACCATAATTTTCAGCGCGGCTCTGTCTGTCCTGTGGGATACAAGATACGCCATCACCTGACGTTCCGTGACTGTCTGCGAAATACCCAGCTCCCGCAGGGAATGAGACATCCGCTCCAGATGCCAGTCCAGGAAAAGAGGCCGGTTCTTTTCTATGGCGATGGTCTCAAAAACGCCCAATCCAAATTGATATCCCTCGTCCAGTAGTATTTTCATATCGTTTACCTTTCAAACAGAGGCGCCGTCGCCGATATTTTCTGTTACGGCTCGGCCCGGGACTTTATGCTTCGCTGTTGATTATCCGGGCTGTCCCAGCACATTCAGGAATGCCCTGGCTTTTTGTACCGTTTCCTCATACTCGAATGCCGGCTCCGATTCATAGGTGATACCGCCGCCCACCCCCAGATGATAGACGCCGTCCCGATACAGCGCCGTACGGATCACAATATTAAAATCGCAGTCTCCGTCCAGGGACAGATAGCCCATGGAACCAGTATACAGATTCCGCCTGCCGTGCTCCAGTTCATCGATCAGCTCCATAGCCCGCAGCTTCGGCGCTCCGGTGATAGAGCCCCCTGGAAAAGCGGCCTCCAGAAGATCCATGACCGTCAGTTCCTTCCGAAGCTCTCCTTCAACATTGGAAACCAGATGAAAAACCGTCGCATAGGTCTCTACGGTGAACAGTTCCGTCACTTTTACGCTTCCCGGCACACACACGCGATTCAGGTCATTCCGCTCCAGATCCACGATCATCAGGAGTTCACTCTTATCTTTTCCCGATAATTCCAGCTCTCTGCAAAGAGCCATGTCTTCCTCCGGCGTACTTCCGCGTTTTCTGGTTCCCTTGATGGGTCGGGTCTGTATATGATGATTCCGCATTTGCAGGAAACGCTCCGGGGAGGCGGATATGATCTGAAAATCACCGTAATGGAAATAACCGCCGAAGGGCGAAGGATTCACTTTTCGAAGTCTGCAAAACATTTCGTAGGGAGGCAAATCACTTGCTATGCGAAGCTGTTTAGTCATGTTGGCTATGTAGATGTCTCCTTCGATGATGTACTGTATCATTTTCCGAACGGCCTGTTCATAATCTTGTCTGGTATAATTCGCCATCACTTTACATTTATCTTTTTGGGGGCGGTTTCCTCCCGGAAAATCTCCTGCTGATTTTCCGCCGGTTTTCTTCTGGCCGGGCAGTCCATAAAGGAGGGCCTCCTTTCCTTTATCCGCCAGGTCCACAAGAGCCTGCAGCTTTGCCATCCCCTTCCGGCAGTCCTGCCCATGATCATTGGCGATCAGAAACAGTATTTGTTTCTCGTGATCCTCGATCACAAAGCTGTCATAAAAGATCAGCACACAGTCCGGGATATCCATCTCCTTATCATGCCGTGACGCCACCCCCTCTTTCCCGCGCCCGTAATCATAGGAAAAATAGCCCGCCGCGCCAGATACCAGGGGAAGCTCCGTGGGATTTTCTTCCCTGTGGTCCCTCAGATATCGCTTTACAAAAGTCTCAAACTTTTCCTCGGATATTTCCCCGTTTACCGTAAACTGCTCCCCCTTTACCAGTCTCATATAAGGGTGCAGGGCAATGATGGAATATCGTCCCAGCGGACCATGCAGAGACGAATCCAGAAATACCGCGTCGTTCTCCCCCTGTACCTGCGCAAATATCCGCTCGATCTGCGGATATTGCTTATATTCCCGTATCAGCCGCATGCCTTTCCCTCCATTGTCCGCATATCCTGTGAAAATTTGTCAAAAGCTCTTTCCCGTATTCGGTCAGCACTGCCTCCGGATGAAACTGCACCCCATAAAGAGGCCATTCTCTGTGTTCCAGTCCCATGATAGCCCCGTCCTCGCTCCGCGCGCTGACTCTCAGACAGGAGGGAAACGATTCATCTGTTACCGCCAGGGAATGGTAGCGCGTCACCTTATAAACGGCAGGTAATCCGGCAAACAAGCCGGTCCCGTCATGACGGATCTTCGTGATCTTTCCGTGCATGGGGCAGCGGCCTTTACGCACCATGGCCCCAAATGCCTGCCCCATGACCTGATGGCCAAGACAGACGCCGAGGATCGGGATTTTATTTTGAAATTCCTGTAACACGCTGTGGGATTCCACGGCATCCGCCGGGCGCTTTGGGCCGGGAGAAAGAATGATTCCTTCCGGCCGCAGCGCATAGATTTCAGAAAGGGTCGTCTCATCGGCCCGCCTGACCAGGACCTGCTGCCCCAGCTCCTGCATATAGGCGGAGAGATTGTAGACAAAAGAATCGTAATTATCAACCAGAAAATACATAAAAAACAGACCTGCCTCACTTTCTGTGTATTACACAGTCGTTATCCTAAAGTGAAGCTAGGTCCGTAACCTGTATTTTTGTATTATAGAGAAAACATCGGAAAATGTCAAATTGAACTAAATGACATTGTTTTCCAACGCCTGTTTTATCAGTCGAACAGGGTCTTCCATGCAGCGGAACGATATGCTTCAAAGCACATGCGAATCTGCTCTTCATTATTTTTTTCAGTAGCCAAAGGCGGCAGCTCGTCCAGACAAAAATAGTTACTTTCTACAGTTTCTATATTGGATGTAAACCTGCCTCCGACGACCGTACACAAGACAAATATTTTGCATACTTTATAGGCATAAACCGGTAAATTATGTTTTTCCCGGTCCTGCACGGCAATAATCCGATCCGCAGTGACGTCCAGACCGGCCTCCTCTTTCACCTCTTTAATAGTGTTTTCTTTGACGGAAACATTGACGTCCACCCATCCCCCGGGCAGAGACCAGGTTCCGTTATTTTCCTTTACCAGCAGGATTTTTTCGTTTTGAAAAATCGCCGCCCGGGTATCCAGTTTCGGCGTTTGATAACCGATTTCAGAGCAAAATAAGTCTTTCACTTTATCCGTCGGGATTTCCGACTGAAAGGCTATCATTTCAGCCGCAATTTCCCGGACCCGCTCAAAGCGCTCTTTATCGTACGGATCTTTCCCGTAGTAGACACCCGCCTGACCGATGCTCTGCAATTCCACCGCCCACTGAAGCCATTTTGTACCGTTATTCTGACAGGATTTCTCTCCATCCATCGTATGTCTCTCCTGATTCTATTTTTCCAGTTTCTCCCGCACGGCCAGAATGAAGTCCCGGCTGTTTAATACCTGTACATTCTCCAGGCTCGTGATCAGCGCAAGATCCTTAGTCATTTTCCCTTCTGCGATGGTGTCCAGCGTAGCTTTGTCCAGCTTATCCGCAAATTCACAGAGGGCCGCTATCCCATCCAGCTCGCCGCGCTTACGCAGAGCCCCTGTCCAGGCAAAGATGGTAGCCACAGAATTGGTGGAAGTTTCCTCCCCTTTCAGATGCCGGTAATAGTGGCGCTGTACCGTGCCGTGAGCCGCTTCATATTCGTAATAACCATGGGGCGATACCAGCACGGAAGTCATCATGGCCAGGGAACCAAAAGCAGAGGAAACCATGTCGCTCATCACATCGCCGTCATAGTTCTTACAGGCCCAGATAAAGCCGCCCTCGCCTTTCATCCCGCGGGCCACCGCGTCGTCGATCAGCGTGTAGAAATAGGTGATACCCGCCTGTTTAAATTTCTCCCTGTATTCTTTTTCAAATACCTCCTCAAATATGTCTTTGAAGGTGTGATCGTATTTTTTAGAGATGGTATCTTTGGTGGCAAACCAGAGATCCTGGTGAGTATCCAGGGCATACGTAAAACAGCTCCTCGCAAAATTCTCAATGGACGCGGACAGATTGTGTACCCCCTGCACGACGCCGGAACCCGTGAAATCGTGTACCAGGCTGCGGGTCTCTGTGCCGTCCTCGGCCGTATACACCAGTTCGACCTTTCCGGGGCCGGGAATCACCATCTCCGTATTTTTATACACATCCCCATAAGCATGACGGGCCAGGGTAATGGGCTTTTTCCAGTTTTTTACGCAGGGCTCAATACCCTTTACCACGATGGGTGCCCTAAATACCGTACCATCCAGCAGGGCGCGGATGGTCCCGTTGGGACTCTTCCACATTTCTTTTAGCTTATACTCGTCCATGCGGGCCGCATTCGGTGTGATCGTTGCACATTTGACCGCCACGCCGTATTTTTTTGTCGCATTGGCCGCATCCACGGTAATCTGGTCATCGGTCTCATTCCGTTTCTCCAGCCCGAGATCATAGTATTCCGTTTTCAGATCAATGAAAGGGAGCAGAAGCTCATCCTTGATCATTTTCCAGAGAATACGGGTCATCTCGTCCCCATCCATCTCCACCAAGGGCGTTTTCATTGTGATTTTTTCCATAATAATATTCCTCCTCGTCTGTCTACATATGATCCACGGCGGCCCGCTCAATGGCAAGGCCTCTCCTGTAGGTCTCCATAAATTTCTCGTAATCCTCCGCTTCTTCCGGAACCGGAACCACACGGCTGCCTCTGGCATCACGGAAAACTTTCTCTGCCAGATAACGTTCCAGAGTCTCTCCTTCCTCTTTTGCCGTCGCATAGGCCGCCAGAATCGCCATGCCCCAGGCGCCGCCCTCTCCCGCCGTAGCCATCACGGACACGGGAGTATTTAAGGCCGCCGCCAGAATACGCTGGGCCACGCCCTCCGTCTTGAAAAGTCCGCCGTGGCCCAGAATATTATCCACCGCCACATGCTCCTGTTTCGTCAGGATATCCATGCCTGTCTTCAGCGCCCCCAGGGCAGTATACAGATGTACCCGCATGAAATTTGCCAGAGTAAAAGCGCTGTCAGGCCGACGCACAAAGAGGGGCCGCCCCGCCTCCATACCTGTCACATGCTCGCCGGACAGATAATTGTAAGCCAGCAGGCCGCCGCAGGCCGCATCCCCTTCCAGAGCCTTGCGGTACAGTGTGCCGAAGAGATCGTTCAGATCCGTCTCCATACCAAAGGCCTCCGCAAATTCTTTGAACAAATTCACCCAGGCATTCAGATCGGAAGTGCAGTTGTTGCAGTGGGCCATGGCCACGGGGTCGCCCGCCGGAGTCGTCACCATGTCAAGCTCCGGATACACCTTCGACAGTTCCCGCTCCAGCACCACCATACCGAATATGGAGGTTCCGGCAGACACGTTTCCTGTTCGCTTTGCCACACTGTTGGTGGCCACCATACCGGTACCCGCGTCGCCTTCCGGCGGGCACAGGGGAATGCCCGCCTCAAGCTGCCCGGATACGTCCAGAAGCTTTGCTCCCTCCCCGGTCAGCACACCGGCGTCCATCCCGGCCGTCAGCACCCGGGGGAAAAGATCTTCCACTTTCCAGGGATACCCCCTGTCAGCGATCAACTCATTGAACTGATCAAACATCCGCTGATTATAATTTTTCGTCGCCGGATCGACAGGCATCATCCCCACCGCATCGCCGATCCCCAGAACCTTTTTGCCGGACAGCTTCCAGTGTACATACCCGGACAGCGTAGTGATAAACCGCACATCCTTCACATGTTCCTCATCATTTAAGATCGCCTGATACAGATGGGCAATGCTCCAACGCTGGGGGATATTGTAGTTAAACAATTTCGTGAGTTTCTCAGCCGCCTGCCCGGTGATGGTATTTCTCCAGGTGCGGAAAGGCGTCAGCAGGCGATCCTCCCCGTCAAAAGGTAGATAACCGTGCATCATTGCACTGAAGCCGATACCTGCCAGCTTCGTAATCGTGACGTCATAACGCGCCTTCACATCGCGCAGAAGATCCTGATAGCAGTCCTGCAGGCCGCTCCAGACTTCATCAAGATCATAAGTCCATACGCCGTCCACCAGCCGGTTTTCCCAGGCGTGTCCCCCGGAAGCGATCGGCTCATGCCTGTCATCGATCAGAACAGCTTTCATCCGGGTCGAGCCCAACTCAATCCCCAGAAATGCTTTTCCGGCCTCGATCCGGGCCGCCGTTTCCTTTGTTCCATATCCCATATCTGTATCCTCCCGTTTTTTTATGCTACATGAAATCTTCTGGGTAAATAGTACCAATTTTTCAAAAAATATACAAGTCAAAGTCTAAATAAATCAAAAAACACTTTTATTTTCAATAACCTCTAAAATATCGGCAATCACGTCGTCCGGATAGCCTTTCTTTTTCATATTAATTGCCGTTTCTATTTTACCTTCTAATTTGCCTTCACTATAGATTTTCTCCGAAATTTCACACATTTCCTGATATCCCCCTTCCTCACACTTCAAATAATGGATTCTCCTAGACAAATCGCCCTGGCTCATATCATCCGGGGCGGCCGTCTTAAAATAATTCATCAATCCGGCAACCGCGCTGCCATCGTCTATTTCCGCGTTCACATAAGTTATGTAACGCCATCGTCATAAGGCTGATCCGCACCTTCAAAGCTTTTCTGCACTTTATATACAGTCTTTCCCGCCTTCCACAAATCTGTCTCGCTAATATATATAACGTGTATATCCGGCATCTGGTCATAAGTTTTCCCTTTTCCAGAAATTCACTGTCAATCATCGCGGCATAAAACCTGGTTCTTCTGGCATGATCAATGGTTTCTTTACGCTGGATCTCCAGATTGCGCTCATGAATACATTGCTCAAAAGATTGAACTGTTTCGCTTCCTCTACCAACTGCTCTTTTTTGCAAATAAATGATGTTTGGGCGGGTTCACCCGCGCAACTATGCTTGTAATCATTTTATCTTCCGTTACACTCTTCCATTTTTTCTGCTCAGTATTCCCCGATTCCTGTTATTTCTATTATAAGTAATCCCTCTGTCAATAACAAGATAAAAAATGAATTCATTTGTAAGACCCTCGCTGGAGCAGCTGGTGGCGGGGACAGGGAACAAGATCCCGCTTATGGACACTGCCTTTTTCGGACAGTCGAAACTGAACGACGCGGACCGGACGCGGTTTGAAGCGTTTGTGGCATGGTCAAACGGAAACTTGCGGATAACGTGGAGGGATATTCTTTTGAATGGCTTGAAAAATCCAGACTGAAAGATAGGATACGCTAAAAAGACTGCCAAGAGGGCCAACACATAACAATTTGCCGCCCTGCACATCGTGCAGGGCGGCACGTATCAAATCCGCACTTTCGTGCCTTTCGTATCCCGCTTCGCCAGTTTCAGCTTATTTAGCGTCAGTTTCTTTTCCCCAGCCTCAATGGTATACGTCATCCGATTGGCCAGCAGATAAGCCGCCGTCAGTTCATCCCCCGGAGCCAGGCGGATACCGCGCACGCCCAGGGCCGCCTTTTTCTTCTCGGGGATCTCCTCTGTCAAAAATTTCAGGAAATAGCCCTTCTTACTCTGCAATACTACGTATTCCATCTGCGCCACAGGCGCTACCAGCACCAGCGTATCGCCCTCGGGCATCTTGGACGATACACTGGTCCGTTTATTTATCGTAAATTCATTTCCGGCCACCTGTTTGCACATCCCGGAGGAGGTGACGAAAAGCAGGGACTGCCAGCGCAGATTCTCCATGGCGTCGATATGCAAGATCTGCTCCTCCGCGCTGGAATAGTTGGAGAAATTATCGATCGGAATGCCCTTGTCCCGAAATTTGCCGTAGGGCAGATCCGATACTCTGGCCTGATGCATCATGCCTTTCTCCGTAAAAATACAAAGCTTATCCGTATTTTTGCAGATAAAATGATACTTGCTTTCCGCATCGGCCGCCTCCTGGTTCCGCTCGTACACGGACCGGTCTACGGTACGTACATAACCAAAACGATCCATCAGCACACAGACTTCTATCTCTTCCAGCTTTTTCTCCTCAAATACGGCTTCGGCGGCATTCTCGATCACCGTTTTTCTCGGCACGGCATATTCCTTCCGCACGGCTTCCAGATCCTCCCGGATCACGGCGGCCATGGAGTCATAATTATTCAAAATATCCTCATAGCGGGCAATGTTTGCCACCGTTTTTTTATGATCATCCAGCAGGGAGTCGATCTCCAGACCGATCAGTTTATAGAGGCGCATCTCCAGAATGGCTGTGGCCTGACGTTCCGTGAAGCACAGCCCTTTCGCCTTCCTTTCGCTGGATTTGGTTTTAAAACGAATTCCCTCTGTGTCGCCGTTCACCAGACACGCCTTTGCCTGTTTCTGATTGCGGCTGCCCCGCAGGATCTCGATGATCAGGTCGATCACGTCGCAGGCTTTGATCAGTCCTTCCTGAATTTCCCTGCGCTCCCTCTCCTTGGCCAACAGGGTTTGATATTTCCTTGTAGCCAGCTCAAAGCGGAAATCCACGTGATATTCGATGATCTTTTTCAGGCCCAGGGTCTCCGGACGGCCGTCCGCCACGGCCAGCATATTGACCCCGAAGGTATCCTCCAGATGGGTCTTTTTGTAGAGCATATTGATAAGATTCCGGGCGTCGGCGCCCTTTTTCAGTTCCAGGACAATACGGATACCCTCTTTCGACGACTGATTGGAAATATCGGTGATCTCCGTGGCCTTTTTGCTCTCCACCAATCCCGCCACATCGTTCAGAAATTTGCCGATATTTGCCCCGATCATCGTATAGGGTATCTCAGAAATTACAATATTCTGTTTGCCGTTTTTCCCTTTCTCCACATCCACCTTCCCCCGGATGCGCAGCTTCCCCGAACCGGTTTCATAGATGTGCAGCAGGTCGTCTTTATTGACCACCAATCCGCCGGTGGGAAAATCCGGCCCTTTGACATACTGCATCAGCTCCTCAGTGGTGATGGCGTTATTGGCCATATAGGCCTCCACGGCATCGATGATTTCTCCCAAATTGTGGGGCGGCGCGCTGGTGGCCATACCGACGGCAATACCATCGGACCCGTTTACCAGGAAATTGGGTATACGCACCGGCAGGACAGACGGTTCCTTTTCCGTCTCATCAAAATTCGGCAGAAAATCCACTACATTTTTATCCAGATCGGCCAGATATACCTCCTGGGTCAATTTCTGCAGCCGGGCCTCAGTATAACGCATAGCGGCGGCGCTGTCCCCCTCAATGGAGCCGAAATTGCCGTGGCCGTCCACCAGAGGCATTCCTTTTTTAAATTCCTGGGCCATCACCACCAGGGCCTCATAGATAGAAGAATCCCCATGGGGATGATATTTACCCATGGTATCTCCTACAATACGGGCACATTTCCGATAAGGCCTGTCATAGCGGATACCCAGCTCATACATATCATAGAGGGTTCGCCTCTGCACCGGTTTCAGCCCGTCCCGCACGTCGGGCAGGGCCCGGGCAATGATGACGCTCATGGCATAATCAATATAGGATTTCTGCATGACATCCGAATATTCCGTCTTGATAATCCTTTCTTCCATCACCGTCACCTCCCTATATATCCAACTGCGCATCCCGCGCATGCTCATAAATAAATGCTTTTCTCGGCGGTACGTCGGAGCCCATCAGAATCTCCGTCACTTCCGAGGCCATCCGGGCATCCTCGATCTCCACCAGCTTCAGGCGGCGGGTCTCCGGGTCCAGCGTGGTCTCCCAGAGCTGCTGAGGGTCCATCTCCCCCAGCCCCTTATATCGCTGTAGTGTAAAGGAACCTGTACGGCGCTTCCGGTATCGTTCCAGGGCCTTATCGTCATAGAGATACTCCTCCTCCCCTTTAGCCGGGATAGCTTTATACAGGGGCGGCATGGCGATATAGACATGGCCCTCATAGATCAGCTCCGGCATAAAGCGATAAAACAGCGTCAAAAGCAGCGTAGAAATATGAGCGCCGTCCACATCGGCATCCGCCATGATGATGATCTTGTCATACCGCAGCTTCTCAATCTCAAAATCGTTGCCATAGCCCTCCGAAAATCCACAGCCAAAGGCGTTAATCATGGATTTAATCTCCGCGTTGGCCAGTATCTTGTCAATGGACGCCTTTTCCACATTAAGGATTTTGCCCCGGATCGGCAGGATGGCCTGGAAACTTCTGTCCCGGGCCGTCTTGGCGGAACCTCCGGCGGAATCCCCCTCCACAATAAAAATCTCGCAGAGGGAAGGGTCTTTTTTTTCACAGTTTGCCAGCTTGCCGTTGGCGTCGAAGGAATACTTCTGTTTCGTCAACAGGTTGGTCTTGGCCTTTTCCTCGGTCTTGCGGATCTTTGCCGCCCGCTCGGCACAGGCCAGTACATTTTTCAGCTGCTCCAGATTCCGGTCAAAATAGAGAGGCGCCTGCTCTCCCGTTACCTTGCCCGTAGACTTGGCAGCGTCCTGATTGTCCAGCTTGGTCTTGGTCTGTCCCTCGAAGCGGGGGGCGGGATGCTTGATGGAAATGACCGCCGTCATGCCGTTCCGAATATCCGCCCCTGTGAAATTCGCATCCTTCTCCTTCAGAATTCCCAGCTCCCGGGCATAGGAATTCATCACGGAAGTGAATGTGGTCTTAAATCCCGTCAGGTGAGTGCCGCCCTCGGCATTGTAAATATTATTGCAGAAGCCCAACACATTTTCATGAAATTCATTGGTGTACTGGAAGGCGCACTCTACCGTAATGCCGTCAGATTCTCCCTTAAAATATACCGGCTCATGGATCGTCTCTTTATTTCGGTTCAGTTCCCGCACAAAACCGATGATCCCGTCCGGTTCATGAAATTCTATCTCTTCCGGCTCACTTTTCCGCCGATCCTCAAAACGGATCGTCAGATGAGGGTTCAGATAAGCCGTCTCATGCATCCGGCTCTTGACCTCCGTGGCAGAAAAGTCCGTCCGGTCAAAAATCTCCGGATCAGGGAGAAAACGGATCTGTGTACCCGTAGTTTTTGAGCGGCCGATCACCGGCAGCAGACCGTTCTCCAGCTCCAGCACAGGCAGGCCCCGCTCGTAGCGGTCATGATGGACGGCCCCCTCACGGGAAATTTTCACATCCATCCATACCGACAGGGCATTAACCACCGAGGAACCCACGCCGTGAAGGCCGCCGCTGGTTTTGTAAGCGGAATCGTCAAACTTTCCCCCTGCGTGGAGCGTCGTAAACACCAGCCGGGCCGCAGGCACGCCTTTCTCATGCATTTCCACCGGAATCCCACGCCCGTTATCCGACACCGTACAGGACCCGTCTTTTTCCAGAACAATGGAAATGACATCGCAAAATCCGGCCAGATGCTCATCCACGGAATTGTCCACGATCTCATAAATCAGATGGTTCAGTCCCTTTCTGGACGTACTGCCGATATACATGCCCGGCCTCTTCCTAACGGCTTCCAGTCCCTCCAGGACGGCTATGCTGCTGGCGTCATATGTTGCTGTTTTAGACATAAACACGTACTCCTTCTATAATACCGAAAAAATCTGCGTACCGCCTGTTTCAGGCGGCCCGCAGCCTTTTCATCCAAATATGAATTCCGTAAAACCAAAGACAGAAACAAAAGATCTTCCGTCACGATACGGTGATATAACGATAACCGCTATAACTGCCGTATACATAATTCCCCGATGCGATTTTTATATACGGTCGGACACGCACATAATAGCGGGTCCTTCTCTTCAATCCTGTGAGCGTCGGACTGAGAGAGGTCGTTCTCTTTGTCTTTACGCCTTTGGTAAAACCGGCGTTTCTTGCATATTGAATCTGATAGCCCGTGGCCTTTGCCACTTTTTTCTTTATATAAACCCTGATTTTACCGGACCCGACGCGCGTCATCTTGCGAAGTGCAGGCTTCGCCAACTTGACCCATTTTGCGTACAGGGTATAATTTTTGGTTTTTCCTTTGGCTATTTTCGTGATTTTGCCGGTCAGATTCTTTTTGGTATACCATCCGCCGAAAACATAGCCCTTTCTCGTCGGATTATACAGGGTCATACCTTTCGAACTGTCATAACGGCTTAAATTCTTACGGTTATTTTTTCCTCCGTTCAGATTATATTTGACGGTGTAGGCAGAATCTCCCACGATTTCTACGATACAGGAAGCGGTTTTATCCGAGCCGTCCGCGGTCTGAACCGTGATCACCACTTCACCCTTAGACAAAGCTTTCACCAGGCCGTTATTCACCGTCGCTATAGACAGATTGGAACAGGTCCACACCAGATGGGGGGATGCTCCGCTGGGGGTAACCGTAGCGTTCAGCTGCACGGTATTCCCGATACCGGAAATAGTGGCTGTCGTCCTGTCCAACTTGATTCCCGTGGCCACGACGCCGTCCAGCGAGCCGCTGACAAAAGTGGCATAAGACACCTGGGGTGAATAAATCAGACAACACCAGCCGGTAACACCTTTATAAGTGGTCTTTCCCCAGGTCTGCTGACCCACTGTTTTCTTTTCTACAATGCTGATTTGCTGATTTTGGGGAATTGCCCCAAGGCTTGCATAAGATGTCCCTGCGTCTTTACGTATCTTGAGTCCGCTTCCGGCCGTAACCCGCCACAACTCGCTGCCGCCGATTTCTTCCGGGGGAAGAGGGGGCGCTACCGTGCCGGCGCCGGCGCCGTTTCCGTTGATTTTTACCACGGTACGTTTTGACCAGCCGCTGCCAAGGGTCCACACCGCGCGTAAATGGTCGTTATTATGGGCGTCCACCACCGGCACGCCGGAGGCATTGACGCCGACGCAGATAGCCGTATGGGAATAACGTCCTTTACCGGCGCTATAATAAAAAACCGGATTTCCGGCCGTCACATCGCCGGCCGCCGGATTCTCGACAGCAGTTCCGCAGGAGGCGGATAAATATTTGAAAAGCCCGTCGGCCAATGACCAGGAAGAGGAACGATTGTTGGAATCTCTAAAAAACCAGCCGTCCGTCATGGGCAGGCCGCCCGCATACAGGCACTGAGAAACAAAATTCGCGCAATCCCCGCCAATAGAATTATAATTCGGATAGGCCGGATTATAACTTGTGGCATATTTGTCGGCATAAGCCACCGCGTCCTGATAAGAATAGGTATAATTCATTGTCCGAATACCGAAGGCGGTGGAAAAAGGAGTGAGAGATCTGGCGATTTGCTCCTGAGCGGCGGCAAACAGGCCTTCCGGCTCTTTTTCATTCCGGGTATTCAGCTCGTGAAACAGAATGGTATTTTGGGATTCGGCATCGGAAACGGTATGATCCTGCGGTAAGTCCCTTATATATGTATCGTCGCCAGCCGCCGTATCTTCTGCGGATACCGGATCGACGGGAGCAGGTTCCTCTTCGGGATCGGTCTTCGGTACGTGATTTTCCTCCCGGTCGGAACCGACTTCCGGATCGGTATTTTCCTCCGTCCTGCTTTCGTCCAAAGGCTTGTCCCCATCTAAAGGTTTGTCCTCATCCGTCACACCGCTGCCCGAAGAGGATTCTCCCTCCGACGGATCACTGTTCTCCTGAGGAAGATCTTCGTCTGGGCCGTCCCCCTCCGACCCTTTATCTTCTTGGGGGATATTGTCTATGACGGAATCAGCCGTCTGATCCGCAGATCCTTCTCCCTGCGGCACATTATTTTCGTCTGTCAGGCTGCCGTCATCCCTGCCCGCATCCGGAGTTTCTTTGCCGGACTGATCTTCCAAAGAATCCGCAGAATTATCAACAGGTGGCTTTTCGACCGATTCGGATTCTTCCTGCACAAAGCTGTCTCCTTCTCCCGTATCCCACAAATCCTGTACGAGAATCCATCTGCCGTCTCTGACCCGGAATACCATCCTGTGATCAAAGCCGTGTCCGCTGATATCTTTTCTGCCGTCTATTTCATATGTCATATAGACCCACTCATAGACGGACAACGTAATTTCTTCCTCTGTCGTCCTGACATTTCGCACCTGAAGCACCGGCTGGACCTTTACAACATTTCCACCGCAGGTTCTTACGCTTCCCTGAAAATATTTCCAGAGCTTTTGATGACTGTTCCTCACCGCTGCCTCCATGAGGCTGCCGTCGCCGTCGCTGTTTTCCGATCTGGCGCGCACATAGGCATCCAGCACGCGGATCAGTCCGGCGCTCGTCTCGTCATCGACGGAATTTTCCCGTAACACAGTATAATCCTGTTTCATCTCCGCGGCTGCCGCGGAGATCTCCGCATAGCCGATTTCATTGGAGTGCCCGAACAGCCAGTCGATGGTCTTCTGAAAACTGCTGTTCCGCCAGTTGTCTCCCTCAGCCGCCACCGGAACGACACTTGTCAATAACATTGCCGCCGCAAGAATGCAGGCTACGATTCTTCTCTTCATATGTTTTTTATTCCCCTTTTGGTAAACGGCATCATGCCGGAATCGTCATACATCTTAACAATACCGTAATTTTTCCGTAAAATCAAGAGGAAAATTGTGTCCCAAAAAGGAATTGTTAAAAATTTTGTAATATCTCATAGACAGATCCGCTAATAGGCATAAAAAACGAGACTATCTGTCCCGACAGCCCCGTTTACATGTAAAAAAATCAATCTATTCTATATAAATCCGCAATAATATCGGCACATTTTTCCATTCCATACATACCGCTGTCCAGGCAGACATGATAGTTGGATGCGTCCGCCCAGTCTCTCTCGGTATAATACCGATAATGGCTGGCCCTTTCCCGGTCTTTACGATTCAAAATACCGTCCACCTCTTTCGGACTGTAGCCATATTTCTCAACCGCAATTTTTTTTCTGTGTTCTTTGTCCGAATGAATAAACACATTCAGTACATCTTCTCTCTCCGCCAGGAAGTAATCCGCGCAGCTTCCCACGATGATGCAGGGTTCTTTATCCGCCAGTTCCTTAATTACACGTCCCTGAGTCATGAACAGCTGATCCTGCAGGGACATTCTTTCCTGAGAAAATGTATTGTAAGCAAAAGTCAGACTGGTTGCGATATTGAACAGAAGGCTGTTGGTCACCTTCTCACCGTTTTCCTCAATAAAATCCGTCGCAAATCCGCTTTCCTTTGCAATCATTTCTATTAACTGCTGGTCATAACACTTTATTCCCAACCTTTCCTCCAGCATATGTCCGATTGTCCTGCCGCCGCTGCCATGCTTACGGCTGATCGTTACCACTCTTTTTTTCATAGACAGCCTCCTTTAAATTCAAACTATGTAACTGTTCAGCACATACACAGTCCTTCTGAACGGTCACCCTATACATTATATAGTATATATTTTGACTGATTTTCTGTCAAGTAAAACCCAAAACATATATGTTTTGCACAACCGTTTTTTTTCCATAACTCAAATGAACAAAAAGGAAGCCACTAATTTCATCAATTTTACTAATAGCCATGGCAGGCATACGTCTCAGCGGGCCGGCAGTCCCAGAGCCCGGCGCTGTGTGTCCGCCTGCCGGGCGTAGGCTTCCCGGCTGTATTGCTGAAATTCAAAAGTAATATACCGGGGATTGATCTTTTCAAGGAAAGGAACCACTTTCCCTGTCTCAAACGGCCTGTGCTCGTCGATGATACAGGTATTTTCATAGGCTTTTGAAAAAAGCGCGTCAAAATCCAGCTCGGGGCAGGGAATCTCTCCGCGCCGCAGCGCCTGGATATGGCTGCCGCTCAGAGACTGATGGAGATGCACTCCCTTGAACAGAGAAAGCAGACCAGCTCTTTCATAGACATCCGCTAATTCCATCAGACAGGCTACGCCCTCCGCTTCTGTGTGCACGGTTCCCACCGCATTCATGTAATGGCCTGTATCCAGCATAATCCCCTTTCTGTCTGTGTGGATACCCTCCAGCATCTGTGCCGTGAGTCCGGTATCCCGGAGATTTAATCCCGGCCACCATAAATTTTCCACCAGAAAATCAAAAGGATATTCCTCCTCGTCCAGCAAGAGATTGATCACCTCCAGGCTGGCCTCCATGACTTCTCTGTCCGTGTGGGAAAATCGGAAACTGAAGCTTTCCTGCAGGCTGGCTTCAGACACATGGAATACCACATAGGCCGCTCCCTGATCCCTGGCAAACGCCAGTTCCTTCCGATAAATGTCCAGAAGCTTCTCTCTGTCTGCGCCGCCATAGTAATCCATCCACCGGCTGCGGGAACCAAACATCTGATTCAGGCAGGCGAAATCCCGACGCCACCAGTCCACCCAGAAAAGAGAGAAATACAGATGCTGACCGTTCACTGTCCCCGGCCGGATTAATTCAATTGCCTTTTCCGGATGATCTGCCAGGATAACCTCCACGCCATTGAGTCCCAGAGCACGATAATATTTTTCCAGATCTTCCTGATCAGAAAAGCTCGCGCCCATATCGTCATATAGAGGCATATTCATCGATAATTTTTTATCTGTGTACCACATAGGGTTCCTCCTGCGGAAAAACACAATCATTCAGACATTTCGGACCGTTACCAATCTTTTCATTTTCCGCATTATAGACTCAAGTCCGTGAAACCGCAACAATATTTTGGAATTTTCGGAAAAATCCCGCTTCTCCTATTGCAGAACACACGTTCGTGTGATATGATAAAACCCATTACTTCACGGAGAACCATGTCTTATGCTTATTCAAAAAGATCTGACTTTACAGCAAAAACTGGAAATTTTATCGGATGCGGCGAAATATGACGTGGCCTGCACCTCCAGCGGTGTGGACCGGGGCGGCCAATCCGGCACAATGGGAAATACGGCCTCCTGCGGCATCTGCCACAGCTTTGCCGCCGACGGCCGCTGCATTTCCCTGTTAAAAATTCTGATGACAAATGCCTGCATTCACGATTGCCGTTATTGCCTGAACCGCATTTCCAACGATACGGTGCGGACCTATTTCACTCCTGAGGAAATCTGCACGCTGACGATGGAATTTTACCGGCGCAATTACATCGAAGGGCTCTTTTTGAGTTCCGGTATTCTGCATTCGGCAAATGAGACCATGGAACGAATGTATCAGACGCTGTGGCTGCTGCGGGAGGTCTATGGATTTTGGGGTTACATCCATGTCAAAGCAATACCCGGCGCCGACCCGGCGCTGATTGAATATGTGGGACACTTGGCAGACCGCATGAGCATAAATCTGGAACTTCCTACCGTGGACGGCCTGAAATCTCTGGCTCCGGCCAAATCCCGGAAACGTATCCTGACTCCCATGCGCCTGATCCAAAAAGGCATTCAGGAAAACCATCATCTGATTTCTGACAAAATGGCGGCTCCCACCTCTGTCTCTTCCGGCAGTAAAGCCGTCTCGCTAAACGATACCGCTTTACCGGATATCCGGAAGTTTCCCGACGGCCTTCCCGACAGGGCAGAAGACAGAAAGATCCTGCTTCCCGGATTTTCCGATCGCCAAAATTACGGCGGCAGCTCCCGTTTCGTGCCGGCGGGACAGAGTACACAGATGATCATAGGGGCCACCCCGGAAACGGATCATCAAATCCTGAGCGTCACGGAAGCACTATATCGGCAGTTTGACCTGAAAAGGGTCTTTTTCTCCGCTTATACAGCCCTTAACGACGACAGCCGTCTTCCCGCGCCGGGTACGCCTCCGCCGCTTTTGCGGGAGCACAGACTTTATCAGGCGGACTGGCTGCTCCGCTATTACGGTTTCTCGGCAAATGAACTGTTGTCCGAGGAACGCCCTCATTTTAATCTGCTGCTTGACCCCAAATGCGACTGGGCTCTGCGCCATCTGGAAAAGTTCCCCCTGGAGGTCGGACGGGCGGACTATGCCGCCCTGCTTCGGATACCCGGTATCGGCGTCAGATCGGCCAGAAGGATTTTGAAGGCGCGCCGCTATGGCACGCTGAACTTCGATATGCTGAAAAAGTTCGGAGTCGTATTGAAGCGGGCCGGATACTTCATCACATGCGAGGGCAAAACCTGCCGGACCATACGTCTGGACGAGGATTTTCTCACCGGGGAATTGATTGCCGACGACCGCAAAAAGCGGTTTCAGCTCGAAGATCCCCATGGACGTTACCGTCAGCTATCCTTTTTTGACGATTTCAATCTGGGCGGGCAGCCGGAGCAGGAGGATATTTTCAAGAGCTTTTCCGGACAGATATAAACAATAACACGAACAAGGAGAATCCTATGAATACAACCGTTTATCTCTGCGATGATGATCTGGATTCCATTTTCACGGCCGTCTATGACGCCTGGGCATCGCGAAAAGGCCATAACCATGTCCGGCTGCAGATGAATCGCACCGCTACCATGGAGCTGTTCTGCGACTATATTACCGTGGTTCCCAACGCTGCCAAAGCGGAGAGCGTCAGCCGCTCTATACGCAGAAAAATTTCCACAAAGGCCTGGCATATGGTATATCGGGCCGCCATGTCGCCGGAAGACTCCCGGGCGGACGATATCTACCGCTTTCTTATCGGCGGATTTTACTACGGCGCCTGCGTTGTGGATATGCTGGCAGAGCCTGCGGTGCGGCGCCTCCAGGAGCTGAATCGGAATATCGCCAATGAAACCCACTACCACAAAGAATTTCTGCGTTTCGACGCCACCGCGGAGGGTATTCTTTTTGCGCGTATCCGTCCCAAAGGCAATATCCTGACCATGCTGACTCCCCATTTTGCCGACCGGCTGTCCGGAGAGAATTTTCTGATCCTCGATGTAGGAAGACGGCTCGCCGCCGTCCATCCCGCCGGGCAGGACTGGTATCTGGCCTCCCTGTCCCGTGAACAGGCCGAATCATTCCTCTCCCAAAAGCCGGATGAATACCGGGATCTGTGGAAAACATTCTATGATACCATAGCCATTGAGGAACGTAAAAATCCCCTGCTCCAGAGAAACAACATGCCGCTCTGGTACAGGGAATTTATGACTGAATTTTTATGACGGTACGGAAAACAGGCCGGGAACTGCCGCCCTATTTTCTGCGGAATTTCTCCTGTATGCGCTGTTCCCCCTCCATCAGATGTACTTTCAATCTGGCAGATTCGCCGATACTCCGGCAAAATGCCCTGTATTCATCCTCAACGCCCTGACCGTGCAGAACACAGTAGGCCCCTGCGTCGCTGCCGAGAGCCAGCCGGACGCCGACCTCATAACAGGCTGCGATCACATCTTTCTGGCGGTTCCACAGTTCCCTGATTTCCCGTTCAGGAAAACGATTATCTCCCAACAGGTTATAGATGGTGGATACGGTGGGCACATAAACCGTATCCGCCTCTGCCAGCAGCTGTACGCAATCTCTGTCCATAAAATTACCATGTTCCAGCGAGTCCGCCCCCGCCAGTACGGCGCTGCGCACTGCGTCTGCGCCGTTGGCATGGGCCATGACGGCCATGCCTTCTTCATGGGCGATGTGAACCATCTCACGAATCTCATCGGCGCTCAGCGAAGCCTCCGTCAGAATTCCCGCCTTATTGAAATCCATGATACCGCTGACAATTATTTTAATAAAATCTGCTCCCTGCTCTATGGCCGCCCGCACCAGCGCCTCATACTCCACCAGGTCGCCGAAGCCATGCCCCACAATGCCGCCGTAATGCCCCTGCTTGTGAATGGCAAATACCGGCGTGCGGTAATCAATCCCATATTCCGGGGCCAGCTGCCTTGCCAGCACCGACAGATCATAATGATCCCCTCCGTCCCGCACAAAGGTCACACCGTGGCGGCGATATGCCTCCAGATTCCGGCGCGCCACCGTCTCGCCCTTTCCTTCCTTCTGTTCCATGACGGCCCGCCGGTAATCCGTGCCGTTCATAAAAATATGCATATGGCATTCGCCGAACACAATCAACGCCCCCTTCATAATTCACGATCTTTTTTACCCGCGTCTGTCGTCCAGCATATACAACAGCGCATTACATATACACGCCGCGATGTTGCTGCCTCCCTTGCGGCCCCGCGCCACGATATAGGGCACATCGTCCCCCATGATCAATTCTTTGGACTGCACCACATTGACAAATCCGACAGGCACGCCAATCACCAGCTCCGGCCTGAGTCTGCCCGCCGTGATCAGTTCATGGAGGCGTATCAGCGCCGTCGGCGCGTTGCCGATGGCGAATATCAGCTTTTTATCCATGGCTGCCGCCTTGTCCATGCAGGCCGTCGCCCGCGTAGTCTGATTTTCCCTGGCTGCCTGGGCCACATCCTCATCGGACATAAAACAGAGCACTTCGCCGCCATAGCGGGCCAGCGCTTTCTTATTAATTCCCGATCGGGCCATCTGGGTATCTGTCACAATGCAGGCGCCTTCCCGGATTGCCTCCAGCGCCTGTTCCACAACGCCCTCCGAAAAGCACAGATTGTCCGCATAATCAAAATCTGCGCTGGTATGGATGCACCGCTTTACAATCTGTTCCGTCCCCGGGACAAGTTTCCTGTCCCCTAGCTCCTCCGTGATGATCTCAAAGCTGCGGGCCTCAATCTCCCTTGGCCCAACCTTTTCCCACTCCATAGTCTGCTTACCTCCTTATATCGTCTGCCATACCGTCTGAGACTGCTTACTCACTCGACCGAAAAACCCGCAAAAGGGAAACACTGCATAAAGCCTTACGGCGCTCTCATAACCCCGTCTCAAGAATTTCATATATTTTTTTCATATCCATATGCTTCCTCAGCGCATCTGCCAGAATATCATACTGTGACTCTTTAAATGTCTGAAAATCTATTCCTGTAATATGCTCTGTATCCACGCCTTTTTGCCGTCCCAGGCCGCGGATCACGGCCTTCGCCACCTCCTCACGGTCAAACACGCCATGAATATAGGTACCGTAGACATTCCCTCTCTGGGCCCCGTCGGGTTTCCTACCGTCTTGCCGCACAAAATCTTCTATCATTGTCATGGAAGATACGTCATTCCCGCCCGTTGTGTCGCCCATATGAATTTCATAACCTTCCACCGGAATCTCTGACAGTTCAGACAGGACGCCGTCTACCTTGCCAAACGTACCGGTCACGCGGGTTCTCGTCTTTCCAGCGGCAAATACTGTATCCACAGGGAGCAGACCCATACCGCGCACCGTACCGCCGGCCTCTACATGATCCGGGTCGGACAGCAGCTCTCCCAGCATCTGAAAGCCGCCGCAAATGCCGAAAATCACCTTTCCCGCGGCCGCCGCTTTCAAAACGGCGGCTTCAAGTCCGTTTTCCCTCATCCAGAGCAGGTCCTCCATCGTGTTCTTTGTGCCCGGCAACAGAATCATATCCGGGTTTCCCAGCTCGCGGACGCTGCCCGCATAGCGCACAGTCACCCCCGGCATACTCTCAAAGGGATTGAAATCCGTAAAATTAGAGATTCTCGGTAGCCGGATGACCGCCAGATCAATTACGCCCGCTTCCCCGTGACGGGAAAACCTCTCGGTCAGACTGTCCTCGTCTTCCACCTGGATAGACAGATAGGGAGCCACGCCCACTACCGGGATACCGGCAATTTCTTCCAGCATCCGGACTCCGGGCTCCAGGATCGTCTTGTCCCCGCGGAATTTATTGATGACAAGCCCTTTGATCATGGACCTTTCATCCTCATCCAAAAGCGTCACCGTACCGACCAGCTGGGCAAATACCCCTCCCCGGTCGATGTCGCCCACCAGCAGCACCGGTGCGCCGGCCCTTTTGGCCATACCCATGTTGACAATATCTTCCCTCTTCAAATTGATTTCCGCCGGACTGCCGGCGCCTTCTATCACGATAATATCATACGCTTCCGCCAGCCTTTGATATGCCTTCATGATCTCCGGGAACAATTGGGATTTATAGGCAAAGTACTCCCTGGCGTCCATTGTTCCCAGCACCTCGCCGTTCACAATGACCTGGGACCCCGTATCATTGGTGGGCTTGAGCAAAACAGGATTCATTAAAACGGACGGCTTGATTCCCGCCGCCTCAGCCTGCATCACCTGAGCCCGGCCCATTTCCAGGCCTTCTTCTGTAATAAAAGAATTCAACGCCATATTCTGAGATTTGAAGGGCGCTACCCGGTAGCCGTCCTGATGAAAAATCCGGCACAACCCGGCCGCCAAGAGACTTTTTCCCGCATTGGACATTGTACCCTGTATCATGATCGCCTTCGCCATAGCCGTTACCTCCCTCTACATTTTTGTGATTGAAGTGCACGGAGCAACACATCATTCTCCTCACGCCGCCGCACGGCCACCCGAAAATACCCGCTGTCAAGACCCGGATAATTGCTGCAGCTTCGGATCAGTACCCCCTGCTTTAGACAGCGTTCTTTCAGATCTTCCGGCCCGCGGAAGAAAATATAGTTGGCCCTGGAATCATACACCCGAAGACCCGCGGCAGCCATCTCTCTTTTCATCCGGGGCAGCTCCTCAGCCACTATCCGGCGTCCTTCCCGGACATAGGCGCATTCCTTAAGCGCCGCCACCCCCGCAGCCTGGGCAGGAATCGAAACATTCCAGGGCTGCGTCACCCGGCCCATTCTTTCCAAAAGGCCGCTGTCGGAACAAAGACCGTACCCCAGGCGCAAACCGGCCATGGCATACCGCTTGGTAAATGCTTTCAGAAGAAACAAACGGCCATTGCCGGACAGCCGGGATTTCAATGTATGCCTCTCCTCATCCGAAATGAAATCCTGGAAACACTCGTCTACCACCAGCAGGATATCCCGCTTTTCACACACGTTCGCAATTTCTCCCAGGATTTCCGATTCAATCAGAAATCCCGTGGGATTATTGGGATTGCACAGAAACACTATATCGGGACGTTCTTCCAGCATTTCCAGATAGTCCCTGTTAATCCTAAAATTCCGGCAGGAAGAATCGTAATATTTCACGGCGCATCCCACTGTTTCCAGCGCCTGCGCATATTCCGCGAAAGTCGGAGCCTGCACCAGCGCCTTTTTCGGACGAACCGCCTGTACCAGCGAAAAGATCAAATCCGCCGCGCCGTTACCGCAGATGATCTGTTCCGGAGGAACCTGCTCATAGTCCGCCAGCGCCTCCGTCAGCGCCGTACACCGGATATCGGGATAATGAGCTATCTTCTTCAGGCTTCTCGCCGCGGCTTCTATCACTGCAGGAGGCGTCCCCAGCGGATTCATATTCGATGAAAAATCCAGTACCCCCGGATGACGGTACACATCCCCGCCATGTATCTGTTCCTTCATAGCTTCCTCCGGCGGCATGCCATAACTATGCCGCATTTCCTGTCGATGATTGTCTGCTCACATACCAGGTGAAACCGTCTGGATAAACAGCATAATCCCCAGCCGTATCGCCCCAAAGATCAGCAGCGCCAGCCAGGCCGTGGCCATTAAAAGGCGGTTGGCCCGCGGCACGTCCGCAATCACCACAGGGCGGCAGGGATCACCGATCGTCTGTTTTTTGTGTAATTGCCCAAAATACCAGGCATCCCCGGCCAACTGGATTCCCAACGCTCCCGCCATCACTGCCTCGGTGTGAGCCGAATTGGGGCTGGCATGGTTCCGTCTGTCTCTGAGAAAAATTCTCCAGGCTCTTTTTCCGTCCATACCGCAAAAGAAAACAGCCAGTGTCATGATCACTGCAGACAGACGGGCCGGTATATAATTCATCACATCATCCAGCAGAGCCGCCGCCGTACCAAAATAGCGGTAACGGTCGTTTTTATATCCCACCATGGAATCCATAGTGTTGACAGATTTATAGGCGAATCCCCATACCGCGCCGCCGATCATCATGTAAAACAAAGGCGCCAGAACCCCGTCCGAAGCATTCTCTGCCACCGTCTCCACGGCTGCTTTCGTTACCCCTTCTTCCGTGAGGTTTGCTGTATCCCGGCCTACGATCATCGAAACCGCATACCGTCCCCCTGCCAGATCATCCTCTTTTAGCCTGTCATACACCTTCATACTCTCATCTCTAAGAGAGCGGGCCGCCAAAAGCTGATAGCACAGAAAACTCTCTATGGCCAGCCCCACAGCCCAGTGCAGCCGATATCCCCAAAAAAGTACTGCCCACGGTACGGCCGTACTGACCCCGGCCACCAGAATCACCAGGCATATACCGCCCAGCCTCTCGCCGCCCCTGTTCTTCGGCAATATCTTTCGCAGCGCCGTTTCTGACAGCGTAATCCATTTCCCGATCGCCTGCACCGGATGATAAAGCCCATGGGGATCTCCAAACAGCATATCCAGCAAAAAACCGATCACCACGGCGGCTAACGTGTATTGTATATGTAACAGCATATCTTCACCTTTATGTATTCTATCGCAGTCAGCGCCGGATTTGTCGCGGCATCGCCCCTTGTCCGTCCGGAATGTGCACGCAGCGTATGGCGGCATCCGTTCCTCCGCGCCACTCTTCCGTTTCCGTCCAGACTGTCAGCCGCCCGCCATTATCCACCTGCCAGTCATAGTAATCCCTGTGCGGCTCTGACCACGCGTCCATCACAGCCATGATCGTTCCTCCATGAGCCACCACGGCCGCCTCACGGCATCCCGCGGCACGAATATTTTCCATCACACGCAAAAAACCTGTGCGGCACCGGAGGCAAAATCCTTCTCTGCTTTCCCCGCCAGGAAAAGGCAGCGTTCCGCCGCTGTCCACCCACCTCTGATAATCCATATCACCGGAGAGCTCCCGCCAGTTTTTTCCCTCAAAGGTTCCGAAATCACATTCGCGAAATTCCGGCACCGCCACTGCTTCCAGATCCGGATAAAGGATGCGGGCCGTTTCCATACAACGCCGCATTGGGCTCACAAAGAGAAGCGCTGCTTCCGGAACAGTCATTTCCTCAAGCTCTTTTGCCCCCTCCGCGCACAACGGCTCGTCCGTGCGGCCTACATAGCGATGTTCCCGATTCCCTGCCGTACGGCCATGACGGATGAAATGAATCCGCACCTTCATTTTATTCGCACCCCGATTCCGCAGACTACCCGGTAGACCGCCTCTGCCTCCGCAGCCAGGCCGGTACAGATGCGTCCCACCGCCTCCCGATAACGGCGGTCAAAAGCATCCACAGGCACCACGCCGCAGCCAAGCTCATTGGCTACCAGCACCACATGCGGATTATTTCGTGCTACCCGCTCCGGGATTCCGGTACAATCCAGTCCCTCCCCCAGCCGGTTTCTTATGTATTCATGGAAATGGATCATCCCGTCACAGGTATCCAGTTCCTCCTTCCCGCAGCTTTGTCCGTCCGCCCAGTGTTCCAGCCCGGAAATCTCCCGGGCAAACCGCTGTTTTCCCTGAAAAGCGCCGCCAATGACCAGAATCATAATACTCTTCCTCTTTCTATAACATGCACAAGTACCTGGGCCAGCAGCATCACCAGTTCGCAGATACTCAGAAAATATCCCGCGATATCTCCGGTCGTACCGCCAAAATATTTCATAGCCTTCCGGTAATACCAGACAAATACCGCCGCCGCCGCGCCGCAGTTTACCGCGCCATATACCGGATGCAGGTACAGATTCACCGCCGTCAGCAACAGCATATACAAAATCAGCACCGCCTGCACCCGTCTGGTACTGGCGTCTTTTGAGAAAACCGCCACTGTACCATCCCTGCGCGCTTTTGGAAACGATACAATGGACATAGCCGAAAGACACCTCGTCATCGGAAAGCTCAGGCACAGAAAAGGCAGGATATCCGGCGTCACCTCACTGTATGCGCCGTACATCAAGACAAAATAGACAATGCCGGTCAGCACCGCAAAGGCCCCCGTATGCACATCCTTCAGGATCTCCAGCCGCCGCTCCCTGGGCATCCAGGAACTCAGAGCGTCCGCCGTATCCAGCAGGCCGTCCAGATGGATACCTCCCGTGACCCAAAAGGGAATCAGCATCAGAATCACTGTATACAGACAGCCGTTCCAGGAAAGATTTCTGCCCAGAATCCCCCACAGGCCCGTCAGACCGCCCACTACCACGCCCACCCAGGGGAAAAAGCACATCATATAGGCCATGTTTTCCTCGCTCCAGTCACAATTCGGCACCGGAATCTTAGAAAACATCGAAAATGCTATCATACAGCTATGGTACAGTTTTTTCAAGAACTTTTTCTCCCATTTTAATTTACAGTTACCGTAACTGTTCAGTACCTTCACAGTTACGATGCAAAATCCAATTAAAATCGCCTGCGGCGATGGGATTTTGCACACTTGAATCATGTTTTTACGGCCTCAGCAGCAAGTGCTTCGGCCTGTACTGAACAGTTACCAGTTACCTTTTAATGATCAGAGGTATCCCGCAGACCACCTCTGTCACCGCA
This sequence comes from uncultured Lachnospiraceae bacterium, assembly GCA_949471785.1. Taxonomy (GTDB): domain Bacteria; phylum Bacillota; class Clostridia; order Lachnospirales; family Lachnospiraceae; genus UBA11957. The sequence continues at coordinate 11,949 of CASWRE010000021.1, read as the reverse complement.
TCGGCCAGATATCCCATCCGGGCGTTAATCTCACCGAGATACCGCAGATAACGGGCCGTCTCCTCATCATACGGCAAACCGTCGGAAAAAATCTCATTCGTAACCACCACCAGATGTCCCGCCTGTCCTAACAGACTGTCAATACCGGCCGTCACTGCCTCTACTGTGCCTTCCCCGGCGCCCTGTTCCTGATACATCTCATTGGCCACCAGATTGGACATACATTCTAGCAGTACCACGCTGCCCGCCGGAACCTGCAGACATTCAAGGCCGGTATAGCACTCAACCGTGGAAAACTGTTTGCGGCTGCGCATCTGCCTGTGACGGGCAATGCGGGCGTGACATTCTTCATCGTAAGGGTACATGGTTGCCACATAAATTCTCTCCGCCGGCCCCAAATCCAGCACACACTGTTCGGCATAAGCGGATTTCCCGCTTCCGCTTCCTCCTGTAATCACACGAAACATAGGCAGCTCCGTCATGACAGCGGAACATAATGTTCCATACTGTTCTCTTCAAAGGAGGCCACACCCCGGTAGACCTCAATAGCCATGTCCAAAATGGGGAACAGCAGCACCGCGCCGCTCCCCTCTCCCAGACGCATCCCACAATCCATAAATCCTTCCAGGCCCAACTCCTCCAGCACCAGCGCAGAGGCAGGTTCCTGGGACAAATGAGAAGCAAACATATAGGATTTCGCTTTAGGACAAAGTATGGCCGCCGTCATGGCCGCCACTCCGGAAATAAATCCGTCCACCACCACCGGGATACCTAGGGCCGCACCGCCCAGGAATACGCCGGCCATACCTGCGATATCAAAGCCGCCCACCGCCGAGAGCACTCCCAGGGCGTCTGTCGCATCCGGCCGATAATAGTTCAGGGCATCCTGAATAACCCGGATTTTCTTATCCAGGCCGGCGCTGGATAAACCGGCTCCCCGTCCCGTTACCTTCTCCACCGAAACGCCGGTGAAAGCCGCCGTCATAGCGCTGCTGGTAGTGGTGTTGCCGATGCCCATTTCCCCGGTGGCCAGAATACGGTAGCCCTGGTCATAAAGTTTTTCCGCCATATGAATGCCCACCTCTATGGCCCGGACCGCCTGCTCTTTTGTCATGGCCGGTTCTTTCGCGAAATTCTTCGTGCCGTAAGCCACTTTGTAATTGGGAAGGATCGTGTCGGAAGCGATACCGATATCCACCGGGAATACGTCCGCGCCGGATTTCCGGCAAAAGATCGCCGCCGTGGCCTTTTCCCTGAGAAAATTTTCGGCAATAATCTTTGTGACCTCCTGGCCGCTCTGAGAGATCCCTTCCTCCACCACGCCATTGTCGGCGCACATGACCACCAGCGCCTTTTTATCCAGCGCAACCTTCGGCGTCCGCAGCATACCGGCAATGCGCACCACGGCATCCTGCAGCTTGCCCAGGCTGTGCAACGGGATCGAGGTATCATTCCACCTTTTCCAGGCTGCGTCCATGGCCTCCCGGGAGAGGGGGCGGATCTTTTCTATGGTTTCCTGCAATGTCATCTTATCACCTGTCCTTTACTGCACTCTCCGGCATCATCCGTTACTGATCACGGTGTGAACGGCAACCGTATTCCCGGCATTTGCGCAAAAACGTGTCTGCAAATTTTGTATTGGCATAATAGTAGATATGAGGGAACCCGGCAAACAACGTATCCGTACTGTGTATGCATGCCCAGCTCCTGCTGCTTTTGGGCTTTTGAGCCTTCCAGTCTGTCCCGCAGGCATCCGAGTCAAAATAGTGGAACTCATGGGCGGGCAGGCTGCCCACCTCCTCGCCGAAAACCGTACCGCCCTGCAGCGTGATGTAACCGAAACGGGTCAGTCCGGGCGTCTTCCACACCCGTCCGGGAATAATTCCGGCCATAGGCCATGCCACACCGTCCATATCCTCCATGGTATTGTGGAGATACATAAAGCCGCCGCACTCCGCCGTGGTCGGCAGCCCGCTCAAAACGGCCTCCCGCAAAGCCTGTCTCATAGCCGTATTCTCACTCAGTCCGCGGGCATAGAGTTCGGGATAGCCGCCGTTTAAGACAAGACCGTCAAGGTCCTCCGGCAGCCCGGTATCATGAAGAGGCGAAAAAGGAATGATGCCGACGCCATGTTCCCGCAGATAATCCAGATTATCTTCATAAAAAAAGCAAAATGCCTCATCCATGGCCACACCGATACGAATCTGTTCCGCCGAAACAGCGGCCGTCTTCCGGTCCTTTTGATCGGAAATACATGCCGCCGTCCGGCCAAGTTCCAACAGCCCGTCAATATCCACGGACTTTTCCATAGACTCCGCCAATAGTTCCAGCTGTCTTTGCAGATCCCGGATCTCTTCCGGGAGCACAAGCCCCAGATGACGGCTCTCCAGGGGACACTCCTTCCATTCAGGGAGAAAACCGTAGACTTTCACCGGAAGCTGTTCTTCCACCATCGCTTTCACCCTCGGGTACAACATCGGTGAAATCCGATTCAAAATCACGCCTCGAATATGGCTGTTCTCCTTATAGTCCAGAAAACCCTTGATTATGGGGACGACGGATACGCTCATGCCGCGGCAATTCACCAGCAGCACCGCCGGAGTCCCGGTCACATCGGCCAGATCCCATGCGCTGGCCTTCGCGGATATCCCCGCCAGGCCGTCATAATATCCCATGACCCCCTCGATGATGGCTACATCGGCATTTGCGCCGTTTTTCCGCAGCAAATACCGGGTCATATCCCTGCCGGTGAAAAATGTATCCAGATTGCGGCTCTTTATCCCGATCACTTTCGTGTGAAACATGGGATCAATATAATCCGGGCCGCATTTATAGGACACTGTCCTGAGGCCGCGATTTTTTAACGCCTGCAGAAGACCGCAGGTACACAGCGTTTTCCCGCTGCCGCTGGCTGTCGCCGTAAGCAATATTCTCGGAAGCTTCATGGCCGCGCCTCCCCGGAGAAAGTAAAGATATACACTGGGTTTTGTCCCGTCATCATATGATAGGCGCCCACTTCCCTGGATCTTGCCACAGACAGGGACACGATTTCCGTGTCGGTGACGGAAAACTCCCGCATCACGTCCAGCGCCTCCCGCACCGTTTCCAGAGTAATCGCATTGACCACGATGCGGATCGCCGGATTTTTCGCCAGCAGCAGGGCCGCAATCTCACGGAGGTTTCCCGAGGAACCGCCGATAAATGCATGGGTGGGCGCAGGAAGAGATTCCAGAGCCTCCGGAGCCGTACCTTCGACGACGGTCAGATTATCCGCGCCAAAATGAATCTTATTTTTCTTCAGCAATTCCACGGCTTCCGGTTTTTTTTCTATGGCGTACACATGTCCGCCCGGAACCGCCAGCGCCATCTCTACAGAGACAGAACCGGTGCCCGCCCCCACGTCATAGATCACCGAGTCCTCCCGAAGCTGCAGCTTGGCCACGGAAATCGTGCGCACCTCCTCCTTCGTCATCGGCGTCTTAGCCCTGAGGAAACGGTCATCCGGTATACCATGAGTCACTACCCGCTGCGGAGCGTCGGCATTTTCCAGATAAACCACACAGAGGGAATCCGTCTTCCGATCAAGGAAATCTTCCGGATATCCCCATGTAATTTTTTCATCCGGATAGGACAGCCGTTCCCCTACGGCCAAACGCACATGATCCATGCCGTATGCATGGAGCTTTGCGCACAATTCGGCCACGCCGTCTGCCGTACCCAGTATGGCAAATACTTTTTCATGACGTTTGACGCGCCCCGTCAGATTTTCTTCTTTTCCATGAATACTGTAGGGACGCACGTCCTCCCAGGGGATTCCCAGCTTTGCGCAGAAACTGACCATAGAGGAAATCCCCGGCAACAGTTCCACCTCCGGCCCCAGCACATTCAGCAGCTTTTTTGCCCCGCTGAAAAAACCCACGTCGCCGGACAACGCCACGGCTACCTTTTCACATTCCGGGTGGCTGTCGATGCAGGCTTTGATCTCATCGGGCCTGTAGGCATGAAAAATTTCCCGGCCCGGCCCGGCTGCCGCGTCAGTCATGCGTCGCGCCCCGATCAGCAGCTCCGCCTCCTGAAGGGTCCGCCTGGCCTCTGCCGTCATAATTTCCGGACTGCCCGGGCCTATGCCCACCAGAGAAATCTTCTGCCGAGGAGAAACGGCCAGCCTCTCCAGCAGAAAACGTTTACACCCGGACAACGTATACCCTTCCTCCCGCAGAGGACGCCCTACCACCACCAGCTTCGCGCCGGCCTCCCTGGCCGCCGCCAGTTTCTCCGGAAAGCCGCCGTTTTTCCCCGATTCTTTTGTCACCAGGTAGCGGATATCGTACTGGCGCATCATAGCTGCGTTCATCTCCCGGGAAAAGGGGCCCTGCATGCAGATCAGATGCCGTCCCCTAAACCCCAGATCCCCGCAGGAACGAACGACGTCGGGCAGAGAAAGCACTCGGGCGAACACTCGCTGCGCGTAATCTGGTATCACCGTATATGCCTTAAGCTCCTTGCTCCCGGTGGTGGCCAGTATATTTCCTTCCGTATTACACAGGATCTCTGCAGCCTCGGCCACGGAATCCACCGCGATGACCTCCGACTCGTCCCAGCTCACGGATTCCCGGATAAGCCGGATATACTCCGTGCCCGTCTTTGCGCAGGCCTGTCTGATATTTTCCGTTACCGACGCCGCGTAGGGGTGCGTTGCGTCTACCACCAGCTCACAGCCGTCGGCAAACAGGGTCTCCATTTGTGATTCATCAAGCCTTTCATGGGATACCGTCAGCCTGCCACCGACAGGCAGCAGGCTCTCCCCATATTCCGTGGCCACACAGACCCTGGCTTCGATCCCGTGCCGGTCCAAAAATTCGGCAATCTGCCGTCCCTCAACTGTCCCGGCAAATACAACAATCTTTGACATAGCTAAACCCTCTCCGCCCGCTTTTATACGCCCCGGTATCCCCGCGGAGTCACCATCTTGCCGCCGATCTGCCTGGTCTGGGAATTGCCCACAAACACGGTAGTAAACATATCCACCCGGGTATCCCGAAGTTCCTTTAATGTCATCACGGAAGCATACTCTCCTTCCCGGGCAATATTACCCACGATGCCGCACACGGTGTCGGGAGATTTGCATTCCAGCATCAGGTCACAGGCTTTCATCAGATAATCGCGGCGCTTCTTGCTGGAGGGATTGTACAGGCACACGACGAGGTCCGCTTTGGCCGCCGCCAGCAGCCGGGCTTCAATCTTATCCCAGGGCGTCAGAAGATCGCTTAAGGAAATCAGGCAGAAATCATGAATCAGGGGTGCGCCAAGTACCGCCGCTCCTCCAAGAGCCGCCGTCACACCGGGTACAATCTCAAGCTCCACATCAGGGTACCGCTCGCCTACTTCATACATCAGCCCTGCCATGCCGTAAACTCCGGCATCGCCGCTGCAGATCATGGACACGACCCGGCCCTTCATGGCTTCCTCAAAAGCCAGCACACAGCGATCCACCTCCTTCGTCATCGGTGTGGTCATAAATTCTTTGCCGGCAAAATGTTCTTTCACCAGGTCTACATAGACCGTATAACCGATGATCACATCGCTGCCCTCCAGCGCGCGGATCGCCTTCAAGGTCATCTGTTCATACTCACCGGGGCCAATACCCACCACAAATATTTTGTTCAAAACGTATCCTCCTGTTCCCGGCCGCCACCGCAGCCGTCACCCCCTGGCCGGGGCGCTTTTTTCTGATCAGTGTTCCGTTTCCGGAGGCCAGCACGGCGCTGCGCTCACATACATTGTCCACGCCGGTAATATCCTTTACAAAGTCTGATGCGGAAAATATCCCCGGAACTTTTTTCAGTGCTTCCGAATCGTAAGTCACAAAGGGTATACGCAGCGACTCCGCCAGCGCCCTGATGCCCCCCTCATCTTTCTTCAGATCAATGCTGGCCACTTGTCCCACGGCACGCACATCCAAATGGGCTTCCGCCATAACCAGATAGAACAGGGACGCCACCTTTTCCGCCGCGGTTCCCTTTCGGCAGCCGATCCCCACCGACAGTACGTCCGGAACAAGCTTCAGGGTTTGGGGAAACGGAACACAATCTGTCCGGTATCCGATATATATCCCCAGGGGCAGACCGCTGTCCGCGGCCTCCCGTTCTGTTTCCCAAAACGCCAGTTCGGGTGGCTGGCCGCTCTTCTCCAGGGGCAGCTCCGAATAGATCCCCACCGTCTGTCCCGCCAGCAGAGCCGCGCTGACATCCCTGGCCAGCTCCATGCGGTCAATCAGTAATCCGTTTTTCTTTGCAAACACATCCACGGCAAAAAGGCTGTGGACGTCCGTCGCCGTAGTTACCACCGGAATACTGCCGATATGCGCCGCCAGATTCAGTGCAGCCTCATTGGCCCCTCCCAGATGGCCCGACAACAGCGGGATACAGAAATGTTTTCCCTCATCCAGCACCAGCACCGCCGGATCGGTTTTCTTACTTTTTACATGGGGGGCTATGGCCCGCACGGCAATACCGAGAGCCCCCACAAATACCAGCGTCTTGCACCCCCAGCGGGTTTTTACCCAATCGGTCAGAGATCCTTCCACCGGATGAAAAGGCTTTTCCGCCGCGGCGTATCGGCTTTTCAACCACAGTTCTGTCGCCGTCCCCCGACTTTCCAGATACTCGGCCGTTTCCCGGGCCGTTCGCTTTCCGTTTTCCGAAAAGCAAATAATGTTTGCACAGTTACCGTCCATACATTTTCCCCTACTCAGACGCCTGACGGAATTCCGTGGTAAAGGCCGGATGATACAACTGAGAGCGATCGTATTTCGTGTGCGTCACCACGTCGCCGATGATCATCAGGGCCGTCTTGGTGATCCCGTTGGTTCTGGCCGTGTCAGCCAGAGTCCCCACTGTACATACCGCTGTTTTCTCATCTTCCCAGGTAGCCTTGTATACAATAGCCGCCGGTGTGTCGGCCTTATAGCCTCCCGCAATCAGCCGCTCGCTGAGCTCGTCCAACATGGTCGTGGAAAGAAATACCACCATAGTCGCCTGGTGGGCGGCAAAGGATTCGATGCTCTCCTTTTCCGGTACCGGTGTTCGCCCGGCCATCCGGGTAATCACCACGCTCTGAGACACCTCCGGCAGCGTATACTCCAGATCCAGCGCCGCAGCGGCGCCGCAGAAAGAGCTGACTCCGGGCGTGGAATCATAGGCAATTCCTTTCTCATCCAGCACATCCATCTGCTCCCGGATCGCACCGTAAAGGCAGGGATCTCCGGTGTGAAGCCGCACCGTGGTCAGTCCCCTCGCTTCCGCGTCAGACATCACCTCCAGAACCTCCTCCAGAGTCATCTTCGCGCTGTTGTATACCGCGCAGCCTTCCTTTCCGTACGCCAGAAGCTGCGGGTTTACCAGAGAGCCGGCATAAATGATCACGTCGGCCTCCTCCAGCAGTTTTTTCCCCCTGATCGTAATCAGATCCGGCGCGCCGGACCCGGCTCCTACAAAATGAACCATTTTTCCCTCCTACTGTACCGTTTCACTTTTATCTTTAACGATAATCAAAGAATAATATCCCGCATCCTCGGGAATCTCTTCCACCGACCTGTACATTTTTTCGTTTTCCATACCGCAATTTTCAATCATAGACGCGCTGGCTCCTGTCTTCTCCAAAACGGCTTTTACCTCACGCATTTTCCGTCCGGCCTTCATCAGCACTTTTGTACCCGGGAACCGCAGAGCCTCTTCAATCTGGTAGGAAGCCGGGATGACATGGAGCTCTTCCGCCTTTTCCACAAGCCCTGTATTCAGCCGGGCCGCCACTGCGCAAAAAGAAGTGATGCCGTTTACGATCTCCGCCTCATACCCCATCTGCAGAATTTTCCGATGGACATACAGATAGGTCGAATAGACCGTCACATCTCCCAGAGTCAGAAAAGCCACCGTTTTCCCCTCGTCCAGCCGGGCCGCCACTGTTTTTGCCGCCGCCTGATGGCTGGCCTCCAGTTTATCTGCATCCTTCGTCATAGGCATTACGAGGGAAAGCATCTCTTTATCATCCAGATCCGGGTATGCCTGTACCACAATTTTATAAGCCACCGTCTCCCTGGCCACCTCCCCGGGGACCGCAATAACGTCCGCTTCCCGTATCAGCCGCAGGGCTTTCAAAGTCAAAAGCTCCGGATCTCCCGGCCCCACGCCTACACCATACAATTTTCCTGCCATTACCTTCTCCTGTAATCAACGTATTTTGTTCGGGCCGCCGTCAGCCCTGTGCGTTTATCTTACGGATCAGCTCCTTCACCCCTTCTGTCTCTCCCAGCTTCCCGTGGACGCTGGAGAACAGGATGGCTCCCAGATGCAGCTCTCCCGCCGCCCTGTGTTCCAGATAATGGGCCACTTTCGGCAGCACGATTTCCATAAAAGCCTCCGTGAGACCTTCCCCATAAAGAATATCCAGAGCCTCCTCCGTCGTAATCGTATCCAGTATTTTTCGGGCCGTCTCCAGACTCGCGCCTGCCCGGATAGCCTGGGCTGCCATCAGCTCCGCACGGCTGTCGGCATGCCTGGAATGCGTATTCATAATTCCCCCGGATACCTTGATAAATTTCCCTATGTGTGCAATAAAAAGGATACCCTTTACACCCAGCTCCCGGGCGAAATCCAGGGTCTCCCCCACATAATTACTGCATTTCATGGCGTAATCCAGCCGGATATTTCTCTGTTCTTTAGAGAAGACCTCGCCGTAATTCCCCGGTGTGATGATCAGATATTCGCCGCCATTGGCGTGAAGCATCCCCATCTCCACACGGATACTTTCGATCAGGGCAGCCTCACTCATGGGTACCACGATCCCGCTGGTACCGAGGATCGAAATCCCGCCCCGAATACCCAGACGGGGATTGAAAGTCTTTTCCGCCACTTTTTCCCCTCCGGGAACAGAGATCACCACCCGGAGCCCCTGGCCGTACCGATACTCCCGACAGATTTCCTCCACTGCCTCCCGTATCATCCGCCGGGGCGTATTGTTGATGGCCGCCTCGCCGACAGGCTGCTGCAATCCTTTTTTGGTCACACGGCCCACGCCTGCGCCGCCGTCAATCTGCACCCCCGCGCCTTCCCTGCGGGATACCTCCGCATAGACAAGAAGGCCGGTGGTCACATCAGGATCATCACCGCCGTCCTTTCGAACTGCACAGGAAACCGTCCCCTCTCCCATCTGAATGTCCTCAATGTTCAGATGAAGCAGCACGCCTTTCGGCGTCATGAGCGGCGCCTCTTCCACGGGCTGTCCAGAAAACAGCATCATGGCTGCCGCCTTGGCTGCCGCCGCCGCGCAGGAACCGGTCGTATAACCCATCCGCATCCTACCAACCCTCCCCGATATGTACAAATACGCCAAAAATTCCACGTTTGATTATACTATTGAAACAAGAGCCTGTCAATTCACGAATGAGTAAAACGGCGGAAGTCTCGCTGTAAAATAAGTTTTTTCAGAAAAAACAGGAAATCAGTTGTCACTCTCTGCATAAAAAGTTAAACTGGTGTATACGAATACATATTTTGTAGAAAATCATCAGGAGGTTATGACTTATGAAAAGATTTGTTTGTTCTGTCTGTGGTTATGTCTACGAGGGCGAGGAGGCACCTGCAGAGTGCCCTGCCTGTCATCAACCCGGAGAAAAATTTACGGAACAGCCCGGAAATCTCACAGATACAGACTCCGCGTATACCGGACAGGCCCAAAACGCAAATGTCCCGGCTTCCGATTTGAGTTACGACAAAACTTTCTACAGAACGGATACATCCTGTCGCTACATGGAAGAAATCCATCAAATGGCCGTTTCCGGACAATCCGTCAGCGCCGCCATGGGAACTTCCATGCCCATGCCCGGCTGGAATGATATCCTGTTTTTGGGCGCACAACTGAATCCTGCCCCCCTAGATGACGACGCTCCTGTATCTACTATGACCGTCATCGGCAAAAATGCGAAAATGCCCATGATTCTGGACAGCCCGGTGTATATCTCCCACATGTCCTTTGGCGCATTGTCCAGAGAAATCAAAGTGGCGCTGGCCAGAGGTTCCGCCATGGCCCAAACAGCCATGTGCAGCGGGGAGGGAGGCATTCTGCCGGAGGAACAGAAAGCCGCCTATAAATACATATTTGAATATGTACCCAATAAATACAGTGTGACGGATGAAAATCTGCGCGCCGCCGATGCCGTTGAAATAAAAATCGGTCAGGGTACCAAGCCCGGCATGGGCGGTCATCTGCCCGGCGAGAAAGTGACAGAAGAAATCGCCAGGCTCCGCGGGAAAAAACAGGGCGAGGATGTGCAAAGCCCAAGCAAATTCCCGGAGATCAATTCCAAAGAGGATCTGAAAACCATGGTGTCCATGCTGCGAAGGCGCTCTGGCGGACGCCCCGTCGGCATCAAGATTGCCGCCGGGCGGATCGAGCGTGATCTGGAATACTGCGTATATGCCGAACCGGATTTTATTACCATTGACGGCAGGGGAGGTGCCACCGGTTCCAGCCCCTATTTTCTGCGGGAATCTACCACTATCCCCACAGTTTACGCCCTGTACCGCGCGAGAAAATATCTGGATGCCGTCCGCTCTGACATTTCTCTGGTCATCACCGGCGGGCTGCGGGTATCCTCCGATGTGGCAAAAGCCCTGGCCATGGGCGCCGATGCCGTAGCCGTAGCCAGCGCAGCCCTGATAGCAGCAGCATGCCAACAATACCGTATCTGTGGTTCCGGCCATTGCCCGGTGGGCGTCGCCACCCAGGACCCTGCCCTCAGAGAACGGCTTAATGTAGAACAGTCCGCCAGAAGAGTGGCCAACTACCTGAATGTAATGAAAAAAGAGCTGAAGACTTTTGCGCGAATTACCGGACATTCCTCGGTTCACGATCTATCCGTGAAAGATCTGGTGACAACCACCAGAGATATTTCGGATTATACGAATATTCCTCATGCATAAATCTGCCGCGCATCCGCATAGCGGGCGGTTTATGGTTGTTCTGCTATCCATGTTTTTTACAGATCAGCTACAGCCTGCTATGCAGACCTTTAAACAGTATTTCTATCAATTCATTCATCAAAAACAGGTTCGATATTCCATATATTATTATTCCCCCAAAAACTGCCATCCCGCATTGGAAAAACGGAGGCACATTAATCTGTATGACCAGCAGCACAACAACGCTCATAATCAAAGTACTGACTACAGCCTGCCATGCTGCCTTCCACGGCAGATCGATCGAAATCAGACGATACACCTTCCCCAGCAGAACCCCTGTAACTCCCACTTCGCAAATGACGGACGCAACGGCTGCGCCGCAATCCGCCCAGGCGGGGATAAAGAAACTATTTAGCAGGATATTACCGGCCGTACCCCAGGCCAGCACCGGCAGCCGCTTCTTTTCATTGCCTGTAACCATCAGTATCTGATAAATGATATCTGCAGCGCTCTGTACAAGGAGCAGCAGAGATAAAATTCGGAATGTTGTCACCGCGGGCAAAAAAGCTTCTCCAAAAACAACCATAATGATCTGCGGAGCCAGGATAAAAATACCGACACTTACGGGAAAGGCAATAAATATCATCAGTTTCATTCCATATAGTAATAATCTGTCGAATTTTTTCCGGTCTGTTTTGTAGTATATGCTTAGCCTGGGATACCATACGGCAAATGCCGAATAACAGATCATTCGGATCATTCGGATCGCCGTACTCGCGTTATGGTAATACCCTGTCGCTATTTTAGTAGAGATTGTCCCGAGCATGGTAATATCTATCTTGGCATACAGTTCAGTAAACAGATCATTGACCGCTAAAATCCACAACGGCCGTATATGTTTTTTTAATGAAAGGCCATGGAAGGACGGTTTAACATTGCAAATTTCGGACGAACGGCGCAGCCATTTCTCTAAGGGCGGTGTGACCAATTC